>NZ_JBCGHT010000010.1:0-163271 GCF_039549175.1 Paenibacillus sp. 102 | reverse complement strand
CATAACCCGAAGGTCGCAGGTTCAAATCCTGTCCCCGCAACCAAATGGTCCCGTGGTGTAGTGGTTAACATGCCTGCCTGTCACGCAGGAGATCGCCGGTTCGACCCCGGTCGGGACCGCCATTTATTTCTGGCTCGGTAGCTCAGTCGGTAGAGCAGAGGACTGAAAATCCTCGTGTCGGCGGTTCGATTCCGTCCCGAGCCACCATTTTCAATAAAATACGCCGGCTTAGCTCAATTGGTAGAGCAACTGACTTGTAATCAGTAGGTTGGGGGTTCAAGTCCTCTAGCCGGCACCATGTAAGTTTCGGAGGGGTAGCGAAGTGGCTAAACGCGGCGGACTGTAAATCCGCTCCTTCGGGTTCGGCAGTTCGAATCTGCCCCCCTCCACCATTTACATTTTATACAGGGGTATAGTTTAAAGGTAGAACAGAGGTCTCCAAAACCTCCAGTGTGGGTTCAATTCCTACTACCCCTGCCAAAATACAACATGGCGGTTGTGGCGAAGTGGTTAACGCACCGGATTGTGGCTCCGGCATTCGTGGGTTCGATTCCCATCAGTCGCCCCATTTTTATTTTTAAAATTACAAATAAATTAATGGTTACTTACATATAATGAATTAAAACTTCGGTGGGCTATAGCCAAGCGGTAAGGCAACGGACTTTGACTCCGTCATGCGCTGGTTCGAATCCAGCTAGCCCAGCCATTTTTGCGGAAGTAGTTCAGTGGTAGAATACAACCTTGCCAAGGTTGGGGTCGCGGGTTCGAATCCCGTCTTCCGCTCCAATTTAATTTCATATGGCGGCATAGCCAAGTGGTAAGGCAGAGGTCTGCAAAACCTTTACCACCGGTTCGAATCCGGTTGCCGCCTTTCTTATTATGCCGATGTGGCGGAATTGGCAGACGCGCACGACTCAAAATCGTGTTCCTTCGGGAGTGTCGGTTCGACCCCGACCATCGGTATCAAAAAGACGAGTGAATCGTCTTTTTTTATTTGTTTTTTAATCATTAATTAAACGTGAATATACAGTAATATCAAGCGTTCCTACTTTGTGGGGACGCTTTTTTTGTGTTCAAATCACTGTTAATTTATCGTCTAATACGTTGACTCCTATACGTTAACGTAATGCCTTCTAATCGTACGTAGTAAGTTTAATTCACTAAAGGAGGTAATTCGGTAATGGCAAGACGTAGCAACGTTTTAGACGATGGGGAATTAGCTATTATGCGGCGTAAAACAAAATCGTATGTAGAAACGTTTGAGGATGCAGTGAATCTCTTTTTAAAGGATTGTGATATCCGTAATTTAAGACCTTACACAATGCGTTATTATCGCAATGAACTTGCGACGTTTTTCAACCTATTGACGGAACAAGATATCGACATAGCACAATTAAAACCATATAACGTTACAGAGGAACATATAAAGGAAAATGTCATTCTATATATGCGAAAGTACAAGGGAACAAAGGTTATCTCAATTAATACTCGTTTGCGGGCATTACGTGCTTTCTTTAACTTTCTTCATAAAAATAAGCACATCCCCAATAACCCTATGGAGAATATTTCTTTATTAAAAGATAGAAAGCCAATCATTCCGACTTTTACTAAACACCAATTGAATCAATTATTTCGGCAACCTGATTTAAAATCATTCACTGGTGTTCGTGATTATACAATTATGATGTTGCTTTTAGAAACTGGAATTCGTATCCATGAACTTGTAGGGATTTCGTTAGCGGATATTCGTTGGGAAGACAATTTTGTTTGTATTCGTAATGCTAAAACATATAGAGAACGATTAGTTCCCATACAACGAGAAATGAAACAGCAAATGAAAAAATATATTGCCATTCGAGGTTATGTTGAAACAGATGCATTATTTGTAACAATTGATGGTACTCCCTTAACAAAGCGGGGAATTCAGCAGAGGATTGCAATCTATGGTGAAAAAGCACAAATAAAAAATGTCCGTTGTAGTCCACACACGTTTAGACATACCTTTGCGAAGTTAAGTGTACAGCAAGGGGCAAATATATTTGAACTTCAAGCAATTTTAGGACATACAAGCATGGAAATTGTGAAGACATATGTTAATTTGTTTGGGACTGATGTGCAAGATAGTCATAAGAAATTTTCACCATTAAAAGTAATTGAAAAGCGACATTTATAAAAATGTTACATAGAAAAAAGCCACCTATTGCAGTAGGTGACCAAGTTTAAATAAGTAATAGCAAAAATTAAATAACGGATATTCCGTACATTTAACACCTTCATTATAAATTTTTAAAAAGTATAATGCAAAGGTTTAATTTTCTATTGTCTTTTTTAGGTAACTTGTACAGGGATTTACGAACGTGGGAATGACCTAACACCACGCTAAACACTTGAACAGGTGAGAACCAGCCAACGTCAGAAAATGGGTTCGTAGACACGTTAGAAGCTTTCCTCGTTTGCTTGTGTCTAGTCTATGTGGAGAACGCACATAATCAGTTTGGTGGTTGCTTGGTGTACTACGGTACAGGTAGCAACGAATAAGAAAAATAACATTAGGTTACGAGTAATTAAGGGTATGTCAGCAGTACAATTCCTTCCCTAAGTTTTTCAGCATGTTGGACAAGCATGGCATGTTAAAAGTTCGTTGTAGGTGAAAATCTAGTGTTCAAACGAGGTGTTACTATACGGATTCCTTAACCCGATAGACCATGAGAAGTGACAATGAACGTCTGCTTTATGTTGCATTAACTTTCTTGTTTTTGCAATGTAAGGTAGTCATTCTCTGCCCTAGCCGTTGTCCTATTCCCTCATCCCATGATGAAGGACAGACATTCCCGGTCATTCTTATTCCACATTCATAAGTAAAATCACTTAATTATTGTTGTACGTATTATTCAGATAATTATCGTCGAAACTTATAATGCAAGGAAGGAGAGAGGGAGTATGATTTTAACTAGAAAAATTAAGTTAGTAATTGTATCAGAGAATCGGGAAGAGGGATATAGTTTAATTCGTACTGAGATAAGAGAACAGCATAAAGCACTTAACTTAGCCTATAATCATTTGTATTTTGAACATAATGCTATACAAAAATTGAAGCAGAATGATGAGGACTACAAACAGAAAAGAAATAAGCTACAAGAACTAATTAACAAGAAATATGAGGAACATCAAAAGGCGAAAAACTTAGAGAAGAAAGAAGCACTACGAGAAGCGTACAATAAAAAGAAACAGGAACTATATAATTTTGAAAAGGAATATAATGAGAAAGCACGTCAAGCTTATCAACAGGTAGTTGGGTTTACACAACAAACAAGGGTACGAAATTTAATTAACCGTGAGTGTAATTTAATGAGTGATACTAAGGATGGGATTACAAGTAAGGTAACACAAGACTATAAGAATGATTGTAAAGCGGGTTTATTAGCTGGGAAACGTTCGTTACGGAATTATAAGCAAGATAATCCTTTGCTTGTTAGGGGCAGAAGCTTGAAGTTTTATAAGGAAAACGGAGAGTATTTTATTAAGTGGAATAAGGGAACTATCTTTAAATGTATTTTGCATATTAGGAAAAAAAATATTGCAGAATTACAAAGCGTCCTAGAAAATGTCCTTCAGGGTGCATATAAGGTTTGCGATAGTAGTATCGCTTTCAATAACAGGGATATGATATTGAATTTAACGTTGAACATCCCCAATAAAGAAACACAAGATTATATCCCAGGTCGAGTAGTTGGTGTTGATTTAGGATTGAAAATTCCAGCTTATGTGTCATTAAGTGATAAGGTGTACGTCAGAAAAGGGATAGGGAGTATAGATGATTTCTTGCGTGTGAGAACACAAATGCAAAAGCGTAGACGCCGATTACAAGAATCTTTAACAGCTGTAAAAGGTGGAAAAGGAAGAAAAAAGAAATTAAAAGCGTTGGAACATCTGAAAGAGAAAGAAGCTAACTTTGCTAAAACCTATAACCATTTTTTGAGTACACAAATTGTAACATTTGCAGTCAAAAATCAAGCTGGTCAAATTAATATGGAGTTCTTGGAATTTGATAAGATGAAGAATAAGTCTTTATTAAGAAATTGGTCTTATTATCAATTACAAATGATGATTGAATATAAAGCAAAACGAGAGGGAATAATAATAAAATATGTTGATGCTTATCTTACCAGCCAAACTTGTAGTAAATGCGATTATTATGAAGAAGGACAACGTGAAAAGCAGGAAAAATTTATTTGTAAAAGTTGTGGTTTTGAAGTAAACGCTGACTATAACGCTTCACAAAACATTGCAAAGAGTGCAAGGTATATATCAGGTAGTATAGAGAGTGAGTATCAAAAGAAAAAGCAAGAAGCTTTAAAAGAAATATTAGGAGAGAACGACACGTTAAATGAACAGCTATCATTGTTCGATAATTGCGATGATATAGCTTAGGCGATTTAGCGTCTAAAGGGTGAGGGTGTTCTATTGTAGGGAACAAAAATCCACTCACCAAGGGTTAACTCTAGTCTTGTTGTGTTACCGACTAGACATTCTATATTGATATCAAAGGAACATTCCGTAGAGTTGCCGCAAAGCTAATTTTTGAATAATTTGCTGAAAGTATTGATACATAAGGACTTATGCTTATTTTTAAATGATAGTTGAAAAACTTATTGTAGGTTTACGGCAGAATAGTTGAATTTGGATGTGCCGAAGGGTTGTTATTGCAGCTTTTTTAAACAGATTTACGTAGGGTTTGATATCGACTATATGAAATGTAGATAATTGGGATTTTGTCTGAAAGTGTGGAAGAAACAAGTGTTTGATATTAACTATATGGAATGTAAATATGTATTATTCAAGAAGCACAGGTTCATTGTGCTTAGTTTGATATCAACTATGTGGAATGTAAATGTATTCATAATCTTTCCCTTGATTTTTAGCAAGTTCGTTTGATATCAACTATGTGGAATGTAAATATTACAGAACGCAATAAACCATTGAACAAGATACCGTGTTTGATATCAACGATATGGAATGTAAATAACGCCCAACGCTTCAATGTCTTCCAATCAGCACCGGTTTGCTATCAACGATATGGAATGTAAATTTAATCACATCAAGAGACTCTTCTTTGTTGTCATCAGTTTGATATCAATTTAGGGAATGTAAATTCAGGAGGTATAAACAGCGTGAAGGGAAAAGAACAGCGTTTGATACCAACTATATGGAATGTAAATCTCTCTCACTCAGATAGTTTGAACTAGTTAATTGCTTGATATCAACTATATGAGAAGGAGTTCTTATCAGTAGACTTCTTATTTTAGTGAAGTGATAAATATATTTTGAAAAACTTATAAATCAATGTGACAAACTACCGAAAAATATTGTATTTATTATTGTATAAGACGAGAAAGAAGTTAATACTACGCAACAATAAATTATGAAACCTTACGTAATACTAACTATTAACATTCAGTATCTATTCGGATAAATAAGCTAATAAGCCACGTACAGCAACCGAAGGGCGGTAGAAGGCGATTAACAATGCAATGGTATGTAAATCAAAAGTTAATTGCGTCAGAATGTGTTTCTCGGAGTTATAAAAAAGGGAAGGTAATAAAATACTGGTAAGGTTAGTATAGTGAAGGATATATGAAGGGAAGAATAGCCTGATAGTAAGGGATTTTGGTATACCATAGTGTACTTTAATTAACAAGTTGTTTTGTAAACTTTAAGTTGATATATCTTGAAAAAAGGGAAGCATTGAACGTATAATGTATTTAAGACAAAGTTTGAGTGCTTAGACTGACCAGTTGAGTGCCTGGACTAACTAGTTTTACCTTAGACAGCAGATAGCTGTCAGTATTAATTATCTGTTTTCGGATAATTTTTTTTAGACATCAATGTATATTGGATGCACATTGAATGTACGTTGAATATACATTACTTAACAAAGAAAAAACCTCTTAAGTGCTACCAACACAAAAGAGGCTTTATAAAAACAGGTGAGTCTAGAGGAAGAGTCTAAAAACATTGAACATCACAGTAAAGGTCACATTAAATACAAATCCCAAAACAGCAAACAAAACTTGAATCTTTTCATGTGTTTTCATGTTTATCTCACCACCTTATGAAGTTTACCATCTGACCATGGTAAACTTTTTTGTAATTCTCTTATCTCCCGATATTAGCAATTAACTTGCACGCCGGCATATTAATTTACTAATAGCTTAGATTAAGAGAATTTGTTGCATTTATGAAGGGAATAAATCCCATCGTTTCCCTAAATATTGTATTACGTTTCAAAACAAGACACAAGATATATGTATAAATTCTTTCTTTTTTTAACTTTTACTTTTCGACATAGCAAGCCGTTTTTTTCAATACAAAGACTATGAAATCACACCTTAAAACACATAGCAATAAAGTGCTTTTCAAAAAAGTTGTCAACGAATTTAACCATTTTCACAAAAATGCTAGCAATATTTTTTGTAAAAAAACGATAAATACTGGACTTAAAAAAATAACCTTTTTCATTCGTCTAAAAAAGAATAGACTCTATTAAGCAATCTATTTCAATTGGTTACACTTTATTGATTAAATACATAAATTATCTCTTATAGAAAAGGTGAAAATTTTATCCTATCTTCCACCTGTCGACAATACTAATTATTGTTTTCTAGTGCTATTTCTCTACATATATTCTCAATGTGTCGCAATCTCCGCACCCTTTCTTTAAAATATTTTACATCTTTATTTGTTCCAGATAACTCGAATTTTGATACATATGAAGCATGTATAGTTTTTTTACCTTCAATCCGAAAAAATATCCCTTATAAATAAATGATGAAAATACGCATCTGTATATAAAGGGGATTTTAATACGCCTAAATTGACTTATAGGGGGCATATTTCGCTATTTTTATAGGGTCTAACCGAACTTTTAGCAAATTGCGGTTTGATTGTGCTTGCAGTATATTAAATTCGAGACTAGCGTTCTAGTTTTTCGACTAATCCAGTAACAAGCGAAATTACATAACATGTCATTCTCCTCTAGATGGTATAATAAGGAAAAGAGGGGAGGTTCGATGAATATTCTCATGCTAGTTTTTGATGTCATATTCGATACACTGTATACGTTTTTTTCAAAGGGAATTTGGGTAGTCTTGTTCTTCTTTTTCCTGAATAAGTTGTACGAGAATCAAAGATTGGCGGCAACATTACGTGTGATTACTCCCGTTCTTCTTGGATTTTATCTCTTATACATTATTTTAAAACCGCTTATTATATTTTTGGATTAGCATGTTTTTTTCAAAAATGCTGACGGTACCCCTTATAGGTAAATAGCCCGTTTGACTCACGATGACCTGTCCCTTGTGCTGTGTGCTTAATAATATGATTCATACCGCATAGAATCGGTGTTTCTTGTGGTAATGAGGTACAAGGGACTGTATCCTAGGTTTTGTGATTATTAAAATGGAATATAATTCCTACAAGGGATTTTCTATTAAGCACAAAAGTTGTTACTTTAAAAAACTCAGTCGTATCAAGGGTTCATTTTTTGTCACAAAAATTTAACATTTTATTTCTTGTAAAAAGTACCTTCAGCTTGTGCTGTATATAGAGAGAGTTAAACGAACGAAATGAATAAGCGTTAGCTTAAATATGGTTTTAATGAATAGGTCTAACGATATATCGTTGAAGAGATATAAAAGATATACGAGAACTTCGTTCTCGTAGCCTTCGGCAAGTTTGTTTTATAACTATTCCTATAAATCTTTTTCCTGTTTCAACAATCTACAAACCATAGGGCGGTCTTTCCGCTTTTATTGCTAAATAATACTCCTTCCTTTGCCCGCGGTTCTTTGCCGTGGGTTCTTTTTTTATACCTTTATTTATACCTTCAAATAATTTTCTCATTTTGTCTAAAAAGTTTCATTTTCTTCTTGTAAAAGTTCTTCTTAGTTAGCTTATATAGTGGGAAAGCTTAACGGCTTCCCTTCCAATGCCAATCATTTCAGAGAGTATTATCGCTATTGAATCTTCCTAAATTTAGACGAACGTGATGTAGGAGTCATGTTCGTCTTTTTTCCTTTTAAAAAAATCAAATTCACATACACACAAAAAACGGGGGTTACGTTATGGAACAAAAAGAATTGAAAATCGCAGTTATTTTGAATCCAAAATCAATCGGTATTCTACGAAAAATTAAAGGTGTCACGGCTTCTCAATTAGCTGAGAGAATGTTTATTGGTCATTCGACGTTGATGAAGGTAGAAAGCGGATTTACACCAATTACAGACTTAATGAATGTGCGTTTATGGAAAGGTTTAGCGGGGCTTGGCTATTCCGTTGAAGAAATTTATTTATTAGATGCCTTTGTAAAGCATAAAGGGGGCGTTGTTGATGAAGCAGCGTAAACTTACACCTCAACAATTAGAGACCTTAGTCGATGTATTCGAGAAGCAAAGAAGCGGGCAAACGTTAACAGCTATCGCAAACGATATTGGAGTGTCCCGCAGGAATATTTACAATTGGCGAAAATCTGAAGAGTGGATAGAGATGGAACGTCAATTAAAAGAGAAACTTATTCAGGATGCTTATTACAGTGTCATGGACACGTTAGTTCGTCGGGCTATTGAAGGTAAATCACCAAAGTTCATTGAGTTGTACTTGAAGACACAAGGCAAGCTTAGAGAACAAGACGGCGTACAAGTTAACGTTAATAACAATATCGTACAAGACGGCGTACCAGACGATATATTTGCAGAACTGGACGCAATTTTACAGGGGGAATATTAATTATGAAAAACGCAGTAGAGACAGCAAATGAAACAGTAACAAAGTATACGGAAAAGCGTATCGAATTACAAAATAAATTAGTAGAATTAGACACGGATATGCGTAGATTAAACAAAGAAATTGAAGCCGATTTCCAAGCCACCGTTATGAATGGCGGCACGCCAAACGAAAAGCTACGCATGGAATTATCAGTAGTTCAAGGGACAAGAGAACAGGTGTTAATCATGTTAGGAAACATGGACAATTTACTTCAAGGTGCTTTAGAGGGAATGCGTGACCAAGTCGAAGCAGACCGCGACACGGTATTTGCAGGAATCCGTAAACAAGAAGAAGCACTTGCAACTGAAATCAAGGACGCAAAGCTAAACTATTTACAATTACTCGTAAAGCAGAACGAATTAATTATGCAAGGCAGCGGTGAATTAGGTGCGTTCCGTGATATTGAATCACGTTTAGGTATGAGACCGATTGATATGCGTACGCGTCGTTTAGTAGATTTTGATATTGCACAAACTTTTTACAAGGGCTTCCATCCTATTGTGACCGTTGAAGAAGTACGCAAAGCTTACTTTGGAGAACTTGAGTACCATGCCCAACAATATGCAGAACAAAAGGGAAGTAAGTAATGGCGATGACATCGAGAGAGAAAATCGCGGAACATTACAAGCGTAGTGCGATAGCGTTGGAAGTAACAAGAGAAGTATCAAGCGAAATGGATACTCAAAAGCGTACTGAAGGCGAAGTGCAAACCTTCGGGGAAATGCTGAATAATCCGTTTTTGAATGTTAAGGCGGGTTATGATAACCATAAAACAGAATAGGAATTATCAAAGGGCTAGTGACGTTGTAGGGGCGTTGCTAGTCCTTCTTTTTTAACCATCTAGTGAAAGATAGGGCGTCGATATGAGGACGATAGGCACGTTAAAATTGACGCTGTAACTTCCAAGAAACCGCCCATTTATGTAACAGATTTCATTTTAATATTTGTGTAGCGAATCCAAAGGAATCCGCATCATTACTAGCTTTATAAGTAATCACAAGGGATAGTAATATTAATAGTTGTGAAAACAAAAAGAACGCGGGGCAGCCGTGCCGCCTAGCGTCCTTCTTATAAAACGAATTGGTTTAAACTATCTTCAATTTCTTCTTCGGTGATTCCGATGTAAGTAAGCGTAATTTGCGGGTGGGAATGGTTAAGGATTGTTTGTAGTTTTGCAACGTCCTTTGTCTGTTTGTAGAACCAGTAACCGAATGTTTTACGCATTGTATGAGTGCCGATTCCTTCCGTAATATCAGCCATTTCAGCCGCCTTATTTAGCTGTCTGTATGCTTGCGTTGTTGTAATAGGCTTATCCCCTTTACGAGAAGGGAACAGCCATTCAGAATCTACCGTATTAGCGTATGCTTGTATTTCATCATAAATATTAACAAGGCTAATTGTCCGCGGCTTCTTCGTCTTTCCTTCTTGAATGGTAATCTTCTTTTTCTTTTTAACGTCGCTAGTCTTTAGTTTTAATAAATCGCCCACACGTAATCCCGTATTGATTCCAATTAGAAACATAATGTAGTCGCGTTCTGAACAATGGCGGCGTAAACTCCATTTCATATCTTCAATTTGTTCCTTGCTTCGTATAGGTTGCACGTCTTTGATTTGATTCATCATAAATCCGCCCTTTGTATATGTAGTAAAATCAATGATTTGAATGTACGTTTTTTTAAGATATTTATAGAATAACGGTATTTCAGGATGGAGTCAATAGAATCAATAAAACGAATGTAAGTTTTTATGTAGAAACATACATTTATACTATCGTTATTATTTTGGGAAATAAATCCTTTTAACCTATACATTACATATTTTGTATAGTATAATCAGAAACGGAACCTATGTTCTATTTTAAAGGAAAGTGAAAGGAGGAGATTGTAGTGGAATTGTACTTTATGTTATTCATTGCAGGAGTGTTTATAGTAAAGTGGATTTTAGAAGATAAACCACTTCGTAGTCTGTTAGCTAATGTTCTGGGATTACCGCTTGTAATTGCAGGGGAGAATTAAAGAGTTTTAGAATTGAGGAATTAATATGTTGCTTAACAAATGGGGTGCTATTTATTTAGTCCCCTATCTTTTTTTAGACGCACGTTTATTTTGTGGTGGGTCTATTCTATTGCGGTACGTATAACGTACCCCGCATCTTATCCCGTATCCCATCCTATCCCATATCCTACCCGATATCCTCACGCTATTATCTATTACTTATATCAATACTAATATCATAATGATATATCTATGTCCCTATCCCATATCGTAATGCGTATCATATCCCGCATCCCTACATTATAATCATTACTATCTAATAGTATTATAGATGTTTCAATAACGTTGAGTTCTGAAACAATAACATTAGTTATCTACTTACATATTATTAGTATTGATTTAATAATGTTTATTATGTTTCATTAATATGTTTCAAAACCTTTTAATATATTTTGTTTTATTTTGTTAAAAGATTTATTATTTCTTCGTTCATCCTTCGATTGTTGTGTGTGAACAACATAGTTATGATACAACGTAAATAATTTGCATATAAAAGAGTGAATTTTCTGAATTTACACCCACCATGGGGGACGGCGGCTTAGTTTTGCGGGGTAAAGGGTATTTAAAATACACGTATCAAATTTTAACCATATGGAAATTAATTCCCAAGCGTTAACAATCCGATAACATTCGAATAGTCCCGTATTTTTATTTTAATTAATCACAAGTTATGTGTCACAAAATTAAAGCACTCGTACGAATAGAGGATGTAAAAGGAAAAATATCTATTCGGAGGAATTTTATTATGAACACAACCATTACAAACCCTGAAACATTCATTATTGACGGCAACATTCGTGAAACTTACATGAACCGCGTGGACGTATTGGAAAAAGTGAAAGATTTATTACTATTACCTAATTTAGAAATGGCGACAACAAAGCAAGTTGCGGATTTCTACGAAGTTAACACAGAAGCCATTAAAAAGATTATGGTACGTCATCGTTTTGAACTAGAAAGCGACGGAATGTCGTTAGTAAAACGAGGAAATATTGGTGATTTTCTAAAGGGACAACATGTCCATATAGAAACCGTGTCTAGTGTTGCCATCATTAAAGACGCAAACGGAAATGACTACAAATTTACAAACAGAGGTTCAATGCTGTTCCCGCGTCGTGCAATCCTACGTGTCGGAATGTTGCTTCGCGATTCAGCTATTGCGAAAGAAGTGCGTACGCAACTATTGAACATCGAAGAAAAAGCAACCCAAGAAGTTAAAGTCGCGGACATTAACGAAGAACAATCATTACAAATTGCCGTAGGACAGGCGTTTATGTCGGGAGATATCAACGCACTAGCACAAGCCGCAACGGGTTTAATGGCGTTTAAGAATCGTCATATTACCGAAATTGAAAACAAGTTGAAAGAAAAAGAACTAGTCGTTAAAACATTAGCAAAAGAAGAAGTTTCTTTTAAAAATCCAGAAAAGGTACTTCAAAGTTTAGCGGCTAGATACGGTAAAGCACATGGGGACAATTATCTGATAGCGTGGAAAGACCTTCGAAGTCATCTGCGGTACAAAGTAACGCCGGGAATAAATTTAAAAGCAAGAAAAACACGGGCTATTAGAAGTGGGGGAAAAGGTGTTACGTATCCAAAAGTTATTAAGGAACACGAATTCCCTAAGGTTATTTCCGCAATGGTAGCGTTATGTGAAAATAAAGGTATCAAAGTCACAGACATTTTAAAAGAAGCCGTAATCTAATTCTTTTATTTTTATAACAAAAAAGAACGCCTAGTGTGAGGGTTTGGCGTTCTTTTTTCGTTAATTAAATTGTTTCACCATGTTCTTCTAGTTTACTTATTCCACCGTCCCCACGGTTATCAGCAGGTGAACCAGTGTTGCCATCAGCTTCATTACTTACAATACCAGTATTTCCATGTGCATAAGATGAAGACCAAGTGTCACCAAGATTTTCAGCAGGTGCACCACCACCATCACCATCAGCATCACCTCTATTATCGGCAGGTACAGGAGTATCACCTATATTTAATGCTAAATCAGGTCTTTGTGGTGCGGGTGTGTCACCTTTGTTTAATGCCGAAAATCCTGGAATGTTGTTAACACTAAAAGTCATAATTCCAGCTAACGCTAATCCTGTTATTGTTAATCCAATCTTTTTCATTACTTTAACGCCCCTTTAGCTAATAGTTTTTTTCTTGCTTCATTACTAATGTAGAAATATTTACTAGCCTTCGCATGATTTTCCTCTGCATAAAATTTATTCGCTAGTCGTTCTGCATATTCTTCAATACAATCCCATAATTCTTCTTTTTTAAAGTATGAAACTCCTGCTAATACAGCAGTTTCTAACTCTGTAGTGTTAGATGTGTTGTTCATTTCTCTTAGAATTGTAAAACGGTATTGATATTCCTTATTCCCTAATTCATTGCAGATAGTTAAACCCTTTTCAATGAGTTGAGACGCAATTTCTGTTTCACCTAATTTTAAATTTTCATCTGCTTGTAAATATATGGCTTTAAAGTGATTTGGTATGTTTTCTGTAACCTCTGATAAGTGACGAATTGCTAAAGAGGAAAGATTTTGATTTGCATACAATAGTCCGATGTTATTTCTAACACGTAGTAACAGTGTTCTTTCATTTTTATTTTTTAGAATATCTATGGCGGCGTTAAAGTTTTCTTCGGCTTGTTCAAATTGTCTTAAATCTATACAAGATAACCCAAAAATGTTATCACATAAAGCTACATTGATTTCATAGCCCACATGTTTAGAAAATATATCTTTTGCTACTCGTATGTGGTCAATAGCTAAAAGCGGTTTATAGATTTGATAATAAAATGAAGCTAAACGATAATTAAATTCAGCTTTCTCTAATTCATTAGGTACATACATTAAAAATTTTTCAGCTTTCTCAAAATGTTCTTTTGCTACATTGTAGTCTGCAAGAATGGTGCTGTGAATTGCTTTGAAGAAGTGATAATAATAGGATAGAAAGCTGTTATCAGGTATATCAAAGGAGTTAATTTCATTAAAACTATCTTTTGTAATGTTAAGTCCATCTGTCAGCACTTTATATCTGAAGTTTAATAATGAATAATATAATAATAAATTTTCGTCTTCCTGTTTATTGGAAAGTTTGTCCTCAATCTCTTGTTTAAATGGTTTTGCTTTTTCTACTTGTTGCTGTAGTATCACCTGATACCAGTCATTTAGTAGCTTTGAAATTTGTTCATTCCCCTTCATTTGAACGTTCATGAAATCCCCTCACCTTTTTTGAATATTCTTATAAATAATGATAGCAAGAATAAAATATAATAGAAATTGAATTTCAATATTTCTCAACATTTGTGTAACAATTAAATCTCCATTATTAGACATCTTGTATGTTAGCGAATAAGTGTTGATTGTAAATTGGCAAGGGGTTGTTCCTTGTCTTTTTTGTGTTTCAGTGCCGTCATCCCATATGAAAAATAATTTTTATCGATATAGTGTCACGTTTTGTGCGTGTAGAGACGAATAGAAGGAGGGAGAGGTAGTTCCTTTCCTGTCTAAGACATACATAAATACAACATTTTTTTGCAGTTTTGTCACAACAAACTTAAAAATTATGGGGGTTGCAACATGAAATTATACAAAAAAGAAAAGAGAACACACATTCAAATACAGCAGGAAGATAAGGTGGAACGAATAAAGCGAATTTATGATGATAAAAAAATAAAGCAGGTGCTTGCGGTAGAAAAGACATGGAATAAGTATGCTATGCTTCGATTAGACGAGGGGGAAGATGCTTTCTATATCGTGTTTAATAATTATTTAATAAAGGGTTTGATGCGGTCTATTTTGAATAAATTTGAAAGTGCATGGAAAAATAAACGGATTTTTCGAGATGATTTCGAGAGTGTATTTTGGGAGAAGTTATGGCGTGTTTGCCAAGAACATTCGTGGAATGATGAGTATTACTTATATGAAAAGATTAAAAAAGCCTTGGAGTGTGCTGCCTATAATCTTATAAAGTCAAAGTTAAGAACTGATAAACGAAAGGCTAATCATCAAAATGTTGACCTTGTGGCAGACTTAGAAAAGATTGATTCGACGTTTCGTATTGAAGGTAATGTAGAAACTAGGTTATTAATCGACCAGTATTGTAATGATGTTGAAGTGAGTTTAATAACAACTTATATAGAAAGTCCTCATTTATCATATAGAGACTTAGGGCGTTTACATGGGATAAATCATCCTGAAAGAGTGAGACGGATACTTGATTCTGCAAAGGGGAAGTTAAGGAAGGCTTTATCACAAAACATATAATATATTTTGCATAGTATTTTTGTAAGTAATCTATTCTTAAAATTAACGTTTCATTACGCTATTACGTTTTTGGGGTATATACAAATTGGGGAGATGGACAGTAGTATAAGAGTGGGGAGGGGGAAACATGAGTATAACTCTTAATTTGTTAACAGATAGGCGTGTGCCTATTAAAACGACGATGAAAATATTATCAAAATTAGGATTTGAAATGAAAGAATCGATAACATATTATTGGTTTGATGAATTCCAATCCAAAAGAGGCTGTTGGTTAAATGTTAGACATTATACGGAAATGCACAACAGGAATTTAGGAAGAAAGAGAAGTAAGGTTATTTTTGAATCGACTACTACTGAAGGTCGCAACTATCATGATTTGGAGATGCAAAATAAAGTTATAGAAAAGCTATATGAAGTTTTTGGAGGAATTATATATTCTCCTAATGATGAGACATGTGGATTTCTAAAAAATGATTTGCCAGAGTTAACACAAACAGAAATAGCTTTTGAAGCTACGTATTGGCACTTTAAACAAAATCTAGAAAGATGTAAACTCCTTATAGAAGATATAGATTATGACAATATAAATGATGATTATTTTTCTTTAACTCATGATGTTTCGGTAATAAAAAATAATGTATTGATACTTTCTATGTTCTCCATTTTTGAAAATTTTTTAAGAAAAATATTCAGTGGGTATATGGATACTAACGAGGAAGCATACGATAAAATACTTAGTCCAAAAGGGATACTATATACAGAAATAGAACAATTAGTGTCTGGTGAGAAATCTATTGCAGAGATGGAAGTAGACAAATACTCACTTCAAAACATTGAATCTATCATCAATGCGTGTAAAAAATATATGAATTTCAATGTTGAAAAAGAAATCTTGAGTCAAAGTACATCAACGTATAACTACGGTGAAAGATTTAATTCGGGAGATGTTTTAGAAGAGTTTATAGGAGTGAGAAATCAATTGATGTATAAGGCTGATTTAAATATAAGGCTAACCAAATACGAAATAAGCAAATACTTATTCAGTTTAAACGATTTTGCTATGAGACTTGTATCTTCCTTTTTAAAAAACAAAGATTTAGGTTCTTAATAGGAAAGGCTATAAGAAATTTATTTCAAATATGCTATTTTTATGAACGAGTTTCTTCCTATTATATATAAGAAGATTTTTTGGGGGCTAAGTAGATAGATTATCTATTTAGGTAGGGTTAATTTTCCTGTCTATTAATTAAAACAATAAGAAATAATTTCTCAAATTTCTTGCAGTGGTAAGAAGATTTCATTTATAATTAATATTATTAGTTAATCGTACGAATAGAATGTAAGACGATAACCACAATTAACGATTGAATATACTGTAATATCACATACAAATAATGATAAATACAAATAAAACTCGTTCATTACCGACTCAAAATCGTGTTCCTTCGGGAGTGTCGGTTCGACCCCGACCATCGGTATCATGTAACATGATGAAAAAAGACTTCAACAGAAATGTTGGAGTCTTTTTTTGTTTTTCAACACGACAAAAATAATCCGAAATCGTGTACCTCGATCGTGGACACTTAAGAAAGTTCATGAATCGGGGTTTTTGTTTATTTTTACACTTATTCCTCATTATAAATGTTTGAAACGTTGAAGAAAACATATGAACAATTTGGTAAAGAAAGATTCTATACGGAGCGCCGTGTAAAGGAAATGGGTATTAGGCAGTCTATGTAACGTAGAGGGAGTCGTCTAGATAACTCCCAGAATTTCTTCCGCAGTTTTTAATTCGTCCAAATTTCCCATCGCCTTTTTGAAGTTCACTATCAATTATAATAATTACTTGAAAATTAATCATCAATTTACCAATATTACATATAGAATACATTTTTGGTATAATATTCTTCATATAGGGTATTTAATGAGTGTAAGATGGGGGAATAAGATGCAAAAGAAAATAATAATTTGGTCGGGTTCAATTGTAGGATTAATTGCTCTTACTATCGGTATAACTTTTGGAATGCTTGAGCTTGCGGACAATCCAGCAGATAAAAAAGCTGGCGCAGAGATAGATACAAGCGAGTATGCAGAAGCTCCAAGAGAAAAAGAATCAATTAGTGGTGGAATACAAGGAGCAGATGAAAAACTTCGTATCACTAAAAATTCTACAGAAAATGATGTTGTTACAGCAATGCATAGTATGACTCACCAAAAAGTAGTAGCAGCTCAAAAGTGGGGAGCAATCCCAATGACGAAGAAGAATGCTGAGACAGTAAAAAATATCGTAAGTCAAAGTAATTTTGAAAAGAAACAAGAACTTTTAGCAATTGCTGAAAGATGGATAAATAGAGATTTTAGTAAAGTTGTAGATGACCATAACTACTTTTGGACATCACAAGAAGGAAACATTGGTAAAGCTACAGGAGTTATGGATCCATTAGAAGAACAAAATTTCTCTTTAAATAATTTCGGAGATGAAGTAACACGTCAGCTGCACAACTCAGGAGACCTTAAGCATATTTCAGGAAAATAAACATCCATAGTTTATAGTTAGAAGCTTCCTTTGGGAGGCTTTTTTCATTGACACTGTCAAATCATGTTATTTGATTGTTAAACTCGTAATGAATTATAGAATTAAGGTATAATATAACTTGGTGAATGAACAAAATTATATCGATGTATATTATGTCAATAATGTGAGTCGATAATGAACTTTTTGTATTTATTTTGAAAAAGTGTTGAATAAACATTATATTTCATATTAATATTTTTTATGTAGATTTAAATGTGAAAGAGAGTGGAACAGAATGGGTCGTAAATGGAATAATATTAAAGAGAAAAAAGCATCAAAAGATGCAAATACAAGCCGTGTATACGCTAAATTTGGACGTGAGATTTATGTAGCGGCAAAACAAGGTGAACCAGATCCAGAATCAAACCAAGCTTTAAAAGTTGTACTTGAGCGTGCAAAAACGTACAGTGTACCAAAAACAATTATTGACCGTGCAATTGAAAAAGCAAAAGGTGGTTCAGAAGAAAATTACGATGAACTTCGTTATGAAGGATTTGGACCAAATGGATCTATGGTAATTGTAGATACACTTACAAATAACGTGAACCGTACTGCAGCAGATGTACGTGCTGCATTTAGTAAAAATAGCGGTAATATGGGTGTAAATGGATCTGTAGCATATATGTTTGATGCGACAGCTGTTATTGGGCTTGAAGGGAAAACAGCAGATGAAGTGCTTGAAATACTAATGGAAGCAGATGTTGATGCACGTGATATTTTAGAAGAAGAAGAGGCAGTTATCGTTTATGCTGAGCCGGATCAGTTCCATGCGGTACAAGCAGCGCTTAAGGATGTTGGTATTACAGAATTTACAGTTGCTGAACTAACAATGCTTGCACAAAGTGATGTAACACTTTCAGAAGATGCACAAGCACAATTTGAAAAAATGATTGATGCATTGGAAGATTTAGAAGATGTTCAACAAGTTTACCACAATGTGGATTTAGGCGAATAATATAGGAAAAAGGGACCTTTTGTATTTAAAGCAAAAGGTCTCTTTTTATGTTCGAAAAGAAAAGGGTAATTCTTGTTAGTGGTGAATATTAAAATATAAAGTATTTTAAATTTTCGTTTTCTGGAGGATGCATAATGGAATATATAGTACCTAAGCATATTATTGCTGTTTCTGCTTACATAATGAATGAAAATAACGAAATTCTATTAGTAAAGGTGCAGTGGAGAGGTGATACGTGGGAAATGCCTGGAGGACAAGTAGAGGAAGGAGAACCTCTGGATCAGGCAGTTTGCCGAGAAGTGCTTGAAGAAACGGGGCTTACAGTAAAACCAATTGGAATTACAGGCCTTTACTATAATACTTCAAAGCATATTTTATCAGTGGTGTTTAAGGTGGAGTATGTGAGCGGAGAAATAAAGGTTCCAGCTGAAGAAATAAAAGAAGCAAAATTTATTGCTTTGAATGAAGATAATATTGATGAATATATAACGCGTCCTCACATGAAATCGAGAACCCTTGATGCCATAAAAGCAAAGAATTTCATTCCATATGAAACTTGGAAAGTAGATCCTTACAATTTGGTAGGCCGGTTATAGAACAAATAAAGTTATTATATCTAAAAAGAACAAGTGATTTGATAGATTTCAATTCACTTGTTCTTTTGTCTTATGTTGTATGAGAAAAAATGTCTAATCTGAAGTTGAAGAGGAAAAACTAAGTAATGAATTAGATAGGTATATTGGTGATTATTTAGAATAAATATATCGATTGATAGAACGTTTGTTTGTTGTTATAATTATAGTCTCTTAATTAAGAGTGAACCGTTTTATCCAATGTTTAAGACTATTTTTTAGAAGTAGTTTAGCTAGAAACTACTTAAAATTGAAAAAACACGAGATGGTATAATAGAAGAATGGATATGTGATTTTAAAAGCTATCAACAGGAATAGAAATTTATTATGATTTCAGTTAAAATATGTATTTTATAGCTTACAACATTGTAAGGTAAGTGTAAGAGAAATCAATTGGAGATTGCTTTGAGAAACAGTATTCTAAATGTAAGGACTATATATGTTGTAAGGAAAAGAGGTGTGCACGATGAAAGAACGAGTACTGTCTAGGGTTAACTATCATCAAAAAGTTTCATTCAATCCAATTACAAAGTTTCTTTATAAAGCTATTATTTTATTATTACTACTTAGTTGTACATTATTATTGATTGGAAATGTAATGATTGAACGAAGTGATATTAGTAAGCTACATGTACCCGCTAAATTAGAGGTACCAGAATCTCTGGCTCATGCATTTATTGCGACAGAAGATAAAAGGTTTTATCACCATAACGGTTTAGACTATATAGCAATTGTTCGAGCTTCTATTGAAAATATAAAAGCTGGTGGTGTTGTACAGGGCGGAAGTACAATTACACAGCAGCTTTCCAAAAATGCTTTTTTATCTAATGAACGTACATTTTCTCGTAAATGGAAAGAAATTTTTTATACAAAAAAAATTGAGCGCACATTTACTAAAAATGAGATTTTAAAATTATATGTGAGCAATATTTATTATGGAGAAGGTGCATGGGGGATTGAAAAAGCATCCCAGCTATACTTTGGTAAAAAGGTAAATCAATTAACATTAAGTGAGAGTGCAATGATGGCTGCTATTGTGAAAGCTCCAGCTTATTATTCTCCTGCTCAGAATTATGATAAAGCAATAGAAAGACGAAATGTCGTTTTGAAATTAATGGAACGGGAAGGGTATATTAGTCATGATGAATATATGCAAGCAATTGGTGAAAAATTAGTAATTCGTCATGATATTCCAAATAAGCATTCATTGCAAAAAGTAGCTCGTGAAAAAGCAGTAAGCTAAAAGCGAAGTTCCATAGAGGGAACTTCGCTTTTTTGAATAGAATAGCCAAAGAAGAGACACAATATTGACACATTTGTCGTATTTTTGGAAATTATGTGAGCGTGTTCATTGCATGATGTATAAAAGTATTGATATCATGTGTAATGTGTACAACAATGTATACAGAATATGAATTTAAAGAGGAATGTATATGAAATCATCAAATAAAATCATGGCTCTTGGTATTGTTTTTTCTATCGCAGTATTGATTGTAATTGGGACAATTGCATACAGTATCATAAATGACAAAAAAGATAAAGGGAATGAGATGTTTGCTTATTCCACGCAGCAATCTTTAGGTAAAGAGGATGCTCCTATTAAGGTTGTAGAATTTGGAGATTTTAAATGCCCAGCTTGTCGAACTTGGGATGCGACGGTATTACCTCGTTTAAAAGAAGAGTATATTAATAAAGGTAAAGTACAGTTTTATTTCATTAACTTCCCATTTATCGGAAAAGATTCTGATTTAGGTGCAGCTGCTGGTGAAGCGATTTATAAACAGGATCCAGAATCCTTCTGGATATTCTATGATGAAATCTATCAAAGTCAGAAGAAAGATACTGAAGAATGGATTACAGAAGAACTGCTTCTTAATATAGTGAAGGAAAAACTTCCAAAAGTTAATGTGGATCAGTTTACAAAAGACTTACACAGCAAAGAAATTCAAGAGAAAGTAAGTAAAGATTCAGACCGTGCACAAAAACTGAAAGTACAAGGTGCTCCTTCAGTATATGTAAACGGAAATCTTGCGAATCCAGATTATGATAGTATAAAAAAAGCAATTGATAAAGAATTGAAAAAGTGATGAGTATACTCATCACTTTTTCGACTTTTTTCGATAAAATTCTTGCTTAGGCTTTTGTGACATGCTATACTATTTTACATAAGTTATTCAGATAACTTAAATTTTTTTCACATTTGCGGGTGTAGTTTAGTGGTAAAACAAGAGCCTTCCAAGCTCTGGTCGAGAGTTCGATTCTCTTCACCCGCTCCAAATTTTATTTTATATTCTCATAATAAATTGTGATCAACGCAGTGTTTCGTTTCTAAGATAAACGAGGCATTGCGTTTTTTAATGTTTGGAAATGAAGATTTTATGCGAAAATAGAATTAAGAACTATGATGACGAAGTGAATTGCTAACCATCGGTAGGTGATTACTTGTTTGATGAGGATATGTATTCATCGTAGAAGGAGGCAAAACATGGATTTTGAACAATTAAAGCAAGATGTAATAGCGTATAGTAAAACAATAGGAATAGATAAAATAGGCTTTGCAAGTGCTTCACCATTTGAAGAATTAAAACAACGTTTAATTCAGCAGCAACAATTAAATTACCAGTCTGGCTTTGAAGAGCCTGATATTGAAAAAAGAACTAATCCACAGTTACTATTGCCGGGAGCAAAATCCATTATTGCAATTGCATTAGCGTACCCATCAAAATTGAAAAATGCACCGTTAAGTAAACGAGGAGAAAGACGTGGTATTTTCTGTCGTGCTTCATGGGGACAAGATTATCATCTTGTTTTACGGGATCGTCTGCAAAAATTAGAGGCGTATTTAATTGAGAAGCTTCCTGATATAGAAGTAAAATCAATGGTGGATACTGGAGAATTGAGTGATCGTGCTGTTTCAGAGCGTGCTGGTATTGGATGGAGTGGGAAAAACTGTTCCATTATCACGCCAGAATTTGGCTCTTATGTGTATTTAGGAGAAATGATTACAAATGTACCATTTCCACCGGATCAACCGATAGAAGACCAGTGTGGAAGCTGTACAAAGTGTATTGATATTTGCCCAACTGGTGCACTTGTACAAGGAGGGCAATTAGATTCAAAAAAATGTATTGCTTTTTTAACACAAACAAAAGGCTTCCTTCCAGAAGAATATCGAGATAAAATTGGAAATCGTATTTACGGCTGTGATACGTGTCAAACAGTTTGTCCAAAGAACAGAGGGAAGGACTTTCATAATCATCCAGAAATGGAGCCAGATCCAGAGCTTGTTAAACCATTATTAACTCCATTATTAACGATAAGTAACCGAGATTTTAAAGAGAAATATGGCATCATGTCTGGATCATGGCGCGGGAAAAAACCACTGCAACGAAATGCGATTTTAGCCCTTGCTCATTTTAAAGAAACCACAGCAATTCCTGATTTAATTGGTGTTATGAAAGATGATCCAAGACCTGTAATCCGTGGTACAGCAGCATGGGCTCTAGGAAAAATCGGTGGTGAAGGTGTAGGGGAAGCGATTGAAAAGGCGTTGGGACGTGAAAAGGATGAAGAAGTTCTTCATGAAATGAATCGCGGTCTTGAAATGTTGGCTGAGAAAAAACAGTAGATAATATCTCCTTTTTTCATATTGTAATATGGGAGGGAGAGGAAATGCTGGTAAAACAAAAGCTTGAAAAACAGATGCAACAATTTTTAGCGTATATTACAAATAAACGCGTAAGTGTCGATGAAATTCCTGCTGATTTACTACAAGTATTACAGAGAAAAAGAAATTTGTTTCAAAATCGTGATGCTGAAATTGTAAAGGCAACAGCAGATGTATCTTTTATAAGACAATGGAATAGTAAGCAATATCAAGAAGTAGATTATCGAGTTCATTTGAAATATTTAGTTCATCACCATGAATTATTCTATATGGAAGAAGAACAATTAGAACGACGTGTTTATTTGAAAGATGGACGTATTGTAGAAGATAAAGATATTGAAACAAAAGAAGAAAGATTCCAAGGTGAAACATTAGAGCGTGATGTAGCAAAAGGAAAGTATGATTCATATCAATATAATCGCTTAGAAGCTGTCAAATATGCGGAGTATTGGTGGGATGATCGGAATCCAGCATATCGAAATTTTCCTGATAATTGTACGAATTTTATTTCGCAATGTCTGCATGCTGGTGAAACACCAATGACGGGGTATCCTAACATTCGTAAAGGATGGTGGCAAAGGGAGAATCAATGGAGCTGGAGCTGGGCAGTTGCTCATTCATTTTATTGGTATTTATCAGGAGCTACAACGGGACTTCGTGCTAAAGCGGTAGAAAATCCAGAAGATCTTCTACTTGGGGATGTAATTGTTTATGATTTTGAAGATGATGGTAGATGGAATCATACAACAATAGTTGTAGCCAAAGATGCGGATGGTATGCCGCTTGTAAATGCCCATTCTGCTAATAGCCGTAGGCGGTATTGGAAGTATGAAGATTCCAGTAAATATACGCCGCGAATGAAATATAAATTTTTTCATATTATTAATGGGTAGAGATTTTTCATTCAAGTGGTATAATACGTAGTAGACAAAAGATTGAGGTGAATATCGCGTGGGAGTACATGTTGTTTTATATCAACCAGAAATTCCAGCAAATACAGGAAATATTGCACGTACTTGTGCAGCCACTGGAACAGAATTACATTTAATTAGGCCATTAGGATTTTCAACGGATGATAAAATGTTAAAGCGTGCAGGCTTAGATTATTGGCAGCACGTAAAAGTTACGTATTATGATTCAATTGAAGAGTTTTATGAAAAAAATAGTGACGGTGAATTTTTCTATTTAACAAAGTATGGTGAAAAAGCACATACAGCGTTTGATTATAGTAAGCCTGAGAAAGATTATTACTTTGTATTTGGTAGAGAAACAAACGGATTGCCAGCAAACGTAATCGAAGAAAACTTCGATCATTGTTTACGTATTCCAATGACTGACAAAGTACGTTCTTTAAATTTATCGAATACAGCAGCAATTTTAATTTATGAAGCATTCCGTCAACAAAATTATCCAGGTTTAGATTTAGAAATTGTATACTAAAAATTGGATGTAATAGATAACAAAAAGTGATGGGCCTAGGCCCATCACTTTTTGTTTGTACCTGGTTTATCATTATAACCTGAAGTGAAAATTGCAGTAAGAAACGTAAGCGATACACCTAAAATTAATAATAATTTCATATGAACCCTCCTTCTTCGTATTTTATTTTAGCTAATTTGGGTTTGAAGTTTATGTAGATTCTGTGGAAGTAAAGAAGAGATATCTATAAGAATAAGGGAGACGTTCCCTGATAATCTCATTATACCGAATTTTCTTTTAACTTTGGAATGAAATTTATAATGTTTGTAGGAGATTTCATTTTGATTTAAAGAATGTTTAAGGACATCCTCGCATACCTTTTATAATAATCCGATTGAACAAGGAGATGGGGGAGGAGCTATAATGGATATTCTAAAGAAAATTGAACAGCATCGAGAAGCAGAAGAACGTTTACAATGGGAAGGTACGTTTGCGGAATATTTGGAGCTTGTTAAAGAACGACCATGGGTGGCTCAAACTGCACACTCTCGCATTTACAATATGATTAAAGATACTGGCATTGAAGAGGTAGAAGGTAGAAAAAAATATAATTTTTTTAGCAATCAGCTATTTGGATTAGAAGATGCATTAGAGCGTCTTGTAGAAGAATATTTTCATCCGTCTGCGAAACGTTTAGATGTTAGAAAACGGATTTTATTATTAATGGGGCCAGTTAGTGGTGGGAAATCAACGTTAGTTACTATGTTAAAACGAGGATTAGAGACATACTCGCGTACAGATCGCGGAGCTGTTTTTGCGATAAAAGGTTGCCCGATGCATGAGGACCCACTTCACCTAATACCACATCATTTGCGGGATGATTTTTACGACGAGTATGCCGTAAGAATTGAAGGGAACTTGTCGCCATTAAATGTGATGCGACTAGAAAAAGAATACGGTGGAAGAATTGAAGATGTAATTGTAGAAAGGATTTTCTTCTCGGAAGATCGTCGGACAGGAATTGGTACATTTAGTCCTTCAGATCCGAAATCACAGGATATTGCAGATTTAACAGGAAGTATTGATTTTTCTACAATCGCAGAATATGGATCAGAGTCAGATCCACGTGCATATCGCTTTGATGGAGAGTTAAATAAAGCAAACCGTGGCATGATGGAATTCCAAGAGATGTTAAAGTGTGATGAGAAATTTTTATGGCATCTATTATCTCTTACACAAGAGGGGAATTTCAAAGCTGGGAGATTTGCGCTTATTTCAGCGGATGAATTAATTGTAGCCCATACGAACGAAACAGAGTATCGCTCTTTTATTTCCAATAAGAAAAATGAGGCCTTACATTCAAGAATTATTGTGATGCCGGTTCCATATAATTTACGAGTTAGTGAAGAAGAACATATTTATGAAAAGATGATTTATGAAAGTGATGTTGCAAATGTGCACATTGCGCCGCATACACTTCGCGTCGCAGCGATGTTTACGATTTTAACACGCTTGAAGGATCCGAAGCGCCCAGATATTGATTTAATTAAAAAGATGCGTTTATATGATGGAGAAATGGTCGAAGGATACAATGCAATTGATGTCGAAGAGTTGCAGCGTGAATATCAGGATGAAGGTATGAGTGGTATTGATCCGCGTTATGTCATTAACCGTATTTCTTCTACTATTATTAGAAAAGAAGTACCATCGATTAACGCACTTGATGTATTACGTTCGTTAAAAGATGGATTAGATCAACATCCATCCATTAGCAATGAAGACCGCGAACGCTATATGAATTTCATTTCATTAGCACGAAAAGAGTACGATGACATTGCCAAGAAAGAAGTACAAAAAGCATTTGTATATTCGTATGAAGAATCAGCTAAGACGCTTATGGATAATTACTTAGATAACGTTGAGGCATATTGCAATAAATCAAAATTACGGGATCCATTAACGGGTGAAGAAATGAGTCCAGATGAAAAACTTATGCGTTCTATTGAAGAACAAATTGGTATTTCAGAAAATGCGAAGAAAGCATTCCGAGAAGAAATCTTAATACGAATTTCTGCCTATGCTCGTAAAGGGAAACGTTTTGACTACAATTCACATGAGCGTCTTCGAGAAGCAATCCAGAAAAAATTATTTGCCGATTTGAAAGATATTGTGAAAATTACAACATCTACGAAAACACCAGACGAAAATCAGCTTAAGAAAATTAATGATGTTGTAGCACGCTTAATCGATGAACATGGCTATAATTCTTCATCAGCGAATGAATTACTTCGCTATGTAGGTAGCTTGCTGAATCGATAGTTTGATAATAAAACGCTGTCTCTTATGAAACCAGAGGCAGCGTTTTTGTATCTATCTGATTGAAGTAAAGAAACGATACTATATAAATTCATCTTGATTTTCCAACATCTAAATTGCGGCTATGAAAACAAAAGAAAATCTCACTCATTTCTTACTTTTGTTTTCACACGGCATGGGGCTAAAAAAGGAAATGACCGCTACTACACTTGGCCAGATGCTCTTTTCTACCTAAAAAGTAGGTTTGATGTCGATTTTTCAAAGTAAATGTTTCATTTCATATATGGACTTGTCCAAATATAATAAATTAAGGTGCAATTTCATGAATTTATTGTCAATTATTTTTACAATACGCATATGATAGAGTAACCAACCATTCATACAGAAAAAGCCAACACAATACAATATGTTGCAGAGTGGAAAAGTGTGCAACAATGAATTGTGTTTCTTTCGTATCAGCTAAAGAAATTTCAATTTAAAATGAATGCAAAAATTTTTTGTTAAGGAAGTTCGGAGCAATACGTAAAAAGCTATGGGTGCCTTATGATTATATTATGGAAAAAGTAAGTTCTAATGAACAGATACTTTTTAACTATTCTTGCTGCTACATTAAAACCTCAAATTCGTATATTACTGTTTATTAGAGAAAATAAGGAAAATTACAGTAAGGAGGGAAAAGGATGGGCGAAGAAAATCAACCAAATTATACAATTTCACAGGAAAACTGGTCCCTCCATCGCAAAGGACATGATGATCAACAACGCCATCAAGAAAAGGTGCAAGAGGCAATTAAGAATAACTTACCAGACCTTGTGACAGAAGAAAGTATCGTGATGTCTAATGGTAGGGACGTTGTAAAAATACCAATTCGGTCATTAGATGAATATAAAATTAGATATAACTACGATAAGAATAAACATGTTGGGCAAGGAACTGGTGATAGTAAAGTTGGCGATGTGGTTGCAAGAGATGGATCAAGTGGTCAAAAGCAAAAAGGACCAGGAAAAGGGCAAGGTGCAGGAGATGCAGCTGGAGAAGATTATTATGAAGCGGAAGTATCTATTTTAGAATTAGAGCAAGCGTTTTTTAAAGAGCTGGAGCTACCTAACTTAAAGAGGAAAGAAATGGATGAAAATCGTATTGAACATATTGAATTTAATGACATTAGAAAGACAGGGTTATGGGGGAATATTGATAAAAAACGGACGATGATATCAGCTTATAAACGAAATGCCATGAATGGAAAGCCTGCTTTTCATCCGATTCGCCAAGAGGATTTGAAGTTCCGGACGTGGAATGAAGTGTTGAAGCCAGATTCAAAAGCGGTTGTATTAGCAATGATGGATACAAGCGGATCTATGGGGATTTGGGAGAAGTATATGGCACGGAGCTTCTTCTTTTGGATGACAAGGTTCTTGCGTACAAAGTATGAAACGGTAGATATAGAATTTATTGCCCATCATACAGAAGCGAAGGTCGTAACGGAAGAAGAGTTTTTCTCAAAAGGAGAAAGTGGCGGGACAATATGTTCCTCTGTTTATAGAAAGGCACTTGAGCTTATAGATGGAAAGTATTCACCGGAACGCTATAATATTTATCCATTTCATTTTTCAGATGGAGATAACTTAACATCAGATAATGCTCGTTGTGTGAAGCTTGTGCAAGAATTAATGAAGGTATGTAATATGTTTGGGTATGGGGAAGTAAACCAGTATAATCGTCACAGTACACTTATGTCTGCTTATAAAAATATTAAAGATGAGAATTTTAGGTACTATATTTTAAAGCAGAAAGCTGATGTATTCCATGCAATGAAGAGCTTTTTTAGAGAAGAATCAGGAGAGAAAATGGCGTAACCCCTTTTTTAAGGGGTTTTTTATTGTTTTTAACTGTAAAGGGATGAGGAGGAATTATGTAGATTTTGTATGTAATTTTCATTTTTTACGGCATTTGCTTTGCTTGAACAGCGACGTCTTCCTAGCGCAGTTCCTTAAAAAGCGAAATTATCATTAAAATGACAACAATAGAGAATGGAAATGCTGTGATCGCTGCAATTGTTAATTCCAAAATGAGTTTTAAACTGTTCTTCGTTGATAAGTTACCATTACTTGTTTGCATAGAAACAACAAATGTTGCAGAGTCAACAGAGGTAACAAAGAATGTTGAGAATGGTAAATGTGAAATAGTAGCGAATAATCCAATTTCTGTTCCACTTTTCGCCATTTCATCAGCAATCCTAAGTGATTGGAGTATTTCCATATGAATAGCTGTGCCGCCAAAAATCGCAAACAAAAATACATACTCATACAAATAAAGGGTTAATTGTAAAATAAATGTATATATAACTTTACTTTTTATACAAAATAGTATATTATATAGATATACAATATATCGGTTATTTACTAGGAGGAGCCTGTCACTATAGGCTTCTCCTGTTCTTTTTTAAGCGGCCTGTTGCACAGGTTTTCCTTTAAAGTTTAAATAACTGAAAATTAGGAAAAATAAATTTTTGAAAGAGGTGAGGCATACATATAACAAAGAGAGAAGCGATAATGAAAGGGGGATAAGGCATGACATTGTTTGGTTATCCACTTGAAACAATTTATTTATATGGATTTATTATTGCTACCGTACTTACCGTTATTTATATCTTTTTTGGAGATATATTTGAATCTATATTTAGCTTCGGAGGTGGATCTACATCCATTGTAACGTTACTACTTAGTTTCTTTGCAATGCTCTGTGGTTTTAGTTATATAGGAGAGTATTTATTTACTTGGAATAGTATTGTTATTTTGGCTCTTTCTTTTGGCATATCTTTTATTGGTGTTTTTTTAATGAAGATATTGATTTTAAAACCAATTGCAGAATCTGAACAAAATACAGTGCAACGTATGGATGAATTTGTTGGTTGCAAAGGAGAAGTGATTATTACTATCCCGAAAGAAGGCTTTGGAGAAGTATTAGTTTCTTCGCAATTTGGAAGTAATGCGATACCAGCTAAAGCAATTGGAAAGAAAGATATTATGCAGGGAACACAAGTTATTATTGAGGAAGTTCAAGACGGTGTTTTGTTTGTACAAAACATCGCTTATTCTTTAAAAAAACCAAAGTTATAAGGGGGAATTTGAATGATTCCATTAATTATCGGTGGTGTGCTACTAGCAATTTTACTTTTACTTATTTTGGTGTTTATTACAAAATACCGTACAGTTGGTCCAGATGAAGCATTAATTGTTACCGGGAACTGGCTTGGTGGCGGAAAGAACGTTGTTACAACAGATGATGGAAAGAAGATTAAAATTATTCGTGGCGGAGGTACTTTTGTAGTACCGATTATGCAACGAGCAGAACCTCTTAGTTTATTAAACTACAAGTTAGAAGTTGGAACACGTGATACGTATACAAAGCAAGGGGTACCGGTTACAGTAAATGGTGTTTCTATTATTAAAGTAGGCTCAACAATTGAAGAAGTATCTACAGCGGCTGAACAATATTTAGGAAAAGAAACCGAAGAGTTAAAAGTAGAAGCGAAAGAAGTATTAGAAGGTCATTTACGTGCTATTTTATCTTCAATGACTGTAGAAGATGCTTATAGTAATAGAGAGCAATTTGCTCAAAAAGTACATGAAGTTGCTTCAACTGATTTGAAAAAAATGGGTCTTCGAATTGTTTCGTTTACTATTAAAGAAATTATGGACAAAAATGGTTATTTGGATGCACTTGGTCAACCGCAAATTGCAACGGTAAAGCGTGATGCAACAATTGCAAATGCAGAGCGTGAAAAAGAGGCACGTATTGAAAAGGCACGTGCGGAAAAAGAAGCAAAAGAGGCTGAATATCAACGTGATGCACAAATTGCGGAAGCTGAAAAGCATAAAGAATTAAAAGTGCAAGCCTATAAGAGAGAGCAAGAGCAAGCTCGTGCGGATGCTGACCTTTCTTATGAATTACAACAAGCAAAAGCGCAACAAGGTGTTACAGAAGAACAAATGCGTGTTAAAATCATTGAGCGTGAAAAGCAAATTGAATTAGAAGAAAAAGAAATTGCACGCCGTGAAAAACAATATGATGCAGAAGTAAAGAAAAAAGCAGATGCAGATCGTTATGCAGTTGAACAATCAGCGGAAGCGGAAAAAGTAAAACAAATTAAAAAAGCAGATGCAGAACAATATAAAATTGAAGCAGAAGCAAGAGCGCGTGCAGAAGAAGTGCGTGTAGAAGGTTTAGCGAAAGCCGAAATTGAAAAAGCACAAGGTCAAGCAAAAGCGGAAGTTGAAAAGGCCCAAGGTACAGCGGAAGCGGATGTTATCAGGTTAAAAGGTTTAGCGGAAGCAGAAGCAAAACAAAAAATTGCAGAAGCATTTGAATTATATGGTCAAGCGGCAATTATGGATATGGTTCTTAAAATGCTTCCAAGCTACGCAAAAGAAATTGCAAGCCCACTTAGCAACATTGATAAAATTACTGTTGTGGATACAGGCGGCGGTGGAAAAAACAGCGGCGCCGGAAAAGTTGCAGGTTATGCGACTGACTTAATGGCAACGATGCAAGAAACATTGAAAGCCTCTTCTGGCATTGACTTGAAGGAACTATTAGAAGGATTTGCTGGAAAAGGTGCGGTACAGCAAGCGGTGAGTGAGAAGCCTGTTGTGCAGGTAGTGGAAGAAAACGATAAAAGTGAAAAGTAACGAAGGAAGGCCCCTAGTAGTAGGGGCCTTTTGACATGCTATTTAGAATTGTATTCCATTTCCTCTATCCTATCTAACACCCTTCTTTTCTTATAAAGCATCTTACCTACCTCAGCAATTTCCTCAATTGTTTTTCGATTTAAATAAGCACCGAAGATCATTCCAGCAACAGGAATGATTTGAAATAGCTTTTTCCAACCGTAATTGTCACGATACACAGTAAACACTTCTCGCCATGATTTAATTTGCGACATGCTGTCATCATGATTGATACGAGCATCAAAATGTTTTAATTCATGAAGAATTGTCTGTTTCCCTACAATATCAGATGAAGAGAATTGCAAGCATTTTACGATAAATAACCTTTCTTGCATATCTTCAGGATTATAACCGTAGCAAATTGCAATTTCTTGCAAAACGTTTAGTGACATACTTAAAACAGCCGGAATATCAATTGCTAGGGTGAAAATACCGCCAAATCCAGTTGTGGCTCCTTGGGCAGTTGCGACAGATTTTCTATTTTCGATGATTTTATCAACGATTGTATCCATCTCACTTAAAGGGAATTTTTGAACATCTGTTAAGGAAGCTGCGTTTTCAAATTTCTTTAGCGTTGTTTGGGGACGAATTAAATATTTACTTCCAGAATTGAGATATTGAATGAGCTCATCTAGTAAAATATTAATTTTTTTATGGATAAACTTTGGTGTTAGCTTATCAAGAATAGCAAATGGAATTTTCCCCCACTTTTCAAAGAACCAAAGATCTTCCTGATCTCTCTCCCATTTTTCAATTATTGCAATTTCTTTTAATAAAAGCTCTTTTGACTCCATTTTTTTACCCTACTTTCGTATAGACATATATGTTTATTTTACTTAACAGTTTTTAAATAATAAACAAAATTTAGTATATTTAGTTATAATGGATACATCATTTAAAAAAGATAATAGGTAAATTCTTTTTTCATTTATGCTTCACAAAGTAATATGCAATGAAAGTTAGGGGAATGATTTTGAAGTTAAAAAAATTAAAACTACAGCCAAGAATTACATTGACGATTGGTACACTTATTTTCTTTGTTATTGTTTTGACGAGCTTTCTTTTTTATTATATCGTATCTAAAACGGTGGAAGATCAAATTGGTAAAAGGGCATTACATGTTGCTAAAACAGTCGCTGTCATACCTGAAGTTCAAGAAGCGTTTCAGAAGGAAAATCCATCTGCTATTATTCAGCCAATTGTTGAGAAAATACGGATAGAAACAGATGCTGATTTTATCGTAGTGGGAAATAAAGATGGAATTCGTTATGCACATCCTTTGCGTGAGAAAATCGGAAAAGAAATGGTTGGTGGGGATAACGAAGGGGTTTTAACGGATGGAAAATCATATATTTCACAGGCAACTGGGACATTAGGACCTTCTTTACGCGGGAAAGTGCCAATTCGTGATCAGACTAATCGTATTATCGGGGTTGTATCTGTTGGTTTTTCTATGGAGGATATTCATGAGGTGGCAGAAGCATACGGTAAGAGAGTATTTTGGATTGCTCTTGTTGGATTGATAATTGGGATATTTGGTTCTATATATTTAGCACGTAGTATAAAAAAAATAATGTTTGGCTTTGAACCAGAAGAGATTTCCTCTTTATATGAAGAGCATAGTGCTGTCATTCAATCTGTACGGGAAGGAATTATGGTGATAGATAAAGAAGGGTGCATTCGTTTAGTTAATCAGGCAGCGTATGAAATTCTTTCTCTTGAAAAACAGCAGACTATCATTGGGGACTCTATTTTGAAAATTATTCCGAACTCATCAATACTAGAAGTGCTCCGAACTGGAGAAGAGCAATTTGATCGCCATTTAGATATAAAGGGACGGGCTGTTATTGTAAATCGATTGCCTATTAAGGTAAACAATGTGGTAATTGGAGTCGTTTCTAGTTTTCGTTTAAAGTCAGAGATGGATGAATTAACGGAAGAACTATCTCAAGCGAAGCGTTATACAGAGGCGCTTCGAGCGCAGACACATGAGTATAACAATTTATTGTATACGCTTTCAGGTCTTATCCAATTAGAGTCATATGATGAAGCGCTAGAGCTCATTCATAAAGAGACTGCTGTATATCAAGATTTTGTTCAATTTATTATAAAGCGTATACACAATCCGTGGTTAGGTGGAATTTTAATAGGATTTTATAATCGCGCTAGGGAATTGAAAATTGATTTTATTTTAGATCGCGAGAGTAGCTTACAAAGTTTAGGCGCTCATATTGATAGTAATCACGTTGTTTCTATTTTAGGGAATTTAATCACCAATGCGTTTGAAGCAGTTGAATATAAAAAGGGGTATGAAAAGCAAGTTAGAATGTTTGTAACAGATATGGGAGAGGAAATTGTCATTGAAGTTGAAGATTCGGGACTTGGGATTGATGATGAGGTAATTACATATATATTTGACAGAGGCTTTTCGACAAAAGAAGGAGAAAAGCGAGGTTATGGATTAGCGAAGGTAAGAGAGTTAGTTGAAGATTTAAATGGGAGTATTGCGCTAGAAAAAGGGGAGCTAGGTGGTGCACTGTTTATAATTGCATTGCCAAAGGAAAGAGGCGAATTGTAATGAATGAGGGGATTGAAGTACTAATTGTAGAAGATGATATTCGGATTGCAGAGATTCATCGTCGGTTTACTGAAAAAGTAGGGGGATTCAAGGTAATTGGGACTGCAACAACAGGAGAACAAGCGAAAGAGTGGTTAGATCTTGTCTCGCCACAGCTTGTTTTATTGGATGTTTATTTACCTGATATGCAAGGGACGGAACTTGTGACGTATATTCGGCGTAACTTACATGATACGGATATCATTATGATTACAGCGGCATCAGAAGTCGAAGTTGTCCGTCATGCACTTCGAGGAGGAGTATCGGATTACATCGTAAAACCGCTTATGTACGATCGCTTTAAAAAGAGTTTAGAAAACTACCGAGAGAAAATACAGCAACTACAGAAAAGGAAACAGTTATCATCAGAAGAAATTGAAAGTTTGTGGTTTAAGGAACGGTTGGAAAATAATCAAAGCAGATATGCTCCAAAAGGTATTGATCCTTTAACATTATCAAAAATAAAAAAATGTGTCTCTAAAGTAGGTCATGAAGGAATTACAGCAGAAATGTTGAGTTTGGAAGCAGGGATAAGTCGATCAACAGCAAGGCGTTATTTAGAATATTTGATTTCTGAAAAGAGGATTTATGCGGAACTTATATATGGGAATGTGGGAAGACCAGAGCGAAGATATTTTCTAGTTTCTTCATAATTATGAGGTAGAAAAAAGTAGAGGTTCTTATAGCCTCTACTTTTTTGTTCGAAGAAGTCGTTATCCTGTTTTATGAACATTAGATTTTTTGCCATGCAAATATCCATAAAGGAATTTAAAGAAAATAGGAAGCAATCCAAGAATGGTAAGAACGCGTATTACTTGAACTGTGACTACAAATGTAGCATCTGTTTGTAAAATGATAGCGGTTGTTGTCATTTCTGCAATTCCGCCAGGTGCAAGAGCTAGTATAGAAGTAACTAGTGGAATATTTGTGACGGAAGAAACAAAGAATGCACACGATATAGAGATTCCAATCAGGCCGATAGAACTAAATAATCCTAGTATGATTGTTTGTTTTACACCAATAAACATTTCTTTATTAAAACGACATCCAATGCTAGTTGCAATGAAAATTTGAGCTAAAACCATAATCCATTGTGGCCACCAGGCTGTCGGACTATTACTAACATAGTGTGTAGATAAAGCTTGTATGAGTGCAACGCTTATCATGCTTCCGACAAGCCAAGGGGAAGGAAGTTTTAAAACTTTTCCGATTCGATAACCAATCCAAGCGATAAAAATTAAAAAGATTGTCCAAAATGGAGAGCTGGTAGGGGCGTTTTTTAGGTGAGATACAATTGGATTATGGGGAATCCAATAGACAGAAAGAAGTGGAATTGTACCAAGCACCAAAAAGACGCGAATTGTTTGAACAATACTAACTATTGCGGTATTCGCACCTATTTCTGAGGCGAGTGTAGGCATAACAGATAACCCGCCAGGAGTGGCGCTAAATAGGCTCGTAAATAAATCTACTTTCCCGAAACGCCATAAAATCAAACCAGAACATAAAGCAAGAGCAATGGAGCCAATAATCATCATAATAATGATTAGCCAGTGCTGTTGAAACGTAAAAAGAATATCAGTTGTTAATTTTTGTCCTAATTCAATACCAATGATACATTGACCAATATGTTGAAAGGAAAGAAGGACTTTTTCTTGTTGTGGCTGTTCTTCTAATCTTTGCATCCAGAATGGTTTGAAGTAAGCAAGAAAACCTGTAATACTTAGGGAACCAAGTAACCAACCAATCGACAAACCAGTTAAAGAAAGTATGTAACCACCTAGGCTTGCGAATATCAATAATAAAAGATTGGATAATATCATATTGTAGCCTTCTTTCTTATTTGTATTGACTGAAAAAACGAAACTCCTTTCAAAGAAGTTTCGTTACGGATTATATCGGAATGATGCCAGTAATAATACCAACAAGTAACATGACCAGTGTTGTTCCAACTGCCCATAGTAATGTAAAGCGTTGATGTTCACCGAAATCAACTTTGGCCATTCCGACTAATAAATAAGTGGAAGCGACGAGAGGGCTTAGTAAGTGAACGGGTTGTCCGAGTAACGAAGCGCGTCCCATTTCAGCTGCACTAATTCCGTAAGTAGCGGCTGCTTTTGTCAAAATAGGTAATACACCGAAGTAAAAGGCATCATTGGACATGAAAAATGTGAACGGCATACTTAGAAGAGCTGTAATAATTGGAAGTTGCGGTCCGAGTGCATCTGGTATGAGAGTAACTACACTTTGAGCCATCGCATCTACCATCTTTGTTCCAGATAGAATACCTGTGAAAACTCCAGCAGCGAATACGAGAGAAACAACTGCTAATACATTTCCAGCGTGAGAAGCAATACGTTCTTTCTGTTGTTCTAAGTTTGGATAGTTGATCATAACGGCAATAGCAAAAGCGACTGTAAATAAAACTGGTAACGGCATAACTTCTAGTATGAGACAAACGAGTAAGGCAGCTGTTAATAAAAAGTTAATCCAGAGTAGTTTAGGGCGTTTATGTGATACAGCTTCGACTGTTGCAGCTTGCTCATCCATTGTTTGCATTTTCTTTAAATATTGTACATCCATAATTCCTAAACGTTTTCTTTCTTTTTTTCCGAGATAGTAAGCAACAAAAATAACCCAAATTGCACCAGCAATCATTCCTGGAATAAGTGGTGTGAAGAGTTCGGATGCATCAAGTCCAAGTGCACTCATAACTCGAGCGGTTGGCCCACCCCAAGGTGTAAGGTTTGTCACTCCTGCTCCTAACATAACAACCCCAGCTAATATAAGTGGATTCATTCCAAGGCGTTTATAAAGTGGATACATTGCAGAAACTGTAATCATATATGTTGTTGTACCATCACCATCTAAAGAAACGATAATAGTTAGAATAGCTGTACCGACAACAATTTTTAAAGGATCGCCTTTTACAAATTTCAAGATTTTACTAATGACAGGGTCGAATAAACCACTATCAATCATGATTCCGAAATATAAAATTGCAAACATAAGCATAATACCAGTAGGTGCTAATTTCGTAATTCCATCTAGCATCATAGGTCCCATATTTGCGTAAAATCCCCCAATTAATGCAAATGTAATAGGAATTAATATTAATGCAACTAATGCTGACATACGTTTTGTCATAATTAAAAACATAAAGACAAAGACCATTGCAAATCCGAGTATCGCTAACATGTAATCTCCCCCTCAAAAAATGATTACGCTTTCAAATTGTGCTGAAAATTCAGAAAAACTTTTTTGTTTATCATAAAGGATGAAATATGGATGGTAAATAATTAGAGAAATAACGTTATTAAACGCATAATTGTCATTTTGTTCATTTTGTTCATGAATTTTATTTTGAATTTTTAAAAACATAATGTGTTTACTACAGGAGTGGTAGAATAGATGAGAAAATAGAGAAGCGTGAAGTAGGGAGTAGATTTTGAATGCAAGCGATGATTGAAGAGATTTATAGTTCATATAACGGGAGAATAGAAGAGATTTTCGTTGATGAATCATCTTACGTATATGAATGGGAAAAATTAATGACGATTCGAAAAAATGATGGAACACTGGAGAAAGTAGCAGTGGGAATTAGTGGCCATATACAATCTGTAAATATAGAAACTGGTCAGGAAATCGATGTGGATACATTGTTACTTAAGTTAGAAGATGATTTGCTCATTACTGGCTGTGAATAAGATGAAGATGTGTAGAAATTGCTACACATCTTTTTTTAATTAGTAATAGTTCTCATATATAATGCAAACAGCTGTTTACATTATATACTTGTTCTCATCTTTGATAATATAGGCATAGGATATATTAGGAAAGAAGAACGATTTTAACTATATATTATTCTTGAAAAACAGTGAGGGGAGAATAAACATGGGGAAAGAATTGTTTGTGACGATGGAATGTGCGTATACACTTCAAGGAACTTTAACACTCCCTACATATTATTCTGAATCGTATCCAGCTATTGTAATCATTGGTGGTACTGGAAAAGGGAATCGTGATGGAAATACAAGTCGTTTACAGTTAAACTTATATAAAGAATTAGCGGGTTATTTTACCTCTCTAGGATTTGCAGTACTTCGTTATGATAAGCGTGGTACTCATAAAAGTAAGGGGGATTATTATAAATCAGGGGTGACAGACTTTATTGATGATGCTGTTTTATGGATTAGATTTTTAAAGGATCATCCACAAATAGACCCAAAACGTGTTATTATTGCCGGACATAGTGAGGGAGCTTTACTTGCACCAGCTGTCTATGTAAGAGAGTCAGCTGCGGGATTAGTATTACTTGCTGGTGCAGCAGAATCATCTAAATTACTCTTGGAAAGACAAATAGATAAAGTTGTCAACGAGTTAGAAAATGAATCAGGATTCACGGGTTGGTTATCTAAAATGTTGAAGATTCCACAACGGATGAAAAAGCAGAATGAAGCACTTACGAAAAAGGTGCAAGATTCAACAGAAGCTGTTATATGGATAAAAGGGACAAAAGTGAATGCAAAATGGTTAAGAGAACAGTTACAATATAATGTAGTTACATATTTAGAGCAAGTATCATGTCCTGTTTTAGCAATTACGGGAGACAGGGATATACAAGTGCCGCCTGAGCATGCTAAACTGATTGCTTCATATGTTAATGGTGAAGCAGAATGGCATATCATTCCAAACATGAACCATATTTTAAGAAATTATGACCATAAGCATACAATGATTCGATTAATGAAGGAATATAAGGGGCTTATGGATAAATGTATTGAAGAAGAGTTGTTACATGTGATGAAGGGATGGTTAAAAAAACATTATCTTTCATAGGAGCTGTAAGTTGTGAGGAAACAAAGGTTTTTATTATTTGTGTTGTTAGGGCTTTTCATTATGATAGTAGCTTGTGAGAAGCAAGAAGAGGTTGAATCTAAGCCGGTTCAAGTTAAAAATGAAAAAAAACAAGAGAAGACACATAAAGAGGAAGAAGAGAACAAAGAGAAGAAGAGTATGAATTTAATGGATAAGCAATTATTACTTTCTGCGACAATTGGTGATACAGAAACAGCTATGAAATTAATAAAAGATGGGGCTAACATAAATGTAGCAGGGGATAAAGGGGAAACACCTGTAATGGCGGCGACGTATCATAATCATGTTGAGACAGTGAAGGCATTGATTGATGCAGGTGCAGACATCGAATTGCAAGATGAAAATAAAGAAAATCCGTTTCTTTATGCGAGCAAAGAGGGTTATGTTGATATTGTGAAACTAACAATTGATGCAGGAACGAACATTAGAGAAATAAATCGTCACGGTGGAACAGCGCTCATTCCAGCGGCTGAAAGAGGGCATGTGGAAGTTGTAAAAGAATTAGTGGGTCGTACTGATATTGATGTGAATTATAGAAATGACCTTGGTTGGACAGCATTACTAGAAGCAATTGCTCTTGGAAATGGCAGTGAAAATCATAAACAAACTGTTCAGTTACTCATTGACCATGGTGCAGATGTAAATATGGCAGATCGAGACGGCGTTACTCCACTAGAGCATGCGGAAAAACGAGGTTTTAAAGAAATCGCAAATATGTTAAGGCTAGCAGGAGCAAATGAAATTATCAAACAAGCTACAGAATAATGTAGGGTATGGAAAAAGAGATAAGAGGGAATCTTATCTCTTTTTTTGTTTAAAACCGATATTTTTTTGCCATCGGTTCTATACAAGTATTTAATATCCAACCTAAGATTTTCCAGACTCTTTGCTGATTACGTGGCAAATGAGCATTATATATATAGCTGTATTCAATCTGCTGTTGTGCACCACGATTTCGTTTGAATTCGCCAGCTCCAGCACTACAATGACAAATTAAATTTTTTTCGATAGAATCGATCGTAATAAGGAAAGAGAGAATACGATATAAACCTTGTTGCTGATCGGAGTTTGTATCATAGCCAAGTATAGGAGTTGTCATAACTCCATCTCTAATAAAATAAGCAATGACACCATCAATCTTCCCCTCTTTTTTTATAACTTTCATCTCAAATAAATGATGCTGAAGTGCATTCCAAAAATAAGCTGGTGTAAACATTGGATTATGGTCGGAATATTTCTCGATATATAGTTGATTGTATAACTCGGAAATCTGTAAAATATCCTCTTTTGTTAACTCCTCATTCGTAATTATTTCATAATTACTTTTCTTTAATAAACTTTTATCATTTAATAAGTCTTTTCGTGCTTTTCGGTTCATTTTTTTATAGTCTTTGGGATTAAATAAATATACAGAACGAGACATAATTTTGTTGTAACCTACAGTAGACAATGCTTGTGTAATTGTAGGGTATAATTCGCTATTTAAAGAACGGAATAGAATGGTATGCTCTGGAAATTTCTCAATAAGTAAATTCGTAACCTGTTCGATTTGTTGTTTATTGATAGAATGATAAAGGTTTGTTGATAGCATCCAATTATTCACTACAATTACTTTATTAATATTCGTTCGGCGTAGCCAGCTTCCGATAAGATGAATCGGATAGGTTAGTAATTTCTCTAACCAGGGCTTCTTTAACTCCCATAACTCTTCTAGTGCATAGGATATGTAATGTGTATAAGGAGAACATACATATGAATTTTCAAATCCCTCGTTATTAACAGTAACTGGTAAGATAAGATCATCAATTTCTAAGAGAAATAGCTGCGTGTTAACATTTTCAATAAATGCTGTAACGCCATTTTGAAAGAGCGGCAGGAAGCTGTCTCTTACATATGCTCCATCTCGTTTTGTAGCCCAGTCGATGCTGTGCAAGGAATGAATATCATGTAACTTAATCATAGACTCTCACCATGCTTTATAAGGCTTTCTATTCTTTTTAATTTTTTATCATATAATTGAATATCATAATGTGAAAAGAGAAACTGTGGTACAACACATTTTTTTGTGGACCATAGTGTACGTAACTCTTGTATCACATTTGATTTACATGATTTGAAATGTTCAGGAGGTATTTTTAGTTTAATCTCAATTTTGTCTGTGCTGTGCTGAATCACTTTAAATTCTTGAATTTCATTAGATGCAAACATAATTGCTCTTCGAATGAAATCAGGAAAAATAGATATTTCACTCTTATCCAATTCATTTATCCCAGTAAATATATCATCGCATCGACCATCAATTCGTTCTAAAGCTAAGAAAGGAGAACCGCAGGCACACGCTGTTTTTTTCTCAATTAATATGTCATTGAGGCGGTAGCGGATTATAGGTTGTGTCTTCCTCATGAAATCAGTAATAATGGGAACGAATATCCCATTTTCCTGATCTAAGTATTCTTTTTCAATATGAACGAGATCTTCATTGATGTGTAATGTACCGTGTTTACATGTTGTCGCAAGAAAGCCTTCTGTACATTGGTAAACTTGGTGTACTGTCTGTTGAAAAATTGTACTGATAAACTCTCTATCAATATCTTCAAGTACTTCTGCTACAGAGATGATTTTTTTGGGACAAATCGTAATAAGTCCTTCTTGTTGCCAATGAGCGATTTTTCGCAACATAGAAGGAGGTGCAATTAAAATAGATGGATTTACTTTATTTAGTCGAGCGATATGTTGATGAAACGAATCTAGTAAATCAAAAAAATGAAACGAAATTCGCTTATTATTTGTCGCTTCATATAAATTGCTGTTCGCTCGTAAGAAAAAAGCGATAGTGTGTTTATGTAGAATGCTAGAAGGAAGGACTTTACCGATAATAGAACCGGCCCACATCGTTTGTTCTTCCTCAGAAACGAGAAAAACTCCACGATTTCCACTAGTGCCTGATGACAGCCCAACAGTTATATTACGAATAGTTGGAGAAAAATTTCGGGTCTTTTCCGCTTCAAATGCTACATGAAAGGCTTCTTTCTTTGAAATATTAACTGTATTTAATGTATCAAAGTGTTCCATCATTACTTCTTTGTCAATGATGGGGAGTGCAGCTAAATTTCCCTTTTCGATTTCTTTTAAAAAAGGTGTATATAATTGACGATAGAAAGGAGACTGATCTATAGCAAACAACAGTTGTTTTGTTATATTTTGCTTATGAAATTGTTCTAGTTGCTGGTGATTTGAAAATTGTAAGCGATATTTTGTTTTCAAATATTGCTGGAGAATCCGTAATTTATTCATAGTACACCCCTGCTTTAATTTGATTCCATGTGCGTTCGCAATGAGTTGGGAGGATTTCGATTTTAGGTGATATTTGCGATAAATGATGTAATTTTTCAATGTTGAGACGATAAGATTTTGCATCCCCAGTTAAAAGATTGGCAATCTTACTTGGAAATACAAGGTTTTCATACGTTTTACTTAGCCACACTGCATCTGCGCAAAGAAAAATAATTTTATTACTATGTAAATGGACGAATACACCAAATTGTCCAATTGCATGTCCCGTTAAATCAACAGCTAGTAATGAACCATCACCAAATACATCATATCCCTCTTCAAACTTTCCATATGTAGGAGATAAGCTAAGTGATGGAGTTTGATCAATAAATGTCATCCGTTGTTCTAAATCAATTGGTAATGTATCTTTTAAGCAACCTTTTAATAGGGCACCAAATTTACTTCTCTTTTTTATATCTTCATAAGCTTTCGCGAAGGTTAGTATTTTTGCTTTCGGAAAGTCAGGTAGCCCTGCTGTATGGTCACCATGAAAATGAGAAAGAATAATATACTTGATCTCTTCTGGTTGAATACCATCAAGAAGTAGTTGCTGTTTAATAGATTGCTCTTCTGTAAAGTGAACAGGAGTAAGTTTAGCATATACAGAGTAAGGAAATTTTCTTGTTGCTTCTATAAAATGCTGGGCATACCCAGTATCAAACAAAATATAACCTAAGCTTGGATGTTGAAGTAATCCCACTGTAGCTGGAAAGGAAATTTGTTTCCAACTACCCTTGGAATATGCAACTTTCTCAGGGTGTGTACAATATCCTGTATCGTATAGCTTTAAAGATTTGATTTTCATTGTGTTTTCCACCATTCTACAAATTTTGTGATTCCTTCTTCTATGCTGATATTCGGAGCATAGCCTAGTTCTTTTTGAGCTTTATCAATGCTTAAAGTCTGACTTTTTGAAAGTACACTAACTGTATATTTTGTGAGAATAGGTTCTTTTCCAAGTAAAATGGTTTTTGAAATACCTTCTAGTATAGCGGCAATTGTAAAAGCGGCTTTGTAGGAAATCTTTTTATATTGAACCTCTTTACCAAGGCGTTTCATCACATTCTCAATTACTTCATATAAATTTACACGTTCACCATTTGTTATATTGTATTTTTGGCCTAATGTATGTTTAGGTGAATGCATACAAAGAAGTAAGGCATCTACAACATTATCGATATAGGTAATATCGACGAGTACATCTTCTGTACCGATTCTTGGTAGAGCGCCTTTTTCACATACTTTAATAAGGCGCGGGAGAATGGCGTTATCTCCTGGACCAAATAAAGCACGTGGGCGTATCGTGATAACAGGTAAACCATGATTGAATGCTTGATCAATAGATTGCTCAGCTAAGTACTTTGTTTTCGCATAATGGTTTACAAATGTATCAGGAAGTTTCGCATTTTCTACTACATCTTGTCGCTCATCATAATAGAAATAAATACTCGGTGTTGATACATGGATAAGGCGTTTTATGCCAGACTTTTGACTTCCTTCGATAATATGCTTTGTTCCTAACACATTCGCATTGTAAAAATCTTTATATTTGCCCCAAGGAGAAGAAAGGGCGCCGCTATGAAAGATATAATCTTTATCTTTACAAACTTGTAGAACACGATGTCTATCTTCAAGAGGACAATGTACAAATTCAATGCCATTTTGTTCTAATAATTTGCCGATTGTTTTATTTCTCCCGGTTGCTGTTACTTCATAGCCCATATTCATTAATCGAAAAGCAAGTTTTTGTCCTAGAAAACCAGTTCCACCAGTTACTAGCATTTTCATAAGTTTTCACCATCCCATGATATGTCATATGTTGTTTGCTCCAAAATAGTCCGTTCATGTTTATAGCTTTCACACCATAATTTATACATGCTATAAAACTGATAAAAAAATGGTTTCCAATCAGAGTGACTATAAATGATATCTGGATAGGAACATAGAACTTTCAGCCATCGCTTACCTGTTTGTTTGCTTTTTAAGTAAGGAGGTCCATATAAAAGCATTGCTAATCGAATTGCACATTGGGAGTTGTGCTTAGGAATGCGTATATTGTTCACCTTTTTAGCAAAAAAAGCGGATACTACTTCTTCGTCGAATAAATGTAATCCACTTGTGGTACGTGGATTACATTCAATCGGAATGAGATTTCCATCTTCTGTAATGATAAAATCAAAGGCGATTTGCCCAGAGAAATTGAGTTCCTTTACGATATGTTCAACAAATTGGTCAATTTTTGGATGGTTAATATGCTCGAAAGCAATAGTAGCACCTAAACCCGCCGTGAATTCCGTTTTGTAAACAGAGTGAGCTAATACCTTCCCAGATTGTACAATACTGTAGGAGCAATGCTGCGTTCCTTTTATAAACTCTTGCATAATATAATTTTGCTTGTCCATCGTGATGCCTTTTTCAATATCTTCTTTTGTAATAAACGCTACTTTGTCAGAAAAACGAGAGAAAATAGGTTTTAACACAAAAGGAGTGGCGGGTGATGTTTGCTGAATCATTTCCTGTATGATTTGTTCGTTATTTGTTCTATATGTTGCAGGAACTTGCCAACCTAATTTCGTTACTAACTGAATAAATTCCCACTTATTATGAAGTAATGCAAGTTTTTGAAATTCGTCTACAAATATATGACAAAATCGGCTTAATTTCTCTTTATGTCTGGATATATAAAATATTTCTTCACAAGTAGGAATAAGTAAATCTACATCATGACTTTGAATAATTAATTGTAGTGCAGAGATACATTCATCTGTTTTCCATTTTGGAGAAGGAATTTCATAAAAATAATCAGTGCTCGTTGAAACTTTGCTTAATGGATAAGGAATACTATCTGCAATAATGACGGTATGTCCGTTTTTCTTAAGCAGCCTGCATAAATGTAATGCTGCTGGTGCGCGTGCGCCAGTAATTAATACTATTTTCTTAGTACTCAAGGAGAATGCCTCCGATAGAAAGCCCAGCAGAAGTACCTAGTAATAATATTTTATCTCCGCGTTGTACTTTCTTTTGTTTAATTGCTTCGAAAAGAGCGACCGGAATGGATGCAGAAATCATATTCCCATAGTCTTCAAAAATAGTCATAAAGCGATCCTCATCGACACCTAGCTTTTTACGAATTAGTTTCATAGCTGGTCCACTTGCTTGGTGTGGAACAACTAAATTGATATCATTTAACGAATAACCTGTATGCATAAGTAGTTTTTCGATAAAATCTAACATATATTTAGAGGACAATTTGAAAATAGCCCTGCCATTCATATCGAATAAGAAATCCTCTTTTCGTTCTTCGCTATATTCTCTAGGATGAATCATCGTTCCCCCGCCGCGAATTTCCGATAGATGTGCGCCAGAGCTATACGTTTCCATATGAGAAGCTATAATGGAAGAAGTGTGATCACTTTTGGTTACAACAACGGCCGCTGCGCCATCTCCGAATAAAATGCTGCTTTCATTTTGTCCCCAATTTAATCCTACAGAAGAAATTTCAGAAGAAATGATAACCACATTTTTGTATCTTCCGCATTCAATTGCGTAAGAAATTGTATCAAGTGCTGTTACGAAACTTAAGCATGTTGAGTTAATATCAAAACATGGAATACCAGAATGCTGTAGTCCAAGTTGTTCTTGAATAAGTGATGCAGTAGAAGGAATTGCTTGCTGAATTGTTCCGCTTCCGCAGATGATACAATCGATATCTTTCCATGTTAACTTAGCATCTGCTACAGCTTTTTTCGCAGCTTCAGCTCCCATATAAGAAGAAGTTTCATCATCGACAAAGTATCGCGTTTTCACTCCAGCTTTTTTTAAAGTCCAGCCTTCAGAGACACCTAACATACGATCTATTTCAAAAGAATCTACTTTTCGTTTGGGAACATATACACCAATGCCTTTTATTTTAATATATCTTTTCATCCCATATCGCCTCTTAATCTTTTATAAATTTATAAAATTCTATCATATATATATTATTATAGAAAAAATATGGAAAAAAGTATTTTTGTGAAATTTATTATTTTTATAAATTATTTCTATTTCATTTGTATCGTTGTAAAAAAGACAGTACTAAATTTATCACGCTATTTGAGGGCTAATAATCAGTGGAGGATGAGGAAAACACCAGTTGATTTATTTTTTGAATGGGGTTTCGGGATGGGAATCTGAAAATTTAGATATCGTGAGTTATAATATGGAGTAAATCACTCTAGAAAGAAGGAAAATAGATGAAGCGAATTCTTGTGATAAGTGATATTCATGGAGAAATAGAAAAATTTGAAAAGCTGTTAGTAGAGACACAATACAATGCGAAACAGGACCAGTTAATTTTACTAGGTGATTACGTTGATCGTGGTTCAAATGCAAAGGCCGTAATTGAAAAAGTGATGCAATTAAAGGAAGAAGGTGCTTTTGTTTTAAAAGGGAATCATGAAGATATGATGATAAAGGCATTAACGACCAATGAGGAAAAATCATGGAATCATTGGGTGAAGAGAAATGGCGGGAATAAAACATTATATAGCTATGATTTTTCAGAGAGTGATATTGCTGTAAATAAAGAAGATTTTGAAAAACCAGTTTTAAAGTCTGATATATTAGAAAATCATTTAAAGTTTATACAAGAACTAGATCATTATATCGAAACAGAAGATTACATATTTGTTCACGCAGGTGTAGAACCAACAAAACCAGTTGCTGAATCTGAGCCATACACGTTAATGTGGATACGGAATGAGTTTCATAATGGATATAATGGTGAAAAAACTGTTGTTTTTGGGCATACAGAAACAAAAACACTCCATGGCGACGAGGAGAATTGTAATGTGTATTTTGGGAGTAATCGAATTATCGGAATCGATGGGGGAGCCGTATATGGTGGGCAGTTAAATTGCTTAGAATTACCCAGTCAACACGTATATGTAGTGAAAGAATAGTATAAAAAGAGATAAGGGATCAAAATAAAGATTAAACCTTATCTCTTTTTATATGTCTATATACCTTATTATAATATTTTCTCGTTTCATTATCGATTTAACTCCATTTCAACTTGTTTTCCGTTTACGAAAACTTCTACCACCGCTACTATAACTTCAATCATTTTTTGCATCTCTTATCTCTCCTTTGTTGTTGCTTCATTTCTTACTTTAAGTATAGCGGGATGCAAGTCTTGTAACTATCGAATTAGGTGACGTGAGGATTACAGTGTTGTAAGATACAAATTCTTCACTTTTGAAACTTCTTTTTGTTAAGGGAAAGTTAAGAAATTGATTTCATAATAAAGCCTATATGCAGAACGTTAGATAGAGAAACGAGTAAGAAAGTTATTAAGGCTATGAGAAGTGGGTATACAATAATTTAAAGTATGTATGATTTAAAGGTATTGAAGTAAGCAAGTCGAATTGTTCGGATACAAGACGGGGAAGTAGGTTGAGTTTTCTTTTTTGTTATTATAAAAATGGTTATAGATGAGTAGAAAAGATTTTTATGTTAGATGAAAGGTGAGAACGTGATATGCGCTTATTAGTTGTAGAAGATAATCCCCCCTTATTGGAATCAATTACACAAATTTTATGTGATGAGTTTGAAGTTGATACAGCAATGAATGGAGAAGATGGCCTGTTTTTGGCATTACAAAATATTTATGATGTAATACTTCTTGATGTGATGTTACCAGCGATAGATGGTTTCGAGGTAATTCAAAGAATACGGAATGAAAAGATTGAAACACCTGTCCTATTTTTGACTGCTAGGGATTCCTTAGAGGACCGTGTGAAAGGTTTAGATTTTGGAGGGGATGATTATTTAATCAAGCCATTTCAAGCTCCGGAACTGAAAGCAAGAATTCGAGCTTTATTGCGAAGAAGCGGTAATTTAACAACAAAGCAAACTATTAATTACCGTGGAATCGAGTTATTTGGAAAGGACAAGGATATTCAAGTGAATGGAGAAGCGATTAAATTAACATTAAAACAATATGAACTTTTAGAGTACCTCGTTCAAAATAGTGGAAAGATTTTAATGCGTGAACAAATCTTTGATCGTATTTGGGGCTTTGATTCAGATACAACGGTAGCAATTGTTGAAGTGTATATTCATCATTTACGAAAAAAATTAGAGTCATTTGGTTATCAAAAAGATATTCAAACCGTTCGCGGGATTGGATATATGTTAAAAGAGCTATGAAGAGGGGAAGTATGTTTCAAAAAACACGCATTCGCCTTACAATATTAAATTCATTAGTGTTTATTATATTAATTGGAGTTCTAGGGAGTATTATCTATGGCTATACATATAATCGTATTTATAGTGGAGTAGATAGTTCGCTAAAAATGTTTAAAGCAAAAGAGAAGAAACATTCTAAGTCTAATCCAAAAGGATCAGTTCAGGATATTCGTATTGGAGATCCAAGGATTACTGTCCTGTTATGGCATGGAAAAAAAGTAGCCCTAATAGATAAGAATCCTAAATTTGTTGATCCTATTTTTGAAGAAAATACTTTAGCGTTTTCTCCAGAAAAATTGGAAGGCTTTCAGGATATTGAAATAAAAGGGAAGAGTTTTCGAGCATTGGCTTTTCAGCGTAATACTGAACTTGGGCAAATGACGGTTCAATTTGTACGCGATACAACTGCAGAAAGAGATATGTTGCATACGTTATCACTAATTCTTATAGTGGGGTGTAGTGTAGGAAGTTTATGCGCAATAGGGATGGGATTTCTCTTAGCTGGAAGAGCTCTTGTACCAATTCGTAATTCTTGGGAAAAGCAACAACAATTTGTTTCCGATGCATCCCATGAATTACGAACGCCACTAGCAGTTATTCAATCTAAAACAGATGTATTATTTCAGTCTCCTTCCGCTACGATAGAAGAAAAGGCAATTGATATTTCTACAATTTCAAAGGAGTGTAGAAGGTTATCGAAGCTCGTTACCAATTTATTATTATTAGCTCGTTCGGATTCAAATCAAATTGAAATGGATAAAAAGGAATTTGCATTAGATGAATTATTAACGGAAGTAGTAGAGCCTTATGCAGAAATTGCTGCGTATCAAGACAAAAAGATGACACTAGAAATTGAATCTCAAGTATCTTTTATTGGTGATAGAGAACGAATTCATCAAATGGTTGTAATTTTATTAGACAATGCTATGAAATATACTGATGTTGGTGGAACGATTCAAGTAGCATGTACGCAAACAAGTAGTTCAATTATGATTCAGGTAAAAGATAATGGGATTGGAATAAAAGAAGAAGAGATTCCAAAGTTATTTGATCGTTTTTATCAAGGAGATAAAGCAAGAACGAAATCAGAAGGTGCCGGCTTAGGGCTTTCAATTGCAAGCTGGATTGTAGAGAAACATCATGGGAAAATAAAAGTAGAGAGTAAAATTAGTGGAGGCACTTGTTTTGAAGTGATTTTACCTAAAAATCAAAGAGCATAAAGAAATTAGAGGCGATCTTGTTTTTACAAGGTCGTCTTTTTTTTAAGGGAAAGTTAAGAAATGTTTTTCATAATAGAGTCTATACAGAATAAGTAATCACTTTACATTCTTTTTAAGAATAGCTAGATCGTTATATTCATGGTTGATTTTAATAGGAATCGAACGGAGCATATCTTTTATGATAATGTGGGAAAAATGGAAGAGGAAACGTCAGAAGAAAGTGACAGTGTAAGAAATGTAAAGGGGCGATGAAATTTGGAAAAGAAAAAGATAGTATCATTATTTGTTATTGGAATGGTGAGTTTAAGCATAATGGGAGGAGCATCTCCTTCTATGATGTCAAAAGGAAAAACTGACTTTGTTCAGTGCAGTAAAGAACAACTTAATGATGGGAAAATACATGCGGCACAGACAGAGAAAAAAGCGGAAAAACTAGGAATTGAAACAGATGGTAAAGAGCAAATTACATTAGAAAAAGAAATTCATGAAACTGAAGTTGATCAGGAAGCCGGGCAGTTAGGAATTCTTACTGAGGGAAAAGATGTGGGGACTCTTTCAGAAGAAATCTATGAAACAAAAGTAAAACAAGAAGCAGTGAATCTAGGAATAAAAATAGATAATACATCTATTGTGGATTTAATAAAGCAAATTAATACAATCAAGGTCAAAGGTGAAGCAGATAAACTAGGGGTTTCAACGGAAGGAAAAGAAATAGATGAGATTGCGACCGAGATTTATGGAACGAAAGTAAAGGAGGAAGCGGAAAAGTTAGGTATTTCTCAAAAAGGGAGAGATATAGAAGATTTGGCGCAAGAAGTATATGAGGGGAAAATTCAGGAGGAAGCAAAAAAACTGCATATTGATTTATATGGTAAAGATATTTACCAAGTGTTACGAGAAATAAATGAACAGAAAGTCATACAAATTGCAGACGAGATTGGTATAGATAGTGCAAATTCAAATATCGAGCAGTTAACAGAGAAAATAAAAACAGAACAGCCTGAAAAGGGAACGGAACTTGTCTTTTTACCTATAGTTCAAACAGATGCGGATGCATTTTATTCGTATTTAACGAAGTAAAAAGGGCGTGAAGATAGGAGAATGATTCGGAAGTGGAAGACGTATATATATGTGGTTGTACTAGGAACAATTATTTGTAGTGTATATATGAACAGGAGTGACATCATCCCTGTTACTAAGCATATAGGGGAAGGAAAAATCTTTGTCTTCAATCAGGTTATTCAAGAGAAAAAAGAGCTGGTGAATACAGAGGGAGAGAAAATATTACTACAAAATGTGCCTTTTATTCAGCAAATGCCAGAGTTAGACAGAGGTTGCGAAGTAACTAGTTTAGCTATGATGTTACAGTACGCAGGTGTTTCTGTAGATAAGATGACATTAGCTAAAGAAATACCGAAAGTCGCTTTCTCAAATAATGGGGTACGTGGCAATCCACATGAAGGATTTGTAGGAAATATTTATACTTTTTCTGAATCAGGATATGGCGTGTATCATGAGCCACTTGTTCAGTTAGCGAACAAATACTTGCAGAATCGCGCTGTTGATTTGACAGGTAAAAATATAAGTGAAATTTATAAAACTGTAAAAGAAGGTGCGCCAGTTGTTATGATTACAAATGCAACATATGCTCCTTTGGATGAAGATGAATTTGATACATGGGAAACAGAGTCAGGAAACGTTTCAATTACGTACAATGAACATTGTATTCTTCTTATTGGTTATGATAAGGACTCAGTTTATATTCATGATCCGCTTAGTGATACTTCAAGTGTAAGTGTTCCACGCGAAAACTTTGAACAGGCATGGATACAGATGGGGAATCAAGCTATTAGCTATGTGCAAAATTCAAAGTGAAATTATATTTATATGTCGAGTAAAAAACAAGAGAGATAAGGGATCAAAATAACGATGAAACCTTATCTCTTTTTATTGTCTTATACAATTCATAATGAATGTTCCTCGTTTCATTATTTGTTTAACTCCATTGCTACTTGCTTTCCATTTACAAAAACCTCTACTACTGCTGCAACTACTTCCATCACTTTTTTCATCTCTCATCTCTCCTTGTTTGTTGTTTCATTTCTTACTTTTAGTATAAGAGAGAGAGGCAGATACAACTATCGAAGTAGATGACATAGAAATTATATTGTTGTAAGAATAAAAAGTGGATAGAAAATTTTGTGAGAGAATGAATTAAGGTAGATGTCCTTATTTTGTAAAATTGTTGTATTCATAAAAAAGAATAAGTAAGATAGATTTCGCGTGTAATAAAGTAGAAATAAGGGAGAAAATAAAGGGATGAGAAAAAGAAAAAAATTGTTAAGTTTATGGAAAACGATTACATTACTGGTTTGTACGGTTATTGTGCTTTCTTTACTTGTAACAGATATATTAATTAGTCATAATGTCGAACGTACGACGGAAGAAAGCCAAGCTGAAAAAGCAAAAACAATTGCGCGTATTGTAGCAAATTCACAACTTGTAATTGATGCTTTAGCAGGAAGAAAAGATATATCTGAAATTCAAACATATACAAATCACTTGTTAAAAAATACAGATGTTCAATTTATCGTAGTCATGGATATGAATGGCATTCGAAAATCTCATCCCAATCCTCAGAAAATCGGTCATCATTTTGTAGGAGGAGATGAAGGGATAGCTTTGAAAGGGAAAGATCATGTATCGATGGCAGAAGGAACATTGGGAATCTCTATGCGAGTGTTTGTACCTATTTTTTCTGAAACGAGGGAACAAATGGGAGTTGTAGCTGTCGGAATTTCAGCTGATAATGTGCATGAGAGAGTAAAAGAGAGCAGGCACATTATTTATATTGGTATCGGTGTTGGAATATTAGTTGGAATTATAGGTGCTATTTTATTAGCTAGACATATTAAGAAAGTTTTATTTGATCTTGAACCTAGCGAAATCGCAAAAATTTTAGAAGAACGGAATACGATGTTACAATCTGTTAAAGAAGGAATTATTGCTGTAGATAAAGATGCGAGAGTTACTTTAATTAATAACGAAGCGAAACGGTTATTTAAGAAAAGTGGCCTTGAAGAAGATTTTATTGGTAAAGATGTTGAGAAGTATATGCCCAACTCATGTATAAAAGAAGTGTTACAAACGGGGAAAGCACAATTGTATGAGGAACAAAATCTTTATGGGATTACTATTGTTACAAACAGAGTTCCTTTATATGTTAAAGGAGAAATTGTTGGTGCTATTGCAACATTTCGTGATAAAACAGAGATTAGGCAATTAGCAGAACAATTAACGGATATTCGACTTTATGCAGAAGCGCTTAGGGCACAATCTCATGAATTTATGAATAAAATGCATGTTGTATTAGGGCTTACACATATGAAGCATTATGAACAATTAGAGACCTATATTAGTAACATGGTCTCGGAGCATCAATATGAAATTGGTGGTGTGATGCGAAAAATAAAAAATCCTGTATTTGCAGGATTTATGCTTGGTAAGCTTAGTTACGCAAGAGAAAAGAATACACAACTTATTGTAAGCGAAAGTTCTTACTTACCAGAGCCATATGATGAAAGTATTATTCATGAACTCATTACAATTGTAGGGAATTTAATCGATAATGCATTAGATGCGGTGATAAATTGTCAGTATAAGCGAGTAGATATTTCTATTCAATATCAGGGTAAGATGATTATCACAGTTAAAGATACAGGAGTTGGAATCCAGCAAGAAGAAATTGACAAATTATTTGTCAAAGGGTATTCCACAAAAGGAGAGAATCGAGGATATGGCTTGTATCTTGTAAAGGATAGTTTAAAGCGAATAAATGGAAACATGCAGGTTGAGTCTTTGTTAGGGAAGGGAACGACCATAACCATTGAAATACCATACAAAAGTAGGGATGAGATAGGAACATGATCAAAGTTTTGATTGTAGAAGATGATCCAATGGTAGCGATGTTAAATAAGCATTATTTAGAGCAAGTAGGAGGGTTTGAACTTGTTCATATAGCTAATTCTGTGAAAGAAGCAGTAGAGATATTAAAGGAGTCATCTATAGATTTCATATTGCTTGATATTTTTATGCCTGATGATACAGGGTTTGAATTGTTAATGCATATTCGGAATCAAGAAAAAGAAATTGATGTAATCATGATTTCAGCTGTGCATGATATGGGGAGTATAAAAAAGGCGCTACAATATGGAGTTGTTGATTATTTAATTAAACCATTTACATTTGAAAGGTTTAAGGAAGCATTAACCGCATATAGAGAAAAATTTATATTTATGAAAGAACAGCAGAAAATTAGCCAATCTGAATTAGATACATTGATTTTACAAAAAGAAAAAGTAGAAATTTATGCAAATAAAGAACTGCCAAAAGGGTTAACAAAGCAAACATTACAGTTAATTTGGAAGCACATAGAATCACTTCATGGACAAGCATTTACAACAGATGAAATGGCTCAATTAGTTGGGATTTCAAGGGTGTCTATTCGAAAGTATGTAATGTTTTTAACTGAAATTGGAGTTTTAGAAAATGAAATGGTTTATCAACATGTGGGAAGACCAGTAAGTAAATTAAAGTGCATTGATGAAAACAAAATACGTTTGTATGTATAAGTGGCTTATATAAGCTACTTATACTTTTTTTAATTACAAAACTAATTACAAAACTTACAAAAACTATTTTTATCATTGAAAGCGTTTTAATATTGTAAACAAGAATATAAGGGGGTGCCTATATGGGGATTCAAAAAGAAGTGGAAGCGGTATCAATCGTGGAAACAACAGAGGTGGAACAAAAATCTTTTGTTTCAAAAATCACGAATATTAAAATTGGTGTTATACCTTTACCGTTATATATCGTATTAGCAGCTATTATTTATGGAGCATCTGTATATAACAAATTACCTGCTGATATGATTGGTGGATTTGCAGTCATTATGATTATGGGGATTTTCTTAGGTGATATTGGAATGCGGATCCCGATTTTAAAAAATATTGGTGGACCAGCAATACTTTCATTATTTATACCATCATTACTTGTGTTTTTTAATTGGATGAATCCAGCTTCAATGGAAGCTGCTACCATGTTAATGAAAAAGTCGAACTTTTTATATTTATATATTTCTTGTTTAGTAGTTGGAAGTGTTTTGGGAATGAACCGTAAAGTATTAGTACAAGGGTTTGTTCGCATGTTTATTCCGTTAGTTGTAGGAACAATCGCTTCTATTGTAGTTGGGTTATTAGTTGGATCATTATTTGGATTTGAAATGAAGCGAACGTTCTTCTTTATCATTGTACCAATTGTGAGCGGTGGTATCGGAGAAGGTATTTTACCACTTTCCTTAGCTTACAGTGACATTTTAAATCAATCATCAGCAACATTTGTATCCCAGCTTGTTCCAGCAGCGGTTATCGGAAATATGTTTGCGATTGTAAGCGCTGGATACATGAAGCGATTAGGTGAGAAAAAACCAGAGCTTAGCGGTAATGGCGTTTTGGTGAAAACAGGTAATCAAGATGAGTTATTAAAAGAACAAAATACAGAAAAACCAATTGACTTCTCATTAATGGGAGCAGGTTTATTAATTGCATGTACGTTCTTTATTTTCGGTGGATTTGCTTCTAAATTTATTGGTATTCCAGGGGCAATCATTATGATCTTTTCAGCAGCACTTGTAAAATACTTTAAATTAATGCCAGCAAAAATGGAGCAAGGTGCATATCACTTATATAAATTTATTTCGAAAAGCTTAACGTGGCCATTAATGGTTGGTTTAGGATTGTTATATATTCCATTAAAAGACGTAGCAGCTGTTCTTTCAGTTGGATATGTTGTTGTGTGTGCATCAGTAGTAGTAACAATGATAGCGACTGGTTTTCTTGTTGGGAAAGTCATGAAGATGTACCCAGTTGAATCTGCGATTGTAACAGGATGCCATAGCGGATTAGGCGGAACTGGAGACGTTGCGATTTTATCAGCTTCAAATCGTATGGAATTAATGCCATTTGCGCAAATTTCAACGCGTTTAGGTGGCGCTGTCATGGTTGTAACAGCGACAATTTTATTAAAAATGTTTTCATAATTTATTATCATGCAAGCTAGCTATGTAAAAACGTAGCTAGCTTGTCAAATTAGGAGGAGTTTATTTATATGTTAGAAAGTCAAATTAATGAGCGTTCATTGTTACTTCATAAAGAATTGGTAGGGAAAATTGAAATTACAAGTAAAGTAGAGGTAAATTCAGCAGATGATTTAAGTTTGACATATACACCAGGAGTGGCTGAGTCTTGTAAAGCGATCGCTGCAGATGAAGAAACAGCTTATGACTATACAGCACGCGGTAATATGGTTGCAGTTGTTTCGGATGGAACAGCAGTACTCGGATTAGGTGATATTGGACCAAAAGCAGCTATGCCTGTTATGGAAGGAAAAAGTATTTTATTTAAAAAGTTTGCGAATGTAGATGCATTTCCGCTTTGTCTTGGAACGACTGATGTAGATGAAATCGTAACCATTGTTAAAAATTTAGAACCTACATTTGCAGGTATTAATTTAGAAGATATTGCAGCGCCGCGTTGTTTTGAAATTGAAAAGCGCTTAAAAGAAGAAACAAATATTCCAGTGTTCCACGATGATCAGCACGGAACAGCAATTGTTGTTTTAGCTGCAGTTATTAATGCTTTAAAAGTTGTAAATAAACAGATGGATAAAGTGAAGATTGTCATTAATGGTGCCGGTTCTGCAGGGATTGCAATTGGTAAATTACTGTTAAAAGCTGGAGCACAACATATCACATTAGTAAGTTTAGAAGGAATTGTTTGTGAGGGCGAGTCATGGATGAATCCGGCACAAATAGAGATTGCAAAGAAAACAAATCGCGAGTATGTACATGGAACATTAAAAGAAGCGATTCATGAGGCAGACATTTTTATTGGTGTATCTGCTCCTAATGTGTTAACAAAAGAACTTGTGCAGACTATGAATGAAAAACCAATTGTGTTCGCAATGGCAAATCCAATTCCAGAGATATTCCCAGAAGATGCACTGCAGGCTGGAGCAGCGGTTGTTGGAACAGGGCGTTCTGATTTTCCAAATCAAGTGAACAATGTGTTAGCATTCCCAGGAATATTCCGTGGCGCATTAGATGTACGCGCAACAGATGTTACAGAGGAAATGAAATTAGCTGCAGCATATGGAATTGCAAACATCATTACTGATGAGGAACGGAATGAGAACTATGTAATTCCGAATCCGCTAGATAAAAGAGTTGTACCAAGTGTGGCTGCTGCAGTAGCGAAGGCGGCAATTCAATCAGGAGTGGCACAAATAAAAAAGGTGCCAAGTTATTCTATAGAGCAATAAAAAGACAGTGTCATCTTTGATAAGACACTGCATTTAAAAAGAGAGATAAGGGATCAAAATAACGATGAAACCTTATCTCTTTTTATTGTCTTATACAATTCATAATGAATGTTCCTCGTTTCATTATTTGTTTAACTCCATTGCTACTTGCTTTCCATTTACAAAAACCTCTACTACTGCTGCAACTACTTCCATCACTTTTTTCATCTCTCATCTCTCCTTGTTTGTTGTTTCATTTCTTACTTTTAGTATAAGAGAGAGAGGCAGATACAACTATCGAAGTAGATGACACGAGAATTACATTGTTGTAAGGAAGAAGTTAAGCTTTGTCACTTTCTTCTATATGAATAACGATTTGCTCATAATATTTCTCATCAATATAGACATTTAAGACCCATAATCCAGGAGAAGGCAGTGACATAAGGAAAGGGAGTTCTTTTATATTTGAATGAATGGGAGTAGGAGCAGTCCAAGTTTGTTCGGAAGTTTCATCTTGGAAGAGTACGGGAGTGGGTGTTGTAGCTCCTTGTTTTAAAGCAATAATAGATAGTTTTCCAGATGGCATTTGTGAATCAAGGAAGAACCACATCTGTTTATTTTTCTCACCAGCAATGAAAGTACTATCTGCAATTGCAATTTTTCCTTCAATGCCTCTTAACGGTGTTTTTCCATCAACAAAGGATGGACTTTCTTCCCAGTTAACATCTTTTAAGACGCTTAAATGAAAAAATGAGGGTGCATTTGTTTGAGGATTTGAAGCCTCTATTATTTCTTTTCTTGGTGCTTTGGAATCTTGCCCGATTGAGGTACATCCAGTGATGAGACAGGAGAAAAGTAGCACAGTTCCAATTTTTTTCATTTTGCCACACTCCTATTTTTCGTTGTTAGTGTAATTGTATTTGCTAGAAGAGCGGACAATTCCTTTTCATTCATAAAAAAGAGGTCATAAGTTTAGTATGACCTCTTTTGACATTTTGTACTATATTTGTTCAGTGGTGAATGAGGGCTTTGCTTCTTTTTCTGGCATTGTTAAGAAAATAACAGCGATGACGATACATACACCACCTAGTAATTGGTATGCTCCGAAAGATTCTTTTAGCCAAGCGATAGAAACAACAGCTGCTACAAGCGGTTCAATACTAGATAAAATACTGGTCTCTGTTGCTGATAAATATTTTAGACTGCCAATGTAAAGAAGAAAAGAAAGTGTTCCACTTATAATAATTAAAATTAGCATAGAAAATGTTTGCAACGTAAAGGTTTGCGAAAGTTGTTTCCATTCAAAAGAGCGATTATAAATGAATAGTGCAATACCTCCGATTAACATCCCCCAACCAATAATAAGAGTCGTCCCCCATTGTTTAATAAGGGAAGCTGGGTGAAGTGTGTAAAAGGCAAATCCAATTGCTGTTAAGAGACCGAATAAAATAGCTTCCTTCGATAAAACAATATTTTGAACGGATCCATTGGTAATGATAAAGTATGTGCCTGTCAGGGCAGCGACAATTGCTAATACTTGCATTGTTGAAGGAAGTTTTTTGTGTTGCATTGCAACATAAATAGTAATAAGAACGGGCCCTAAAAATTGGAATAGCGTAGCGGTAACAGCGTTACTAATATGCACTGTTTCGATAAAAGCATATTGGGCGCCAAGCATTCCGAGAATAGAGAAAATGATCAGTTGTAAAAGATGACGTGGTTGTTGCCAAATACGGAATATATTTTGTCTTTTTATAAGTAAGAAAGATAAAATAAAGACCCCAGCAAGTAATAGACGAATGACTAAAAAGTCGATAGATGATACTTTCGTATGTTGAAAGAGCCACTGAATCATCGGACCTGATAATCCCCATAGAGTAGCTCCTGTAATAATCATAATGAGGCCGAGTCGTCTGTGATTGTTCATCATCATGATGCTCCTTTCTAGGATTGATTTTTTATAATTTGCATGATAAAAGGAATTATATATAACTTCTGGTACTGTAAAAAGTATCAATAATTCATTTTATAAAGGGGTCAGATTTCATGTTAGAATTAACACCAAATTTGAATATGGGGGAAAAAATTCCGCTGTATGTACAGTTATACGAGTATATAAAAGCAGAAATAAGAAGTGGAAAAATTGCTCCTTTGACGAAGTTACCAGCAAAAAGAAAATTAGCGGCACATTTAGAAGTGAGTAAAAACACAGTGGAATCGGCATATGAACAGCTTCTTGCAGAAGGATATATTGAATCGGTGTCTCGCACAGGCTATTTTGTATGTGAAATAGAACAAATGATGCATACAATGCAAAAAAGAGAAGTCGTGAAGGAAGTATTGTATAGGGAACGGAAATATAAATATGATTTTACACAAACAGGTGTAGATGCAAATTCATTTCCGTTCTCTGTATATCGAAAGATTTCAAACGAGGTATGGCAATTAGAAAGTAAGGATCTATTATTTCTTGGTCACCCTCAAGGTGAAGTGAGTTTACGCAAAGAAGTTGCGAAATATTTATATGAATCAAGAGGTGTGAGATGTTCAGCAAGCCAAATTGTAATCGGAGCTGGTACACAGTTTTTAATAAGAATGTTGTTTCAGTTGCTAAAGGGAAGTCATTTTGCAGTTGAAAATCCAGGATACCACCGGAAATTGGTTGTCTTTGAGAAAGGTGAAGAAAATGTTCAGATGCTCTCGCTTGATGAGGAGGGGATTTGTCTTTCAGATTTAGAAGGTAGCAATGCGAATGTTGTGTTCGTTACACCATCCCATCAATTTCCATGTGGAATGATTATGCCAATTAAAAGAAGGATGCAACTATTACAATGGGCACAAGGGGAGCATGGACGTTATATTATTGAAGATGATTATGATAGTGAGTTTCGTTACTCTGGAAAACCGATTCCAGCATTGCAAGGGCTTGATACAGAGGGAAATGTAATTTATATGGGAACACTTTCAAAAGCATTGCTTCCATCATTACGGATGAGCTACATGGTTCTGCCCAAACAGCTAATTGAGTTGTATCAAACACAATATTTATTTTATACACAAAGTGTTTCAAGAATCGACCAAGAAATCATTAGAAGGTTTTTAAACGAAGGGTATTGGGAAAAGCATATTCATAAGATGCGAGTTGTTTATCGAAAAAAGAGGGATGCTCTTATCTCTGCGATAGAAAGGTACTTTTCTAATAAGGTGGAAGTGATAGGAGAAGATTCTGGCTTACATATTTTATTAAAGGTTCACAATGGAATGTTAGAAAAAGAATTAATAAAGAGGGCAGCTGAAAAGAGTATAAAAATATATCCTGTTTCTATGTACTATAAAGAAGGGACTACTTCAAAAAATACAGTTTTACTTGGGTTTGCTATTTTATCTGAGGCAGAGATTGAAGAGGCTATTCAATTGTTATACAGTGCGTGGTTTGAAATATAAAGTGAAACTTTAATCAGTGGGGATTTTTCCATCCCTCACTGATTATTAGCCTTCACCAATCGGGCTTTTACGGATAGTTCGTCGCCCACCTGACTTCTTTGCTTCTGCTGAATTTTGAGGTGGGAGTGTTACTGTCCGTTAATGCGGGATAAAACGGTAATAAAAACATCCTCATGCATGTGAGGATGTTTTTATTATTTCTCTTCATCTAAGAATAAAACCATATGCTCTTCATCCCAGTACTGACCGTTATATTTTAAAGAACGCTCTTGTACACCAAATGTTTTGAAGCCTAATGATTCGTAAAGTTTTTTTGCACCATCATTTCCGACCACAACATCAAGCATAACTTGTTCTACTTCTAATGTTTTTGCAAGTTCAATACACTCTTTAATAAGAGATTTTCCTGCTCCAAGTCCACGTGCTTTTGGCGATACATATACCGAACCAATCTTTGCCTTATGTTCTTGTTTTACGTATGGTTTCGTTTCCAAGGTTGCAACCCCGATTAATGTACCATCTTTAAACGCACCTAGTGTATAATTTTCATCTTGTGCTAACTTTTGTGCTTTATATTCAATTGGACATTCTTTATTAATAATATCTTCATAAGATGAACTAAAAGCTTCAGGATTTTGTTTTAATCCTTCTACGCGAAGTTCTAAGTAGATTTCTGCCTCTTGTCTTGTTAATACATGGATTTCCAATCGTATCGCCCTCCGAATCTTTCACAGTTGTATTTACATTTTATATTGAAATAAGAATAATTTCAAAAGGTCAGCTCGTATTATTAGTATTTTAGTGGGTTTCTTAAAAAATTATTGATAAATATTAGCTATTAACATAAGATCACCAGCAGTTTGAAGTGAAGTCACTACTGGTGATTTAGGGTACTTATTATTCGATTGGTAATTTTATTATGAATGTGGTTCCAATTCCAAATTCGCTTTTTACTTGAATAGAACCGCTATGTAACTCAACAATTTCTTTTACAACCGCTAGACCGATTCCTTTACCACCCGTAGCTCGGGTTCTGGATTTATCAACTCGATAAAAACGATCAAAAATATGTGGAATATCTTCTTGTGGAATCCCTTCTCCTTCATCTTGCACACTTATAGAAAAAGTATCCCCATTTTGATAGGCATGTACAGTAATAACTGACTGTTCATAAGAATGCTGATAGGCATTGTGTAATAAGTTTAGCATTACTTGTTCCATTCGGCGTTCATCCATACAGACATCAGGATTATCTGCGCAGTAGAACTTAATTTTCATTTGTTTTTTAGCAAATGTAGTTTTTGTTTTTTCAATCATTCGTTCTAGAAAAGGCAAGAGTGTCACTTTTTGTTTTTTTATAATAAATTGATGTTGTTCTAACTGCGCAAGATCAAATAAATCTTGCACGAGTTCTGTTACACTATCGGTTTCATCTTCGATAATTTGTAAGTATTCTTCACGCTCCTCTTTAGATAAAGACTCTCGTTTCGCAACTTTCGCATAGCCTTTCATATAAGTGAGTGGTGTGAGAAGCTCATGAGCAACGCTTGCAAGAAATTCATTTCGTTCTTTTTTCATATAGGTTAACTCGCTTGATAATTCCTCGATGGTTTTTGCCAAGCTACCCAGTTCATCATTGCGCGTAATCCCTAATTTAATCGGTTCATTTAGCTTTAACATTTTTTCTGTTGCTCGTTTCATTTTAATAAGTGGATCAGTAATGACGCGAGAAAAGATAAATACAGAAATTGTTGTTAAAAGAAGAGTTAATATACCGATAATAATAAATTGACGTGTTAAACGAAGGATCATTTTCTCTAAGAAGGCTGTATCTAAAAACATATGTACATATCCAACAACTTGCCTGTGAACGATAATTGGAGTTGCTGTTGAAATAAACTTTGATGTTTTCCAGTTTTGTTCAACCATTGTTCCATCTGTTGAAATAGATTGGATTTTATAGTCAAGCTGCTTTTTCATTTCTTTTGTGACAGGATCAGAGGAGGAAAGAACCTGTCCATTCGTATCTGTTATGACTAATTTTGTATCTGAATCAGAGTGTGATTCCATTGCTGCAGCATGCTCCAAAGCTCGTGTGCTATAGCGTCTAGCAATAAATTTACTATAGCGCTTGCCTTTTTCTAAAAGGGCTGTTTTTTCTTCATCGATGCGCATGTTCGCAAGACTCGTATGAAAAGATAAAAAGGCAATTGTTTCAATACATAGAGCTAAGATTAAAAAGTATGTACCAACCTTGAGGGATAGTTTATTCATTTTGTCACCATACCTTTATTTCACATTAATGGCCAGCAGAAAGAAGCTCACTACTGACCAGAGTTTTATTATGCTTTGTTTAACGAGTTTTAAGTGGGGGAAGTCAATTCTCATTCACTTTTCCACTTATATCCCACTTTATAGATAGTCTCTAAGTATTTTTCAACAGGAAAATCTTTTTTTCGTAATTTATCACGGATATTGCGGATATGTGAGTCGACAGTACGGTATTCAATATCGGTTTGATATCCCCATATTTTTTCAATTAAATCATCACGGCTATATGCCCGGTTCGTATTTTGTAAAAACAGTCCTAGTAACGAAAACTCGATAGGTGTAAGTGAAATTTTTTCGTCGTACACAGTGACAGTATGTTTGGTTTTATCCCATTCAATACCATTGAAGCTGATAAAACCATCCTTTTTTGTTCGGCGCAGTACAGCTTCAATTCGTGCAACTAGTACTTGTTCGTCAAAAGGTTTTGTAATATAGTCATCGGCCCCCATTGTGAGTCCTTTAACCATATCGTAGTTTTGATTACGAGCTGTTAACATTATGATTGGAACATTGCAGATTTGACGGATTTGATAACATGTATCCCATCCATCCATATTTGGCATCATGACATCTAACAAAATGATATCGAAGTTTTTTTGCTGAATTAGTTCAAGAGCTTCTATACCAGACGGGGCTTTCATACAAAAATAACCACGTGGACTTAAAAATAAATCTAATAATCGTAACATACGTTCTTCATCGTCTACTAATAAGATTTTTATCATAGTCTTGTGCACCTCAAAACATTCATTTCTACTTTGTATAGTTTACATGAAAATAATAAAAAACTCTGTTTATGTGATTGAATTGTAGTGTATTTTTTCTACTAAGGCAATTGACATAAAAAATGCACTACTTTTGCACAACTCTTTTTTATAATAAAAGGCGTAGCGACACAAAATACCCTATGTTGCGACATAACGTCATGTCATTTTATTTATAAAATGACAATTCCATTCTATTGTGTATGTGAGATAGCGAGAGATTTCGTATTCACCTCGCATCGGATAAGAAAAATTTCCTATCTCACACTTTTTTTATAAAGGGGAATATACACATGAGTAAAAAAGAAGAACGTTTTCAAAACGATAAAAAAGATCGCAATGCTGTTGTAATGTGTATTGCCGTATCTATGCTAATCATTGTGACGTGTGCGAATAAATTTTTCGGAATTCTATAATAGATGTATAAGCTCGTTGTTTCGTTTGGAGAAACAATGAGCTTTTATTTGTACGTAAAAATCCCCTGTATGCTATGTACAGGGGATTTTTGTATAAGAAGGAATCAACAAATGATAGAAGTTTTATAAAATAAACCAAGGAAGAATTGCTAATCCTGAAGTGACGATTATTGTGCCGCAAATTAAAAAAATAAGATGTTTGTGCTGTTTCATATCTGTTGTTCCTCCAATTACTGATTTCATTCTATTATTTGTTTATCGCTCATTTCTTTTGGTTGTGATTTCGTACTTTCAGTATAGTGGAGAGGAGGCAAGAGAACCATTTAATTAGATGACATGAACATTACATTGTTGTAAGAAAAAAGTACCTTTATATGAAAAGGTACTTTAGTAAAAATCTATAATTAACTATTTAAAAATAAAACCATATGTTCTTCATCCCAATACTGTCCATTATGTTTTAAGGAACGTTCTTGTACGCCATATGTTTGAAAGCCAAGTGACTCGTACAGTTTTTTTGCAGCTACATTTCCAACGACAACATCAAGCATGAGTTGTTCTACATGTAATTTATGAGCATTTTCAATAATGGCTTTTATTAACGCACGTCCAGCTCCGAGACCACGAGCTTTTGGAGAGACGTAAACAGAGCCGATTTTTGCTTTATGTTCTTGTTTAATAAAAGGTTTTGTTTCTAAAGTCGCGAGGCCAATCAAATCGTTATCTTTAAAGACACCAAGGGTATATTTATCAGGATTAGATAAACGTTTTGCCATTGCGGCAACAGGATCCTCATGTTTTAGTACATCTTCATAAGAAGAACTAAAGGCTTCAGGATTTTGTGTTAACCCTTCCATACAAACTTCTAAATAAATTTTTGCATCCTCTTTTGTTAATAAACGAATTTCCATATCTGTAACCTCCTCAGTTTAGCTCACTCTATAGGAAAATGGATACTCGGCTTTAGTGTTTAAAGCAGGAGAGTGTAATCCATAAGAGTATGATGATTATATTGATAGAACATCTACTGTGTATTCATAAACATATATCTACTTATTCTTTCTTAATTTGTAAAAGAATAAGTAGATATATGCGAGGAAGACATGCGTCGTCCTTTATTTTTTATGATTCACTTTATGTAATGAAATTATATATTAACTTTATTAACTATTCAACAATTAAATATATTACATTTATATAACTAAAAAATGATCCCTTTGATAGGAATCATTTTGTTTCTGCTATATATCCTTCCACTCGCTCTGGATGAGTATAAATATTACAAGAGTCATTACGAATAAAACCAACTACCGTAATGCCTAAATCATGAGCGAGTTGTAAAGCTAATTTTGTTGGAGCTGATTTAGAAAGAACGATTTCGCAACCGATTTTAGAAACCTTTAGTAAAATTTCAGATGAGATTCGGCCACTAAATGCAATCATTTTCCCTTTGATTGAAATATGATTACGTAAACAATGACCATATATTTTATCTAATGCATTATGCCTTCCAATATCCATTCTTGATATGAGAATGTTATTTCGATCGCAAAGGGCGGTATTATGAACTCCGCCTGTTTGACGAAACGTAGTAGAAGAGTGCTGTAAGGTGTTCATTAAATGAAAGCACTCTTCTGGAGTAATTGTTACATGTATATCATGTAAATTTTTTGCTTTTGCTGCATCATTTACAAAAACAAAACCTTGTCTACTTTTGCCGCAACAAGAAGTGACATATCTTTTGTTATATAGTGTTTGATAGAGAGGATTGATTTGTGATGTTTTTACATGGACAACCCCTTTGTCTTTCTGTATCCATAGCTCATCAATGCCCTCATAAGAAGCGATAATTCCCTCAGAAATTAAAAAACCTATTACCATATCTTCAATATAATTTGGAGTACATACAACTGTTACATATTCCTCCCCATTTAATTTAATTGTTACAGGATATTCTGTGACAATTTCATCTTCTTGTTCGAGGAATGTTCCAGCTTCATAACGTACCATTTTACATGTTTCTTGGACAGGCCCCATCGTATTTTCCCCTTCATATGTATTTTTCTTACTATTTATCATAAAACATAAAAAAAATAAAAGCATCTGTTACCTACGTAAATCCATTTTGGCTGTGCAACATATAAGCCATTATCATGAGGAATAAAGATGGCTCCGACTGGTTTTCTTTGGCATAGGGAGACCGCTTCTATGCATGGCGGGATGCTCTCTCTTACCTAAAAAGACAGGTTGTATGTTTGTTCTTAGTTTCTATATATTATTTGGTTATTATTGTATATGTGAGATATAATAGAGTAGTAGAATAGTGTCATTTTTTATACCTTATAGCATCAAGAATCGACTTCTAAGATCGGATTTCAACAGAGCGTTTCAAAAAATGTACAACAATATATTTTTGAAAACGGATTCAAAAATATATTGTACAGTTAGTTGTAAGGAGAGGGGAACTATGGCAGAGCAAACGATTCGTGTAACCATAGATGGAAAAGACTTTCTTTCATCTGGTGAAAAGACGATACTGCAATTATTTAACGAAAGCGATTTAGAGCATCCACAAATTTGTCATGTACCAGAGGTAGATCCCATTCAAACTTGTGATACGTGTATTGTGGAAGTAGATGGAAAATTAATGCGTGCTTGTTCAACAAAATTAGAAAATGGTATGCATATTGAAAGAAAATCAGTACGTGCAAAAGAAGCACAAACGGAAGCAATGGATCGAATATTAGAGAACCATTTATTGTACTGTACAGTATGTGATAATAATAACGGTAACTGTAAAGTTCATAATACGGTACATCTGATGGGGATTGAGGAACAGAAATATCCATATGAACCGAAAGTTAGTGCAAAAGAAGTAGACATGACTCATCCATTTTATCGTTACGATCCGAATCAATGTATTGCTTGTGGGCAATGTGTAGAAGTGTGTCAGAATTTACAGGTAAACGAAACATTATCAATTGATTGGAATTTAGATCGTCCTCGTGTAATTTGGGATAGCGGCGTAAGTATTAACGATTCATCTTGTGTGAGTTGTGGGCAATGTGTAACGGTGTGTCCTTGCAACGCATTAATGGAAAAATCAATGCTTGGAGAAGCAGGGTTCATAACCGGACTAAAACCAGATGTGTTAGACCCGATGATTGATTTTGTAAAGGATGTAGAGCCTGGATATAGTAGTATTTTAGCAGTTTCAGAAGTGGAATCTGCAATGCGTAAAACGAAGATTAACAAGACGAAAACAGTTTGTACATTTTGCGGTGTAGGTTGTTCGTTCGAAGTGTGGACGAAAGACCGTCAAATTTTAAAAGTACAACCTGTGTCAGACGCGCCAGTAAACGGAATTTCTACATGTGTGAAAGGAAAATTCGGCTGGGACTTTGTAAATAGTGAGGACCGCATTACGAAACCATTGATTCGTCAAGGAGATATGTTCGTTGAGGCATCATGGGAAGAAGCTTTGGAAGTTGTTGCATCCAATATGCAGCATATTAAATCTGAATATGGTAGCGATGCATTTGGATTTATTTCTTCTTCAAAAGTAACAAATGAAGAAAACTATTTAATGCAAAAGTTAGCTCGTCAAATATATGGAACAAATAATGTAGATAACTGTTCCCGTTACTGTCAATCACCAGCAAGCGATGGTTTAACAAAAACTGTTGGTATAGGCGGAGACGCAGGAACAGTGAAAGATATTGCGGCAGCTGGCCTTGTCATTATTGTGGGAGCGAATCCAACGGAAGGACACCCTGTACTTGCTACTCGTGTGAAACGTGCTCACAAATTACAGGAACAAAAGTTAATTGTGGCAGATCTTCGTAAACATGAAATGGCAGAGCGTGCTGACATGTTTATTCATCCACGTCAAGGAACAGATTATGTCTGGCTTGCGGGTATAACAAAATATGTTATTGATCAAGGCTGGCATGATAAAAAGTTCTTAGACGAAAATGTGAAAAACTTTGATGAATATAGAAAAATGTTAGAGAAATATGCACTTGATTATACGGAAACCATTACAGGTATTTCGAAAGATACAATAAAAGAAATGGCTCGTATGATATATGAAGCAGACGGTACTTGTATACTTTGGGGTATGGGGGTTACGCAAAATACAGGAGGAAGTACAACATCCGCAGCGATTTCAAACTTACTTCTTGTAACAGGTAACTATCGTCGCCCTGGTGCAGGTGCATATCCACTCCGTGGGCATAATAATGTACAAGGTGCTTGTGATATGGCAACATTACCAAACTGGCTTCCAGGTTATCAAGCAGTATCGGATGATACACTTCGTGCGAAATTTGAAAAAGCATATGGTACTACAATTCCGAAAGAGCCAGGACTGAATAACATTGCGATGCTTGCCGCAGCAGAAGAAGGAAAACTACGTGGTATGTATGTAATGGGAGAAGAAATGGCGTTAGTCGATTCCAATGTGAATCATGTGCAACATATTCTAAGTAATCTTGATTTCCTTGTAGTTCAAGACATATTCTTATCAAAAACAGCTCGTTTTGCTGATGTTATTTTACCAGCGGCACCAAGTCTAGAAAAAGAAGGAACATTTACGAATACAGAGCGTCGTATTCAGCGTTTATATGAAGTTATGAAACCGCTCGGTGATTCGAAACCAGATTGGTGGATTCTGCAAAAAGTAGCTCGTGCCCTCGGTGGTGATTGGAATTATGAAAGCCCAAGTGAAATTATGGATGAAATTGCATCACTCGCGCCGTATTATTCCCAAGCTACATACGACCGCTTAGAAGGATGGGATAGTTTATGTTGGGGTAGTCATGATGGTAGCGACACACCACTATTATATGTAGATGGCTTTAATTTCCCAGATAAAAAAGCACGTCTATCATTGGATGAATGGATTCCGCCGGTTGAAGCACCAGAAGACTACGATTTATTATTAAATAATGGTCGTTTGCTCGAACATTTCCATGAAGGGAATATGACAAATAAATCAGTAGGAATTTTATCTAAAATGTCTGACGTGTTTGTTGAAATTTCACCAGAGCTTGCTGCTAAGCGGAATGTGAAAGATGGTGGTCTTGTCGAGTTAGCATCACCGTTTGGGAAAATTAAGGTACAGGCACTTGTTACAGACCGTGTGACTGGAAATGAGTTATATTTACCGATGCATGCGACAGTAAATGAAGAAGCGATTAATATTTTAACAGGAACAGCGACAGACCTGTATACTTGCACACCAGCTTATAAACAAACGATGGTGAAAATGCGCGTATTACGTGAAAAAGGAAATCGTCCGCTTCCTGCTTCAAACCCAAGAGATAAAAAACGTCATCCGCAAAATGGTGTTGAAATTCAGCAGAAATGGCAGCAGAAACAATATGTATCACTTGTGGATCAGAACTAGGGGGCGAAGAAAGTGGCAAAAGAAATTACATTGATTCAAAAGAAAGTTATAACAGAAGAAGAAAAGAAACAACAGTTATCAGATGAACTGTTAACTCAATTAGCTGCGAATCGTGAAGCGGTAGAAGAGACGATGCAGTTGTTAGCAGGGTTGCAGCAAGCAGGTATTTTAGATGCGGCAATTAGCCTGATTGCTGCAAAAGAAGACGTTTCTAAAATTGCCATTGAGCAATTAAATCGTGAACCAGTAAAAAATGCATTAAATAATATGATGGGGGCAGGAGAAGCGTTATCTTCTGTCGATCCAGAAGTAACAAAACAGGTGACGTCAAGTTTAGTTACAGGATTACAATTTGCGACAGACGAATTAAAAAAAGGTAAAAAAACAAAGGTTATGGATTTCTTTAAAGTATTAAAAGATCCTGATATCAATAGAGCGATTACCTTTGGCTTTAGCTTTTTAAAAGCGTTTGGACAAGGATTAGAGAAAAAGTAAATGAGTGAAAGAGTGATGGGGAGTACCCGTCACTCTTTTTTGTGAATGTATAAGAGTGTTCATGTTCAGCGGAATATATTATTATAAAAAAGGTGGATGTATACTAAAAATATGGAATCCATTTCAAATATAGTTTTAGAATTTGGAGGAATTTATGCTACACCGTAAAAGACTATCTATACCAGGGGTCATGAAACATTCTTTCCAAACGATACAATTTGCTTTTGGGAATGTACTAGCGTTTCAACTCGTTTATAAATTATTGGCGGCTATTGTATTTATACCACTATTCGGTATCATCTTTAATAAGTTGTTGCATTTTGGTGGCTATGCAAATGCGACAAATGATGAATTGCTCGCTTTTTTGAAAACTCCATATGGTATCGCAGCTATTGTAATTTTATCGATATTGGCACTCTTCCTCATTTTTACGGAATTTGCGGTGCTTATTATTATTTCATATTTTGCGCATAAAAGGCAAAAGGTAAGGTTGCGTCCGATTTTGTATAAAACGGTAACGTATTTACCTTCCCTTTTCACATATTGCTTGCCAGGGTTTATTTTGTATGTTGTTGTTTTATTACCATTGTTGAACATTGGATTTGAATCAGCGCTGATTCCGCAAATTCAAATCCCAAATTTCATTACAGGCGAATTATTTAAAACGACAATGGGGCAAGTAGGTTACTACACTTTCTTTGCTGTAGTTGCATACTTGAATCTTCGCTGGATCTTTGTTTTACCTATTATTGTATTAGAAGAAAAACCGTTTCGCACAGCTGCACGTAAAAGTGCAAACTTGGTAAAAGAAAGCTTTTTTAAAGTCTTGTTCTTTTTAGTTGGATTTTTGATTTCGATAGGGATTGTGTTTGTTTTATTGATGGGCGTGTACTTACTGTTTTTATGGGGTGTGTATGAATTTACGAATCCAAAAGGGACATTTGCCCTATTAGCAGAATCTACCCTATCAGTATTTTTAACGAGTACATTGTATTTATTTAGCTTTATTATGACTCCGTTTTATATTATGGCATTGACAAGACTGTATTTACAAAAGGTTTCAGTCGAAGATGTTTTATTAGAAGAAGGCTTAGATTATTCAAAAACAAAAGCAGATAAATGTTTCTTTAAAAAGCATCGTTTGAAATTTATTGGTGTATATATTGTCGGTGTTTTCACAGTTGGCATGGTAGTTGCTTTTATTGTGACGTTTATTTCAAATTCATATAAAGAGCCCGTTATTATGGCGCATCGTGGGTATGTTTCTAAAGGAGTAGAGAATACGAAAGAGGCCCTGCAAGGTGCGATTGATGCAAAAGCAGATTATGCTGAAATTGATGTACTGCAAACAAAAGATGGTGAATTGGCAGTCATACATGATTTAAAATTAAAGCGTCTTGCGAATGCGAATGTACAAGTTTCAGATTTAACGATGGATGAGCTTCAAAAATTAACTCTTAGTCAAGATGGATTCACAGGGAAAATTAGCACACTTGATGAGATAATTAAGCTTGCAAAAAATAAGATAAAACTGAATATAGAAGTGAAATTGCACGGAAATGAAAAAGATTTTGTAAAGAAAGTATTAGATACAATTAAGGAAAATGACTTTGAAAAGCAATGTGTCATTCAAACATTGCACTATCCGCTCATTAAAGAATTTAAACGTGCAAATCCAAATATAAAAGTAGGATACATATTATATGCAAGTAGGGCTAACTTAAAATATGTGCAAGCCGACTTTTATGTAGCAGAAGAATATATGTTAAACAAACGTTTAGTAAAATCAGCCCGCAAATTAAATAAGCCGATCTATGTATGGACTGTAAATGATATGGAAAGCTTAAAAAAATATTATAAACTGAATGTCGATGGGATTATTACAGACTATCCTGTGGATGCGCAAGAAACCATTAAAATGATGAAAGAGCAAGAAGAAAGTGAAACAGATGTGTTTGATAAGATTACAGAAACGACGGAAGATTTATTTTCAAAGTTGTTTCTCAGTTATCCAGCTGCCGGTTAAATATCGGTGGCTGTTTTTTAATTATATGAGTACAAATTGAAAAACTGATATGAAATCCATTTCTTTTTAGGTGGATGAGCGCATCCGACATGCCTAGAAACGGTCAGAGCCTTTTCCTGCTTCATGCCAAGTTAAAATAAAGAAGAGGAAACGAGTACAGATTACTTTTTGTTCTTCATAGCAGTGACTTATATGTTGGAAAATCAAAATGGATTTATATAAAAAGAATATATTTCTAAAATATTACAGGAAATTTCGAATGCATATGTATGCGATTTATGTTGATTTTTCACATTGTTATATTATTGTCAAATAATAAAAGAATAACATTGGATTGCAAAGGTTATAATAAAAATAGAATGGTAGATAAGCGAGATGTAGGGAATCTCCCTGAGGAATAAAGTTCTTTATATTTACACTATTCTAAATATATAAACTTTTAAAATTTGATATGTTAGCGTTTTCATAACTTTGAAGTTATGCTAGAATAAGGACATAAGTTATTAATTATTATAAAAAGAAAAAAGAATTTCTTTTTTCTGTTAATTATAAGGGGGCATTTCATTATGCGTATTGGGGTACCAACAGAAATTAAAAACAACGAAAACCGTGTGGCAATGACACCAGCTGGTGTTGTACATTTAGTTCGTAACAACCACGAAGTATTCATTCAAAAGGGTGCAGGTTTAGGATCTGGTTTTACAGATGCTGAGTATATTGAAGCAGGTGCGAAAATCGTTGACACAGCTGAAGAAGCTTGGAACATGGATATGGTAATGAAAGTTAAGGAACCAATTGAAAGCGAATACAAACACTTCAGCGAAGGTTTAATTCTATTCACATACTTACACTTAGCTCCAGAACCAGAATTAACAAAAGCTTTAATTGAAAAGAAAGTTGTAGCTATCGCTTACGAAACAGTACAATTAGAAAATCGTTCTTTACCATTACTTGCACCTATGAGTGAAGTAGCTGGTCGTATGGCAGCACAAATCGGTGCGCAATTCCTTGAGAAAAACAAAGGCGGTAAAGGTATCTTACTAGCAGGCGTTCCAGGGGTAAAACGTGGTAAAGTAACAATTATCGGTGGTGGACAAGCTGGTACAAATGCTGCTAAAATTGCAGTTGGACTAGGTGCGGATGTAACAATCATCGACTTAAGTGCAGAACGTCTTCGTCAATTAGATGACATTTTCGGTAACCAAGTGAAAACTTTAATGTCTAACCCTTACAATATTGCAGAAGCTGTAAAAGAATCTGATCTTGTAATCGGTGCGGTATTAATTCCAGGTGCAAAAGCGCCAAAACTTGTAACAGAAGAAATGATTAAATCAATGGAACCAGGTTCTGTTGTAGTAGATATCGCAATTGACCAAGGTGGTATTTTCGAAACAACTGACCGCATTACAACTCATGATAACCCAACTTATGAAAAACATGGCGTTGTTCATTATGCAGTTGCAAACATGCCAGGTGCGGTTCCACGTACATCAACTCTTGCATTAACAAACGTAACAGTGCCATATGCAGTACAAATTGCAAACAAAGGTTACAAAGAAGCTTGCTTAGGTAACTCTGCATTATTAAAAGGTATTAATACATTAGATGGTTATGTAACATTTGAAGCAGTTGCAGAAGCTCATGGTGTAGAATACAAAGGTGCAAAAGAATTATTAGAAGCAGAAACTGTATCTTGCTAATTGAAGCATAATACAAACTAAAAATCGAACAATATCTAATACAACATGATAAGAGCTAAGAGAGAAGACCTCTTAGCTCTTCTTAGTAAAAGGGGGCATACATCGTGGCCAACCTATTTAAAAAGAAATCCGTTACGCAATTGTTAGGGGAAAGTAAAAGTAAGACTTTGTCTAAAACTTTAGGGGCATTCGACCTAACAATGCTAGGGATTGGTGCGATAATCGGTACAGGAGTTCTTGTGTTAACTGGATTAGTAGCAGCAAGAGATGCTGGTCCGGCAGTTATTTTTTCATTTATGATTGCAGCAATTGTTTGTGGATTTGCAGCATTATGTTATGCGGAAGTTGCTTCTACGCTTCCGGTATCGGGTAGTGTGTATACCTATTCATATGCAACAATCGGTGAGTTTGTAGCCCATTTAATGGGTTGGACGTTATTATCGGTATACGTTGTAACAACAGCAGCAGTAGCTGGTGGATGGACAGGTTATTTCCATAACTTGGTAAGTGGATTTGGACTAGAAATTCCAAAGGAACTGTTAACGATTCCATCACAAGGTGGTATTGTGAACTTGCCAGCAGTAATTATTACACTAGTGTTAACATTGCTATTATCGCGTGGTACGAAAGAGAGTAAACGTGTGAATAATGCAATGGTATTAATCAAAATTGGTATTGTTATCCTATTCCTTGCGGTTGGTGTATTCTATGTGAAACCAGAAAACTGGATTCCATTTGCACCATATGGTTTAAGTGGAGTCTTTGCCGGAGGAGCAGCTGTATTCTTTGCTTTCTTAGGTTTTGATGCACTAGCAACTTCAGCAGAAGAAGTGAAAAATCCACAGCGTGACCTTCCAATTGGTATCATTGCTTCGTTAGTTATTTGTACAATCATTTACGTTGCGGTTTGTCTTGTTATGACTGGTATGGTTTCTTACAAGGAACTAGATGTACCAGAAGCGATGGCTTATGTATTAGAGGTTGTTGGACAAGATAAAGTAGCTGGTGTAATTGCTGTCGGAGCTGTAATTGGTATTATGGCTGTAATTTTTGCTTATATTTACGCAACAACACGTGTATTCTTTGCAATGAGTCGTGACGGTTTATTGCCAGAATCTTTTGCGAAAATCAACAAAAAGACAGAAGCACCGACATTTTCAACATGGTTAACAGGAATTGGTAGTGCTTTAATTGCTGGATTTGTCGATTTAAAAGAATTATCGAATTTAGCGAATATTGGAGCGCTATTAACATTTGCGATGGTTGGTGTAACAGTTATCATCCTTCGTAAAACACATCCGAAATTACAGCGCGGATTTATGGTACCACTTGTACCAACTTTACCGATCATTTCAATCGTATGCTGTCTATTCTTAATGGTAAACCTACCATTAACGACATGGCTGTACTTCGGTGCTTGGTTAGCAATTGGAGTAGTCGTATACTTTGTTTATTCGAAAAAGCACAGTCATCTAAAAGAAGATGGAAGTTCGCAAGATAGCTTAGAAGAAGCTAATTAAGGGGATATAATAAATTGTAAGCCTTGTGTGCCTAGGGAGCGCGCAAGGCTTTTTCTTTTGGTCAAAGGAGGAGAAATTAACATCTTGTAAAATTTATATGTTGAAATATTCAAAGGGGTGAAATAATGGTTGTAAAAGATGAATTAAAAGTCGTTGTTGGTGCAGGAGAGTTTAACAATAATCCGGGTTGGTTACATACGAATGAAGAAGAATTGAATTTATTAAAAAGAGAAGATTGGGTGAAAAGGTTTGACCCTAACTCTTTAGCAATAATTTTAGCGGAGCATGTATGGGAACATTTATCATATGAAGAAGGTATAGAAGCAGCAAAATTGTGTTATGAATTTTTAAAGCAGGGTGGTTATATTCGGTGTGCGGTTCCGGATAGCTTTTTTCCAGATGAAGAATACCAAGAAGGTGTACAAGTTGGTGGGCCTGGTCCGTTAGATCATCCAGCAGCGAGCCATAAAATTGTTCATAATTATAAAACGATGTCAGCTATGTTTGAAAGTGCAGGATTTGAGGTGAAACTTTTGGAGTATTGTGATGAAAGTGGGGATTTTCATTATAATGATTGGGATGAAAAAGAAGGATTTATTTATCGGTCTAAACGCTTTGATCATCGAAATCAGAACGGAAAGATAGGTTTTGCTTCGTTAATTGTTGATGCAGTGAAAACTGAATAAGGTAAGAAAAAGGATGTATGAAAGGATGGAGACTTTCATACATCCTTTTTGTATGAAGAATATAACGGATGCGGACAATAAGTTATATGTTGTTGAAATGTGAACAAAATGTTCAAAAAGTTTATTGCGGATTTTATTGACACATATGAATAGGCGCTCATATAATAAAGGTATAAGATATATGAATGATTGTTCATATGTTCAGATAAAGAGGTGAGCTATAATGGCTGAAAATAAAGTGGAAACATGCCAAGAAGCATGTTCTCAAACAATTATCCATGAAGAAGTTGTTGATCAAGTAAAACAAACAATCCCAGCTGACGAAAGTTTAAGCAAGGTGGCGGAATTATTTAAAGTATTAGGTGACCGTACGCGTACACGTATTTTACACGCATTATTTGAAGCGGAAATGTGCGTGTGTGATTTAGCTTATTTACTCGGCATGACACAATCATCTATTTCCCATCAACTTCGTGTATTAAAGCAAGCAAAACTTGTGAAAAACCGTAAAGAGGGTAAGGTTGTCTATTATTCATTAGCTGACCATCACGTAATCGGTATCTTCGAGCAAGCATTCGAACACGTAAACGAGGAAGAATAAAAAAAGAAATGCACAAGGAGGGAGAAAGATGGCAGAAGCACTAGTGAAACGGAAACTTGTGTTAGAAGGATTAGATTGTGCGAATTGTGCGATGAAAATTGAAAAAGGCGTTAGCGGATTAGACGGCGTTTCCTCTTGTTCTGTGAACTTTGCAACAAAGACGATGGTTTTAGAAACAGAGAAAAATCGAGAAAATAACGTTGTTACTGAAGCGAAACAACTTGTCACAAAACTAGAACCGCATATTAAAGTACAGGAAGAACAAAAAACAAAAACTGCAAAAGAAGTATTTGTATTAGAAGGATTAGATTGTGCAAATTGTGCAATGAAGGTTGAGACAAAGGTAAAAGAAATGCCTACGGTTTCAAATGCGACTGTCGATTTCGTATCAAAGAAATTAAAAATAGAAGTGGCAAATAAAAAAGAGCTCGAAACGACGGTGCAAGATATAAAAAATATTGTTCAAAAGTTAGAGCCAGATGTAAAAGTTATTCGTGAAGAAAAAGCAGGACATGATCATGGTCATAGCCACGATCATGGTGAAGGAAATGTGAAGAAAATGCTGTGGCGCTTAGCGATTGGCGGTGTCTTAACAGGAATCGCTGCACTTGCAGGATTACCACAAATGATGACTATTCCACTTTTCGTTATCGCATATTTACTAATTGGTGGAGATATCGTTTGGCGAGCTGTAAGAAATATAACACGAGGCCAAATATTTGATGAAAACTTTTTAATGGCGATTGCCACACTGGGAGCATTTGCAATCGGGCAATATTCGGAAGCTGTTGCGGTTATGCTCTTTTACCAAGTAGGTGAATTATTCCAAAGCATTGCGGTAAATCGTTCTCGAAAATCAATTACTTCATTAATGGATATTCGTCCTGATTATGCAAATGTTAAAGTTGGTAACGAAACAAAACAAGTTTCACCGGAAGATGTGCAAATCGGAGATTACATCATTGTTAAACCAGGTGAAAAAGTACCATTAGATGGAAAAGTTGTTGAAGGAACATCAATGGTAGATACTTCAGCACTAACAGGTGAATCTGTACCGCGTGAAGTAGAAGTTGGGAATGATGTATTAAGTGGTTTTGTGAATCAAAATGGTGTACTAACCATTGAGGTAACAAAAGAATTTGGTGAATCCACAGTATCGAAAATTTTAGATTTAGTACAAAATGCAAGTAGCCGAAAAGCGCCGACAGAAAACTTTATTACGAAATTTGCGCGTTACTACACTCCAGTTGTCGTTATTACAGCAGCAGTACTAGCGTTTATTCCACCACTTATATTAGAAGGCGCTACATTCTCAGATTGGATTTATCGTGCGTTAGTATTCCTTGTTATTTCTTGTCCATGTGCGTTAGTAGTATCTATTCCACTTGGATTCTTTGGTGGTATTGGTGGAGCATCTAAAAGTGGTATTTTAATCAAAGGAAGTAACTATTTAGAAGCGTTAAATGATGTGAAACATATTGTCTTCGATAAAACAGGAACATTAACAAAAGGTGTTTTTAAAGTAACGAAGATGGAACCAAATGGAGCAACTACGAAAGAAGAGCTTCTTGAATATGCAGCATTTGCAGAAGTATATTCAAACCATCCAATTGCGCAATCTATTCGGAGTAGCTATGGAAAATCAATTGATGAAAATATGATTGAGGATTACAGTGAAATTTCTGGTCACGGTACAGTTGTAAAAGTACAAGGGAAAGAAATTTTTGCGGGTAATGCAAAATTAATGAAAAAAGAAAATATCGCATTCCAGCAACCGCAAACAGTAGGCACACTTGTTCACGTTGCTGTAGATGGTGCATATGCAGGTTATATCGTCATTTCAGATGAAGTGAAAGAGGATTCAAAACAAGCGATTCAAAAATTAAAAGAACTTGGTATTAAGAAAACAGTCATGTTAACAGGTGATGCGAAATTAGTTGGGGAAGCGGTTGGTAAAGAACTTGGTTTAGATGAAGTTCATGCTGAATTATTGCCACAGCAAAAAGTAGAAGAAATTGAAAAAATTGATGCGGCAAAACAGGAAAAAGAAAAAGTCGCTTTCGTTGGTGATGGCATTAATGATACACCAGTTTTAGCAAGAGCTGATGTTGGGATTGCGATGGGTGGATTAGGATCTGATGCAGCGATTGAAGCGGCGGATATCGTAATCATGACAGATGAACCTTCTAAAATTGCAACAGCTGTTAAAATCGCTAAACGTACACGCAGCATTGTATGGCAAAATATTATTTTTGCACTTGGTGTAAAAGGACTTGTCCTATTACTGGGGGCATTCGGAATTGCAACAATGTGGGAAGCTGTTTTCTCCGATGTGGGTGTTACGCTACTTGCTGTATTGAATGCGATGCGTGTATTACGAGTAAAAGACTTGTAAAAAACCTATATTAAGCTTTTTTATCAGAAAAATAAACGTTTTACCTTGTCTTGCGTAAAGTGTCCATTTAGCGAAAGAAGTGCCGTACAATTTGTATTTTGCAACGTTTTAATAGACCTTTCGATTAATAAAGCTTTGGAAACTTGTTTTACCTCGTATTAACTGCTCGTAAAAGCCCGATTGGTGAGGGCTAATAATCAGTGGGGGATGAAGATCCCCCCACTGATTAAAGTTTCAATTTATCGGAAGTTCACGCAACATGTCCAAACTATATAGTTTTGCTTAGCATATGATATATATATAGGTATAGTCTGCCTTATACGTACAAACATCTCCACTCTACATGGTATCAATATTCGAACAAGCTTCCAATCTTGGAGGCGTTAGAACCTTTCTCGTTTACGAGAAAGGTTTTTTTACTTTGGTATAAAAATCAACAATACTCGAACTGTACTACTAATAAAACAAAAGACTCTAACATATTAGTCATATACAATATGTTAGAGTCTTTATTTTTAAAAACATTTTTAAATTTAGATCTTGATAACAATTGTTTCTCTTTTTATTTTTGAATATTATTCGCAACTTGCTCACGTACAGTTTGAATATAATTCATTTTATGATCCCAGCACTCTTGGCTTAAATCAACCGGATATTCTTCAGGATTAAGAGTTCGTTTATATTCTTCCCAAAATACATTTAAACTATCATGTGCATACTGCTGGATATTTTGTATTTCAGGCAGTTTATATGTGCGTTTACCTTTCACAAAAATATTATGGTGTAGTTCTTTTGCTTCAAAATTTGTGACAAATTTACTGATGTATGTATGGACAGGATGGAACATTTTTAAACGTTCCTCCTGCTCTGGTACTTCAGTTTCTAGCGCAATATAATCCCCTTCGGAGTGTCCGTTGACGCGATTAATAATGCGATATACACGTTTTAAACCAGGTGTTGTAATCTTTTCAGGATTGGAAGAAATTTTGATTGTATCGTTTAGCGTCCCATTCTCATCTTCAATCGCAACTAATTTATAAACAGCACCTAATGCAGGTTGTTCAAAGGAAGTGATGAGTTTTGTTCCAACGCCCCATACATCAATTTTTGCTCCTTGGGATTTTAAATGCATAATTGTATATTCATCTAAATCGCTAGAAGCGATAATTTTTGTATTGGTAAATCCTGCTGTGTCAAGTAGTTTTCGTGCCTCTTTTGATAAATAAGCCATATCACCGCTATCAAGACGAATACCATAAAAATCAATGTGGTCGCCGAATTCTTTAGCAACGCGAATCGCATTTGGTACACCGGATTTTAACGTATCATATGTATCAACGAGAAAAACACATTTCTTATGTGTTTCAGCGTATTTTTTAAATGCAACATATTCATTACGATAAGCCTGGACAAAGGAATGAGCATGCGTCCCAGCAACAGGAATACCAAATCGTTTTCCAGCACGGACGTTGCTAGTAGAAGAAAAACCACCAATAAAGGCTGCACGTGTACCCCAAAGGGCAGCGTCGAATTCGTGAGCACGACGAGTGCCAAATTCTAATAGTTCATCATTATCTGCTGCATGTTTCATACGAGCAGCTTTTGTAGCGATTAATGTTTGGTAATTCACAATGTTTAACAAAGCAGTTTCAATAATTTGAGCTTCACCAAGAGGGGCGTCAACACGCAATAATGGTTCGTTATTAAAAACAACCTCTCCTTCTTGCATACTGCGAATTGTTCCCGTAAACTTCATGTTTTGTAAATAATGCAGAAATTCCTCTTCAAATTCCAGTTCTTTTAAATAAGCGATGTCACTATCAGTAAAACGAAAATTCTCTATGTACTCTATAATTTTTTCAAGACCAGCAAAAACAGCATAACCATTTTTAAATGGAAGCTTCCGGAAATATAAATCAAAAACAGAGCGGCGATTATGAATACCGTCTTTCCAATATGTATAAGCCATGTTGATTTGATATAAATCTGTATGTAAGGCGTAACTATCGTCTTTATAATGATTCATTGCGAAAACACCTCCGTAATTTTGTTATAGTATAACAATTTTTATTAGTTTATGCCAAAGGAGAGCGTTTTAATGAGAAGAGAATTCCCTCTCGTTTATTATTCTAGGAAGATAAATAATAATAATTGATGGCTATTGAACGTGGTAAACTCAAAGTTTAGGTAGTTCAGCAGCTTTTTCTAGCATAAAAATTAATTGAAGAAGGGGAAATAAAAGTAATAAATGAAAAATTCTTTAGAAAATTTACATTTATTAATTTATATTTTTCTGATTTTTATGTATTATTAAAGTAGTGAGGGTAAATGAGAATGGAGGAGGGCAATGCAACAAACACTAGAGAAAATCGGCAAACAAGTTTTTTATAAACGACTGCAGCAAAAAATGACACAAGAAGAATTATGTCAGGGCATTTGTTCCGTCTCATATTTAAGTAAGATTGAAAATGGAAAGATAGAAGCATCGGAGGAAATTTTACAGTTGCTCTGCGCGAGGTTAGAGATTGCTGTGTCGGATTTGAGAGATGTAGAAGAAGAAGTGAAAGAGAAATTAGATGATTGGTTAAACGCATTAGTTCATTTGGACAAAGGGCAGGTTGAACGCATATATAACGAATTACAGTCTGAAATGAAAAATGTCTTAGATTTTGAAATTATAAATTATTATAATCTGCTGTATACACGTTATTTGATTATGAAAAGAGATCTTCCTGCGCTTGAAGAAGAACTAGAGAAATTAAGGAAGATGTATAAGAAGTATTCCCCGTTTCAGAAGTTGTTGTATACGTATAGTAGGGCGTTAATGTATTTCATGAAGCATAGATATAACGCTTCGCTTGAATGTTTGATCCAGACAGAGTTAATGGCAAAAGAACAAGGGTATTATGAGACTGGAATTTATTATAATTTAGCACTTGTATATCGTCATTTAGAGATCGAGCATATGGCATTATACTTTGCTAATGTTGCATTAGAAGGGTTTCGCAATGAATATAAATTCCGAAACGTAATAAATTGTCAGCTTCTCATTGCGTTTAGTTATATACGTAAAAAACAATATAGTGAAGCTATGGAGATTTATAATAATATTTTAAGAGAAGCGAATTCTTTTGCTGATAAAGAGACAATTATAGCAATTGTTTTAAACAATATAGGACTTCTGCATTATTGCCAACATAATTACGCTGAGGCAAAAGAATATTATTTAAAAGGTTTGCAGTATAAAAAGGAAGAAGATTTAAATTATATTGACGCCATATATGAGATTTCTTTACAGTGTGTTCAATTGGAAGAGTTTGAAGAAGCGAGAGAATGGATTGAAAAAGGCATTAGTGTTGCAATAAAAGATGAAAAATATAAAAGTAAGTTACACTTATTATTGATTCTTAAATATAAATATTTTGAAAAAAAAGAAGCATATAAGAGGTTTTTAGAGACGGAAGCGGTGCCGTTCTTTAAAACTGAAGAAAATGTAAAGCGTTTGAAAAAGGTGTACTTAGAACTAGCTGAATACTTTGAAGGATTATTAGAGTACCAAGAGAGCAATCGTTATTATAAATTAGCGCTTGCATTATCAGAAGAAGGAGGAAATTGATATGAAAAAGTTAATTATTGGTGCATTTACAGTTATGGGAATTTTAGCTGCGATATTAGGACCGCAGTATGGTTCAGTACCAGATATGTATGGTCAAGAAACGAATACAGCAGAAACAGTAAATGTATAATAAATTCCCAAAAAAGGCCCTTTCCAAAACGGAAAGGGCCTTTCTCAATATTTGTTCCCCAAAATTCTACAAAACTTGAGAAATGAATTATTTGAATTTTTAGTATATAAATAATAGAAACCAGATGCTAATATAAAGTTACTCTTTTTCAAAAATTTTTTATTAGGGGGAAGGTAATATGAAAAAGAAGAGTTTAGCATTTGTATTAGCGGCAGGAATGGCAGTTACAACATTTGGAGGGACAAGCTCTGCATTTGCAGATTCAAAGAATGTGCTCTCTACGAAAAAGTATAACGAGGCAGTGCAGTCACCTGAGTTTATCTCTGGAGATTTGACTGGAGCAACTGGAAAGAAAGCAGAATCTGTTGTGTTTGATTATTTAAATGCAGCAAAAGGGGAGTATAAGCTAGGAGAAAAGAGTGCAGAGGATTCTTTCAAAGTGAAACAAGTGAAAAAGGATTCTGTAACGAATGCAACAGTGGTACGTATGCAACAAATGTATGAAGGCACACCAGTATGGGGGTCTACTCAACTAGCCCATGTTAGTAAAGATGGTTCATTGAAAGTACTATCTGGAACAGTTGTACCTGATCTAGACAAAAAAGAAAAATTACAAAATAAAAATAAGATTGAAGGTAAAAAAGCGATTGAAATTGCACAGCAAGATCTAGGATTAACTCCAAAATATGAGGTAGAACCATCAGCAGATTTATATGTATATCAAAATGGTGAAGACACAACTTATGCATATGTTGTGAAATTAAACTTCTTAGAGCCAAAACCAGGAAACTATTATTATTTCATCGAAGCTGATAGTGGCAAGGTGTTGAATAAATTCAACACGATTGATCATGTGACAGGTGAAGATAAAGCACCGCTTAATCAAGAAGCTGTCAAACAAGAAGGAAAGGCAGTTGTAAAACCTGTAACGGGAACAAATAAAGTTGGAACAGGTAAGGGTGTACTAGGAGATACGAAATCTATTAATACAACGTTATCTGGATCTTCTTATTACTTACAAGACAATACGCGAGGAGCAACAATTTTCACATATGATGCGAAAAATCGCTCTACATTACCGGGAACATTATGGGCAGATACAGATAATGTTTTCAATGCAAGTCGTGATGCGGCAGCAGTAGATGCTCATTATTATGCAGGTAAAACATATGATTATTATAAAAACACATTTAACCGTAATTCATTTAATGACGCTGGAGCACCATTAAAATCAACGGTTCATTACAGTAGTGGATATAATAATGCATTCTGGAATGGCTCGCAAATGGTATATGGAGACGGAGATGGTTATACATTTACTGCCTTATCCGGTGGATTAGATGTAATTGGGCATGAATTAACACATGCTGTTACAGAATATAGCTCAAATCTTATTTATCAAAATGAGTCAGGAGCATTAAATGAAGCGATTTCTGATGTTTTTGGTACTTTAGTAGAGTACTATGATAATCGTAATCCGGATTGGGAAGTAGGAGAAGATATTTATACGCCTGGTCAAGCAGGGGATGCTCTTCGTTCTATGAGTGATCCAACGAAATACGGTGACCCAGATCATTATTCTAAGCGTTATACTGGTTCAAGTGATAATGGCGGTGTTCATACGAACAGCGGTATTATCAATAAAGCAGCGTATTTACTAGCAAATGGTGGCACGCACTACGGTGTAACAGTGAATGGTATTGGTAAGGATAAAGTAGGTGCAATCTATTATCGTGCAAATACACAATACTTCACTGAATCTACTACATTTAGCCAAGCTCGTGCTGGCTTAGTACAAGCAGCAGCTGATTTATATGGTGCAACCTCGGCTGAAGTTACAGCAGTGAAACAATCGTATGATGCAGTTGGTGTAAAATAAGGTTTCTTCATGATATAAAAATAAAAAAGGGAGCGAATGCTCCCTTTTTTATTTTTTCTTCCACTTTCTCCATATATACAATAACCCGATACAACCTGCAATTGTTATAATCCACTTTGCTTCATTTGTTCCATTCATAACATGATATGCCGAATACACTTCAATGAGTAAAGCTGGGATTTTTCCTAGTGTACTGGCAATACTGAAAGAGAGTAGGGACATTTTCCCTAAAGCTGCGAATAAAGTAACAATACTTGATGGAATAAAGGGAACGAAGCGGAATGATAAAACGAGCAAAAAAGCTTCTTTTCCTTGAACATAAAGGAGTTGCTCTACCCTTGGATAATGATTTATCTTGTTTTGTGCGAATTTCTGAAGACCTAACCGATAGAAATAAAAAGAAATAATGGCTCCTAATGCTTCGCCTGCGATCGAAATGATTGTTCCAGCTGTTAAACCGAAAAGTTGTATGTTGATTGCAGTTAGAAAAATACTTGGAATGAAACCAGCAAAGCTAATGATGATATTAAATAGAATACTAAGTGGAATCGCTAGCGTGTAATGTTCTGTGAGTACATCACGAATCAGTTCTTGCATATTGTTATAGTCCTTTGTCTTTTTTAGCATTACATCATATTTAATCAATATAGGCAAGCGTAGATTTTTACTTAAAATGAATGCTTTTATCTCGCTATTTTAGGACAGTAACACGCTAGCTTCAAAGTGTAGTAAAAATGAAGGCATATAAAAGCTTAATCCATGGAGAACGGGAAAATATGGATTAAATATACATCTAGTGATGAAAATGCACATTTATACCCTTTGTGGGTATGAGGTATATAAAAATAGGGGTATATTTACAACCAATAAATGTTATTAAAATAGGGTTTTTGTTAAAATTATTAAATATACCCCTTTTAATAAAAGGTTTATTGCATAGATTATGGTTCTCAGTCAGAGAAAATGGTTCTGTGAACGGGAAACAATAAGAAAAAGCATGTAGAAATTTAGAATGCTACATGCTTTTTCTTATCTAAAATTGACTTTTGATGAAGTTCCGATAATAATCATGAAAGAGGTGATATGATGAAACGATTATGGAGTATTTTTTTGAGCAGCGTACTTGCGATGATCCTTGTGTTAAGTGGTTGTACAGGACAAGAACAGAAAAAAGAAAGTCCAAAAGAAAGCAATTCAACATCAATAGAAAAAATTAGCGACAATATTTTAGACGAAATGGAAGGGCCACCGAAAAACGGTCATACGATAGAACGTCATGTTGGGAAAAAAGAAGAGGATTTGAAGAAGCGATTGCAGACAGATAAAGTATCCGCAGCAAGTACATACTACGATAAAGCGACAGCAACTAAAGCTGTTAAAGATAGTTTAAAGCAACATGAACAGGAAATTGAGAAGTGGTTAAAGAATTCCAAAGAAAATCGTCTCGTATTAAATACGAAGCATTCATTTCCTGTTGGAAAAACAGTATTAAAGAAAGATATGAGTGTGAAAGATAATCTGATGAATACAGTCACTGTCTTAGCACGAGATAAGTCAGGAGAATTAGGATTTAAAATTATTACTTCCTATCCATCTGATAAATAAGAAAGGGGGAGTAGCATGTATCCGACATTTCAATATTTCTTAAAAGCATATTGCACATTAAGTGTACATGAGGAAGAGATTATAGATGTAATGACGGAGTTTTTAGAGCAAGAGGATCAAGAAATGATTGCGAAATTACAACATGAGTTATTACATATACAAAAGGAAAATTCTTGGGAAGACGGTTGTTTATTGGCAGCTAAACAAGGAAATCGTATATGGTCATTAGAAGAGACGAAAGAACATATACAGACATTTGTACATTTATTACAAAACAAAAAGGCGTGAATTATCACGCCTTTTTGTATACACTTTTTGAAATTTGGCCATTTGATATAACTTGACCGTTTTGTGTTACTTTTTTATATGTGACAGCTGTAATTTTATTTCCAGTATCACTAATTACTTTTGACGAAACTTCTACATTCTTGCCAGTAGGTGTACCGAAAATACGTGTTGTTATGCTACTGCCATTAGAAAATGCTTGAATATAAATATATTTGCCAGTATTATTTTTGAATTTTAAATCTGGACCATAATCTGCTACAGCAGCATCTTGACCAAGTGGCAAGTAGTGAACGGGCATAGAATGGTTACTACGAGCAACAACTCCTAAGTCAGCGCGTAATGCTGCCCCATATAGCGTACTACTCACTTGGCAAACGCCGCCCCCAGCGCTCTGGACAACTTTTCCTTGTAAAAAAACAGCTGCGGATTTATAACCATGGGCTGCATCTGTAACACCAACGCGTCCGTTGAAGCTAAATGTTTCATCAGGTGCTACAATCGCTCCGCTTAAAGTATTCGCAGACTTGTTTACATTAAAGGATTGACTTCCGTTTCGACCAGTCATAGGAGTAGAATATTCAGCGATAACTTCTGTAATACCCATATTTTGTATATCTTCTGTAGAACGTTCTGGGTTTATGGAGGAAATTGGGAGCTGAATATCTTGCGTACCAGCGGTAATTGCTTTTGCTGTTAATTCTTTTAATTTTTCTTTATCAACTTTTTCGCCATTTTGACTTTGACTAATATTTACTGTTGTTCCAGTAACACTTAATTCAGCATTTACAGGTTCTTTTAAGGTTTCGTTATATTTTTCTTTTATAAAGGCTTCATAAGCTGTTGTATTTAACCGGGGTGTTAATTTATATTCACGTTTCAGCTCACCATTTTCAGCTTGTTTTCGCATTTTATAGCGATTCATAATGTTTCCTTTTTGCTCTTTAAAGATTTTTTCGACAATGTCTTTTTCTTTATATTCAATCCCTAGGTCTTTCCACGTATAAGTTTGTGTATTACCCTGGAATGCATAGTTAATAGATTTTTTATTGGATTCATCAATTTTTTGTTGAATAATTTCTTGGACATCTTTTTTACTTTTACCATCAAGAGAAGTGCCTTCAAATGTAGTATGTGGCAATACATCTGTATCGAGCTGTTTATTTAATTTAGAAACGTATTGATAACCACCAATCCCACCTGCACATAGTAATATTCCACCAGTGATAGCAGAACCAATAAGTAATTTACGTAGCTTCATTTACTTCCCCCCAAAAAAGTTAATATATAAGGTCATATGTATTCGTTTTTTATGTATAAATGATAAAAATAGTATTATATATGTCCTAGTATACTATTATTTTCCTTATAGGTGTAATATTTTTATAAAAATTGTTACAGTTCTGTAATATTTGTCTCTTTTTGTCATTATTTGTGTAAAAAATGAAAGAATTTTGTTGAAAATTATAATAAAAAGGCTGCTCAGAAAATCCTAGCAGCCTTTTTATTATAATTTTTTATGCTCAGTTTTATTCGTGACACCGAGATGTTGTTGTAATGTTGTAGTTATGTCTTGTACGCTTTTTTCATCCGGAATATAGTAGTAAATGCCATCTATATATTTATCGTCACCTTTTACTTGCAGTTTATCCATCTTTAAGTTGGATCCCATTGTATTCTTCGTAATTGTCATCATGTCGTCAAAAGTTAAGTTTGTTTTTAAATCATGGTCAACAGCATCTAATAAGCCACCAATTTTATTAATGGAGTTTACAGATAGTGCTTTTTGAGCAATCGCTTCTAAGACAAGCTGTTGACGTTGACCGCGCATATAATCGCTATCGATATGACGAGTTCTTGCTAGAGCAAGTGCTTCCTCACCATTTAAATGCTGACGCCCTTTTTTTAGATGAATTGCGCCTGCTTCATCTTTACTATTTTGCTCTGTAAATTCAACAGGGACGTCTACAGTGATGCCACCAAGAGAATCGACAATTTTTATAAATGATTTAAAGTTAAATTTCACATAGTAGTCAACAGGAACATTTAAAAAGTTTTCAACTGTATCGATTGTACTATCTACGCCTCCAAATACGTGGGCGTGCGTAATCTTATCTTGTTTATCGCGTGATTTAATATAGACACGTGAGTCGCGTGGTATGCTGACAAGCTTTACTGATTTATCATTTTTATTGATTGTAGCAAGTAACAATGCATCTGTACGTGTAGCTTTGCCGTAAGATTTTTCGCGAAGGTCACTTTCGTCAACACCCATAATAAGGACAGAAACATTATCGGTCATCGGCTTAACAGCTTTTTCTCGTTTATCGGATTTATCGCCTCTACCTAGTTTAGAATAGGCATTATTTACAATTGATTTTGCTTTACTGTATATATGGAAAGAATATCCTCCACCCCCAATTGTTACAATAAGCAATGGAATGAGAACAAACCATAGTAGGCGTCTTTTTTTAAATCGCCTCTTTGAGGTTCTATTATTGTTTTCTAAATCTGAGTTCATTGTTTTAGTTCTCCTTTAAATCATTCAATTTGTATATTTTCTTATAATGTGTAAATGAGACACATAAAGGACATTGTACGCTAGATAGATATCGTTGTACATGTATAAAAAATAGATGTCTCGATTATTTATGAGACATCTATTCGTATTGTATACAAAAAGGATGAATAAGAAAAGGATTAAATTTTACCTCCTTATAGCATAATACTTACAATAATTGCAGATAAAATACTGACGAGTGTTGCACCGTACAACAGTTTTAAACCGAAGCGAGCAACAACATTACCTTGTTCTTCATTTAATCCTTTAACGGCACCGGAAATAATTCCTATAGAAGAGAAGTTAGCAAAGGATACAAGAAAAACGGAAATAATGCCTACCGTACGAGGAGAGAGACTATTTGCAAGCTTGCTGAGATCCATCATGGCTACAAATTCATTCGTTACAAGCTTTGTGGCCATAATACTTCCTGCAGTGACAATTTCATTACCGGGCACACCAATAAGAAAAGCGATAGGAGAGAAAACATAACCGAGTAACTGTTGAAATGTAATTCCAAAAATAAGATGGAATAAATCATTAATACAGCTAATTAAGGCAACAAATCCAATCAACATGGCACCAACCACAATAGCAACGCGAAATCCATCTAGAATATATTCTCCAAGCATTTCAAAAAAGGTTTGTTTTTCGCCTTTAATTTCTAAAATATCCTCTTCTTCTTTAACCTCATATGGATTAATAATGAGTACGATAATAAAACCACTGAATAAATTTAAGACCAGAGCGGTTACTACATATTTTGGCTCAATCATTGTCATATAAGCACCGACAATTGACATGGATACAGTTGACATAGCGGAAGCGCAAAGTGTATACAAGCGATGTTTTGGAATTTGGGCAAGCTGTTTTTTTACGGTAATAAATACTTCTGATTGACCTACAATAGCAGACGCGACAGCGTTATAAGATTCTAGCTTGCCAAGTCCGTTTATTTTGCTGAGAAAAAAACCAATCCAGCGAATAAAGAACGGGAGTATTTTGAAGTGCTGTAAGATACCAATTAAGACAGAAATAAAGACAATTGGTAAAAGTACATTGATGAAAAATGGCATTTCTCCCTTGTTTGTAATACCACCAAATACAAAGTTTACCCCAGATGCAGCGTAGTCCAATAATTTCGTAAATAAATTAGAAACCATGGTTACGAGTATGAGACCAATTTCTGTATTTAATAGTAAATAGGTTAAAATTAACTGTATAATAAGCATAATGAAAATCGGTTTGAATTTAATATGCTTTTTATTATTACTTGCTATGTAGGCAAGAAAGAAAACAACAACAAGACCGAGAAAAAAAGTAACAAATCGCATAGTTAGCCTCCTAAAAGAGATATTCTGTTACATAGGTTTTTCATTTCGAGGGAGAATATGCATGTTTGGTAAAGAGAGGAATGAAGTAAAGCGTGAATATATCTGGAGTGCATCATATTGCAATTATTTGTTCTGACTATAAAACATCTAAAAACTTCTATACTGAAATTTTAGGATTTAATGTGTTAAATGAAGTTTACAGGAAAGAAAGGGATTCTTATAAATTAGATTTATGTGTAGGAGGAGAGTATCAAATTGAGTTATTTTCATTTCCAAATCCTCCAAATCGACAAAGTTTCCCTGAAGCAGCTGGTCTTAGACATTTAGCATTTGCAGTTACGGATATACAAGAGGCAGTTAGATATTTAAATCAATGCGGAGTAGATACGGAGCCAATACGTGTTGATGAAATAACAGGAAGACGATTTGTATTTTTCCAAGATCCGGATTGCTTACCGTTAGAATTATACGAGGATTGAAAATTGGGGAATTTTATATAGGTTTGCTTTTTGACAAATGAAGAGACTAAGAACAAAGTGAAACTTCCATTCGTTTTTCATTCAATCAGCTTCTTTGATTGAGAGAAAACTTCTTTTAAAAAGGAGGTGTAACTTTAGCTAAGAAAAGCTAAAGGTGTTCTTTGGAAATTACTAAATTAATCATGGTTTTCATTCTTATCGCATTAACTGGTTTTTTTGTGGCAGTTGAATTTGCAATTATAAAAGTTCGTAGTAGTCGCATTGATCAGCTTGTAGGAGAAAACAAACGAGGGGCACTAGCAGCTAAGAAAGTAATTTCAAATTTAGACGAATACTTATCAGCATGTCAGCTTGGAATTACAATTACAGCTCTAGGGTTAGGCTGGTTAGGCGAACCAACGATAAAGCATTTATTGGAACCCGTATTTTTAAAAATTGAACTTTCACCAACGGTTGCAAGTACTATTTCTTTTATTATTGCATTTGCCGTTATTACATTTTTACATGTTGTAATCGGAGAGTTGGCACCAAAAACATTTGCCATTCAAAAAGCAGAGCAAGTAAGCTTGTTATTAGCTCAGCCGCTCATTTATTTTTACCGCATTATGTATCCGTTTATTTGGGCTCTAAATGGATCAGCCCGTCTTGTGACTGGCTTATTTGGTTTACATCCGGCTTCTGAGCACGAAGTTGCACATTCAGAAGAGGAATTAAGACTTATTTTATCAGAGAGTTATGAAAGCGGAGAAATTAATCAGGCTGAATTTAAATATGTAAATAATATTTTTGAATTTGATAACCGGGTAGCAAAAGAAATTATGGTCCCACGTACTGAAATTGTTGGTTTATATGAAGATGAACCGTTTGAGACACATATTAAAGTGATTGGGCAAGAAAAGTATACAAGGTATCCTGTATTTGGAGAAGATAAAGATGAGATTATTGGAATGGTTAATGTAAAGGATCTATTTATTCGTTATATGGACGGTGGTCGAAATGAAGAATGCTCCATCGTTCCTTATACGAGACCTGTTATTGAAGTGCTGGAAAACATCCCAATTCATGATTTGTTATTGCAAATGCAAAAAAGAAGAATTCCGCTTGCAGTTTTATATGATGAATATGGAGGCACCGCAGGGATTGTTACACTTGAAGATATTTTAGAGGAGATTGTTGGTGAAATTCGCGATGAGTATGATGAAGATGAACATCCGCCCATTGAGCATAGAAGTGAAACATGTAAAATTGTAGACGGAAAAGTACTCATTAGTGAAGTGAATGATTTGCTCGGTTTACATTTAATTGCTGATGATGTAGATACAATCGGTGGCTGGATTATGATGCAAAAACAAATCATTACTGAAGGAGATATTATTGAGACAAATGGTTGGGTATTCAAAGTTCTCGAAAAAGATATGCATCAAATTAAGCGAGTAGAAATAAAGAAAGTTGCAGCAGAAAATCCAGCAATTGATTAACCTTTATAAATCAGTGGGAACGGGGAACTCCCACCAGCTACAATTTAAGTGGGTGATTTTGCAGAAAAACAATATTGTTTGCGCTTTCAAAAAAGGTGCTCTATAGTGAAGATGGATATGGAAATATATTTCTTATAAAAATCATATTTTCATAGAAAATGTTTTTAGGGCATCGATTAGAATGAAAAGTATAGGTGATGAAAAATGATAGCAATGACAAACATACGTATAGAAAAAGATTTTTTAGGTGAGAAAGAAGTGCCAAATGAAGCTTACTATGGTGTTCAAACTTTGCGCGCTGTAGAAAATTTTCCAATTACGGGATATCGTATTCATGAGTCACTCATTACTGCTATGGCCATTGTAAAAAAGGCGGCAGCACTTGCAAATATGGAGACGGGATATTTATCAAAAAATATTGGGCAAGAAATTGCGGAAGCTGCTCAGGAGATTGCTGATGGGAAATTTCACAATCAGTTTATTGTAGATCCCATTCAAGGTGGGGCAGGAACCTCAATTAATATGAACACAAATGAAGTAATTGCAAATCGTGCATTAGAACGAATGGGTTATGAAAAGGGAAACTATGCAATGATTAGCCCTAATACTCATGTAAATATGGCGCAATCAACAAATGATGCGTTTCCAACAGGAATTCATATTGCAACGTTAATGATGCTTGAAGAACTGCTTATTACAATGGGGGAACTTCACCTTGCCTTTACCAATAAAGCAACAGAATTTGACCATGTGATTAAAATGGGGCGTACCCATCTACAGGATGCAGTTCCAATTCGCCTTGGGCAAGAATTCGAAGCGTATAGTCGTGTATTAGAGCGTGATATAAAGCGAATTAAACAGTCTCGTCAACATTTATATGAAGTAAATATGGGCGCAACGGCTGTTGGAACAGGGTTAAACGCAAATCCTACTTATATTGAACAAGTTGTAAAACATTTACGAAATCTGAGTGGTTTTCCACTTGTAGGTGCAGAGCATTTAGTCGATGCAACGCAAAATACAGATGCGTATACAGAAGTATCAGCAGCACTGAAAGTATGTATGATGAACATGTCTAAAATTGCCAATGACTTGCGCATTATGGCATCTGGTCCACGTGTCGGATTAGCTGAAATTCAATTACCAGCTCGGCAACCAGGATCATCTATTATGCCAGGAAAAGTAAATCCAGTTATGGCGGAAGTGGTTAACCAAGTTGCTTTCCAGGTCATTGGAAATGACCATACAATATGTTTAGCATCAGAAGCAGGGCAATTAGAGCTAAATGTAATGGAGCCAGTGTTAGTATTTAATTTAATTCAGTCTATTAGCATTATGAAGAATGCATTCCGTGTATTTCGTGAATATTGTATTGAAGGTATTACAGCAAATGAAGAGTTGTTAAAACAATATGTTGAGAAAAGTGTTGGAGTTATTACGGCAGTGAATCCTCATATTGGATATGAGACGGCATCTCGAATTGCTCGTGAAGCGATTGTGACAGGTAAATCTGTTCGTGAGCTTTGCTTAGAACATGGTGTGTTAACAGAAGAAGAACTCGATATTATTTTGGATCCATATGAAATGACGCATCCTGAAATTGCGGGTGCATCGCTATTAAAAAATAAAAAATCCTGATACTTTGTGTTTTATTAAAAGTCAAGATTATAATGAAATGATTTGATAGTAAAGAAGTAATAAATAATGTCGCACATTATATAAGGTAAAATAAAAGGATAGATCAAAGCGGAACTTTATCAGCTTTATCTATCCTTTTTGTAATATATATGTTTTCATTTGCTACAACAACTTAAAATTTGTGCAGAGATAATAAAGTTGTTTCTGTAGTGCTTAAAGAAATAGCTGCACCATTTTAATAGGCTACATGCTATACGCGTAAGTCTAATGATTACAGAATATTTTGTATGAACGATTTATTTATATGCTAAAATGAAGATAATTCAAGTCAATGTACCTGATAATTCGAGGTGAATAGAAATAAGAAGTGAACAAGAAATGTTTGATTTAATATTAGGAGTAGCTAAAAAAGATAAACGAATTCGAACAGTCTATATAAATGGTTCAAGAACAAACACTAATGCTCCAAAAGATATCTTTCAGGATTACGATATTGTTTATGTAGTGACAGAAACAGCGTCTTTTATAAAAGATAAGACATGGATTCATACTTTTGGAGATTTACTTATGATACAAGAGCCTGATAAAAATAATAAATCAGCTGGTATGAATACGAATTTTGATAGGTCTTATGGGTATTTAATGCTCTTTACAGATGGAAATCGTATAGATCTTCATATCGAAACAAAAGATACAATGATTGAGGGTTATGTGAATGATAAACTTACAGTCCCATTATTAGATAAGGACAACATTCTACCACGTATTCCGGCCCCCACAGATGTTGATTATCATGTAAAAAAACCAACAGAAGCTATGTTTATGAGTTGTTGTAATGATTTTTGGTGGTGTCTACAAAACGTTGCAAAAGGGATTTGGCGTGATGAATTGACATATGCGAAGCAAATGTTTGAATATGTAATAAGAGGTAGATTGGATGAGATGGTTTCTTGGTGGATTGGTATAAAACATGACTTTCGAGTTTCAACTGGAAAAATGGGGAAGTATTTTAAAAACTATCTTCCTGAATCGTATTGGGAGATGTATGAAAAAACTTATTCTGACAATGGTTACGAGAGTTTTTGGAATTCTATATTTGTCACTTGTGAATTGTTTAGAACTTTAGCAGCAGATATTACGGATAACTTATTGTTCACATATCCAATTGATGACGATGTAAACATGACGAAATATCTTAAACATATAAGGAATTTACCTTCTGATGCAAAAGAAATACTGTAAATAAATCTATATAAGTTATCAATTTTCTCGAAAGAGCATTCAACTAACAGAAGCTTTTTTTGAATAAGTAACGATTTTTTATTCATTTTCCCAAGCCTATTAAAATGCCATAAATCCCTACTTTTTTAGTTGAAAGTAGGGATTATTTTTGAATGAAAAATTTGGACTTTTCCCCAAAGCACTACACTACATTTAATTTACAATAAAGTCATTTAAAAAATAATATAATTGTTTAAAAATCCTTCTTCCACTAACGGAGTAGATTAGCTCAATAAGGAATCAAAATAAGAACTTGTAGCTTCTGAAGAAATGGAAAAAAAGAAAGATTTTAAATACAAAGTAGACTCTGTTATACAGAGGTAGAGAGATATTATAATTCATTTGTGATAAATTAGGAATAGTTTGATTTGTTTAAAACTGAGTAGAGGATTATAAAGTGTGTACGGTTTTTTGCCAAGTCCTATATGTCATATTCTATGGAGGAAATATGCTTAAAGATAATTTTAAAATTAGTAATATTCCCACGGTTTTATGGGGAGATAAGAGTGAAAAAATTTTTATTGCAGTACATGGAAATATGTCAAATAAGGAAGATGCAGTTATTCAAATATTAGCTGAAGAAGCCAATCAAAAAGGTTATCAAGTATTAAGCTTTGATTTACCTGAGCATGGAGAAAGAAAAAATGATAACACTCCTTGCAAAGTACAGTTTTGTGTTAGTGAATTATCTATAATTATGAATTACGCAAAAGAACATTGGAAAGAAGTAAGCGTGTTTGCATGTAGTATGGGAGCTTATTTTAGCCTTTTAGCCTATCAAAATGATGTGTTAGAAAAGGCATTATTTTTATCACCAGTAGTTAATATGGAACGAATTATCGAAAATATGATGAAATGGTTTAATGTAACACCAGAGCTTTTGCAAAAAGAAATGACTATAGAGACACCTATTGGTCAAAAGTTATATTGGGATTATTTATGCTATGTAAAAGAACATCCTATTAATACATGGAATACAGATACATATATTATGTATGGAGCCAAGGATGAACTGTGCGAATTTGAAACTATTAACTATTTTACAAAAAAACATCGTTGTGAATTAGAAGTCATGGAAACAGGTGAACACTACTTTCATACTGAAGAACAGTTAAGGATATTTGAACAGTGGTTACACAAACATATCGATTAACAAATTACAATTTATCTTGAACCTGTTAGATGTGGCTTTGAAATAAGGTTTAACTGTTTTAAAAAAAGTCGCACCGTTTTGAAAAAAGTTTAACCGGAATTTCCTACCTCTTTAAAGATTGCGAGACCACTTACTATTTTATAGGTGGTCTTTTTAGTTTTTAGGAAAATAAAAAAGACATCAAATTATTTAAGAGAGTATAATTGTATGTATATATTTGATGAGGGGATACGTGAAAATGAGAAACTATTACGAAGTTGTAAGTGATTTTAAAAAAGCATTTAGTTCAAAAACTAGAAAAGAAAATGCCGTAAATCTTTTAAAAGAAAATGACGATCTCTTTTGGGATTACTTAAGCTTAGTACATCTAAGTGCCGGCCAAATATATATGGATGAAAAACCAGGGATGTCTTTATTAATTTTATCTACAAAGTTTATTAATCATACTGCAACAGCTTATGATGCACTTTTAAATTCTATGGTAGATGAATTTTTTATTTTATTCCGTCAAAGTTGCGAAGTTAAATGATTGGCTCAATATTTTATAAAACATCCTGAAAAACAAGAAGATTGGCTTTCATCTAAAAAAAATTATATTGCACCACGCGAAGTTCGAAAAGCAATTGATGAAGATGAAAAGATGAAGGGACTATATTCATATTTAAGTAGTGGAGCACATCCTAAAACGGAATCCATTTCTCACATATTACAAGAAAATCTTGTAATATGAGGAAACTATGATGAAACATTCACGCATTATGCTTTTTTACCGATGCTTAGAACTATTGATGAATATCTAGTTGAATTATTTAACGTTATACGTGAACAACATGGAATTGATCTAGAACTTTTGAGTCAAAAGGGTGCTGATAACTTTGAAGAAAATGAAGAGTTATTTACATTAGCAGTAGGACAATTTTCCATTCTTTCGGAAAAACTAGACAAACATGAAAAACTAATAAGAGAAACTTGTTAAAAATATAGTTGTTCAGTTAAAAAAATGTTTTAGACTGTATTTAGTTGGTATAATTAGATTTCCCTATTCTTATTTTCTAAATGTAATAAAGAAAAAATTTAGACTTGCCACTAGAGGTCACGAAGATACATGACAATCAATTAAAATAAAGTATTAGACTAGATTATGAACTAAGAAAGAAACAAGTGAAATAACTTTTTAGATAAACCAAAATAATAAGCAAAAAGCCCCTTCAAATTCTGAAGGGACTTTTTAGTATATAGGAATTGGTTAAACCCGATATAACATTTCTTAGAAGGGGGCATTGTTATGTTATTCAGGTTTATTGAGGAGCTTTCGTTTGAAGCAACTTTAACCCCATACCAATAAAAATCATTCCTGTTACCTTATTTAAAATCATTCCTACCTTTTGGTTTCCTCTTAGTTTTTTTGTAACATATGAAGAGAAATAAGCAACAAATAAACACCACAATAATCCAGTTACTGTAAAAGTAAGTCCTAAAATGATAAAAGGAATAGGACCTGAAGCCTTTGTATCTATAAATTGTGGAAGAAACGCAATAAAGAATAAAGAGACTTTTGGATTCGTAAGACTTGTTAAAAGCCCTTGTGTATATATCTTTCTAATGTTTAATTTATTGGATGAAGCTTGGAAATCTACATTCGTCTTATCAAGTACCATTTTAATCCCTAGATATACGAGATAGATAACACCACTAATCTTAATGATGTTAAATAATACAACGGATTTTGTAAGTATAATAGATAAACCAAAAGCAACAAATAACGTATGAACTAAAGAGCCAGTAATAATACCAAAAACAGAATATACACCTGCTTTTTTGCCTTGTGAAATACTTCTTCCCACAATATACATGGTGTCCGCACCAGGAATTAGATTTAATAAAATCCCTGTTAGTAAAAACACTTCATAATTAATAATTCCGTACATTTTAGCACCTCTATCTATTTTTTTGGTGCCCTTATTGATATTAAAGTAAATAAAAGAAAAACAAAAGTATTTTTTATTTAATCAAAAAAATCAGCAGCTTTTTGATTAACTTCCGATAACAGAATTTATATCAATAAAAGGTGTTTTCATGTATAGAAAACACCTTTTCAGTCTAAAACTATTTTTTAATGGTCTAGTACTTTATTCTATAGTCTAAAACATTTTTTAAATGAAACAATAGTAGGGATTCAGCCAAGATGAGTTTTAAACTAGGTCATATACATATTAGTTTCGGAAGCTTATGTTTTGGTTTGAAGAATAGGTTAGGTATAAGTAAACAGTTAAAATAGATATGTTCATGAGTTTTGATCAATCTTTTTTATAAAAACTAAATGTAGATTTCTAACAAAAGACTCCATTTTGATTAAACTTTATTTCAAATCAACATTAGAGAAGAATGGTGAATATATAAACTGATATTATATTTGAGAGACATTATAAATGTGAATGTATTCACTTAAACAAACAGGTGCTTTAGTTCAATAAGAATTAAACAACTTTATTAATGATTTTTGAGTACAAATACCTTTAAATGTATAGAAATTAAACAACTTTAAAGAGCCTTACCACACACTAGATTGTAGCAAGGCTCTTATATTTTCATAATAAAATTAAACAACTATATTATCGATTTACAAAATTTACTACGATAAAATAAGAATTCGTTATTCATCAAAAGCGCCCAATTGCTGTAATCAAATGTTAATCTGTTTTATTTTGTTTTTTTGATTTAATGATAATAAAAGAGGGTCTACGCTTCTCATTTATTAATTTTGGCATTTGCTCTAGCCCAGTCGAAATTGACTGTGGTTCAATGATTTTATCTAGTACAAGTCCACCTTCAATTAGCGTGTTTATTAAAGTAGAAAAGGTTCTGTGATACACAACTACTCCATCAACAAACCAATCGTGTTCTCTTATGCCTTCTTCTTGGTAATTATCTAATGCCCAGTGTAGTTTGTTGCCTTCCTCATTCTTAATCCAATGATTGCTTCCTTTTCGGGCAGTCGCTATTGGATGTTCAGTTGAAAAAATAAATTCCCCATTATTTTTTAATAGTCCATTAATTTTTCGAATCAGCGTTCGGTAATCTTCAACATAATGTATAGATAGAGAACTTATAATTAGATCAAATTGTTGATTGGCTAATTTCAAGTCCTCCATCGGTAAACACACAAACTCTATATTGTTATCTTTGTTAATCTTATTAGCCCGCTCAATCATATTATTGGAGATGTCTACACCAATCACTTTTTCTGCACCGTTTTCTACACAATACTTTGAAAAGCGACCATCGCCACAGCCTAGGTCTAATACCGATTTTCCCTTTAAATTCGAAATCATTGATTTAATTGCTGGTTGCTCTATAAAGTCATTATAGGTTATTCCACTTTCACGTAAGGTTGTGTAATCCTTAAAAAAAGTTGAATTATCGTAAATATTTTGCTTCATTTATTTACTCCCCCGTACAGTTTAATTTTGGACAAAAATCACGTCATATTTCTATTACCTTTACAAAATTTTATTCCATTATTAAATGTGCTCACCTCTTGAAAATCCTTTCGTGAGCGATAATCACCAATGGTTAACTCAATAACTTCTGATGCTCTCGATCCTGTTTCAAAGAGCATTCGAGCTATAACAACTTCTCTTAACGACCAGTTTACCTTTTTCCCTGCTTGATAAACTTGAGAAGGGAGGTAAGGATCATCAATAATTTCAGGCTGCCATTCTTCATCTATTAGCTTGAAATATGAATCAGTCAGCCTTCTATGTGGTATTGCATCTTCTGTTCCTGCTTCAGCCGGCATACGAGGTTTATCCTTTCTTACACTTTCGGTTTGACTTTTATAATCACCTAAAATGGCATAAGAATCTATTAAGGGGTTCGTATAATTGTAATGTTTTAGTCGAATAAGAGATTTATAGAATGATTTTAAGGCTGATAGAAAATAGTTAACAGTATTAGGACTTTTGCTTGTACGCTTCACAAACCGAAAGGTGTCCTTTTCACGAATTTTACATCCCATCTCATTCATTAGATAATCTTCAACAGCTATACGTATGGCTTCGGGTGGTTCATTCCACTGAATCCGATTTCCCTGATAGTTACTAGACTGGTCTAACCAACTAAAAAAGGGAAGAAGGCGTTTCAAATACGAAAGAGCCGTACTTTTATCAATTCTTCCTATACAATCGTGGTAATGATCTGTTAAAGGTAGAAAAGGAACATTCTCACAATTAAAAACCAATAATTCATAACGACTTTCAATTCCTTCAGGGCAATAGTGATACTGATAGTTAATCATAAACAACACCTACTTATCTTTTAATCGCATTACTTATAATTTATTCTTCCAGCCAATTATAAAAAGGAACCTTTTGTTTGTATGATTCGTTATTAGTATTTGTAACATTATTGATGTCTTGATGTTGTGATAAATCACATAACCTATTACTTTGTTTATTAAGCAACTGTACTGGGACAGAAGTCGGACTCCAGTTCTCACGAACTGCTTTTTTATAAATCATTAGGATTTTTAACTTTCTTTGTAGATTGCTGCTTTATTATGAGTATCTATAATGTGAGTTTAATTCCATAGATAACATTTAACAAACTCCATTTAACACCTCAAGAAGAATGTACGTTCCTATATTGCCACTACTTTTTTTGTTTGGATAAAATAATTACAAATAAGGATTGTCGTAGTAGTTAATGGGGTCTTTAAAACAAAAAAAGTACACCATTATATATAAATGATGTACTTAATTTTATTATAATGTGTGACATTAAAGGAAATCCTATGCTCTTACAATAAAAATATACAATCACTTGTCTTTAATATTACAGAGTATATCAGGATTTTTTCATACAAAGGTATGATGGATTCTCATCCTTATTCATGATGGTTAAAAATAAGAAATTTTTTATAATGAAGAAAAGAATTCACTATGAAAAGGGGAGAGAGAAATGATTCAATCTATTTATGAAACGCATGTGCAGGTTACACAGTTAGAAAAATCAATTGAATTTTATGAAAGATTAGGAATTGTTCTTACGCATAAAATAGAAGAAAGAAGATGTGCATTTTTCTATGTTGGAGAAAAGAAACAAATGTTAGGGTTATGGGAAGTTGCAGAGGGAGAAAAGGTAAGAACAAATCATTTTGCTTTTGGAGTAACGTTAGAAGATTTAAAAAGGGCACATGAATGGTTACAAGAGAGAGGGATGAAATTAAGAAAAAGCTTTGAAAAAGAACCAATTGAGCCAATTGTACATGATTGGATGCCATCGGCCGCTGTTTATTTTTATGATTTAGATGGAAACAGTTTAGAGTTTAACGCAAGGTTAGATGAAGAATCAATTGGAACTAGTGAAGTACTATATCTTAGTGAATGGTTAGAGAGAAAAACAAAGTAAAGGCTGATGAACGAGTCATCAGCCTTTTTTAAAAGATATTAAATACAGCGTTAAGTTGAAGTAAGCTAATGATAGCTAAGAAGATTAAGCTATATTTCAGTGCTGTTTTAAATAGAGCAGATTCTTTACCAACTAGTCCAACTGCTGCACAAGCAACTGCGACAGATTGTGGTGATACCATTTTTGCCATTGTGCCACCGACTACGTTTAAAGCAACGAGTGTAGATGGCACGATATCTAATTGTGCTGCAGTTACTGCTTGAAGTGGTGCGAATAAAGAACCACTTGATACCACTGAACCAGTTAAGAATACGCCAATCCAACCTAAGATTGGAGATAAGATTGGAAACGCATCGCCAGTAGATGATAAAGCTAGCCCAAGAGTAGAAGACATACCAGAATAGTTTGTTACATATGCTAATGCAATTACACTACAAATTGTATAAATTGGAGTTTTCAACTCTTTTAATGTTTCAATAGTTAGTTCTTTAACTAAATTTCCTTTTGCGCGATATACAAGTAGAGATACGATAATTGCTAGTACAATTGCAGTAGTTGTAGATGAAAAGACATCTAGTTTGAAGATTGCTGCAAATGGTGTATCCGCATTTACAATTGGTGTTGTTTTAATAACTTGATTGTGTAAACCAGGAATCTGCATATTCCATACTAAGCTTCCTAGCGCACCATCTGGAGCGAATAAACTTTTGATTGCTTTTAAATTGAAAATTGTTACGAATGCAGTTAAGAATGCAAACGGTGACCAAGCGTATAAAATTTGTTTCATTGTGTAGCTATGTTTTTCTACTTGTTCTTCAGTTTTAGCTGAAGATTTTGGTTGCCATACACGTAGGAATAATGCGAGTGTAACCATGCTGACAACTGCAGCAAAAATATCAGTTAATTCTGCACCAAGATAGTATGTTACAACGAATTGAGTAATAGCGAAAGAACCACCACTTACAAGGATACCTTGCCAAGTTTCTTTAATTCCTTTAAAACCATCTACCATTGCCACAAGTAAGAATGGTAATACAAAGCTGATGAAAGGTAATAATGTTACAGTTTGACGACCAACAGTTAATGCATCCATTTGTGTTAATTGAGCAGGTACTGTAACTGGAATACCCATTGCTCCCATTGCGCCACCAGCAATATTTGCAACTAAACAAATACCTGCTGCGTTTAATGGATTAAAGCCCATACCTACAAGTAATGCTGCTGTAATTGCAACTGGTACACCAAAGCCAGCTGCACCTTCTAAGAAAGCACCGAAAGAATAAGCAATTAATAAGACTTGAAGACGACGGTCACTTGTAATACTGGAAATGCTGTCACGAATAACATTAAATTGCTCAGTTTTTACTGTTAATTTGTAAAGAAAAATTGCTGCAATAACGATTGTACAAATTGGATAAAAACCAGCGGCTACTCCAAATGCAGCAGATGATACTGCCATAGTTGCAGGCATTTTATAAACGAATATGGAAAGAATGATTGCTAAAATTACGCTATAAAGTCCTGATAAATATCCTTTGATTTTAAATACTGTTAAACAAAGAACAAAGAATAAGATCGGAAGAGCAGCGACAAGTGCTGATAACCAAATGTTGTTTAACGGGTCATAAATTTGTGTCCAAGTACTCATAATAATGACAACTCCTATCTATAATATGTGAAGATATTCACATTATTTGTGAAATAATTCACAATCAACTTACATTGCTAAGTATATCCCTGCTCAGCACTATTGTCAACGTGAAAAAGTATAATTATTCCATAATAGTGTTAACTGTAAAAATTCCGCTACATTTTGTTCATAAACTGGACAAAAAGAAGAATCGTGTATATGAAAGTACACGATTCCTATATAAAACCAAATTCTGTTCCAATTGTGGCACGAAAATCGATAGAGATTATAATGCGGGTCGGAATCTAAAATATTATGGCATTCGTGTTCTACACGAACAAGGTCTGCTCGTATAGTTTGTATCGATTTTTGGTAGCGGTAGGGACGCCGCGAATACAAGGCTTTGGACATGAGCCAGTAGGCTTGTGGGTGAAGGAGCAATAAAAGAGAAAGTCTTTTGACTTTTGAAGCACACACTTCAAACAGACTGTAAGGTCGTTAAGTGATGGGTAGTTCACTAGGAAGTTTTGAATAATTGTATAACCAAGTGCAATACTAATTAATCCTATTATTAGCAACTTTTTAACAATAAATCTTCCATTTACCAAAATTTAACTCTTTTCATCGTAACAAAGCAATTTTTATAGGTCAAATAACTTAAAAAGATTACATTCGCATATCATTTCAAAGTGATATTTTACAATGTCATTACAGGTAGTAGTGTAAGTGAAAAAATATAACAAAAAGGTTGAGAAAACAGCATTTAGAAGCAAAGTATACCTATCTGTATGTTTTGCTTTTTCACTAAACCGTGTAGTATAATATTCAAAATCAGCAGGGGTTTTGCTCTTAATTGTATGTTGATAAAAGGAGGAAAAAATTTTTTTATTTTAGGTTGATAAAGTTGTGTCGTAACAGGAAATATAAAAACAAATATATAAAGATAAATAAAGAGAAAATAAAAATGAAAAAATGAGGGGAACTTTATGAATCAAAATCAATTTGATTGTCGTATTTCAGAAGAGGATGTACAAATGTTGCGAGCGTTAGCTCACCCGCTCCGTCTTCGCTTAGTAATGGAGCTTATGGGACGTGGAACTTGTAACGTAACACAATTACAGGAAGTATTAGAAATTCCGCAATCGACTGTTTCACAGCATTTAACGAAATTAAAGCAAAATAAAGTTGTTCGTTTTGAAAGACGTGGCTTAGAAGTATATTATCAAGTGCATAATGAAAAAGTAAGTGAAGTTGTTAAAACATTATTTTCATAAAATTTGAATATTATGGAAAAAGACGTGCGGGGATGCACGTCTTTTTTTATATAAAAATAGGTGGGAAACTCCACTTCAACATCTGCAGGAGGTAAGTGCGAAAGTTTTTATGGAATATATTTCAAAGAGAAATGACAAGATAAATAAGAGTGTAATAAGTAAAAGGAGGAATGAAGGATGGATATCAAGCGTGTGAAACAAATTTTGTCATCTTCAAGCAGAATTGATGTTACATATCAAGGTGTACCAGTATGGATTGAAAGCTGTGATGAGGGAAGTGGAATCGCGAATGTACATGATGTGAAAACACCACATGAAACAGTGCAAGTGGATGTTACAGCGTTAGAAGAGCAATAAAAAAAGAAAGTTAGCTTTCAGGAGCTAACTTTCTCTTTTTATTTATAAAAGTGACAAGAAGTATGCAACAATTCATAGTTTATGCACATTGGTATATTTTTTGAGATACCTATCCCCTTGTTTTTTATGGAAAAACATGAAAAAAACAAGCTTTTTTCTATCCAATGACAAATTGGAACATAATTTGCATAGAGTAAGTAGAAATTAGAAGGGGGTTGAAAAGTGAAGAGTGAAATGAAACTAAAGCGTTCGTTGAATTTTTTTCAGTTAGTATTACTAGGTTTAGCTTACATGGCGCCATTAACCGTATTTACTACCTTTGGAGTTGTAGAATCTTTATCTAAAGGTGTGATACCAACGGCGTATATACTTGCACTATTTGCAATGTTGTTTACGGCATACAGTTATGGACAAATGACAAAGGCTTATCCAATTTCTGGATCTGCTTATACGTATACGCAAAAATCTTTGAGCCCAGGGCTAGGTTTTATGGTCGGTTGGGTAATTTTAATGGATTATTTGTTTATTCCTATGATTAACTTCCTCATAATAGCACTCTATTTATCTGAATATTTCCCTTCTATTCCTTCTAGTATATGGATTGTTGCCATGATTGTAATTGTTACTGTAATCAATATTGTAGGGACAAAATTAACGATTACAATGAATATGATTTTTTTAGGATTTCAATATTTCGTATTGCTTTTGTTCTGCATCTTATGTGTAACCTCCCTTCTCAATGGGAATGGAGAAGGAACTATACTTTCGTTAAAACCATTCATAAATTCTGACTCATCAATTTTAGCTGCATTTTCTGGCGCTGCAGTTCTTTGTTTATCTTTCTTAGGATTTGATGCTTTAACAACTTTCGCAGAAGAAACGATTAATCCAACAAAGACGATTCCAAAAGCGATATTTTTTGTAATTGCTTGTTCTGGTATTTGCTATATTATTGTTTCTTACCTTGCACACTTAATACATCCGGATTATTCATCTTTTCAAAATCTAGATACAGCAGCTGCTGAAATTGCGAGAATGATAGGCGGAAATTTATTTAATGCTATATTTCTTGCAGGAATGATAGTAACTTCTTTTACTTCAGCTTTGACTTCTCATGCTAGTGTTTCACGTATTTTATATGCAATGGGAAGGGATTCGGTATTGCCGAAAACCTTCTTTGCCTATATACATCCACGCTTTCACACACCTATCAAGAATATTATTTTAGTGAGCATTTTTGCTCTAGCTGCACTATTTACCGATCTTGTTACCATTACTTCTTTCATTAATTTTGGTGCACTAATTGCATTTACGTTTGTAAATCTCTCAGTTATTGCTCATTACTTTGTTAAAGGACGTCAGAGATCTTTAAAATGTACAATTTTATATTTTGTGATCCCGCTAATTGGTGCGAGTATAACACTCAAGTTATGGAGCGACTTGGATAAGATGTCTATGATACTAGGCGGAATATGGGCCTTTGTTGGGATTGTTTACTTACTCTATATAACGAAATTATTTCGAGTTCAACCACCACAAATGAATTTTGATGAATCACAGAAAGAAGATGGACAAGAATTATCGATTTAGGAGGAGAATGATGACGAAAAAAGCAGATGTTATTTTAAGTAGTGACGCTGTATTTACAGGAATGAAAGAAACCTTTATCCCGGCTTCTGTTGTGGTTAAAGATAATAAAATTATTGCTCTTGTTCAAAAAGACAACATTCAAAAGTATGTTGATACTGACACAATGATTTATGATTTTGGAAATCAACTTATTATGCCTGGGTTTCATGACTTTCATATTCATCTTATGTTAGGGAGCTTAGTACATAAGGGAGTACAGCTTATTCATGCACGTTCAGCTAAGGAAGTTGCAAGGCTTGTAAAGAAACATGCTGATACAAATAAAGATGCGCCTTGTGTGATTGGAAGTAGTTGGGAACAGAATTTGTGGGAGTCTCAGGAAGAACCTCATCGGAATATATTAGATGAATGTATTGCAGACAGGCCGGTATTTTTATATCATGCTGAATTTCATTGTGCATGGCTAAATAGTAAGGCTTTAGAAATGGCGGGGATTCATAGAGGAACAAAAAATCCGCCGTATGGAGAAGTTGTGAAAGATCGGAATGGCGAGCCAACAGGAATTTTAAAGGAAAATGCAGTAGGATTGGCAACAAATGTATTACAGTTTAATCTTGAACGAAATCGAGCATTGCTCCAGAGCTTTTTAATAGAAGCTGCAAAATATGGCGTAACATCTGTACATGATTTATTGAGAATACCTGAAATGGGTGTGGAAGAAGTAGAGCTATATGATGAATTTGAGAAGGAAGGTAAGTTAACAACAAGAGTCCATTTTGTGGCTCCTCTAAATGGTAATTTAAAATTAGCAAAACGTTTAAATGAAACGTATCGCTCTAATATGGTTCGATTTTGTGGATTTAAACAATTTATAGATGGTGTTACAACAAGCTATACAGCGTACTTATTAGAACCATACTGTACTCAAGAGACAAATGGCTATACAACTTATCCTCCAGAAATAATAAAAAAATGGACAGTCGATGCGGATAAAGAAGGATTTCGTGTAAGGTTTCATGCGATTGGGGATGGAGCTGTACGTTTAGCATTAGATGCTTTTGAAGAGGCGCAAATGCGAAATGGTAAAAGAGATGCAAGACACGCAATTGAGCATGTTGAAATGATTCACCCAAGTGATATTGAGAGGTTTCAAAAATTAGGGGCACTTGCTTCTATTCAGCCAGAACATATTAATCTTACAAGTAGAGAAGTATATAAGAATTTAATTGGATCAGAAAGAATGCAGCACAATTATTTGATGAAAACATTAATGGATTCAGGTGCAATGCTTGTATTTGGAAGTGATTACCCTGTAGTTACATTAAATCCGTTACCGGAAATTTATAGGGCGGTAACAAGGTTAGATGATGAAGGAATAGAGTGGAATTTACAGGAGAGAGTTTCTTTAGCTGAAGCTTTAAGGGCGTATACATATGCTCCTGCATATGCTTCATTTCGTGAAGATGAACTTGGAACACTGGAAGTAGGAAAATTAGCTGATATTGTTGTATTGGACAGGAATCTATTTGATGTGCCTGTAACAGAAATTAAAGAGGCCTCAGTTATTTTCACAATGGTAGACGGAAATGTTGTCTATCAGGATGAAAAACAAGTTGTCCAAAATTAATATTAGGGGGAAAAGGATAATGAGTACGATTATAATCGGTCTAGTTCAATTAGCATGTGAGGAGGATATCAAGATAAATACAGAAAAAACGATTGAAAAGGTAAGAGAAGCAGCAGATAAAGGTGCCCAAGTCATTTGTTTACAAGAGCTTTATCATGCCGAGTACTTTGCTCAAAATGTTTCGGTTCATAATTATGAATTAGCTATTTCTTTTGAGCATGATGCATTACAAGTGATGCAAAAATTAGCGGAAGAATTACATGTTGTTTTAATTGTTCCTTTTTATGAAAGGGTAGCACAGGGAATTTATTTTAATAGTGCAGCGGTGTTTGATGCGGATGGTAAATATTTAGGGACAACACGTAAAAATCATATCCCAGATGGACCAAATTACCATGAAAAATATTATTTTACACCAGGAAATACGGGTTATCCCGTATATAGTACAAAGTACGGGAAGATAGGAGTTGGGATATGCTGGGATGAATGGTTCCCTGAAGTAGCACGGATTTTGACATTAAAAGGTGCAGAAATATTGTTTTATCCGTCAGCAATCGGTTCTGAGCCGGATCATCCAGAGTTGTCTACAAAACCAGTTTGGACAAAAGCTATTTCAGCTCATAGTATTCATAATGGTGTATTTGTTGCTGCTGTAAATCGAGTAGGGAAAGAGAAGGATATGAGTTTTTATGGAGGGAGTTTTATCAGTAATCCAATGGGGGAAATCATTTGTTCCTTAGAGGAAGAGGAAGGGGTGTTAATTCAAAAAATTGATACGAAAGAAATTAAAGCGGCACGTAATCTATTACAGTTCTTAAGGGATCGTCGTACTGATACGTATTCACCATTGTTAGAACAAGAAGCAATACAGTAAGGAAAATGTTCAAGAAAAAGGACCCTCAATACGAGGGTCCTTTTTCTTGGGTTTATTATTCCATCATACGTGCAATTTTCTTAGAGAACATAAGAAGTACTAAGCCAAGTACAATTACGATAATACCAATGCTTGCGAATACTTCTAGATATCCTAAAGATTGTGTGAAGGCAGCAAGTGCACCAGCTAGATAGTTCGCCATACCAGAACCTGCTAACCATACTCCCATTAATAGAGATGCTAATTTTACAGGAGCAATTGCACTTACCATTGATAGTCCAATTGGTGATAAGAATAATTCACCAATTGTATGGAACAGATATGTGAAAACGATGAATAATAAATTTGCTTTCGTAGCAATGTTTGCTTCATCACTACCAGTTTTCAAAACAGCTAATGTTAAAACAAGATAACCAATTCCTAGTAAAATCATACCAAGTGCCATTTTTGTAGGAACTTTTAAGTCACCATTTTTTGTTTTAGATAGCTTTATCCATAACATAGATATGAATGGTGCTAATAGTACGATAAATGCTGGGTTAACAGATTGGAACCAAGATGTTGGAACTTCCCATCCGAAAATTGTACGATCAACAAAAGTGTTTGTATATAGTGTTAAAGAACTACCGGCTTGTTCAAAACCTGCCCAGAAGAAAACAACGAAGCAAGTTAAAATAACGATTGCCCAAGTACGGTTCTTTTCTTGTTTTGTTAAAGGTTTTTTCTCAATTACTGTTGCGTTTTTGTCTTTTGATTTTTTACCTACAACTGTTGTTCCTGCCTTGCCAAGGTAACGAGGAGCTAATAGATTAAAGAAAATCTGTCCGATGATCATACCGATACAAGCTGCAAGGAACCCGTATTTATAACCCATAACCATAACGCCGTTAGCACTTGTTTTGAAGAAGTCTTCTGCTAGGAAACCACAAATTAATGGTGCAAAGAACGCTCCTACGTTGATACCCATGTAGAAGATTGTAAAAGCACTGTCGCGGCGTGAATCATTTTCGCCGTATAGTTCACCCAAAAGAGTAGAAATATTTGGTTTGAAGAATCCATTACCAATAACTAATAATCCTAATCCTAAAAAGAGTCCAGTTTTTGTATTCATTGAAAATAGTACAAAGTTACCAAGTGCCATAATAATACCACCAAGGGTAATTGCGTGACGTCTTGTAATAAAGTGGTCAGTTAACCATCCACCAATAATTGGTGTGAAATATACTAAAGCTGTGAAAATTCCGTATAATTGCACTGCAAAAGCCTTATCAAATCCAAGACCTCCGCTGACAACAGTTGTTGTTAAATAGAGAACTAAAAGTCCACGCATTCCGTAGTAACTAAATCTTTCCCACATTTCTGTTAAGAACAACAAATATAATCCAGGTGGATGTTTTTTTGGTGATTGTTGTTCCTCAGCTTTTTTTAACTTTAAAGCTGCATCCATTTTTGCTTCCCCCTAATCCTGTATAACGGATATTTATGTAATCATTTTAATTTACAAAATATTTAGAAGTCAATAGAATTATATGGCAATAGAAAGAAAAATTTTGAAATAATCTATTGCAACTTCATCCGTTCCTGTATTTTTCCCTTAAAATTAGATAATAAGCGTTTTCAAATGTTATATTTGAATTCCAAAAGAAAACAAAATAATGATTAATCAGAAAATTTAGATTAAAATAACTCTTCTGATATAGAGAAAATATATTTTATTTACTATTACAATATAACATATTGAGAATAAAAATACAAAATGAAATAATGTGACACTTCTATGAAATAAAAAACAGCTCCCGAAAAGGGAGCTGTTTTAAAGAAAGAATTTATTTTGCAAAGCGTTTTTCAATGTCATCTAGCATTAAGTTTGCAGCCATTGCACCGCCAGCTGTATTCCAAATGATATCATCAACTTGGTATACTTTATTATTTTTTGAAGCATTTAAGTTTTTGAATAGAGGATCATTGATATATTCTTTCTCTAATTCAGAACCTTTTTTCTCATTTCCTTGATTGTAAGTGAAGTAGAAGATGATATCGCCATCCATTGCAGGGATACGCTCTTTAGATACGTTACGTTCTGCAAAGTCATTTTTGTTTTGATCACCAGGACGCTTGAAACCAAGTTCTTTTAAAATAACCCCAGAGAATGTATCTCCGTGATAAATACGAACATCACCAGGCATAAAGCGTACCATAGAAATTTCTTGATTTACTTTATCTCCAAGTTTTCCTTTTAAGTCTTTGATACGTTTGTCGTAATCAGCTAATACCTTTTGACCTTCTTTATCTTTATTCAATGCTTTTGCATAAAATTTAAAGTTATCTTTCCATTCACCACGTAATGTTTCTGCAAAGACAGTAGGAGCGATGCCATTTAGCTGCTCGTACACTTTTTCTTGACGCATTTTGTTGCCGATAATTAAATCAGGTTTTAAAGCAGCAATTGCTTCGACATTGACTTGACTTTCGTTACCGACAGATTTTACATCTTTCATTTTATCTTTCATATGTGGATACCATGAGTCGCTAGTAGGCGGATTTACAGCACCAACTGGTGTAACACCAAGAGTAAGTAAAGCTTCTGCTCCTTCATTTGTTAAAATAACAACACGTTTTGGATTTGCAGGAACTTCTGTCTTACCCATTGCATGTTCTACGGTAACCATTTCTTTCTTTTCTTCTTTTTTAGGCTCCTCAGCCTTGTTATCAGATTTACCACATGCCCCTAAAAGAAGTGAAAATGATAACACAAATACAAATAATACAAATGATTTTTGTTTGATGAAATTCATTATGTATCCCCCTAAATATTGAGAATAATTTTCATTGTCGAAATTGATATTACGGTTTTGAAAATATAATGTCAATAGTAATAATTGACATTAATAATTGTTATCATTGACAACGTAAATTAAGTTGCAATACACTAACAACGTATCATTATACATTGAAGGAGAAACGCTGCATGTTATTAAAAACAAATCAAGCAAAATGGGTTGGATTATTTGTTGGAATCATTGCAGTTATTACTTGTATTTGGGGGAGTATTATTTTTGGATATACAAATACGAGTTGGAAATTAGCATTGGATGCCTTTTTCCATTTTAATGGTTCGAATGAACATATTATTATTCAAAACGTGCGTTTACCACGTGCGCTTATTGCTGCTAGTGTCGGTGCTAGTTTAGCCATCGCTGGTTGCTTTATGCAAACTTTAACAAAAAATCCACTTGCTGCTCCAGATTTTATCGGATTAAACTCAGGTGCTGCCTTTTTCATTGTTGTAGCCATTGTTGTTTTTTCGATTTCATCTTTGTCAGCGTTTACGTGGATCGCTTTTTTAGGTGCAGCAGTTGCTGCGGCACTTGTGTTTGCATCTAGTTCCTTAGGGAAAGAAGGGACAACTCCACTTAAGTTGACTTTGGCAGGGGTAGCAATTAGTGCTTTATTCTCGTCTTTAACACAAGGTTTGCTCGTATTAAATGAGAAAGCATTGGAAGAAGTATTATTTTGGCTAGCTGGTTCTGTACAGGGGAGAAAGTTAGAAATATTACAGTCTGTGTTCCCTTATTTATTAATAGGATGGATTTCCTCTCTTCTAATGGCTGGAAAAGTAAATACATTAATGATGGGAGAAGATGTTGCAAAAGGGTTAGGGCAACGAACCCTTTTGATGAAATCACTGGTGTTACTCATTATTGTATTATTGTCAGGTGGTTCTGTAGCGGTTGCCGGTCCAATTGGATTCGTGGGGATTATTATACCTCATTTTGCAAGAGCGCTTGTTGGCGTAGATCACCGTTGGAGAGTGCCGTATAGTGGTCTATTAGGTGCTATCTTACTATTACTTGCAGATATTGCTGCAAGATATGTGATTATGCCACAAGAAGTACCTGTAGGGGTTATGACAGCATTTATTGGTGCACCATTCTTTATTTATATCGCACGTAAGAGAGGGCTTAGCAAATGAAGAAGTATATTCCGTTTCGTATGGGAAAAGACGGCCTCTCGTTTTTAATGTATAAACGAGCTTGTCTCGTCTTGTTAGGTTTATTAGTTGTTTTAATAGGATTATTCTTTGCAAGTGCAGGTATGGGGGAAATGAAAATCGCCCCATATGATGTATGGCAAGCAATTACTGGAAACGGTGATACGATGTCTAATATGATTGTAAATAAGTTCCGTATGCCGCGTATTTTAATTGCAATCCTTGTAGGAATAGCTCTTGCTGTAGCTGGATGTATTTTACAAGGGCTCGTTCGAAATCCGCTTGCTTCTCCTGATATTATTGGAATTACGGGTGGGGCAAGTGTAGCAGTTGTACTATTTCTTGCATTATTTAGTGATAAAAATAATGCATTAACAGTAAGCATTCATTATATGCCGCTAGCGGCCTTTATTGGTGCAACTATCGTTGCCTTTTTTGTATATTTATTCGCATGGAGAAATGATGGATTATCGGCGATTAGTCTTGTTCTAATAGGTGTTGGGTTTTGGGCACTAACGAAGGCTGCTACAACATTATTCATGCTGTTAGCACCAATCTATCAAGCGAGTCAAGCAAATGTGTGGATCACTGGTACTGTTTATGGATCTTCTTGGCAAAATGTAGGAGTGTTAGCACCTTGGGTTCTTATTTTAACAGTGGTTGCATTTATATCGGCGAGACATTTAAATGCACAAGAACTTGGTGATGATATTGCTGCCGGACTTGGTATTCGTTTAACGAAATCACGCTTTTTCCTCTTGCTCCTTAGTACAGCATTAATTGGTGGAGCAGTTGCTTTTGCAGGTGGAATTGGATTTGTTGGTTTAATGGCACCGCATATTTCAAGAAGATTAGTTGGTTCTTTATATGGTGCGCTACTTCCAGTTGCTGCTGTTGTTGGTGCAATTTTAGTACTTGCTGCCGATTTAATTGGGCGCACAGTCTTTGCGCCGCTTGAAGTCCCAGCAGGTGTATTTACATCAGCAATCGGTGCTCCGTATTTTATTTATTTACTTTATAAAAGTCGAAATTCATAAAGGTAAAGAAGTACATAGACGATTTCTTGTCTACTAAGAAAACGGAGTAAAGGGAGATGAACATGCAAAAAGCATTAGAGACTAAAACGTTAACATTGTCTTATGGAGAAACAATTATTATTAATGAGTTAAATCTAGAGATCCCAAAAGGGAAAATTTCGATTTTTATCGGCTCTAACGGTTGCGGAAAATCAACTTTATTACGTTCGCTTGCTCGTTTATTAAAACCAACAGCAGGTGACATTTTACTAGAGGACAAAGCAATTCAAAATATGCAAACGAAGCAAATAGCTCGGCAAATGGCAATTTTACCGCAAGGTCCTCAAGCTCCAGAAGGCCTAACTGTGCTTCAGCTTGTAAAACAAGGGCGTTATCCATATCAAACATGGCTCAAGCAATGGTCAGAAAAAGATGAGGAAATGGTACAAAAAGCGCTCGCAGCAACAGGTATGACTGAATTTGCTGAGCGTGATGTTCACGCACTTTCAGGTGGACAACGTCAGCGTGCTTGGATTGCGATGACGCTTGCGCAAGATACGGATATTATTTTGTTAGATGAGCCAACTACATATTTAGATATGACTCATCAAATTGAAGTGCTTGATTTATTATTTGAATTAAATGAAACAGAACAAAGAACAATCGTTATGGTACTACATGATTTAAACTTAGCTTGCCGCTATGCAGACAATATTGTAGCCATTCAAGATAAACAAATTTATGCGCAAGGTAAGCCAGAAGAAATTATTGACTGTAAGCTAGTTCGTGATGTATTCCGCATGGAGTGTCAAATTACAACAGATCCTTTATTTGGAACGCCGCTTTGCATTCCGCAGGGAAGAGGAAGATGTTTACTTCCGCAGGTAGCGCAGGCAGTGAAATGAAAAAAGCGATGAAATTTCATCGCTTTTTTATTTTTTACAAGAAAATAAGAGAAAGAGAGGAATACGCAATCTCCGCTTGTATTCTTCTTCATTTTGAAAATGCTTTCGCTTTGGTGTTGCTTCTCGTAAATCTGTAATCGTAAATCCAGCTCGTTGTAAGAGAGTGAAGTATTGTTCAGTGGTGCGGTGATATTTGATTACCTCTTGACCAATCCATGGTTCTATACGTTTTCCACTTTTAAAATAATCGTCAATGAGCCAACTTGTGCGTTTACCACCAGATTGTAAGCTCTCAAAAGAAGAAGTAATAATGGGATGTTGCACACTAAAGGTGAAAATCCCATCTGTTTTTAAGGTTTGATAGATGTTTTGAAAAATAATATCGAGATCTTCAATATAGTGAAGAGCGAGTCTAGATGTAACGAGATCAAAAGTAGAAGAAGGGTACGTATAGTCTTTGAGGTTCATGAAATAGACAGTGCCATTTACGTTTTCTAGTTGCTGTACAGCTTCTGTATACATAAGGTGAGAGCCTTCAATACCTGTGTAAGAAAGACATCCTTTTTGCAATAATTCCACACCAAATTTAGCATCACCGCATCCTAAGTCAAGAATGTTCTTCCCTTTCATATCCCCGATGAGCTGCAATAAGGCAGGTTTTTCAATTGCTTCATTTGGATTATCTTTTCGATATCTGCGCTTCATATACTGTTCAAAAAAAGAGTCATTATTATATACTTCAGATTCTGTAAAGGCCATTTTCTCAGCTCCTAAAAATATTTTTTTCATTCTATCAAACAATTGAAGTAAATCATAGATTTCTTGTATTTAATCCTATATAATTAAAAGTTGTAAGCGTTTTCTTTAAACTATTTTTCTATAACAAATTTCGAAAACGTGTTAAGCTAGTAGAGGGATTATTGGAATTATTGAGATAATAATCCGCTTACATGAACGATGGGGAGGCTTCACGATGTCTAGTAAAACACTTGCAAACTTTTTAGAAGAAAATTTAGAGGATTTAAAAGCAAAGGGGCTTTATAACGTAATTGATCCGCTTGAAGGTCCAAATGGACCAATCATTACAATTGGCGGGAAAGAATATATTAACTTATCTTCAAATAACTATCTTGGTTTAGCAACAGATAATCGTCTGCAAGAAGCAGCAATTGGTGCAATTCATAAATATGGCGTTGGTGCAGGAGCAGTTCGTACAATTAACGGTACTCTTGATTTGCATATCAAATTGGAAGAAACAATTGCCAAGTTTAAACATACAGAAGCAGCAATTGCGTATCAATCAGGATTTAACTGTAATATGGCAGCGATTTCAGCTGTTATGGATAAAAATGATGCAATTCTCTCTGATGAATTAAATCATGCGTCTATTATTGACGGCAGTCGTTTATCAAAAGCAAAAATAATTGTTTATAAACATTCTGATATGGAAGACTTACGCAAAAAAGCAACTGAGGCCAAGGAATCAGGTCTTTACAATAAATTGATGGTTATTACAGATGGCGTCTTCTCAATGGATGGTGATGTTGCGAAACTACCAGAAATTGTTGAGATTGCAGAAGAACTAGATTTAATGACATATGTGGATGATGCGCATGGTTCAGGTGTACTTGGGAAAGGTGCAGGTACTGTAAAACATTTCGGTCTTTCTGATAAAGTAGATTTCCAAATTGGTACATTATCAAAAGCGATTGGGGTAGTCGGTGGATATGTAGCAGGAAAGCAAAACTTAATTGATTGGCTAAAAGTTCGTTCACGTCCATTCTTATTCTCAACAGCGCTAACACCAGCAGATGCAGCGGCTTGTATGAGATCGATTGAAATTTTAATGGAAAGCACGGAATTACATGATCGTTTATGGGAAAATGGTCGCTATTTAAAACAAGGCTTAAAAGAGCTTGGATTCAACATTGGAGAAAGTGAAACACCAATTACGCCTTGTATCATTGGCGATGAAGTATTAACACAAGAGTTCAGTAAACGTCTAAATGAAGAAGGCGTCTATGCGAAATCTATTGTGTTCCCGACTGTAGCAAAAGGTAAAGGTCGTGTTCGTAATATGCCAACAGCGGCTCATACGAAAGAGATGCTTGATGAAGCGATTCGTACGTATGAAAAAGTGGGAAAAGAAATGGGAATCATCTAATATAATTACATCTTTTGAAAGCTTGCAAATGAGGAGTGGGGAAAATGAAAAAAATTCTAGTAACCGGTTCTTTAGGGCAAATTGGTTCTGAACTTGTAATGAAACTTCGTGATGTATACGGCGCATCAAACGTTATTGCAACAGATATTCGCGAGACGGATAGTGATGTCGTAAAATCTGGCCCATTTGAAACGTTAGATGTAACCGATGGTCAGAAACTACACGACATTGCGAAACGTAATGAAGTAGATACAATTATTCATTTAGCAGCTTTACTTTCAGCGACTGCAGAAAAGAATCCGTTATTTGCTTGGAATTTAAATATGGGCGGACTTGTAAATGCATTAGAAGCAGCACGTGAGCTGGAATGTAAATTTTTCACGCCAAGTTCTATTGGTGCATTTGGTCCAACAACGCCAAAAGATAATACACCGCAAGATACTATTCAGCGTCCGACTACGATGTATGGGGTAAACAAAGTAGCAGGAGAATTATTATGTGATTATTATCATCAAAAATTTGGTGTTGATACGCGCGGAGTACGTTTCCCAGGCTTAATTTCTTATGTAGCTCCTCCAGGAGGCGGTACAACGGATTATGCAGTTGAAATTTATTATGAAGCAATTAAAAAAGGTGCTTACACCTCTTACATTGCGGAAGGAACATACATGGATATGATGTATATGCCAGATGCACTGCAAGCGATTGTTTCTTTAATGGAAGCAGACCCAAGTAAGTTAATACATCGAAATGCTTTTAATATTACTGCGATGAGTTTCGAACCAGAGCAAATTGCAGCAGCAATTCGTAAGCACATTCCGACGTTTACAATGGATTACGCTGTAGATTCAGCTCGTCAAACAATCGCAAACAGCTGGCCAAACTCAATTGATGCAACAGCAGCGAAAGAAGAGTGGGGCTTTAAAGCAGAATATGACTTAGATAAAATGACAGCTGATATGTTAGCAAAGTTAAAAAAAAAGTTAACAGCTGAGTTAGTGCTTAGTTAATGAAGGGAACCGATTCAATTGAATCGGTTCTTTTTGTCAGCATATCTAAACGGAGTCTAGGGAAGGAATAAGGTTTCTTGTTATATAGATTTTACTTTATTCGTATCTAGACTTTCTGATTCGGTGCTAGCTTCGGGATATTGTTGCTTTGTTTCTTCATATTGTTTTTCATATTCGTAACTAAATGCTTTATGTGTTTTTTGATCTTTCTCCCAAGGAGTCGACTTTCCTAACTTTCTGTTAGTGGAAGAACCGTAAGGACCCTCGGGAAACTCTTCGGGAATGACATATTCATGTCTTGCTTCAGCAGCTGTAACATCCGTATATTGCTCATCCTTTTTGGGGGACAAATGAAACATCCTTTCAAATATATTTGATAGTAGACTTCTTCCTTAATATACCCAAAAAGATTTCTATAAATTTTTCATTATTCAGAGAGAAATAAGGAAGATAGGTGAGGGTAGTTCAATCTGTGTCAGATTCTTCATAAATTCCTGTGCAACCAATCCTAATTCCTCATTCGCTTCTTGATGAATTTCTTTATGTATTTTCATAATTAGGAGTATAGGGAATTAACATTTTATCGAAATTTGAACCAGGATTAGATACGTAAAAAATACAATAGGAGGAAATACACATGAAAAGAGTCGATGTTGTATATGCATTAATCTATAATCAGGAGAAGGACCAAATATTAATGGTACATAACGTTGAACAAGATGCTTGGTCATTGCCGGGCGGTGCAGTGGAAAAAGGAGAAACATTAGAAGCAGCAGCTGTAAGAGAAGTAAAAGAAGAGACAGGATTAACTGTAGAGATACGGGGGATTGCTGCAATAAATGAAAAGTTTTTTACTGAGGTAGGCAACCATGCATTGTTGATTACTTTTCACGCCAATGTGATAGATGGGGATATTGCTGTGCAAGATGCAGGTGAGATTTCAGTAATAGAATGGGTCGATATGAAAACTGCAAATGAGCGCTTCCCATATTATGATGGAGGGCTTGAATCATTATTAAAGGCATCCATCTCATACAAATTTCAAAGAGAAACAAAATAGTAAATAAAATTTTATCGGCGCTTTTTCAAATATATCGATCGCTCGACAAATAAAGACTAAAAAACAGGAGCCAAAATCAGCCCCTGTTTTTCTATTCGATCGTCTTCAGTAATAATTTCTTCAATAACGGCTTAATCTTCAATCGTAAATCTTCAGCATGATTCGCAACTAAGAAATGATGGTTATAAATATTTTTCATCAGTTGATATGTCGCCTCTTTTGCTTCGCCTTCTTCGATGAAAATCCCGATGACTTCCATGCCGCTTTTACGAGCAAGTTTAACAGCTTCGTGTGTATCTAAAATACCATCTTGTTGGTAGTCTAATGCCGATGGTTCACCGTCTGTAAATACGAGCAGGAATTTGTGCTTCTCTGATCGTTTTGCCAGTTTTTCTGAAACGATGCGGATAATGTAACCGTCACGATTGTCTTCTTCTTCGCGAAGTTGCATAATTTCTGGTCCAACGTTTGGAAGCGTTGAGTTTTTATATGTTACAACTTCATGAATCACGTTTGGTTTATCTTCTGGCTTTGCACTAGAAGCATCTTCCCAAAATCCACTAATCGCATGCGGGATTTTTAAGGATTTTAATGCTTCGTGGAAGAGAACAACGCTTTTCTTTGTTTCTTCCATTTTGTTATACATAGAGCCAGAGCAGTCGACTAATAGTTGAAAGGCAACGTCAAGTTCTTGTGATTCTTGCCCTTTCTTATAAAACATACGAGGTTGTTTCTCTGTATAAATACGCAGAAACTTTTTGCGAAGTCTTCCGTAATATTTATCACTATTCGCGTTTGTTTTGTTCTCAATTGTCTTCTCAATAATTTTCTTTAATTCTTTTACGTCTTTATTAATGACTGATTTGATGGCTTGATAGTCTTTCTTGTCATCAGGATTTGGCTTGCGCGCTTCTTTAAATGTATGAGAGGCACCAACATTATATTTACCGTATATGCCTTCATTTTGACTAGATGCATGGGAAGCTCTTGCTTCTTCTGCATTAGCCCCATCAAAGTTAGATTGCGTACTTTTTTGCGAAGTCCCTTGTACAGAACCAAGTGCTTGATCGCCATCTTCTGATTCACGAGCAGTATCACCCATCATATTTGTTTTTGTTCCGCTTTCTAATTCAAAGCGTAAAAAGTTCTCGTTTTCGTTATTTTTATTTTCACGATGCCATGTCGAGAAGCTTTCATTAATTTTATTTTTATTCTCATCATCTACGATTTGAGTATCATCATTTGCTAATTCTTCGACGCGACAGTTTTTTTCATCTGCAATGACAGATAAGTAGAGTGGGGCATGTCCGAAATAGTTATTGATCATATCATTTTCTAGAAGACCTTCTAGACGATAGCGAATTTTTTCAACGACGTACATAATCTCTTCCGTATTACGTGTTTGGAATGTTTCGTGTAAAATCGTTTCAATTTGCTCGAAATATTCATTGTTGAACATTTCATATTTATCGCTCGTTAATGAAAGATAACATAAACAAAATAGACGATCACCGTGATAATTACGAACGCGGTTTATTTCATTTTGTGAGCCGAAGTAATTACGATACATTTCTTTTCGGCGCTTAAAAATATGTTTTGTGCCAGGGCGTAAGCTTTTTACGATTTCCTCAACACGTAAATCTTCTAATAAAACAAATAATTGTGTTAAAAACTTTTTAAGAGGAGATTCTTGTAATTCAATTGCATAAGAACGAATTAAAGTCATGTCCGAGTAATGTTTATTGCCGAGTGCTTTTAAAAACACTTCGCTTTTTAATCCGATTACGGTATCTTCTTCTTTTCGATCATCCCAAAAGTGACTAATGACAACCTTTTTTTCTATTTCGTCGTAGTATGCTTTATAGCCATACTCAAGGTAGGCATCGTCTTCTTTTAGAAGGGCATACATTAAATTTTCCATTTGAAGAAACAGCGACGCATCAATTTTTTTGTCACTAAAAATTTGTCTCATGAATTATCCCTCAAAAAAGTAGCTTTCTGCTAATTCACGGACAGTCATTTGTTCTGTTTCATCATTTAATTTTGTAATAATGCTGCGCTCAATTGCGCGCATAACAGGAATATATACACCTAAATCACATGCGTCAATAATACCGCGAATACTTGCTGCTTCTTCACTTACGCGTCCGTCACGAGCAAGAGGCATAAGGTCACTTGCGAATGCTACAAATTTTTCAATCGTTGCAACGTCATTTAATTTGGATTCAGCTAGTAATAACTCTTTTAATGTATCACCTTGAATATAAGGAACTTCAATGATAACGAAGCGGTTTTTTAATGCTTCATTTAGCTCGCTTGTTCCAACGTAACCTTCATTAATTGCCGCAATAACGCGGTACTCCTCATCACCATATACAACTTGTTGTGTAAACGGGTTTGTAATCATTTTACGGTAATCTAATGCACCGTGAAGAAGAGGAAGTGTTTCAGGTTTTGCCATATTGATTTCATCGATATATAAGAAATGTCCGTTTTTCATTGCTTTCATAAGAGGACCGTCAACGAAGGAAACTTCAGATGCACCATCTTTTGTTTGTAAAGTGTTGTATCCTAAAATACCTTCGACATCTAAATCGACAGAACAGTTAATGCTGTGCATTGGTTTTTGGAATAAGGAAGATAGCGTTTCAGCAAGAACAGTTTTTCCACTTCCAGTCGGTCCTTTTAGTAAAATATTCTTACCTAGAAGAAGTGCTGTAATCGCATCTTCAATAATGCTATTATCTGATGCTTTATACATTTTTGTTCCGATTAAATGTGCATTTTCACCAGCTGCTTGTTTATTTTTTTCGTGAATTGTTGCTAATTGCTGTTTTAAATCAGCATGTATATGAAATTGTTCTAACATGTATTTCCCACCTAACATTATTTTCATAAAGTAAACAATACATCTTATGATAACGTGTTTTTATATGGTATGCAAAGAAAAGGAGAGAGGGAAAGCATGGCATGATAAAGTGAAACTTTAATCAGTGGGGCTTCATCCCCCACTGATTATTAGCCCTCACCAATCGGGCTTTTACGAGAAGTTTATCTCCCAACTAACTTTTTTGCTTTTGTCGAATTTTGAAGTGGAAGTATTATTGCCCGCAAATAGCGGGGAAAAGAAAAAAGTAATCAAATTTAATTTGATTACTTTTTAGAAATTTATAGCAAAGGTGAAATGAGTCGCATAAGTGATTCGAGCATTCGCTTTCCAATATTTCGTTTTTTGAATGAATTCCATTTAATTTCTGTAGACTCTTTAAAATCTTGTTCGAAATCACGTTTTATATCTAAAACTGTTTTCGATTCATATAGCACCGCAATGATTTCATAGTTAAGCTCAAAGCTACGAATATCCATATTTGCTGTACCAATTGTAGCAATTTCATCATCAACAAGTACAATTTTGGCGTGCATAAAGCCATCTTTATAGCGATAAATGGAAGCCCCTGCTTTTAAGAGCGGAGTAAAGTATGATTGAGACGCTTGATCACTAATGATACTATCGCTTTTGCCTGGATATAGAACGCGGACATCAATTCCAGCAGTGGCGCTTAAACGCAATAATGTTAATGTTTCTTGATCTGGAATAAAGTAGGGCGTTGCGATCCAAATGTATTTTTTCGCAGAGCCTATAGCGGCTAATAAAGCATTACGAATACTTGTATCATCGGAACTTGGACCACTTGCGACAATTTGAACGGCACCTTCTGCTTGGTGAATACCTTGTCCTGGAAAGTATTCTCTATTCATAAATGAATCCCAGGAATAGTTATTTAAACCGCTAGAAGCATAAAGCCAATCTTCTAGAAAAACAGCTTGCAGTTTATATAATGCTTTTCCTTCTATTTTTAAATGACTATCGCGCCAAATAGGGAACTTTTTCGAACGGCCAAGATATTCATCCCCAACGTTGAGTCCGCCTGTAAAACCAATTACGCCATCAACAATAACAATCTTGCGGTGATTTCGATAATTGACTGTTTCAAGTAGCCATGGTGAAAGAATAGAGTCAAATTCTAAGATTTCAATCCCAGCTTCTCTCATAGGACGTAAGAAGCGATTACGCAATGTGTTGCTTCCAAGACCATCATACAGAAAACGTACAGCTACACCATCTTTTGCTTTTTTGATTAATGTATCTCGAACTTTAGTCCCGATTTCATCTGATCGATAAATATAATATTGAATATGAATATGGTGTTTAGCATTTTCAAGAGACTTTATAATTTCATTAAAAGTTTCCTCTCCGTTTGTTAAGAGAGTTGTTGTTGTTTCGTTGGCGACAGGTCCGGCGCCAAATTTTTGTATGGCTTTCGTTAAATAGGTAGATCGTTCACTTAATGAAGAAGGCGGGCTCACGTCTAAACGCTTATTCTCTAAAATTTCACGGAATAACTTTCTTTGCTCTTCTGATCGATGCAAATGCTTCTTTCTTCTCCAGCGACTTCGTCCAAAAAGTGAGTACAAGAGTACACCAATAACCGGAAGAAGCGCTAATACTAAAAACCATGCTAGTGTACTTTGTGGAGAGCGATTTTCGATAAAAATAACGAAGGAAATTCCTATAATCGTAATCGACCACAGTACACCAAGAAATTTATATAAAGATATGACCTCTTTATTTAAGAGCATAAGAACAATTGCTACAAGTGTAAATACAAATAGTAATTGAACGACACGATTTTTCATATGTATACATTTCACCCATTCTTTCTCACGTATTACTTTATAGAAATTTAGTACAATACCTTCATTATAAAACGTTTTGTTTTATCTGTACAAATGTGGATAAAATGCCCATGATTTCCGCACTTGTCCTGCATATGGTGGTAAGAAATAAGGTATAAAGGAGATGGGAAATCACGGCGGACACCATCATGGTGGACATCACGATCATCATCAACATGGTCATTATGGTGGCGGAGGTACATTTTTTTAGGTAGTTTTGCCGGAGGGGTATTAGGAGGACTGACAGCTGGAGCATTAACGAGTGGTGGAGGTTATTATCCGGCGTCATACCCAAAAACATATCCAACGCAATATCCATACGGGAGATATTAATAAATTGGTAACCCAAAACAGACTATTTTAGTCTGTTTTTTAAGTATGTAAGGAACAATATACGTTTAGGGAAAAAATAACAATGGGATTTTATTTGTAATCGTAAACAATAGGAAAGAAGCATTTTAATATGAAATGGAGTTAGAGTTATATATATGCAAAAATATGTGCAATTGTATAAACTACTTTTTGTTTTTACAGTATTATTTGGAAGTTGTTCTCCAGTGAGTAAGAAGCCTTCTTCATCAGTAAAAATGGATGGAAAATCAAGTCAATATAAGATTCAACAAGTGAAACAAGAAACAGCAAAACCTTTACCAGAGAAAATTGTCTTATCACATGTACCGTTTATCAGACAGCTTCCTGAATTAAAAAGGGGTTGTGAAGTAACGAGTTTGGCGATGCTACTTCAGTCAGCCAATGTTCAAATAGATAAAATGAGGCTAGCGAAGGAAATACATAAAGTTCCGTTTTGGATTGGAAATAAACATGGGCATCCAAACGAGGGGTTTGTTGGGAATATTTACACGTATTCTTATCCTGGATATGGGGCATATCATAAGCCAATTTATAAATTGGCACAGCAATATTTAGGAGAGCGAGCAATTGATTTGACGGGAAAAGATATAGAGAGCATCTATACACAGATTCGTTCGGGGATACCAGTTTTAGTAATTACAAATTCTACTTTTCAACGTCTTTCCGATGGTCATTTTCGTAATTGGGAAACGCCGCAAGGAATGGTTCGTATTACGTACTATGAGCATAGTGTGCTCGTAACCGGATATGATAAAGAAAAAGTATATTTTCATAATCCGCTTGGAACAGAACCACATGTGGCTGTTTCCAAAAATGAATTTCAAGCAGCTTGGGAGCAAATGGGTAAGCAAGCGATTAGCTATAAAAAAGAGCTTAAGTAATCGTATTTTACTATTTAGGTTCAAAGTTTGTTGTTTTCTCATTTTAACCAGGAATCCCCCTTCTTCTAAATGAAGTGAAGGTGGGGGAAGTTCAATAGTAAAAAAGAGTTTCATGTGAAACAATATATAGTGAAACTTTAATTAGTGGTGGTTTTCTTCATCCTCACTGATTATTAGTTGGAAGTTTCTTAGGAATACAAGAAGCTGTGGGAAACACTCCAGTATATTTTGGAATGTAGCTCACAGCTTCTGTTGTATTAGCTAGCTTTATTATTAGGCTGTTCTGAAGGAGAAGTAGATGGATTTTTCATCAGAATTGGATAGAGGACGAGTCCTAATACAAATAATCCAATGCCTAAGAAAAATGTTTTTAAGTCAGCTGTTCCGGTTTTAATTACCCAAATAGAGTATAGGAGTGCAAGTACTGTAATGATTCCATCCTTTACTCGAGAGCCTGGTGTTATATCGTATGTTTCTCCTGTTACAACAAGCTTTAATTGGTATAGGGTAGAAACAAGATATGGGATTAAATAAGCTAAAGTCGCAACAACAATGGCAAAATTATAAGCTTCTGAAACAGTGCCAGATATTGTTGAGAACAAGAAAATTTGCGTCATAATATTTGTAACAAGCAGTGACTTTGAAGGACTTCCTTTTTTATTCGTTCTTCCAAAGAATTTTGGGAAAAGTCCGTTCTTTGCTGCTTGATAAGGTACTTCCGAACTAACAACAATCCAGCCAACAGTAGATCCGAATAATGATACAAGTGCAAGTAGTGCCATAATGTAAGCACCTTTATTACCGATGGCTAGGTTTAAAGCATCTACTAAAGGTTTTTGCGACTCTTTTAAAGCGTCTTGCGGAAGAGCACCCATCGTTAGGAGTGTAATTGCCATGTAAATAAGAAGAGCAATAATTAACCCGAAAATTGTTGCTTTTTTTACATCGCGCTGTGATTTTGCGCGATTCGATAGCATAACTGCTGATTCAATTCCTATAAATGCCCAAAGAGTTGCAATAGCAGCGGCATTAACTTGTCCGCCTAATGGAATCGATTTCCCAGCCTCATTCATAAATGTTTGACCATCGCCAAAGTTAGAAGTATTGAAAATAAATAATGTAATGACGATGAACATTGTAAATCCGATAATCTTTGCGATCGTTGCAAGCAGATTCATGTTGCCAGCTCTATCAATGTTTTGAGAAAGAATATATTGAATACCCCATAGCATAATGCTACATACAGTAAATGTTAATCCTTTTCCAAGTTCTAATGAAAATCCGTTTAGTGAAAAAAGAACTTGCTTACTTTGTAAAACTGGGAAGAATGTAGATAGGTATCCTGCAAATGAAATAATAACAGAAGCAGTTGCAGCCCAGTTCGCAGCCCAGTATCCCCATGCTATACTATATCCAGCAACTTTACCTGCCTTTTGAGAAGTAAACATTGCTTGTGCGTAACTTTGTGGCCCAGCTTTTAAATCTGGTTTACGTACGGCAAGGTTTCCAAATACAAGAGCAATCATAAATACACCAAGTCCTGTAATACTCCAAGCAAGTGTAGATCCCATGGGACCCGATACTTGTGCTAAATTTGCTGGAAGCATAAACACGCCACCGCCAACCATATTTCCAACAACAAATGCTGTTAAAATCCATAAACCCCATTTTTTCGTTTCCATGTTTGTTTATCTCCTTTGTAGTAGTTTTGCTTATTCATCATCTTTTTACTAGCCTTTTTGAAAACAAAAAAGAGCCATGTAGATAAAAAATACCTACATGGCTCTTTGCCTAACGTAGGTACAACGGGAATAACCCTTGTACCTACGCGTGAATTTTTCCGCTAGGTTTCAAGGGTTTACGTATGATGATGATGTTTTTGTGCAAATGTAACTACAGTTGTATTCGTAAGCATAGTTCTTTGCTCCCTTTCTCCTCTGATTTTGAAGTTAGTATACTACATGTTTTTTAGAATGAAAAGAGAAATATGAAAAAATTTATAAAAATTCGTATTGGTGACTAAATATTTATATAGATATTTCTTGTGCTGGGAAATATATGAACTCAAATTTGAAAAAGGCATAATCCCTTTCTTTTTAGGTGGGAGAGAGCGTCCGGTTATGCGTAGAAGCAGTCACATCCTTTTTTTACCCCATGCCATGTAAAACATAAGGAGAAAACAAGTGGAGGATAGGTAGGGGATAACTACCCGTAAAAGACCGATTGGTTTAACTAACCATCAGTGGGGGATGAAGACCCTACACTGATGGAAGTTTCACTTTATATATTGAAAAATCAATATAGATTTATACTACTATTTGGAAGCTATCATTATATTTTTACTTGTCTTCCATGCACAGATTTTTGCAAAGGCAAATCATTGGCGTGCTCTAAGTAGTTTTGAATACTTGGTTTGTATTTTCTAAAGAATACATATGTGACAAGATAAAGAAGTAGTATACCGCCAATCCAAAAAGGAGATTTTGATAAAAATGCTAAAAAGATTAGTCCTGTTACAGGTGATGTAAGAATTCCGAAACTTGTAATCAGAAGGACACCTGCCGGAATGGTTACTCCAACTTGTTGTGCAACTTCTGTAAAGATAGGTGCGGTGTACGTTGCCATATAAAGACCTAAGCTAAACCAAATTGCACCAATTAGAATTGATTTAAAAATATTTCCATTTGTAATCGCTACTATTCCTTGAACCATGTAAGGGAGCGCAATTAAATCGACAATAGGAAGGACTTCATTTCCGGGTAAAATTAATGCTAATACAACCATGATTGGAATGAGTAAAATACCAGTTGTTAATGTTGCAGTTTCACCATATCCCATTGCATCATTTACACCTAAATACCAATCTCGGGATTTATTTTTATCTTTGTTAATATTTTTTTTCGCTGACTCTGTAAGGGGTAAAAATGCTTGAGCAAAAATCCCCGAAACCTTTGGGAAAATAGTCATAATAGCGGCAGTTGAGATCCCGACAGTAGTAATTTGTCCCCATGCTTTTAATGTATGAAGAGAATGGAAATTTCCTAATATTCCGATACAAACACCGAGAAATAGTCCTAGAAAAATGGGTTCTCCAAATAATCCTAATTTTTTCTTTAATACTTCGGGGTTAGCATTTACTTTTCCAACACCGAACTTTGTTAGCAGGCTGTTTAGTCCAATCGCAAAGGGAATGCTCCCAACATGATGTAACTGTAAAATCGCACAACGCGGGTATTGAAAATATGTAGACCATCTTTTGGACAATAATTCTGCGAAAAGAAGGCTATACAGATTAAGTGTAATCATGCAAGCTAAAGCTAGCCATAAATTACTTGTAACTAAATAAATCATGGAACCCCATACCATATAGGAATAATTGTTCCATAAATCTCCTGGTTGGAAAATATTCGTCCATTTAAGTAGGAATAATCCAACTTGCAGCAATAGTGCGAGACCTACAAAGATCATCCCGACTTCCGTAGAATAGGCAACAATTGAGCTAGCTTGCCATCCGATATCAAATACAGGGAGGCTGACTCCTGTACTTTTCACCATATTTTGAACAACAGGCATAATAATAGGGATATAAGCATTTAGTAAAAGAGTGAATCCTTGTAAGCCAATACCTGCATATAAAGCAGAATAAAAAGCTTTTTTACGATTTACCTTTAAAGCGATCGCGATTATAAAAATAACAATTGGCACAAAAACGGATGCGCCAAATGTATCAAAAATCTTCTTAAGAAATTCTAGTTCCATTTGTATCAATCCACCCGTCTTATGAATTTATAATGTCTTCTTGTTTTAAAATGTTATGAATAACTTGTTTTACTTCTTCTAAAAAACTTTCTTCATCAAAACCAGTTAAAAATCCAACAGCATTAATCGCTGGAATAGAGAGACCTTGAGGGATAGGTGTAGTATAAGCAATAAAATCATATTGTCTTTCTTCTAAAAATTGTTCGACTTGTGTAGGTTTTACCTCAGTTGTTGTAATTGTAATATGATCCTCACTTAAAGCCTCTTTTAGCTTTTCTGAAACCATAGTTGAGCTTACTGTCCCTGAACCGCAAACTGTTAAAATGTGAAATATTCTCATGTTTTTTCCTCCTTAAATAGTAAGAGTAGAAATAGATTCTATAATCTCTGATTTTGTAGACGCAGTAGCTAGTTGTTGCAGCAGCTGTGGATGTTGAATAAGTTTCATAATTTCTTTAAGTATTTGAATGTGTTGCCTACCATCTTGTAGCGCAAGTAAGAAAAGAACTTGCACATTTGTTGTTTCTTTTTCCAAACTCCCCATAAGAGTAAAAGGGATAGGTGTTTCTAATGTAATTACACTGATGACAGATTGTGTAATATGTGAAGGATCTGTATGAGGGATGGCTACCCCAATTTTTTCAGTAGGAAGACCTGTTGGATGATGCATTTCTCGTTCTAGCACAGCTTGTGAGAAGCTTTCTTTTACAAATCCCTTCATAAGTAAGTCGGTGGAAACCTTTTCTAAAATTTCTTTAAATGTTGTATCTGAAAGTTTTGGGTAAATAAACTGTTCGTGGAAAATATCCAAATAACTTCGTCTCCTCCCTAGTTGTAATTTAGTGTGTAGTAATAAAAAAATCACCCCTTTCTATGCGAAGAAAGGGATGATTACTTTGATTAGAAAATCATCACCTTATCTGTCGCCTTTAAACGCAGGAATTAGCACCTTCCTAATAAAATAGGGGTTGCCGAGGTTTCGTAGGGCCGGTCCCTCCACCTCTCTTGATAAGGAGTAAAAGTATGAAAATAATAAAAAAGCCTACTTTACAAGAAGAAGGCTTTGAAATATACAATATCGCTTCTTCTTATCTTTTAGAATTTAGATTCTAAAGGAATTGGCACCTACCTAAATAAAATAGGGGTTGCCGAGGTTTCATAGGGCCGATCCCTCCACCTCTCTTGATAAGAGTTTATAAATTATGATTTTTGTGAAATATGTAAATATTATAGGGTTAATGTGTAAAATAATCAAGAGGAAAAACTAATTTTCTGTCATGCTATAATACAAGTAGAAATAGAAGGTGACAAGGGGATATTCAAAATGATGAGTAAGTATGAGCAGATTTATACGGAGATAAGTGATTCCATTGATAATCGTAAGTTAACAGAGGGATGTAAAATTCCATCTGAAACAGAATTGATGAAGCAGTATGAAGCGAGCCGTGGGACGGTAAGAAAAGCTGTTGATTTATTACAGGAACGTGGATATGTACAGAAAATTCATGGTAAAGGCGTTTTCGTTTTAAAACGAAAAAACATTGAATTTAATTTTGGTGGTATTGTGAGTTTTCAAGAGGAGAATGAACGATTAGGGCGTCAATGTATAACAAATGTGGTAGAGATGGAGCAATTGTCAGCACCGAAAGAAATAGCAAAATTATTAAATGTGAAGGCGAAAACGCAGGTAGATCATATTAAACGTGTTCGAAATATTGATGGGGAAAATGTAATTTTAGATGTAAACTATTTTGTATCTGAATATATCCCTGAATTAACAAAAGACATTGCTGAGAAGTCGATTTATAAATACATTGAGAAAGTATTAGAATTACATATTAGTTATTCACATCGCGTTATCGAAGTGCAACCTTGCACAGATGATGATCGGAAGTATTTAGATTTAAATGGAACAGATTATGTTGTTGTTGTGAAAAACTTTACTCATCTTTATGATGGTAGTCAGTTTGAATATACAGAATCACGCCACCGACTTGATATTTTTCATTTTTCAGATGTGGCGCGGAGAAAATAAAGAGATGAAACGATAGATGTTTCATCTCTTTTTGTGTATTTCGATAAAAAATAATACAAACTCGTACATACGAGTGTTGACTAACTTATATATACGAGTTAATATGTAATTGTAAACGGTATCAAAAAAAGAAAAGAGGGACGGGATATGGGGAAAGATTATCGTCAAACAGCACAAGAAGTGCTGAATTATATTGGTGGTAAAGAAAATATTGAACAAGCAGCACATTGTGTAACAAGGCTTCGTATCGCTTTAAAGGATGAAAGTAAAATAGATAACGATAAATTACAAGCGGTTTCATTAGTAAAAGGAGCGTTTCATAACGCTGGTATATTTCAAATTGTTATTGGTCCAGGAGATGTAGATCGAGTATATGCAGAATTGATAACGCTTGCAGATATGAAGGAATCGACAGTAGCGGATGTGAAGGATTCGGGAAATCAAAAATTAAATCCGATGCAAAAATTTGTAAAGGTATTTTCTGATGTATTTATGCCGATTTTACCAGCAATTGTTACAGCCGGTTTACTTATGGGGATTAATAATTTATTAGGAGCGAAAGATTTATTTTTTGAAGGGAAGAATTTATTAGAAGTATATCCAAACTTAGGCGGGCTATGGGATTTAATTAATATGATGGCAAATACCGCATTTGTATTCTTACCAGCACTTGTTGGTTGGTCTGCGACAAAACGTTTCGGCGGCAGTCCAATACTCGGGATTGTAATGGGGTTAATGCTTGTACATCCTGATTTATTAAATGCATGGAATTATGGAAAAGCATCGGCAGGACTAGATGGACAAAAAATTGAGTACTTTAATATTTTAGGATTGTTCCAAATTGAAAAAGTAGGATACCAAGGACAAATTTTACCGATTTTAGCAGCAGCATTTGTATTAAGTAAAGTTGAAATTTTCCTTAAGAAACGTGTGCCAAATGCAATTCAATTATTAGTCGTACCGATTACAACAGTCGTTGTGACTGGTGTATTAGCGTTAGGAGTTATCGGTCCAGTTACACGTCATATTGGTGATTTATTAACAGCTGGTTTAGTTGGTGTATATGAAACAGTTCCTGCACTTGGCGCAGTATTATTTGGCGCATTATATGCACCACTCGTAATTACAGGTATGCATCATATGTTTATTGCGATTGATTTACAGTTAATCGCGCAAAATGGCGGCACATTCATTTGGCCAATGATTGCACTTTCTAATATCGCGCAAGGTAGCGCAGCGCTGGCAATGTTTTGGATTTCAAAAAATCAAAATGATAAAAGTATGGCATCAACATCAGCTATTTCAGCGTACTTCGGTATTACAGAACCAGCAATGTTTGGTGTGAATTTAAGAAATAAATTTCCGTTTTATGCAGCTATTACGGGATCGGCAATTGCTGCAGTATTTATCACGTTAAATGGTGTATTAGCACCAGCGATTGGAATTGGTGGTTTACCAGCCTTTATTTCTATCATTCCGAAATCGATTCCAATGTTTGTGGTTGGGATGATAATCGCAGTAGTAGTTCCATTTGTTTTAACGTGGTTATTTGCAAAGCGAGTAAAACAGAAGTAGGAGGCAGTTTAGCATGAAAGATTGGCATAAAAGTGTTGTCTATCAAATTTATCCGAAAAGCTTTAATAGCTATTACAATACAGAGACAGGCGATATAAAAGGTGTAACAGAGAAATTAGATTATTTACAAAAACTTGGTGTTGATTATATTTGGCTTACTCCCATTTATCGTTCACCGCAAAATGATAATGGTTATGATGTTAGCGATTATTATTCTATAGATCCATCTTATGGAACGATGGAAGAGTTTGAAGAACTGTTAGCAGAAGCGAAGAAGCGTGAAATTGATATTATGCTTGATATCGTTGTGAACCATAGTTCAACGGAGCATAAGTGGTTTCAGGAAGCGCGCCATGATAAAAATAGCCCGTATCGTGATTTTTATATTTGGCGTGATGAAAAGAATAATTGGCAGTCTAAGTTTGGCGGCTCCGCTTGGGAATACGATGAGAAAACAAAGCAATATTATTTGCATCTATTTGATAAAACACAAGCTGATTTAAACTGGGAGAATGAAAAACTTCGTGAAGAAGTATACGAAATGATGCGCTTTTGGCTTGAAAAAGGTGTAACAGGATTCAGGCTGGATGTTATTAACTTAATTTCAAAAGAACAGCATTTTTTAGATGATGAAGGAACACTAGCTACTAGTGATGGACGTAAATACTATACAGATGGACCGCGTGTTCATGAATATTTACAGGAGATGAACCAAGAAGTATTTGCGGGGAAAGATGTAATTACAGTTGGAGAAATGTCATCTACAACAATTGATAATTGTATTAAGTATTCGAACCCAGAGCGGAAGGAATTAAGTATGACATTTAGCTTTCATCATTTAAAGGTAGATTATCCAAATGGTGATAAATGGACAAAATCTGATTTTGACTTTACACAGTTGAAAGAAATTATGTCGAAATGGCAAATTGAGATGCAAGAAGGCGGGGGATGGAATGCTCTGTTCTGGTGTAACCATGATCAACCGCGCATTGTATCCCGTTTTGGTGATGATAAGCGGTATCGAAATGAATCAGCAAAAATGTTAGCAACGGCGATGCATATGTTACAAGGGACACCTTATATTTACCAAGGTGAAGAAATTGGAATGACGAATCCTGGTTTTGACAATATCGATTTGTATCGTGACGTAGAATCTTTAAATATTTATAAAATGAAACAAGAAGAAGGTATGTCGAACGAAGAAATCATTGAAATCTTACAACAAAAATCTCGTGATAATTCACGTACACCGATGCAGTGGAACGTAGAAGAAAATGCTGGTTTTACAACAAATACACCTTGGATTTCTGTTGCAGAGAATTACAAGGAAATTAATGTAGAAAAGGCGATAGAAGATAAACATTCTATCTTCTATTACTATAAAAAACTGATTGGACTTAGAAAGAAATATGATGTCATTACAGATGGTAAATATGAAATTGTAGACATGAAAAATCCTTACATTTGGATATACACACGCAAGCTAGAAGATGAAGTGCTACTCGTTGTAAATAATTTTTATGAAGAAACAATTATGTATTCTGTACCAGAAGAAGGAGTTACAGACAATGAGATGAAGCAAGAAATATTAATATCAAATTATGAGGATTCAGGTGAAGATATTAGAAATCTTGTACTTAGACCGTATGAATCCATTGTGTATCGACTTACTAAATAATTGAAATAAGAGGTTGTATGCTCATAGCATACAACCTCTTATTAATTTAAAACACCGCTATATACATTTTTACTTCTACTTTAGGAGTAAACTGCACCTTTGGATAATCTTTTTTTTAATTTTTTTTCTTCCATAGGTCTGGGTGATAAGCAATAAGTTGTCTTCCGATACCAAAGGCATCACAATGAGATTTTTGTAACGTTGCAATAATTTTTTTTGATTCTTTTGTGAGCTGCTCGGATAATTCCTTATTCAATTTCTCTCTCTCTTTTGTTTTATGTAAATGATTTTTTGGATATTCGAGGACAATGATTCGCAAGTTAAGTTTAATATTTACATGAACGTTACCGTTTTTGTCTGTTGTCACTTTTAATTTTCTTTTTACCCTTCGATTACTTACTTCGAATGTCACATAATCAGATAGATTAGCCGAATCTTTATTCGTTAATTTTTGCTTATTATGAAAAATTTATGCTTAGATTTATTGGTGGGAATCTGTATAGTCGCAAACAATTGGAAATGTAATGATAGATAGTGTTTGTCTATTGGTATTAATGGTTTTATGGGGAATGTATAACATTAACAATTGAATGTACATATAAATTTACAAATGAATTATATCTATACTAGATTAACGATATGAATATATATCTTTTGTACTATAAAGATTACGTCCAATGGTATGTACAATTACATCATTTGATGAATAGGAAATTTATAAAAATCGACTTATACTAATATTGTGTCTTGCCTGTTTAGGTGTAGTACACAGCCGGTGATTGGCTAGTGGAAGTTCTTCCATTTTGCCAGTGCCGGTTTTTTGTTGGATAATAGAGAAAATATATTTTTATAAAGAAAGAAGGGGCTGTTTTGAAAGATGTAGATTCTATTTCTATGAGAGAAAAAGTTGCTAGTTATTATCTTTATTTCATTTCTTTTCTTGGTTTGATTACTATAACTATATCTTTACTTGAAATTAAAATCCCTTCTCATCCAACAATACTAGTATTGCTAGTAATATTTATGGGGATTGCGGAGTATTTTCCTGTACGATTCTGGAGAGGAACTAGCTCGCTTACCTTTCCGATTATTTACGCTATGAGTTGGCAGTTCGGAATACATATAACTATTATTGCAATTGTATTTGTTACGCTAATTATTCATCTGCATCGTCGTTCACCGATACAAAGAATGCTATTTAATAGTACCCAGCATGCTCTTAGTTTGATCTTGGCAGAATGGTTTTCCAATGAATGTCTGTCTTTATTGATTAGCAGAATGGATATGTCATTCCTGTATGAGAAATTAATATTCTTGTTATTGTTTTGCGTGTTTTTTTGTTTTTTCAACAACCGTTTTTACGATTTGTTAATGGTACTCCTTCCTCAGCCGTATTCGATACATCAATGGTATAAAAAAACCATAACGGTATTTCTTTGTGAAACTTTTGGTTTATCTTATGCTGCTCTGATGCATTTATTAATTAGTACATATAGTGTGGAAATAAACGAGATTACAGTATTGTTTTTCTTTTTTCCACTTGTAGCAATTTCAGTTATCAGCTCTTTTTCTGTGCGAATTAGGATGGAGAAGGAACGATTATACGAACTGTTTCTTATTACAACAGAAATTAGTCGTGGGCTAACCGGAGGAAACTTGAAGCATATCAAACAAGCACTTAAAGGTTTTTTTGGAATACAAGCATATGTAATATGGACAAAAGATGAAGGAAACTGGAATCTTTTATTAAAAGATGGGAAAGTTCGATTTGATATTTCTGATCATTCAGATAAAACAGAGGCATTTGAGGAAATCTCTAAAAATCTTGTTTTTAATGATTGGAAAACTGGTACGGCTCCTGGAGATGAAATATTTGATGATGTCATACGCTCGCTTGTATATTTTCCTCTTATTGTAAATGATGAATTAGTTGGAATGTTTGTTGCAGGAAAAAGTAGAAATGCGGGTTTTTTTCCTGAGGATGTACAGTCTTTGGCTACGTTTTCTAACCAATTAGCTAACGTAGTTAAAACAAGGATATTAATTTCTGAACAGGAAAAAAGAATGATTTTAGAAGAAAGAAATAGAATTGCACGTGAAATTCACGATGGTATCGCACAAGCATTGGCCGGAGTGATATTCCAACTAGAATCCGCTCAGAAAAAATATCGTGATAAACCAACTGATATGCAGCAAGTAGTGGAGAAAAGTATAAGGAAATTAAGGGGAAGCTTAGGCGAAGTTCGTTATTCTATTTATGCTTTAAAGCCGTATCCAACGCAACAATTAGGACTTAAGCAAGCGATAGCAAGTAAAATAAAATCTGTAAAACAAGAATATGAAATAGACATTACATACCATGAAAGAGGTCATTCTCGCACAATCAGTTTTTCTAAAGAAAGAGTTCTTTTTGATACATTTCAAGAGAGTTTGCAGAACATTGTTAAACATGCACAAGCAGAAAAAGTTGATATTCTGTTAAGCTATCAGCGTGAGCACGTACTTTTAAAGGTGAAGGATAATGGAATTGGTTTTTCACTATTTGAGTCTATGGTTAAAACAAAGTGTGAGCCGCATTATGGTATATTACATATGAATGAACAAGCTGAACAGCTAGGGGCTACTTTACAGATTGATAGTTCTGTAGGGAAGGGGACAGAAATTACATTGTTAATTCCAGATTCACAAACAAGGGGTGCGTAAAATGATTAAAATATTAGTAGTGGATGATCATGCTTTTTTACGAGATGCAATTCGTAGCATACTAGAGGTTGAATCTGATATAAGAGTAGTTGGGGAAGCGATTTCTGGGGATGAGGTACTAGAGAAAGTTGAAGAATGCAGGCCGGATTGTATTTTAATGGATATTAATCTTCCTGGGAAAAATGGAATTGAAGCTACGGCGTTAGTGAAAAAACAGTATCCTGCTTGCCGAGTGCTTGCTTTTACTATGTATGAGCATGATGAGTATTTAATGGATGCACTTCAGGCGGGTGCTGATGGCTATTTGTTGAAAGATTCATCATCGGAGCAAGTAGTAGCAGCAATTCGAATGTTATATCAAGGTGATTCAGTTATTCATCCGCGCATGACGAAAAAATTAATTACGTATCATCAGCAACAAATGAAAGTAGAACCAAACGAAAATGAACTGACAGAGCGTGAAAAAGAAATTCTCTTTGAATTGGTCAAGGGACTTAGTAATAAAGAAATTGCTGAAGCTCTATATATTAGTGACAAGACAGTTAAAATTCACATCAATAAAATCTTTAAAAAGCTCAATGTAAAGAGTCGTTCGCAAGCGGTAATTTATGCTGTCCGAAATCAGCTGGTTCCGCTCGACTAAATAAGAGGTGGCTAAAAGAACTATCATGTTTCTTTATTCTATATTCCAAAGAATAAAGAGCAAGATAGTTCTTTTGTACTATTTAGACGTAGAATCATTAGAACAAAAATTACTCCTTTTGTTCAATATTCAGAAAAATCAAAATGTGGAATAATAAAAATAGAATTATAGTTTCATTCTATTAATAATTCATTTTGTGAAAATTTGTTATTAGAAATAAAATGTGGGGGGCTTTTATAGAAAAAATTAAAATGAGCGGTCAGCTAGATGAAATGTGGGGATGGTAGCAGTGTTGGTTATTCTCAATCATACGAAATAAAGGTTCAAGATTGATAGAATTGCCAATGCTGAACAAGGTTTTGAGAATCAATTCGTTTCGAAAAAATAACTTTGTAATTATAAGGGGATGCCATATGAAGAAAAGAAAATTTGGAAAGATTCTTATTGGAACGTTGACTGTTGGTATGTTATTGTCTCAAGGAATTCCATATAACGTATTGGCAGAAGAGGTAAATACATCTACTTTAACTGGTATTGATGATGCAAATTCTGTATTGAAAGGACTTACAAAGGAACAACGTAATGCTTTAAAAACATTAGATACAAAACCGGGTTTTGTTATTTCACCAGGTATCAATACAGCAAGTCCTGATAATGTAAATGTAATTGTAGAGTTCAAGCAAGCTCCTGCCAAAATTGAGGTGCTAAAGCAAGCAGCTAAAGGGAAAAAACTAGCTCTTTCTAATGCAGAGCAAAAGGTAGAAGCATCTCATAAAGGATTTAAATCTGAGCTCGAACAGCTTCGAAAAAAGAAAGATAAAGGGGAAAATTTCAAATCCGCCAAAATAACAAGAGAATATAAGAATGCTTTTAATGGTGTGGCAATGACCTTACCTGGGAATATGATTGAAGACTTAGTTCGCACTGGTATCGTTAAGCGCGTATGGGAAGATCAGGAGGTCAAAATTGATCTGCCGAAAGAAACAGCTAAGACTGCTGCCCAGCCAAAAATGGCAGATAGTGTACCACAAATCGGTGTGGACAAGCTTCATGATGAAAAAATAACAGGTAAAGGAATTAAGGTGGGGGTACTAGATACAGGGATCGATTATAACCACCCTGATTTAAAAGATGCATATAAAGGATATCGTGCAACACAAGGGGAAGATCCAACAAAGGTAGATCCAAACTCTATAAAAGGATGGGACTTCGTTAATAACGATGCTGATCCAATGGAAACAACATATAAAGATTGGCAAAATTCTGGAGGTTATCCTGAGATTTATAATGGAAATGCATATTATACATCTCACGGTACTCATGTAGCTGGAACTATTGCTGCAGACAAAAAAAATAACGTAGATTATGCGGTTAAGGGAGTCGCTCCTGATGTAGATTTATATTCGTATCGTGTATTAGGACCATATGGAAGCGGACAAGTAAATGGTATTCTTGCTGCGATTGATAAAGCAGTGAAAGATGATATGGATGTTATCAATTTATCACTAGGTGCAGCTATTAATGATCCTTTATATCCTACTTCTGTGGCAGTGAACAATGCTATGTTAGCTGGTGTTGTCGCAGTTGTAGCGGCAGGAAATAGTGGTCCAGAAGAAGGGACTCTTGGATCACCTAGTGCGGCGGCACTTCCGATTACAGTTGGAGCGAGTGACGCTGCGATGACTATTCCAACGTTTTCTGCTGATGCGGGTGATTTACATGTAGATAAGATGATGCTACTTGGAAAAAGCTTTGCTGATAAGCTTGAGGACTTAAAAGGACAATCCTTATCTGTTGTATATACAGGCCTTGGAAAATCAGATGATTTTTCAGGGAAAGATGTAAAAGGAAAGCTAGCGCTCATCCAGCGCGGTGAGATTACATTTGATGAAAAAATTAAAAATGCTAAGGAAGCAGGCGCGAAAGCTGTAATTGTGTACAACAATGTGGAGGGTGAAATTACAAGTTATCTTGGAGAAAGTACTTCATCTATTCCATCTTTCCGCTTAACAAAAGCAGATGGTGAGAAATTACAAGCAAAAGCTGCCCAAGGAGATGCGTCCTTAGCATTTGGAGAATTGAGTAACACAAAAACAGAGGGAGATCACCTAGCTGATTTCAGTTCACGAGGTCCTGCAAGTAAAACAGATGATATTAAACCAGATATTGTAGCGCCAGGTGTGTCTATTTTCTCTACTGTTCCTGAATATATTAATGATCCAAAGGATGGCGAAAATTATCCGGTAGCGTATGGACGTATGTCGGGTACATCTATGGCAACTCCTCATACTGCGGGGGTAGCAGCATTAATTTTACAAGAACATCCAAACTATAGTCCATTTGAAGTAAAAGAGGCGCTTATGAATACAGCGGTAGATTTAAAAGAAGAGCGCTCCGTATTTGAGGTGGGATCAGGACGAATTGATGCGTATCGTGCAGTTCATACAGATACAGCGATTGAGGTTATCGATAAAACGACAAACGTGGTAAATGATGAAGAAGTAGAAATTGAAGAAAAAACTGGTTCTATTGCATTCGGTTATAAAACGCAATTAGCGAATGGACCAATTAAAGATAAGCGAAATGTTCTTATTAAAAACAACAATAAAACAGAAGAAAAAGAGTTCAAATTAGAAGTAGAGTTTTCACCAACGAGTGTAGGTGTGCAAGATGCAGCGAAGAATGGTGTGAAGCTGAACGTACAAGATTCTATTAAAGTAGCTCCTGGTGCATCAGGGGAAATTAGTCCTGAAATTATCATTCCAGAAAACGCAGAATTCGGTAGATATGAAGGGTATATTCATATTTCAAATAAAAATAATGAAAAAGAAGTATATCAAGTGCCATTCGCAGTTAAATTCACAGAAAAAGGGATTGCATCTGTAGATTTGCTTAGAGATGCAATGGCGACAGATACATCTAACTTCCATCCATTTATGGGAAGACCGAGCTCACCGTTGACATTTAAATTAAATAGTCCAATTGAAACCATTGATGCAGTTGTGAAGGATCGAAAAACAGGAAAGGCGTTAGGAATTGTTGGCACACTTAATGCTAGTAGTCTAACACCGAATACTGAATATATCATGTTCGATGGTATGGGAGGATACGTGTTCCCGTTTACAGGAGATCCGAATCATCCAATTGGAGATAAACGAGTTACGCTACCTGATGGAGATTACCAACTGGATTTCGTTGGATATGATAAAGAAGGAAAACCTTATACAAAAGGAGATAGCGTAATTATTGATAATGTCAAACCTGAAGTGAAGTTTGCTGATGTACAACCTGGTGTTCATGAGGTAAATGAATCTATGTTCACAGAAGAAGATGGTCAAAGGGCATTGTGGGTCCATGGTAATATTTATGATTCTACGATAGATGCATTAAAGGCAAAAGGCCTTCAGTATGACCAAAAGGCTAATGAAATTGTATATTACCAAAACTCTGCCTTTCCGTCAGGTTGGTTGAATACAATTCAAGCCAATGGTGATTTTAAATTTGGCGTACTTCCAGAGGAAATAAATGAACCGCTTAATTTAAGATTATTTGGATATGACCTTGCAACTGCAGCGAATATGGCGAATGGATTTAAAGATTACGTCTTTGTCAAAGAAGGAACAGAATACGCTGTTCCAAGCTATGATAAAGATAAAATAAAATTAGGAGAAAAAATTACGTTAACTTTAAATCTCAATAATGTGAAACAACTTATGGCAGGTACATTTGAGATCCCTTATAGTAAACAGCTATTTAAATTTACAGATGTGAAACCAAATCCAGCGCTTACGGAATATGCAAAACAGCATGGATTGAATATCAAGTTAGAAGATCCGGTGATAAATGAAGAAGGAGCTTGGGAAAATAAAGTAAAAGTTGGTGCATCTGTAGAAGGAGCGGAATTTAAGGGGTTAGATGGAGATACACCATTTTTAGATGTTACATTCGAGATGACGAGCGATGAATATTATAGTGATTTAACTGCATTCGGAGCGGATAAATTCTCTTATATAAAAGCTGGTGCATCAGAAGGTGTTGAGATTCCTATTTTTAAAGAAAAAGCCTTTTCGATTATTGCAAAGCATTCAACGGTTACAGGGTATATTGGTCCGGAAGCATTCTTGAATGAAGAGGGATATCTAAATAAGAAAGACTACACAAAACTAGGAGCAAAAGTGTACGTGGTTGGCAAGGATGGAAAGAAATACACTGGAAAGATTGATGATAACGGCCAATTTGAAATTCACAATGTTCCTGTGAGCGATAAAGAATACGATATTTTTGTAGAAATGCCGGGTCATTTAAACAGTAAATTAACAACAAAAATAGGTAAAACGCAGGATGGGGAATTAGTAGGTCAATATTTTAGAGCTTATATGGATGATAACCTTGCAGGTGATGTAAACGGCGATAAAATGGTGGATATTCAAGATGCTAGAATAGCAGCTCTATCATATGAAAAAGGAAAAACTGTTAAAGATGGTGACATCAATCAAGACGGTGTTGTGAACGAAACAGATATTCGTTTTATCGAGAAGAACTTCTTGAAAAAAGGTCCAGATGCTAAAGAAAATCAAAAACCAAAAGAAAATGTGGGACCAGTGACGTTAGAGAAAATCTTACGCTCGATTGGATTAGAACCGAAAAAATAAGTAGGTATAATTTGGGAGTACGGCATGCTATTAAACAACTATTATAAAATCAATACGGATGTGCTTCCATGACTATTGAAGACCGGTAATGCTTCACTGTAACGTTACCGGTTTTTCTTAAAGTAGTTCAATAGTGAAATGTGTTTTGGTAATTGAATTTCTACATTAAGTAATTAGAATTGATTAGTTTTCAACATGGGACAAGTTACTTGTTTATTATGTTTCGTGGAATTGATACGTTATCTATAATTTGAATTTTAAAAATAGGGGGATTATTGAAATGGGTCTTAAGAAAAAGCTTGGTATGAGTGCTATGACTGCGGTTCTTGGTTTATCTTTAATTGGGGGAGGAACGTATGCGTATTTCAGTGATAAAGAAGTGTCAAATAACACGTTTGCAGCTGGTACTTTAGACTTGAGTGTTGATCCTAAAGTTGTTATTGATGTAGATAATCTTAAACCAGGTGACGAAATGGAGCGTGGGTTTCAACTAGTTAACAAAGGTACATTAGCGATAGGAGATGTGAAGCTTCTTACTGATTACACTGTAATTGATGCTAAAGGAGATAATGGAAATACTGATTTTGGGGATCATATCCGCGTTGATTTCTTGTGGAACTTGGACAAAAATACAGTACCTGTATGGTCTACTACATTATCTGAATTGAAGGAAGCTACACAAAATGGAAATATTCCTGATCTTGTGCAAAAAGGTATTGTAGATCGAGAAGAAAACGGACTTGCTCCTGGTGATGATGACACTTTTTATGTAATGTTCACGTTTGTAGATAATGGTGAAGATCAAAATGTATTCCAGGGAGATGCATTGAATTTGAATTGGACATTTAATTCGATGCAAACAGAAGGTGAAGAGAAGTAAATGAATGTGTGAGCCAAAAATAAAATCTGATTAAAAGAATCCCTTATATTTTGAACAAAGATTGATCGAAATATAAGGGATTTATAAATTACGGCTTCTTTATAGATTTAGAAATTTGTTTTCTATACTATTTTGTTCGAAACGAATGGTAGTAGGTCGCCATTAATGTCATTAACATTGGAACAGTAATGACAAGTGAACATAAAAAAATTGTTGAAAATATTGTACTTAATAACCCTGAACTTACCGAATGAACTATATAGCTTACAATAAGCAGAGCCATACTAATTGCGACTGTTAATAGAACTGGTTTTCTAAGGTTTTTTATTTTTTCCTGCTTTGTTTCTTTATCTGTATAAATTGGTTTCGTACCAGGTTTTGCTTTAAATAGGTGCATAGTATAACTCGAGCAAATATATTCCCAACCTGCCAGTTCAAACATTTCGATATATTCTTCTAGTTCGTTTTCTGCTAATTCTCTTATATCAAGATTAAAAATAACATCTTCAGCAACACCTTTTTCCAATTCATATCCCATTTTTTTGAAGCGTTTCACAATCCAGCCTTTTGTGGCATACTTTCTTAGCTTTTGTAAGTCTTTTCTTTCTGAAAAAGCAATTCCATTTGACATTATGTATTTTGTTTTCCCCATTTTAGTTCTCCCCTTTTAATCCACTTTCAGCGAAATCAACCATCGTTTTACGTCTCAAAATATCTTGTTTCAACACTTCTCTACCTTTATCTGTTAAAACATATACTTTTCTACGTGAATTTGAATCATCAAATAATTCAATGTAAGATTCGGTTATTAACTTTTTAATAATTGTGTACAGTGATGCAGGTCCAATTACTACTTGACCTTCTGTTAATTCTTCAATCAAACTCATCACTGCATAGCCATGCCTTGGTTTTGTGAATCCTGCCATAATATAAAATACAGAATCAGTTAACTGCTCTAATGATTTCATTTTCTCCCTACCCTCTTTATATCACTTTATGATATATCTGAAAATAATATATCATAAAGTGATATAAATGACAATAAGAAGATGGAGTGAATATTGAATTTTATCCCATATTTAAAGGATATTATTGTAAAATTTAGTTTAAATTAATATTTAGGCATAGGTTTCTTATTTTACAGAATGCCGAGAGGTTCTGAAGGATTTCCCAACCCCCTGAACAAAAAAGGTTGATGTGATAATCAATCTTTTTGTTTTTAGATCCCTTCTATTTATAAAAATTAGCTCGTTCATTCTATTCATAGCAGTACTTTTCACGTTTATGGCGAATTAAATAAGGGATACATAAAGGGGGATTAAATATGGAAATAGCTGTAGAGAGAGTTTTCACCAATGAAATTTTGGAAGAAGCGGCAAACTTATTTAACGTTACAGTGGAGAAAAATCCGCTTGGAGATTTTGAAAACTATATTTTTCATGCAAAGGATGAAAAAGGCGCATCTTACGTATTAAGATTAACGCACTCTTCTCATCGATCTGAAAAACAAGTAGAAGCAGAATTAGATTTTTTACAGTATCTTGGGGAGCATGGAGCTAAGGTTGCTAGACCATATTATTCAAAATCTAGAAAACTTGTAGAAGGGATACAAGCAGTAGACGGCACCTTCTTTTATACTTCTCTTTTCTTATATGCAAAAGGAGAAAGAGTAAAAGATTCAACATCAATTTATTGGGGAGATGATTTTTTTGAAGCGTGGGGAAAAGCGATTGGCCAACTTCATCGTCTTACAATAAGTTATCCTAAAACAGAATATCGTGATACATGGGAGATAGAAGAGAAAGCGATTATTGATCAGTTAGAGGATAAACAAGTAAAAAAGATTGCATACGCATTAATTGATAAAATAAAGATGCTTCCAATAGAAGAGGGAACTTTTGGCCTTATACATGGTGATATTCATCAAGGGAATTTTCATTATGATGGTAAAGAATTGACAATTTTTGATTTTGATGATGCTACGTATAACTACTTTAGTCACGATTTGGCGATGGTTATCTATTATTCTGTTCTTTCAAACACATGGACTGAACAAGAAAAAACATTGTTTGCACGTAGCCAACTACAAGTATTACGAAAAGGATACGAATCAGAACATCAATTAGAGGAAATGTGGTATGAATCACTACCATTATTTTTACGCCTACGTGATATCGGTTTGTATGGTACGATTCAGAAAAAGTTCAAAGGAAAAGAAATGCCAGTATACTTTCAAAAATTAGCAGATTCACTTTATGTAAGGATTATAAAGCAGGAAGCCATTGTGAATATATAATACACATGCAACGTAACAAAGTATATATCTTGAATATATACTTTGTTTTTTTATACAAAAATATGTTTGTTTTATCAAAATAATATTGTCATAGACTTTAGATGCCTTTATAATTTTATATATTCTGAATATTCTTTATAAAGAGAGGGAGGGGAAATAGATTGGAAGCTTTCGTTACTTGGCTAAACAATATTGTATGGAGTCCCGCACTTGTTTATTTATGTTTAGGAGTAGGTTTATATTTTTCAATACGAACGAGATTTTTACAAGTTAGGCATGTAGGGGAGATGGTGAAGCTTACATTTCAAGGAGAAAAATCAGAAGCGGGTGTTTCTTCATTCCAAGCGTTAGCACTTTCATTATCTGGGCGCGTCGGAACAGGAAATATCGCCGGCGTTGCAACAGCTATTGCTTTTGGCGGCCCGGGAGCTGTGTTTTGGATGTGGGCGGTAGCTTTTTTAGGAGCAGGATCTGCTTATGTGGAATCAACACTTGCTCAAATATATAAAACGAAGCACCAAGGTCAATTTCGTGGTGGCCCAGCTTATTACATTGAAAAGGGTTTAGGTGTTAAATGGTACGCTCTTGTGTTTGTTGCAGCGACAATTCTTGCAACAGGGATGTTACTTCCAGGTGTTCAGGCAAATAGTATCGCCTTGAGTTTGGAAACGGCTTTTGGTATTAATACTTCTGTCTCAGGAGCAGTATTAGTCGTAGTGTTAGCACTTATTATTTTTGGGGGGGTTAAGCGCATTGTTAACGTAGCGCAAGTTGTTGTACCGTTTATGGCGGTTGGATATATACTTGTTGCTTGCGTAATTGTGTTTATGAATATTGAAAAGTTGCCTGAAGCATTTATGTTAATTATAAAAAGTGCATTTGCATTAGAAGCGGCTTTTGGAGGGATTATCGGTTTAGCCATTTCTTGGGGAGTAAAACGTGGTATTTATTCAAATGAAGCTGGTCAAGGAACTGGGGCACATGCTGCTGCTGCTGCGGAAGTATCGCATCCAGCAAAGCAAGGCCTTGTGCAAGCATTTTCCGTTTACATTGATACATTATTTGTTTGTTCAGCAACAGCGTTTATGATGATTATTACAGGCATGTATAACGTATTTGATGCAAGCGGAAAAAACTTCATTGTAAACAAATTGAATGGTGCAGAACCGGGGCCAGGGTATACACAATCAGCAGTAGAATCTGTATTCCCTGGATTTGGAAACGGTTTCGTTGCGATTTCTCTATTATTCTTCGCTTTTACAACAATTATGGCGTATTACTACATTGCAGAAACGAATATTGCCTATTTAAATCGTGATAAAGATCGTCCATGGATGTCGCTTGTTTTAAAAATTGTTTTCTTAGGTGTTGTATTCTACGGCTGTGTAAAAACAGCGGCAACAGCTTGGGCTCTTGGAGATATCGGGGTAGGGATTATGGCATGGGTTAACATTATTGCGATTTTACTCTTACAGAAGCCAGCACTCCTTGCATTAAAGGATTATGAAAAACAGAAAAAAGAGGGGAAAGATCCTGTATTTGATCCAACAGAGTTAGGAATCAAAAATGCTGACTTCTGGGAGTATGAATACAGAAAAGATAAGAAAGAAGAAGTGTCATAATCGAGTATTTGTAAAACAATAACGGCAGTATATCTGTCCGTTATTGTTCAAATAATGGGTATTTCTATTTGCATGGCCGAATAAAATTTGAATCAGGTAAGCCTCACTTTATTAAGAATTGGGCCAAGTTTAAATAAGATGGAAATAGAGGAGAAAGGGGGAAAAAGATTGATTGCTTTTCGTAATGTAAATAAGTTTTATGGTAGCTTTCAAGTCTTAAAAAATATTAACTTACAAGTTCAAAAAGGAGAAGTAGTTGTAATTGTGGGACCATCAGGATCTGGAAAAAGTACATTATTGCGCTGCATTAATCAATTGGAGACAATTACAGAAGGAGAATTGGTTGTGCAAGATGTGGAAGTACATAATCCGAAAACAGATATGAATGGATTACGCCGGAATATTGGGATGGTATTTCAGCATTTTTATTTATATCCACATAAAACAGTACTTCAAAATATTACACTTGCACCGATAAAAGTAAGTAATGTCTCAAAAGAAGAAGCAGAAAAAACAGCAAAGTACTATTTAGAAAAAGTAGGAATTCCAGAGAAGGCGAATGTGTATCCGCAGCAATTATCTGGAGGGCAACAACAACGGGTAGCAATTGCAAGGGGATTAGCAATGAAACCAGAAATTATGTTATTTGATGAACCAACTTCTGCACTTGATCCAGAGATGATAGGAGAAGTGCTTGATGTAATGAAAACTTTAGCAAAAGAAGGAATGACGATGGTTGTCGTGACTCATGAGATGGGATTTGCACGTGAAGTAGCAGATCGCATCATATTCATGGATGAAGGACAAATCATTGAAGATACAAAACCAGTAGACTTTTTTGCAAATCCAGAGCAAGAGAGAGCACGATTGTTCTTAAGTAGGGTGTTAAATCATTAGAGGAGGGATTTTATGTTAAAAGCGAAAAAATTGTTTATTTTCATTGTATTTTCATGTTTATTTACTCTTATCATAGCAGGTTGCGGGAATAAGCAGGAAACGTCCAAAGAAGTATCTAAAGAATCTTCTGGTGGAAATGTAGTAGAGAAAATTAAAAAACGTGGAAAACTAGTGGTTGGGGTTAAGAATGATACAAACTTATTTGGATTGAAAGACCCTGCAACAGGGAAGGTAGAGGGGTTTGATGTTGATATAGCAAAAGCACTTGCGAAAAAAATTCTAGGTGATGAAAGTAAATTAGAATTAAAAGAAGTGACTTCTAAAACGCGTATTCCGATGTTGAAAAACGGTGATATTGATGCGATTATCGCAACGATGACAATTACAGAAGAGCGTAAAAAAGAAGTTGATTTTTCAGATGTATATTTTAAAGCGGGGCAGTCGTTACTTGTGAAAAAAGGAAGCAAGATTAAGAGTATTGATGATGTAAAAAGTGGTGTGAAGGTATTGGCGGTAAAAGGGTCAACTTCTACACAAAATGTTCGTAAAAAGTCACCAGAAGCAACAGTACTAGAATTTGAAAATTATAGCGAAGCATTTACAGCATTAAAAGCAGGAAAAGGTGATGTTCTTACAACTGATAATGCCATTTTATACGGTATGGCAAAGCAAGATGCAAATTATCAAGTTGTTGGAAAAATCTTTACAGATGAGCCGTACGGAATTGCTGTTCAAAAAGGAGGAACAGATTTAACAAAGGCAATTAATGATTTGTTAAAAGACATGAAAGCAAATGGAGAGTACGATAAATTATATGAAAAATGGATTGGTGAAAAGCCAGAGAAGTAAAGTATAGAAAGAGTAAGAGGATGAGAGATACTCATCCTCTTCTTGTAAAGAAAGAGGGGGAGCATTTGCCGGATTTTTCTATTCTTACAAACAATCTTGATTTGTATTTAGAAGGGTTTAAATATACAGTGATGTCTAGTATTGTCGCACTGATTGGGAGTTTCATTCTTGGCATTATTATGGCAGTGATGCGAATTGCACCCATTCGAGTCTTGAATTGGTTTGGCGCAGCTTATGTAGAGTTTGTTAGAAATATTCCGCTCGTTTTAATTGCATTTGTATTTTATTTTGCTTTTCCGGTAATGGGCGTTACATTAAATGGATTTGTTGCTGGTACGGCTGCACTTACAGTTTATACAGCAGCATTTATTGCAGAAGCAATTCGAGCTGGAATCTTGTCAGTTCCGAAAGGACAGATGGAAGCTGCGCGTTCTTCTGGCTTAACGTACGTGCAAGCTATGTATTATGTCGTTTTACCACAAGCTATTAAAATAGTAATTCCACCATTAGGTAATCAATTTCTTAATTTGGTAAAAAACTCCTCTATTCTTGGCATTATTGCTGGAGCAGATTTGATGTATCAAGGGGATTTAATTTCAACAAGAACATTTGTTACATTTGATGTATATATATTTGTTGGCATGTTTTATTTACTGTTAACTGTACCGCTTAGCATGCTTGTGCGTTACTTTGAGAAACGCTTAGCGAAAGGAGCGGTGTAAATGGACTTTCGAGGTGCTTATACAGGCGATCATGTTCTATTTTTATTAAAAGGACTACTTGTTACGTTAGAAATAGCTGTTATAGCAATTTTGCTTAGTTTTATTATTGGTAGTGTAGTCGGGACGCTACGCTATACAAAAATACCAGTCATATCACAGTTACTAGCTTTTATCGTTGAAATTATTCGTAATTTACCACTACTTTTAATTATTTTCTTTACGTATTTCGCACTCCCAGAAGCTGGACTGAAATTAGAGATTACCACGGCAGCTATTGTTGCTTTAACGATATTTGAAGCAGCGATGATATCAGAAATTGTGCGAAGTGGCTTATTATCGATTGAAAAAGGACAAATTGAAGCAGCGCGTGCCTCTGGACTATCATACGTACAAACACTTTGGCATATTATTTTACCACAAGCATTGAGACGCATGGTGCCACCACTTGTTAGTCAATTTATCTCTTTATTAAAAGATACGTCACTAGCGGTTGTTATTTCCTTGCCAGAACTCATGCATAACGCTCAAATTATTAATGGACAAAACGTAAACTATATGATTCCTACATTACTACTTGTTGCTTGTATGTATTTTGTTGTTAACTACAGTTTATCGCTTGTGTCTAGGAAATTGGAAAGCCGTTAACTCTTACATGGAATAGGATGTAAGAGTTTTTTTATGTTGTTTTACATATATAAATGGCGTAAAGTCTTTCCTTTTAGGTGGGTGAGAGCATCCGAGGTTAGATCCTCTTCCTGCTCTACGTCAATTAAAAACGGAGAAAACTTCTTCATAGTAGTGATTTGGAAGATATTTGTTTTTTTAGTAGTGTAATTGTCAGATAGATAAAAAAATATGATATTTTATCAGAAAAGTTTTAATTTTATATAGAAATTGTAACCGCTTTCGTGTATATTTTTATTATCAGAAAATTTTAAAAAGAGATAGAGGGTTTTTATAGGGGAGGATTACGATGCAGCAAACAACGAACGAGAAATTACATCGTACGATGAAGAGTAGACATTTATTTATGATTGCACTTGGAGGTGTAATCGGAACAGGCTTTTTTCTTGGATCAGGATATACCATTAACCAAGCAGGACCAGGGGGAGCGATTCTTTCTTATTTAGTCGGTGGATTTATTATGTATTTAACAATGCTTTGCCTTGGGGAGCTAACGGTAGCGATGCCAGTTTCAGGTTCCTTCCAAAAATATGCGACGAAGTTTATTGGTCCTGGAACAGGATTTATGATCGGTTGGTTATATTGGCTTGGCTGGGCGGTTACAGTTGGTTTAGAGTTAACATCTATCGGTTTAATGATGAAAAGATGGTTTCCACATGTCGATGTCTGGGTATGGTGTCTTGTATTTGGGGTGATTTTATATATGTCAAATGCTATCTCAGCAAAGAGTTATGCTGAATTAGAATTTTGGTTCTCAAGTATTAAAGTTATTACGATTATCGCATTTGTTGTTCTTGGTGGTAGTGCATTATTTGGATTTTTACCGTATGACGGAAAAGAAGCAGCACCTCTTTTTTCTAACTTTGTAAGCGATGGTGGGCTGTTCCCGAACGGACTTGCTGCGGTACTTCTTACGATGATTACAGTTAACTTTTCGTTCCAAGGTACAGAGCTAATTGGAATTGCAGCAGGGGAGAGCCAAGAGCCGGAAAAAACAATCCCGCGTGCAATTCGTAATACAGTATGGCGCATTATGTTGTTCTTTATTTTAACAATGACGATTTTAGTAGGTTTAATTTCATGGAAAGACGCAGGAGTTATTGAAAGTCCATTCGTTGTTGTATTCGATAAAATAGGTATTCCATATGCAGCAGATATTATGAACTTTGTTATTATTACTGCATTATTATCTGTAGCAAATTCAGGATTATATGCAGCAACTCGTATATTATGGTCACTTGCAAATGAAGGAATGGCACCGGCTTCTTTCAAAAAAGTAAATAAACGTGGTATTCCGATTACAGCATTAGTAGTTACAATTGCAGTAGCAGCATTATCTTTACTAACAAGCTTTTTGGCAGAAGATACAGTATATATGTACTTATTATCTATTGCTGGCTTATCGGCTGTTTCAAGTTGGATTATCATTGCATTGTCACAACTTCGCTTTAGAAGCCAGTACATAAAGGGTGGCGGGAAATTAGAAGACTTAAAATATAGAACACCGCTATATCCAATTGTTCCAATTTTAGCGTTAATTACAAATAGTATTGTTGTGATTAGTTTAGCGTTTATTCCAGAACAACGTATGGCACTTTATTGCGGCATTCCATTTATCATTTTCTGCTACGTGTATTATTATATAAATAGAAAGCGGCAGCAAATTACGAAAGTGGAGATGGGAACAACATATGAAACTAACAATCAAGCATGATGATATTGAAGCAGAATTTTCAAATGGTCAATTGTCTATCGGGAAAGAAAGTGGACATACACCGTTAGAATTACTGGTTTCCTCTATTGCAGGATGCAGTGCAATTGTATTTCGGACAATTTTAGAAAAGAAGCGTATTACATATGATACGTTTACAATTGAAACTGAAATTGGAAGAAGTGAAGTTTTACCGAGGCCGGTAGAAAGTCTTCATTTGCACTATAAAATAACAGCAGAGGGGATTACACAAGTACAGTTAGAAAAAGCGTTAGAACTTGCGGTGAAGAATTGTACGATTGCTCAATCTGTGAAAGATAGTATAAAAATTACGGAAACAGTTGAATTAATTGGCTCATAAGCTTTTGCGAGAGTAAGATCATAGAGATTTTACTCTCGCATTTTTATTTTTTGTTATGCTTAAAAAGGGGTGGTTAGATGAATCGCAATATTGAATGTCTAGGATGTAAATTAGCAAATCATGAGGAGTTTGTATACCAGATATATGAAAATGATTATGTGACTTGTTTTTTGGATCATGCTCCATTTAACATAGGACATACTTTAATCGTTCCAAAGAAACACTTTCTAGAATTGGATGAGCTGGATACGGATACTCAAAATGCGATTATGGATGCGTCTAAACTTATTTCAAAGGCTATTAAGTTAATCTATAAACCGGATGGAATTACAATTTGTCAAAATGGTGGTATCTTTAATGAATTAACGCATTATCATATGCATGTTGTACCAAGATTTAAAGAACAATCATTTGCTGAATTTTATATGGAACAGTCGATGGATAGTGAAGATAAGAATTATAATTTTGAAGAGACGAGGAAATTGTTAAAAGAAGCGATAGAGTGGCAAGTTGAAAAAATCTGTAGTGTCGAATGAATTGGGCAATCAATTCCCTGGCATGAAAAATTCTAAAAACAACAGCGTCAGCAAAATCAATAACGTGGGTTTGGAATAGATAGTTTGCTTCCAGTACCAGTAGCGTATAGTTAGGAAAAGGGCAGAGAATAAAGATTTACTGAATGGGAGTGATGTTGCATGCCCAAAAAAGGAATAATTATGATGTTAGTCGGGTTAATTATGTTGATGGTTGGTATTGGTTTATCACTAAATTCAGTAGTTTTAGGAATGATTTTAAGTATAGTAGGCGGTACTCTTACAGGAATTAGTTCGCATTTTTTTATTCAACAAAAGAAGCGATATAGCAAATAGTATGTAAAAAAGCTTAAGAGCATTTCTCTTAAGCTTTTTTACATACTGATTGGCAATGAAATAGTAAAGCAAGATCCACGATTTATTTCACTTGTAACAGTAATTGCTCCGCCATGTAGTTCGACTATTTCTTTGACAATGGCGAGTCCTAATCCAGTGCCGCCAGTAGAACGAGATCTTGCTTTATCAACGCGATAAAATCGTTCGAAAATATGTGGGATATCTCCTTCTGGAATTCCTTCTCCTGTATCTTGAATTGAGAGTTTAATGTGTGTTTTATACTCTGTAACAGAAATTATAATTCGAGAATATTCAGGTGAGTGTGTATACGCATTATTTAAAATATTGATGATCACTTGTTCAAACCTTTGTTCATCAAGAGCTATAGAAAGTGAAGAAGGGCATGTTGAAGAAACATTGATGTGCTTTGCTTCATACATTATATTCACTTTCGTAACAATTCGAGAAAGAAAAGTTTGTAAGTGTACTTCCTTTGTTTGAATAGAAAAGTTATGCTTTTCCATTTGTGCGAGTAAAAATAAGTCTTGTACTAAATTTGTAATGTAATCAGCTTCATCTTTTATAATTGATAAATATTTTTGGCGCTGCTCAGGAAGCGTGCCATTTTTCATGGCGATATCCGCGTACCCTCTTACATAAGTTAGGGGTGTTCTTAGTTCATGGGCGACACTTGCTAGAAATTCACTGCGCTCTTTTTTCATATAATGTAAATCATTCGCAAGTGTTTGAATAGACTGTGCAAGTTCACCAATTTCATCATTTCGAGTACTCGTTAAAGAGACGGATAAATCACCATGACTCATTTTTTCAGTAGCATGCTTCATACGAAGAAGCGGTTTGGTTAACAGACGTGATAGAAGAAATATTGTAATGACTGTTAAAATAAATGTAATGACACCAGCAACAAGAAATTGTTTTGTAAGACCTGCAATCATTTGTTTAATAGAACTTGTGCCGAGAAACATATAAACATAACCTTGTATTTTTCCTTCTATTATTATTGGGCTAACTGTGCATATATAATTAGATGTTTTCCAGTGGTTTTCTATGATTGTTCCGTTATGATCTGAACTTGTTATCATTTCGACAATGTGTCTTTTTATAGTGGAATCTATATCATTAGATTTTGCTAATATTTCTTTATGAGCGTTTGTAATAACAACCTTTGTTTCAGCTTCTGACTCCATTAAAGCGACATGAGAGATTGTTTGGGAATCGAAATGTTTTTCAAGTACATCTCGGTGGCTATTTCCTCGCTTTAATAATGCTGTCATTTCTTCATTTACTCTCGTATTGACAAGGCTGTAATGGAGCAGTGCAAACAGGACGGTTTCGATTAAAAGCGTAACAATTAAAAAATAAAATCCGAGTTGAACAGAAATTCGTTTCATCGCGTAGCTCCTTGATTTTCAGTGTCCATCCATCGATAGCCAACACCATACACGGTTTTTAAATGTTCATCAATTGGAAAATTATTCTTTCGCAATTTATCACGTAAATTACGAATATGGGAGTCCACTGTGCGATCCTCTGTATTTGTATCTAGCCCCCAAATTCGCTCAATAAGCTGATCGCGGCTCAGTACATAGTTTACGTGACGTAAAAATAATCCAAGTAAAGAGAATTCAATTGGTGTAAGCAAAACCTCTTGTCCATGAACGGAAATAAAGTGCTTTGCTTCATCCCACAAAATCCCTCTATATTTTAGTTGCTCATGCTGATTGCTACGTCGCAATACAGCTTCAATTCGTGCTAACAGTTCATCTTCATGAAAAGGTTTTGTTATATAATCATCAGCCCCAATTTTTAAACCTTGAACAACATCTATCGTTTGATCACGAGCGGTTACCATAATGATAGGAACGTTACTAAATGAACGGATCCTTTTACATATTTCCCATCCATCCATTTTTGGCATCATAATATCGAGAAGAACAAACTTAAAACTTTGATTTTCTATATAGGAAATAGCTTCTTGTCCTGAATTCGCAGAAATGCAGTTATATCCTCTAGGAGTAAGATAAAGGGTTAACAATTCTAACATTCTTGGTTCATCATCTACGAGTAGGATATCAATCATAGAATACCTCCGTATTTGTATTCGTTATATAAAGTGTAATGCAAAATCATCAAGAAATGGTGCAGATTATCATGCATCTGCATAATTTCTTCAGAATTGCTTGTTATCTTATAGTTGAAATTTATATTTTAGGTAAAGAATGTAGGCTCAAACGATAAAAATGGGGAGGCGTTTTTTTTGAAAAAAACAGCTCGGATTTTGAGTGTAACAATAGTTGCTGCGCTTGGATTAGCAGCGTGTGGTCAAACGAATACAGAAACAAAGAAAAACGAAGAAGTAAAAGAAAAAAAGAATGAGAATCAAAAAGATATGAAAATGAATCATGAAGCGATGGCGCCGAAAGAAATGAATGCAAATGCATCTAGTGATGTAGTAACAACAAGTTTAAAAAATATAACAAGATTAAACACAAATGACCCTGTTCAAATGGCAGTATTAACATCACAAACGATATGGCCAGCAACTCATAAAGAAAATCAGCCAGGAGCAGTGATTTTGGTGCCAGCTAATCAGTGGCAACTTGGAATTGCTAGTGCAGATCTTATCCACCATCCAAACAATGGACCTATTTTATTTATGAATAAAGAAAATATTCCAGAGGCGACGTTAAAAGAAATTAAACGATTAAATCCGCTTGGAACAAAAGAGGGAACGCAAATTATGGTGATGGGGGATGTAGAACCTTCTACATTAGATCAATTAAAAGAATATAAAGTAAAACAAATAAAAGAAACAGATCCAGCTGTATTTGCGAAAAATGTTGATAAAGAATATGCGGATATAACAGGAAAGTATCCGGAAAGCGTCATTATTGGTTCTTCTGAAGAAGAAGGACGTTTATATACAACACCTGCTGTGAACTGGATTGCTCATATGCCAGAATCTCTTTTATATGTAATAAAAGATAAGGTACCAGAGGCTACAATTGAGGCATTAAAAGCAAGAAAAGGTAAGGCGAATATATATGTTTTAGGGCCAGAAATAATCATTTCAAAAGAGGTAGAAGAGCAGTTAAGTAAGCATGGTAAAGTAACACGCATTAGTGGAGAGACTCCAACTGAAAACTCTATCGCCTTTGCAAAGTTTAAAGATGAAAAAACAAAATTTGGTTGGGGATTCAAAAAACCAGGGCATGGAGTGTCCTTTGTTTCAACAGAAACGCCTGATTTAGCAATTGCTGGGGCGCCATTCTCGCATATGGGGAAACACGCACCGGTTCTGTTATTAGGTAAAGGAAAGGTTTCACAACCAGTGTATGATTTATTGGCAACAATCCAGCCAAAGTTTAAGGATGATCCAACATTAGGACCATATAATCATGGTTTTTTATTAGGGAATACGGAGGATATTTCGTTTGAAACACAAGGAATACTGGACGAGAAGTTAGAGATTGTTCAAGAAAATGGTGGGGGACATGGTGGACATTAAATAAAAAGGCGCTGCGTGAGCAGCGTCTTTTTATATTTGGGAAACTTTTTCATAGCAGAAAATCTGACATTTATTATATAATAGCTCTCGTGCAGTCGGTCCGATTTTCTTATGGAGGAAATCAAAAGAATAAGACGAATAGAGGGGTGTTATTTTGTTACAAACAGTAAAAACTGAATGGTTTTCCAATGTGAAAGGTGATGTACTCTCAGGAATGGTCGTTGCATTAGCATTAATTCCTGAAGCGATTGCCTTTTCCGTTATTGCAGGTGTAGATCCAATGGTTGGACTATACGCTGCATTTTGTATTGCTGTAACAATTTCGTTTGTGGGCGGAAGACCGGGAATGATTTCTGCGGCAACAGGTGCGATGGCATTGTTGATGGTGACAATTGTAAAAGATCATGGACTCCAGTATTTGTTTGCTACAACGATTTTAACGGGTATTGTTCAAATTATCTTTGGAGTGTTAAAGCTAAGTTCATTCATGAAATTTATTCCGCGTTCTGTTATGAGTGGATTTGTAAATTCGTTAGGGATTTTAGTTTTTACAGCACAATTGCCACACTTTAAAGGTGCAAACTGGCAAATGTATGCGTTAGTAGCATTAGGACTCGCAATTATTTATCTATTTCCACGTATTACAACAGCAGTGCCTTCTACGCTTATTGCTATTATTGTTGTGACAAGTATTGCGTTATTAGGAGGTTTTCAGTTACGTACAGTTGGTGATATGGGCAGTTTACCAACTGAATTACCGTTTTTCAGTATTCCAGATGTGCCATTTACGTTAGAAACATTAGCTATTATTTTACCGTATTCGATTATGTTAGCTGTTATAGGTTTACTAGAATCACTATTAACAGCATCTCTTTTAGATGATATGACAGATACATCAAGTAATAAGCATAAAGAGGCACGTGGACAAGGAATTTCGAATATTGTTGCTGGTTTCTTTGGTGGAATGGCAGGGTGTGCGATGATCGGACAATCTATTATTAATATGAAATCAGGTGGTCGAGGTCGCTTATCCACATTTGTAGCGGGTGGATTTTTAATTGTATTGCTCTTCGTTCTTGGTGACTATGTTGTTCATATTCCAATTGCGGCATTAGTTGCGATTATGATTATGGTTTCTATTGGAACATTCGATTGGAATTCTGTATTTACTCTTCATAAAGTTCCAAAAGGTGACGCGTTTGTTATGATTGTAACGGTTGCAATTGTTCTTGTAACACATAATTTAGGGCTCGGTGTGATTATCGGTACGGTAATAAGTGCCGTATTATTTGCAGCAAATATGGCAAAGATTCACGTGAAACATTCTTCTGTTGGAGAGAAAAAGATATATACTGTTCAGGGACAACTTTTCTTTGCATCTACTACAGCATTTATAAATGCGTTTCAGTTCAAAGAAGATGTAAAAGAAGTAGAAATTGATTTTACACACGCCCATGTATGGGATGATTCAGCTGTAGCAGCAGTTGATAAAGTTGCTATGAAGTATGAGAAAAATAATGTGAAAGTAAATATAGTTGGACTAAATGAGCGCAGTTTACAACTTGTTAAGAAACTAGCTACTTACAAACAGAAAGAAGCAGCGAATAAAGTTGCTATATAAATCCAAATGAAAACACCGACACACCCCTTTCTTTTTAGGTGGGAGAGAGGATCTGGCCATGCATAGAAGCGGTCAGATCCTCTTTCCTCTTCCTGCCCCATACCAAGTGAAGACAGAGAGAGAAAACGAGTGTAGGTTACCTTTTGTTTTTCCTAGCAGCGACTTATATACCTGCAAATCAAAATGAATTTATCTAGCTAGTTATGAATCTCCCTTTCGAATGAACGAAAGGGAGGTTTTTGTACTATAATACGAGTATGACTACGAAAGGGGTTTCGGCATATGTACAAGCAAATTATACTAGCATGTGATGGTTCAGAACACGCAATGCGCGCAGCAAAGCATGCAACGCACATCGCTACATTAAGTAAGGAAATAAACGTTGAAGTTGTATACGTAGTAGATAATAGAACGGCAAAATCAGATATTATACAGGGACAAACAAATATAGAAACAATTTCAGCTAGTCGAAAAGATAGATTAAAAGAAATTGAAACTTTATTACAACGAGAAGGAGTTTCTTATAAAATTACGATTTTACATGGTGATCCAGGCGATACACTGATTCAATACGTAAATACAGGAGACATTGATCTCGTAATTGTAGGGAGCAGGGGATTAAATACATTGCAAGAAATGGTGCTTGGTAGCGTGAGTCATAAAATAGCAAAACGAGTGAAATGCCCGGTGATGATTGTGAAGTAACAGACAGCAGAAATGTTGTCTGTTTTTTATAGGATTAAATCTTACAATTTTGTAAGACAGTTGTTAGCGAAATCGATGTTATAAAATTGCCTCCATGGATAAAATAAAGATATCAAATACATACATGAGAGGATGAAAGAAATGAAAGGATTTCAAAATCTGTCATATAGTCAAGGAGTAAGTCTTATTTGTTTAGGGGGCTTTGCTACTTCAGTGATATTGGCGATTGCTGTGAAAATGTTTCAGCAAATGTTTTAATAAAAGTAATGTTGTAAATAGAAGGGAAATGATTGTTATAGTTTGCCATGTAATATCATTAGACAGAAATAAAAAATAGCTCTTAGCATTAAGGTATATGCTAAGAGCTATTTTATTTCTTTACTTCATCATAGAAGTTTTTAAGAAAAAGACTCGTTTAAGCTTGCTGTGATTTTGATGATCCTGTATTTAAAGTTAGAGCAAGGAAGACAATCGCAAGCACACAAGATGCAAGTAATAGAATGAAACCACCGTTCCAGCCGAAAGCATCTACAATAAAGCCCATTGCCGCACTAGCAAATGCAGCACCACCAAGATAACCGAAGAAACCTGTTAAACCAGCAGCCGTTCCGGCAGCTTTCTTTGGTGCTAAGTCAAGGGCATGTAATCCAATTAACATAACTGGTCCATAAATTAAGAAACCAATTGCAACAAGCGCGATGCTGTCAATGATTGGATGACCAGCTGGATTTAACCAATAAACAAGAACGGCAATGAATACACCAACCATAAATAAAATACCAGCAGGTGCACGGCGTCCCTTAAAGAGTTTATCACTCATCCATCCACAAAGGAGTGTACCTGGAATACCAGCAAATTCGTATAAGGCGTATGCTGTACGAGAGCTACTATGAGTAAAGCTTTTTTCTTCTACTAAATAAGTGGGTGCCCAGTCTACAACGCCGTAGCGTACGAAATATACGAATACGTTAGCGATAGCGATGTACCATAAAAATTTATTGTTTAATACATACGTGAATAAAATTTCCTTTACTGAAAGCTCACGTTCACGATCTTCTACTTTTTCACCTGAAGGATATTCTCCTTTATATTCCTCAATAGGTGGTAATCCACAAGATTGTGGTGTATCGCGCATTACAATTAATACATAGATCCCAACTAAAATTGCAAAAATACCTGGGAAGTAGAAAGTACTTTGCCAGCTACCAGCAAATAAGAATAGCCCTAGTGTTACAAGTGGTCCCATAAGTCCACCGCCAACATTGTGGGCAACGTTCCAAATGGACATTTTTGTACCGCGTTCACTAATAGAGAACCAATGAACCATTGTGCGACCACATGGAGGCCAGCCCATACCTTGTACCCAGCCATTTAAAAATTGAAGAACAAACATAAGTAAAATACTTGTTGTAATAAATGAGAACGAACCAAAAATAATATTAATGATACCGGATAAAAATAGCCCTGCTGCTAAGAAATAGCGGGGGTTACAACGATCGGATACAATCCCCATTATAAATTTACTTAAGCCATATGCAATGGATACGGCAGAAAGGATAACCCCAAGTTCTCCTTTACTAAATCCTTGTTCAACAAGATAAGGCATTGCGAGTGAAAAGTTTTTGCGAACAAGATAGTAACCTGCATAACCAATGAAAATTCCTAAAAACACTTGCAAGCGCAGTTTGCGGTATTCGCTATCAACACGATCAGCAGGCAAGCGATCTGTATGTGGCGCAGGTTTAAATAAATTAGTTAAAAACATCGCCTAAAATCCTCCTCTATTATTGTAAGCATTTAACACCATGGCAAACAAAAAAGACCATGAAATATAGAAAGGTGTTCTTTCCATGTTCCATAGTCGTATACTCTAATTCTCCATGACCTTCGCTATTAACTTCGTCACAAAGTATACAACTTTGTGACAAAATTGTAAACGTTTTTATGAAATAAAATTATTGACGAAATTAATTATAAGGTTTAATATTTAAAAACGTTAAATATTTATTTGTTTAAATAAGAGGTGGATAACATGCAAAATGATATGACTCATATTGATAAAATTCAAGCTCTAGCATTTTCGATAGGAAAGAAAATGCAAACGGAGTTACTAGAACAAATGCAAAAATCAGGACTTACACCACCGCAATTTTATATTTTAAAAATTTTAGATCATTACGGTGCAGCAAGAGCTACAGAGCTGGCGAAAAAAATGTACGTGAAACCAAGTGCAATTACAGTGATGATTGATCGTTTAATTGATCAAGAATTGGTGCTTCGCTATCACGACAAAGATGATCGCCGTGTTGTTATCATTGAGTTAACGAAGAAGGGGAAAGCTACATTAGAAGAGGCAATGGCTGCTCGTAATCAGCATATTGCAAAGTATTTCTCACAATTAGAATTACAAGAGCGAGAAGATTTATTACGTTTATTTGAAAAGTTAGAAATGATTATTTGCAAATCATCTGAGAATCAAGAGACAAACTAAAGAGAATAGAGGAGATTACATGGAACAACAAGACAATCAAAATAGACAGCTGTTGTTAATCGGTCTAGTCATTGCGATGGTATTCGCTGCATTAGACGGAACAATTGTCGGTACAGCGATGCCTCGCATTGTTGGGGAATTAGGCGGATTAAGCTTAATGACATGGTTAACAACAGCATATATGCTAACGTCAACGACAGTTGTACCAATTGCAGGGAAGTTAGCTGACTTATTAGGACGTCGTAACGTGTATATAACAGGATTAGTTATTTTCATGGTTGGTTCAGCCCTTTGTGGTATGGCAAACGGTATGACCGAGTTAATTATTTTCCGCGGTATTCAAGGCCTTGGTGGCGGTATTATGATGCCAATGGCAATGATTATTATCGGGGATATGTTTACAGGAAAAGAACGTGCGAAATGGCAAGGGATTTTCGGAGCTCTTTATGGTCTTGCATCTGTAATTGGACCGCAAGTAGGTGGTTGGATTGTTGATGCTGTGAACTGGAGATGGGTATTCTACATTAACTTACCAGTTGGTATTTTAGCGACAATCTTTATTGCAATGGGATTAAAATCACATAAACAAACAGGACCAATTAAAATTGATATTGCTGGTATTTTCACAATGATTCTCGGTGTTGTAAGTTTATTACTTGCATTAACATTCGGCGGGAAAGACTATGCTTGGGATTCTTGGCAAATCATTGGATTATTTGCACTTGCTATCATTGGTATCGTAAGCTTCGTTATTATTGAAACGAAGGCAGAAGAGCCAATTTTACCAATGCATTTCTTTAAGAACCGTACATTTACACTATTGAATGCGATTGGTTTCTTTATGAGTATTGGAATGTTTGGAGCAATTATGTTCGTACCATTCTTTATGCAAGGGATTGTCGGCGTAAGTGCTGCTGAATCTGGAACAATTATGACACCAATGATGATTACAATGATTGTGATGAGTATTATCGGTGGTCAGCTCGTATTAAAGGTTGGCGTGAAACCACAAATTATTACAGGGATGCTCATTATGGCTGGTGGTTTTTGGCTGCTAACGACAATGGATATGCATACAAGTAAGCTCGTTGCAACTTCTTATATGAGTATTATCGGTTTAGGAATGGGGCTTGTAATGCCAACATTAACATTAGCATTACAAGAAAGTTTTCCAAAAAAAGATCTTGGCGTTGTAACATCTTCTAGTCAATTCTTCCGTCAAATCGGGGGAACATTCGGGATTACGATTTTAGGCTCTATTATGAATAATACTTCAGGTACAACATTAACAAATAAATTAGTGCCTGTCTTAAATACATTCCCAGCAGAAGCAGGGCAGATGGTAACGAAGTTTAAAGATATGATTCATACAGATCCGCAAGGTCTATATTCAATGCTGTTTAGTCCAGAAGCGTTAAAACAAATGCCAGAAGCATTCTCTAATAGCATTGTACCTATTTTAAAAACATCGTTAGTAGATTCACTTCATAGCGTATTCCTAACAGGATTAGTCTTTATTGTGGTCGGTGCCGTATTTACGATTTTCTTGCAGAAAATCAAGCTTTCTGATCGTAAAAAAGGTGCAGAAGAGTCTGCTGTGGTAGAAGAAAAAGATACAAATGTATCTTACTCATAATGAGAAAAAAGCATCGCCATAATGAACTGCACCCCAATTGTTAGACACAGTCTAACAATTGGAGGTGTAGTTTTTTATGACGAAATACTCTTTAGAAACCAAGTTATCTGCCGTTGCCGATTATCTTAACAGTGTAGAATCCTTTAAA
>NZ_JBCGHT010000009.1:0-167890 GCF_039549175.1 Paenibacillus sp. 102 | reverse complement strand
TAAATTCAGCTCCTGGAAGCTTGGTATTTCCATCCGCTACATCTACTTTTGTTATTTCTAAAGAGCCTGTAACCTTTTTATCTTGTACAACATGTTTAATAATTTCTCCATCTTGCTTGATTTCAAAAGAAAAAGTTTCTTCATTAATTAAATATCCTTCTGGTGCAAATGTTTCTTTATACGTATATTTTCCATACGGTAATTTCTCAAATTTCGCAATTCCTTTTTCGTCAGTTTTCCCTTTCACTACTTCCTGTCCTTGTGCGTTATAAATCGTAAATTCGGCTCCTGGCAGTTTATTGTTACCGCTTGCAATATCTTCTTTTGTAATTTCAATACTCCCTTTAATTTGCTTATTTACTACTTGTATTGTTCCTATTTCACCTGTTTTCACTTCAATTACTTGAGGCTGTTCACCTAATACATAACCAGTTGGAGCTTTTACTTCTTTTACAGTGTAAGTTCCTGTAGGAATATTGCTAAGCTCCGCAATGCCATTCGTATTTGTTGTAATTTCCCCTACAGACTCACCATTTGCATTCAATACCTCAAATACAGCTCCTGCTAAAGCTTCATTATTTTCTCCAACTTTTTTCACTTTGAGAGAACCAGCAGCTTCCCAATTCACTGCAAGCTCACCACTAATTTTCTCTTCATTTCGTTCTAATAGTACAGTTGCATTTTGAATTGTATCTGTACCCCGATATGCAATTGCTTGTATTTTTGTAAGGTTGGAAGTGACTTTTAAATTAAACTCACCTGTTTTCGTTGCTTTTGGAATTTGAATACGGAATTTTTCCCCAAGGGCAAGTTGATCTTTCACTTCTCCATTTTCATTAACGATCCGCACCCCTTCTGGTGCATTACTTGTAGTAACTTTGAATGTACCGTTTTTAACATTTGTTTGAACGGTATATAAATTTGTTTCAAAATAGTCACCTTTTAATTCCGCTTTTTGCTTTTCCGCTGGAATTACATTCATAGAAATATCTTGCGTTTCTTGACTATTATTTGCCGCTTTAATCATAGCTTTAGCCGCATTTTCTACATTTTTATTCTCATGCTTTAATTCATTCACATCAAGCTGCCCTAATGCGTTCCACACTGCAAGCTGCGTTGCATAATGTGCTTCTTGCCAATTCGATACACCTAACTGTTCTGCACTTTTTTGTGGATAACCATTTAATAACACACGATACACAATATTATCGGTTTTCCCCATTTCAGGTAGATCTTGTCCACTTGGAGATTTGAGACCTAATGTTAAGCAATATGCAATTTGGCCGTGAGCTGTTTTGATAACTTCAGTTCTAATATACTTACCTAATTGATTGCTATAGCTCCAGTTCATTGCATACTTCTCATGTGACATAACCTCTGCACTTGCTTTCGGTAACATCAAATTAAAAACTAGAGATAATACAGATAATACAGATAATAAAGCTAGTATTCTTATAACAAACTTTTTCCCCATACATGAAACCTCCCAATTTAACTCGAAATGCGTATCATTCAAATATTTAGAATAATGTAAATAAATATATTTTTCGTTATAAATTAAAAAATCGGAAATTTTAATGTATAATTGTTACATAATTGAGAATTGTTATTGAGAAATTTCGCTTTAAGTATATCTTCCAATAAAGTAAGATACAGAATCTCTTATTGACAAAATAGGAAATATATTCTTACAACTTAATAAATAGAAAATACTTCTTTAAATGAACAGGCAACAACCCCTTCTCCCACAATTCAGTAGAAAACAAAAATTTTTCTATGGATAAGCTCTACCAACAAAATCCTTTATCCTCAGCGGAGATAAACTTTTTCATTTATGCTTAAACTTTATAAAATAAAACGGATACATTTTTCAGAATTTACTTTCATTCCCATTTCCCCTTTATTTCTGTCCCTAACTTATATAGAATATGTTGATAGGAATTATAAATTTTATACTGAATCGTGGAAAGGATGGGAATCATAAATGTGGAATGAGTTTAAAAAGTTCGCCCTAAAAGGAAATGTTATTGATTTAGCTATCGGGGTTGTAATCGGAGCTGCTTTCGGAAAAATCGTAAGTTCTTTAGTAAAAGATATTATCACACCTTTAATCGGTATGTTAATGGGTGGTATCGATTTTACAGGTTTAAAAATTACGTTTGGTAAAACAGCTATTATGTATGGTAACTTCATTCAAACTATCTTTGACTTCTTAATCATCGCAGCTGCTATCTTCGCATTTATTAAAGTTTTCAACAAGCTAACATTCAAAAAAGAAGAAGAAAAGAAAGAAGAAGTACCAGAACCAACAAAAGAAGAAGTACTTCTTGGCGAAATTCGCGACCTATTGAAGCAACAAAATACTTCAAAAGACAACGCGTAATTGAACGGATAAAAGGCATGCCCCTTATGGGACATGCCTTTCTTTATATCTTATAACGTTTCCGAATTCATATGAATGAACAAAATAATACCGGCAACCATTAATACCATAATAGAACCTGCAAATAATGTAATCGCAACAAATACGAAGCTTGTGCTTACATCTACTGAAATACTTTCAATAAAAATAGAAGTTACATACGTGATAAGGGCAATTCCTGCAAGAATACTTCCTGGAACAAATCGCTTTAAGCCATTTTGTTTTAACGTCATATATGCAAAAAAAGCAGTCATACAAAGCGTAATTATCCAAAGAATGATCATCTCTTCCCCCCTCACAAGCCTTTTCTTTCTATTATACATGACATTGCGTAGTTATAGGGATATTTACATTCAAACAAAAGATGTTAGAGAAAAGTTATGAACAAGGAGTACCGAAATACGTATCGAATTTTCATATATCATGACCCCATTGTAAATACGAATTAATCTGAAATATATGGAGGGATTACTATTGAAAGATGACTATACTAGTTATGCCGTATTAGAACAAGTAGAAAAGTTTGATTATATTACGATTGATTTAGAAAACAAATTCTTTTATATTGAAGTGATTGATATAAAAACGAATAAAGTATTATTAGGTGTATCACTTGATTTAAAGAAAGACCAAACAACAGTAAGCGGAGATATAGAAAAGTATCACACTTTACAAATTGATGATTTGTTAACAGGATTCAAAATAACGGCGCAAATGTGTATAGATAATAATCTGCGTAATGCAAAGGAACTATGGGAGTTTATTGAAAATAATTAAAAGGATACTCCCTGTTATTCTTTTTCATTCGTACAGCTAAGCAAAATCTATTACATTGAGAAATAGAAAAGTGCAGAGTGATGAAAATTCCTTCTCATAACTCTGCACTCTCCTCTACCTTTAAGACAATTCATGTAAACGAATGACACGTGAAAAATAAGGCAATATATCTTGATTATGTGTAACAACTACAATTGTTTTTCCTTTCTCATTTAATTGTTTCAAATACCCTAGTATTACTTTTTCATTTTCCGCATCTAAGCTAGCAGTAGGTTCGTCTGCTAGTATTACATCACTTTCTTGTAGGATTAGCCTTATGATTGCAATTCGTTGCTGCTCTCCACCACTTAATTGATAGACCATTTTTTCTTTCAAGTGAGATAGTCTAAATTCATTCAAAAGTGCATCGATTTTTTCGATTTTCTCCTTTTTGCTTAACTTCTTGTATTCTAGGGCTAAATTTAAGTTCCATTTTACCGTTTCATCATCAACTAACCCATAGTTTTGAAATAAATAACCTATCTTTTCTCTTCTGAACATCATCGCTTCTTTAGAATGAATCGGCGGATTTTTTATACCAAATAACAATAAATCCCCTTTATCTTTTTTCGTAATTAAGCCGATAATATTTAAGAGTGTCGTTTTTCCTTTTCCACTTTCTCCCGTAATTGCAATCATTTCACCATTCTCTACAGTTAAATTAACGTTTGAGAGTACTTCTTCTTTTTCATATGTTTTAGACACGTTCACGAGTTTTATAATCTCCATCTTTATCCACCTTTAACGATTTTGTGAATATCGTTTTTAATAATCTTCTTGTATAAATATAATAAAACAATAAAATCTATTACGAGTATGCAAATATAGAAAGGAACGTTAAACTCTATAAATATATTCATAACAATCATACCTAGCAACATCGCATATACGATCAAATGTAATTTAAATGTTTTCATTATACTATAACCATAAATATATTGGATTGCGTACCTTTTACTATTCGATATGATATCCACATAATTTGAAATACAAATTACAAAGATTAATGTGAATAAGAATAGTAACGTAAAGACTAAAGAATTGTACATAATAAATTCTACAAAATGCACTTTATCCATATAAGGCGTTAACAGCGTGCCAACATTTACAAGTTTATTCAAGTGATGCTTCGCAAGTATTTGGTTAAATTCATCTCTTTGGTTTAAATGAAAATAAACGTTACCCGAACTTAACTGATCATAATAATATAAGCTACCAAAGTTCCCTTGATCGATCATAATAATTGTATCTTTAAGTTTCACATCAGAATCATCTTCAGACATATTTTTACCTAACAATTCATATTCCTGATTATTAGCAATATAGATAACTTCTACATTATCAATGTTCTTCGATTCGGATTTAGGAAGTCCAAAATTTTCATTATAATTCAGTAACTGATTATATCGTTCAATATAAATCTTTTTAATTTTTGATTCTTGAGATTTATATTTAACTGGCACCAAGATCGTAGGCTTTGTTACATGAAAATTTGTTATTTTTGTCCCTGTTTCATTCTTAATTCTCATAAAATCATGTATATATCTTTCATTAACTACTATGTAATTATCTTTTATAGAAGTATATAAATCCTCTTTTTTTAAGCCGTTCATTTCTAAATATGTCGGTGTTAATAATTCAAGAATGTAAGCATCATTCACATATAACTTTTCTTGTTCATCAAAATGATGATATATTCTCTTAACAGCATCACCGTATTCTGCTATTAATTTAGGGTTAGTTCGTGCTTTTTCATCCTCATTAGAGTTAAACCCATTCGATGTAAAATAACCCTCTAGTTTCGTATACCGCTCTAAGTCTTTTGATTTAGCTTGATATTCTCTATAATTCGAGATAAACGAAGAAATAGAAACTGTAATAGATAATATTAAGAGAATCTTAATTGCGTATAAAATATAATTTAATCTGTTAGAATACACTTTGTTTTTTATCATCAAATTTATATCAATAAACCTTAAACTAATTTGTGTAAACAATAGCATGATAACATTTATTACAATTACTACTACTAAAAACACTACTAATAAATAAAAATAACGTGGTACAACATTGGCAATGAGTACATAATAGAGAAAATGAACACCTAACGTAATAACAAGTACAATACTTTCCATGAATATAAAATCTTTTAATGACGCTTGTACCATTTTAAATTTCGAATAACCAAGCATCTTTTTGATCGCATTTACTTTGATTCTTGTAAATGTATAAATCAATAAAACTAATTGTGTTAGTATTAAAAGAATGACAAAGTTTAAAACATTGTATGTAACAATTTGACTATAAGCAATATCGTTATGATACGGCTCAATTGTAATTCCAATTTTCTTTGATAAGTCACTTAATCTATCAAATGATAAATTCGTATAAAATACACCATTACTATCAACAAAATCTTCTTTGGTTAATGGGTGATAATTTAAAACTGTATCAGATGAAATTGATTTCGGTTTATTTATATCCTTCACTTGGCTATGATATATATCATAAATAAACTGATTATGCTTAGAGACAGGTGTTTTGATAAGCTGTAATCCACATGTTTTATTTGATAAGCACGTGGAGCTTACCTCTTTATATAGTTCATTCAACTTATCTCCCGAAACATCTTCTACAATATAGCCATCAAGAGATGTATCTCCTAAATTATTCAGCTCATATATATCATAAACAGATTTATTAAATATATAAGATAGCAGAAATAGCTGCCCAATTAAAAAGATAAATAATAACTTTTTCATAATGCCTCCTGCACATCATATTCAACCTAAACATACATTTAGGAAGGGAAAAGGACAAAAATTTTTAGATATTACCTTTGGTAGTAATCGTAATGTGAAGTCTCATCACAATACCATTTTCTGTCCGCATCTTTATAAGCTTGATCTGCTTTCCATCCAGATGAATATGTGCTGCCACAAACCTTTACAGCTGCCCATACCATATATTTTTTATTATTAGAAGGCTTTGCATCTCTAATATCAGAGTATACTTTTGAATCTGTTTGTCCGCCTTTGTAGATTAATTCCCCATTTGCTACTGATGCTGCCGAAGCAATTCCTACTGGGATTGCAAACGTAATGATTGTTAAAAATGCAATGATAACTCGATTCATTTTTTTATCGTATCCACCCCTATATTTATTGTCCCTTTTCCCCGAACTCAATATAACACAATTTTAAAATTTGTTATTATTTTCTAAAAATTGAAAATACGACTTTCCTCAACAGAACAAATCTTGACAAAACACATGTAAACAAGAATATTTTTATGAACAATTTATAACAAAAATAGATAGTATAATTTTAAAAATTTTATTTATTACTATAATATTAATACACCGTTTTTTGCGAGGAGCGTTTCAATATAAGCTCGATTTTACAAACGATTGTATCAGCATACTCTTTACTTATACCCCCGGTCCAATATCATTACCTTAAAAGAAAAACAGAAAAAATATATGTTTCTCAACCTGAAATATACGAAAATACGCCCTATCCAGAACCTCATACATATCTTCATTATCAAGGAAATGTATATTCCATAGCCACGCATCAATGATAATCTTACATGATTTCTTTCTCTAACTAGAGAACCTACATAGAAAAAGTCATTGAAAATGAAAACATCATTGGAACAAAATAAAAACTCACAGGATTCCCTGTGAGTTTTTCCTATTCTTACTTCGTCGAATCCCTAAATTGAATACGGTGAGGTAAGATAACTGTATGATCTTCTACTTTTTCTTTGTTCATATATTTTGTTAATAGGCGCATTGCTACTGCACCGATATCATACATTGGCTGTACAACTGTTGAAAGTTGCGGGCGTACCATTAATGCAAGGCGCGTGTTATCAAAGCCAAGTACTTCTATGTCTTCTGGTACGTTTAATCCAGCGTCTTGTGCCGCGTGGATTACACCTAGTGCCATTTCATCTGAAGATACGAAGATGGCTGTTGGCTTTTGATCAAGTTCCCAAAACTTTTCAAATGCTTCTAGGCCTGAATCGTATGTGTAATCTCCGTCAATTACAAGATTTTCATCATAAGCGATACCAGCTTCTTCTAAAGCTTTTTTATAACCTTGTAATTTCTTTGCACTTCCAGCTTTGTCAATGTAAGGACCTGATACGAAACCGATACGCTTATGCCCTTGCTCTAAGAAATGTTTCATTGCATCATAAGCCGCTTGTGTATAATCAATATTTACTGATGATGTTTCATTTTCCTCATCAAATGATGCTGCTAACACGATTGGTACTGGAGACTTTTTGAACTCTTCTACATGCGTATCTGTAATATCTTCACCCATGAATACAATACCGTCCACTTGTTTACCAAGCATCGTATTTAATAAATGGAATTCTTTTTCTCTATTTTGGTCAGAGTTACTTAAAATAATATTATATTTGTACATTGTTGCGATATCTTCGATTCCACGTGCAAGTTCTGCATAAAATGTATTAGAGATATCTGGAATAATAACACCCACTGTTGTTGTCTTTTTACTTGCTAGTCCACGTGCTACCGCATTCGGGCGATATCCTAATCGATCAATTGCTTCTAATACTTTCTTTCTTGTTGTAGGCTTTACATTCGGATTACCGTTCACAACGCGTGATACAGTTGCCATTGAAACGTTTGCTTCGCGCGCTACGTCATAGATTGTTACGTTCATCTTTTTCGCACACTCCTTCTATATTATGTTATCTATCTTTATGTATCGGTTCACTTAAATGAAAAAAAGACATCAACTCTACTTGAAGATGTCACTCCCGAGTCCTTTTACTAATGATACGATAAAAATGCAGGCTCATACAATATGTTCCCGCAAAAGTTTCGAAAAAATTCGCTTCTTTTCTCCTATTTTCGTATTTTTCATGTAAAAAAGGACAATTTTCGCGAAAAAGTCTATGCAACAGGTGTCGCATAGACTTTAAAATCTATTTTGATTATCTATCGCGAAATGCTTTTAATTCTTTCATAAACTCATTGAATTCTGGAATATCCATCTGTTGTGCTGAATCTGATAACGCAACAGCCGGATCTGGATGTACTTCAGCCATAACCGCATCCGCGCCGATTGCCATCGCTGCTTTTGCAGTCGGTAATAAGAGGTCACGTCGCCCTGTAGAGTGCGTTACATCCACTACAACAGGTAAATGTGTTTCTTTCTTCAAGATCGGCACAGCGGAAATATCGAGCGTATTACGCGTTGCCTTTTCATAAGTCCGGATGCCGCGCTCACATAAAATAATATCTCCGTTACCTTGCGCAATAATATATTCTGCCGCATACATAAATTCCTCAATCGTTGCTGATAAACCACGTTTTAATAATACTGGTTTTTTCACCGATCCAGCAGCTTTCAAAAGTTCAAAGTTTTGCATATTACGAGCACCAATTTGAATCACATCAACATAATCTAATGCCATTTCAATATCATTCGGATTTAAAATTTCACTAATGACCGCTAAATCATATTCATCCGCTACTTGACGTAAAATCTTCAAACCTTCTAACCCAAGACCTTGGAAATCATAAGGCGATGTACGAGGTTTAAACGCACCGCCGCGCATCAATTTTAAGCCTTGTTCTTTCATTGCTTCTGCCACTTGGCGCACTTGCTCATAACTTTCTACCGCACATGGTCCCATAATAAAGTGAGCATTGCCATCACCAATTTTTTCACCTTTTATATCAACAATTGTATCTTCTGATTTTTTCTTACGTGAAACAAGAAGCGCTTTACGGTGATCATCTTCTTGTAATTCTAAACCTGTTTTAAAAATTTGTTTAAAAATATGTTGAAGAGTCGATGTTTCAAACGGCCCATTATTCTTCTCAGCAATTAAATCAAGCATGCTTCTTTCACGTACAGGATCAAATCGCTTTACACCTTGCACTTCCTTTAACTTACCGACCTCTTGTACAAGACGACCTCTTTCATTTAGTAATTCTAAAATTTGTAGGTTCATTTGATCAATTTGAGAACGTAGACGATCTAATTCTTGTGATGCCATAAGAATGCCACCTCTTTCAAGTTATATATAAAGATTACCTTATTATCATAGTTAAGATAATTTATTATATCCGATAGCTGTCAGGTTGTCACATGATATACTCGGCTTCAAAAAACTCAAAAAAAAGGAAGACTATGAAGTTTTAACTCAATAACAGCAACAAATAGCCATCAAGTTAAAACTTTATAGCTCCCAAAAAGCTAAAAGTCACTGATACTTTAAATGTTAATGAAAATGAAGTAAAGCGCATATCTCCTATTACTATTTAGAATTGCAATTCCATTCGTTTATTCCACTGGAAGAGCAACCCAATGTCCTTCAGACACCTCTACAAGCTTAGATTTCCGTAAAGAATATTTATCCTCTTCATTTGTTTCTTCTATTATCACTCTTTTTTTCTCCGATTCAATTTTAGGATCCGGGATTGGTATTGCAGACAACAAAGACTTCGTATACTCATGTTGAGGATTCGTATAGAGCTCTTCACTTTCAGCAATCTCCACAATTTTCCCAGCATACATCACAGCTACCCGATCGCTAATGTGCTTCACCATCGATAAATCGTGTGCGATAAATAAATAAGTTAGTCCTAATCGATGCTGTAATTCCTCTAACAACTTTACAATTTGCGACTGAATAGATACATCAAGTGCAGACAGCGGTTCATCACATACGATGAACTTCGGTTCTACCGCAAGCGCACGCGCAATTCCAATACGTTGACGCTGTCCACCAGAGAACTCATGTGGATAACGCATTGTATGCGTAGGATCAAGCCCAACCATATCAAGCAATTCTTCAACCCTTCTTGTTCTTTCTTTTTTACTTCCACTCAATCGATGCACATCCAATACCTCACCGATAATATCAATGACTTTAAAGCGGGGATTAAGAGATGCATATGGGTCTTGAAAAATCATCTGCATATGCCGACGCATCATTTTCATTTCACTTTTTGAGAAACGATTCACTGCCATCCCTTGATATAATACATCTCCACCTGTTGGTTCATGAAGACGTAATATTGCACGTCCTGTCGTGGACTTTCCTGAACCAGACTCTCCCACAAACCCCAGGGTCTCACCCTCCCGAATATGAAAGCTAATATCATCTACTGCTTTTAAAACATTACCTTTTCCTAGGTCAAAATATTGCTTCAACGATTTCACTTCAACTAAAGGCTTATCGAGAGGCTTACTATGTACGAATTTAGTTTTCTTTTTTTCATGTAAACGCGGCAATGCATGTAGAAGCTTTAATGTATACGGGTGCTCAGCACTTTCAAAAATCTCTTCTGTCGTTCCAGTCTCTACAATCTCTCCATCTTTCATGACAACAACTCGATCACACATACTAGCAACAACTCCTAAATCATGTGTGATTAATATAATTGAAATTCCAAAACGATCTTGAATATCTCTCATTACATTCAAAATTTGTGCCTGAATCGTCACATCAAGCGCAGTAGTCGGTTCATCAGCAATTAGTAAAGTAGGACGACAAGCAAGTGCCATAGCAATCATAACACGCTGACGCATCCCTCCAGAAAACTCATGTGGATATTGATTATAGCGTATTTCACTGCCCCTGATACCTACAAGTTCAAGCATTTCAATTGCTTGTTCCTTAGCTTCTTTTTTAGATAAACCTTGATGTTTCATCAAAGTTTCTGATATTTGTTTTCCAATTCGAATAGTTGGATTAAGAGAAGTCATCGGATCTTGAAAAATCATTCCAATTTCCTTGCCACGTATGCTTTCCATTTCCTTCTCCGTTTTGTGAGCAAGGTTTTCTCCTAGAAAGACAATTTCTCCTTCTTTCATATCAGAAGTAGCTGATGGAAGAAGGCGCATAATAGACCGAGCCGTTACACTTTTCCCACTTCCTGATTCTCCTACAATTCCCAATGTCTCTCCCTTTTTCACCTCAAAATTCACACCTCGAACAGCCTCAAACTCTTGATTTCTTGACTGAAAAGACACACGTAAATTTCTAACTTCCAAAATAGATCCCAAATCTCCAACCCTCCTTTTGTATATATTTTTAAAATAATCCGAATATTGACTTTTTAAACTCCTTAAAATAAAATATACTATACACATCGGAATAATTCAATTTACTTTTTAAAAAGGAGGTCCAATTCATTGGAAGTAACCAGATTAAAAAAAACAAGTAACACCTATGGAAAATTCAACCTATCAGATATCATTAGCCGTACTTATGGAAAAATGCAGCTGCGTCTTCCCTACAAATATTTGGTTCTTATACTTGGTTTACCAGTTAACATTGCTATCTTTTTTATCTACCTATATAGAAAAAGAGCAGATTCATATTTTTCTATTTTGGAAGAAACAAAGAACTCTTTACTTGAATCTGGATATCGTGAAAATTTAAAGCTCGAGTTATTAGATCAATCCCTACGGAAACAGGACTTTTTTGGGCAAAAGGTAAATATACAGAAAACCAATCAACTGATAGAAAAATTGACAAAAGAACAATTTCACAAAACTTTGATTGAAAAAGCGAATCAAGCTCTTGAACAACAAGGTAAGCAAAGAATAACATTTGAAAATACTTTTCAATCACTTCTCACATATCCTGTTTTTTTAGCTTTATCTTTCATTCCAGGTTTACTTATGTACATATTCATTCTTCTCTATAGTAATTCCTATCTAAAATATATTTTTGAAAGACTAATTATGAGTATGTTTGTAATTTTTGGGGTTTCTATTCTCGTGTTTACCATTTTATATTTGTCACCTTTTGATCCAGCCTCAAACATCCTCGGTGAAACAGCAACAAAAGAACAAATTACTGCATTTAATCATTTGTATGGCCTAGATCAGCCATATTTTCAACAGCTATGGAATACTCTTAAAGGTATTGCAACTTTCGACCTAGGCATATCTTTCTCAGGTAATGAAGAGGTGATTGCAAGTATAGCGAAAAAATTCCCTATAACACTTACACTAGCCGTCATCTCATTACTCATGGCTATAATTATCGCCATCCCAATCGGTATTATTTCAGCGACAAAACCTAATTCATTTTTCGATTATACTTTTATGTTCATCGCTCTTATTGGATTATCTATTCCAAATTTTTGGCAAGGCCTCATATTTATCTTGAATTTCTCTATTAAATTACATTGGTTACCAGCTACATTTAATCCTGAAAATTGGCTATCTATCATTATGCCAATCATCGTACTAGGAACTGGACTTACAGCCTCAATTGCCAGAATGACACGCTCATCAACACTCGAAGTAATTAATGAAGATTACATTATTACAGCTAAAGCTAAAGGTTTAAGTCAGAACTATATTCTTTGGAAACATGCTATCGGTAACGCCATGATCCCAATTATTACTGTAATCGGCCTGCTATTCGGAGGAATGCTGGGCGGAGCTGCTGTTACTGAAAAAGTATTCAATATAAGCGGTATTGGAAGTTATATCATTGATAAGCAGTTTATCCCTGACATTCCAAGCATTATGGGCGGGGTTATTTATGTAGCTATTACAATTTCCTTAGTTAATGTATTTATTGACATCTTGTATGCATTTTTTGATCCTCGTATCCGTTCAAAAATGAAACAATATTAAAGAAGGTGTATTCATGCTCAAAACCATAAAATCGATAAAAAACCATCAAAAGACACAAATTCTAAATTCACTCCCAGAATACACACAAGCTAGTTTTACATGCATCCTATCTTTAGCACTCACTTTTATTCTAGGCCTAAATATCTATGACTTTAACCATCAAACATTAAACATATATATATTCGTGACATTTGTAGCCTACACTCTATTTACATGCTTACAATTTATTATCACACTGAAAATTAAGCACGACCTTCTTAATTTAGGTTATGTACAAAATAAGACGAGACTACTGGGCTACATACAACTTTTAAGTATTTTCATCGGTAATATCTTTATTACTATCTCTGCATTCCATTTAATAAAAAAACAAAAGACACTTGAATATACATTCGCTATATACATGTTGCTTACACAACTCCTTATTATTGCGCTATCAACACTTAACCTGTTTAAACCTTATGTTGCAGATACATTTCTTTTATCAATGTTTATACTACTTGCAGTGTTAATTTTTCAACTAATCACACTTTTCTTAGTAGAAAAGTATGTACAAAGTAATAAACTAGCACCTTGGTTCATATACATAGCCATTCCGCTTTTACTTACAGCTATTACAGGTAACCTTTTTGCTCTATTGCTTGGAATAAATCTGATTATGAAAATCCACAGCAGTGATACATCGCGAATCATGCAATGGGATAGTATTTGGAAAAAAATCACGCAAAATACGACAGCTATGTTAGGACTTTTCTTTATCGTTTTTATATTTTCTCTTTCTATATGTAGCTATTTAACATTCGACTACGGTATGGCGGTGGAAAACAATTACAATGTCATCCTTCAGGCCCCAAGTCTTGCTTATCCATTCGGAACAGATAATTTCGGAAGAGATTTGTTCTCTAGAATCGTATTTGGAGCTCGTATTTCACTAGTTGTCGGTTTAATCTCTACAATCATCCCTGTAGTTATTGGCGGTATTTTGGGAGCATTATCCGGCTATTACGGTCACCGTACAGACAATATTATTATGAGACTCTTAGATATCTTATATGCAATTCCAGGTATTCTATTAGCAATTGCAATCATTGCTGCTTTTGGAGCTAACACAGCAAACTTAATTGTGGCACTCAGCATAGGGTCCATCCCAACATACGCCCGAACAATGCGAGCAAATGTAATGATGGTATCAAATTATGAATACGTGCTTTCCGCACGTGCATACGGATTGAATGATTTCTCCATTATTTTCAAACATATTGTCCCGAACTCACTTGCACCAATGATTGTTAAATCTACCCTTACGATTGGCGGTGCTGTTATTGCTACAAGTAGCTTGAGCTACCTAGGATTAGGTGTCGAACCGCACATACCAGAGTGGGGGAACATTTTGAAGATTGGAAGCACATACCTTGAGTCTCATTCATACTTGGCAATATATCCAGGCCTTGCCATAATTGCCCTTGTTCTATCCTTCAACTTTTTGGGAGATGGTTTGAGAGATGCACTAGATCCAAAATTAGATTGAATCTATCACTATACTTTGAGGAGGAATTTATTGTGAAAAAAATTTTAACTTCCCTTCTGCTAGCATTTGTATTATTAATAGCAGGATGCTCTGTAAACACCAAATCAGAAGTGGCCGAAAAAACAAAGAAGAAAGCTGACGTGGTCGATGATAAAAATCCGGTGGAAATCGAAATTCTTGGCCAAAGTGGTAGTGAAACTGACATTAATATCGTTCGAGACCAGCTTACCAAGAATGGATTCAAAGTGAAATTAAACCTCCAGCCCGACTATGGAAGTTTCAAAGCACAGCAAAATGCTGGTAACTATGATATTGCATTGTCTAGTTGGACAACAGTTACTGGTAATCCGGATTACGCAGTACGTTCCTTATTTAAAACGGGTGGAGATTACAGCATCCTAGCTGATACAGAAATCGATAAACTAATTGATAAAGCGAGCACGCAGGCTCCGAAAGAATATGTAAATACGTACAAACAATTAGAACAGCTTCTTGTATTTAATAAGGCCTATATTGTACCACTTTACACATCTTTGAAAACACAAGCTATTAACAAAGATATTCTAAATACGGATTCAGTAAGATTGGCAAAATCTCGTGCCCTCGTATGGGAAGCGATTGATTTCAAAGACACTAGTAAACGTGAATCAGCACCTCTTATTCTTACGCAAACTGCTTCAACACTAACATCACTTGATCCTGTTAAAGGCAATGATGGTTCTATTAATATGATCAATACAAACATGTATGTTCGACTCATTAACCTTACAGATAATGACAAAATCACATCAGATGGGTCTCTAACTCATAACTACAGTATGGCGGAAGGTAACTCAGAATATTATTTCCTGCTTAGAGATGATATAAATTTCTCAAAAATTTCGAACAAAAAAGCAGAAGATACTGGAGAACGTGTTGGAGCTGATGATGTTATTTTCTCATTGAATCGAGCAAAAGATAAAAACTCGGTTCCTGATCACCGCACATATAGTTTACATGAACATATTCAAAATGTAGAAATCGTTACTGATCTCAGCACACTTGATAAAGTGAAACAATCAGGCAATACTAAATCAGTGAAAGAAGAACTCGAAAAAGGCTTACCTGCAAAAATCACTGAACTCGTAACTAATAAAACACAGGCGAATAACAAGGAAGGCAAATATCAAGTTGTGAAACTTACAACTACAACACCTTTTCCACAGGTATTAAACTATTTAGCTCATCAATCCGCAGGGATTGTCTCTAAAAAACAAGTAGAAAGTATCAACACTTATGATGTAGCTTCATTTGATGTAAATAAAGATATTCCTTACGGTGATCAAAATACAGTTACAGATGGAAATAAGTACAATAATACACTGTATGCAAGCGGTCCATATATTCTTTCTTACAAAAATGATTACGAAGCAATTTTCCAAAAGAACCCAAATTATTTAAAAGGAACAAAGCATGAGCCTAAAATTTCAAATGTAACACTTCGATTTATTAAAGACACGGACAGTGCACTTTCTGCACTACGCAACAATGAAATTCATTTATATTCCGGTGTTCCAGAAACAAAGCATGATCTTATCAAAAGTGATAACAAATTAGCACTACAAAATATCGAGAGTAATGGTGTAAGCTATCTACTATTTAACACAGCAAATCGCGAAGTTGCTAAGAGTGAAGACTTACGAAAAGCTGTTCTCTACTCTATTAATCAAGATGAAATCCTAAGCTTTTATCAAAACAAAAAAATTAAAGCTATTTCTACAGTTAGTCCAATTGTGAAAACAGGAAATAAGCTGAAAGCCGATCCAGATAAAGTACAAAAATTCTTGAGTAACTATAAAGCAAGCAAAAAATAAAAACAAAAAGAGAGTGAACCTAAAGAAAATCTTTTAGTTCACTCTCTTTTTTATTGGATGTTCTCTTCTAAAGTTTGCTTCTTAATATTCCAATGAGATGTATGCCATACCACTACCCCATCTTTTATGTATAACACTTGCGGCGACTCATGTTTAATACCAAAGTGCTCTGCAATACGATTCGAAACCTCTCTTGCATCTTGCACGTATAAATAATAAGCAGGCGTTTCTTTTGCATCGTGACAATATGCCTCGAACTCCGCGTACGCCCCTTGGCTAATTGGGCATGTTGTACTATGTTTAAAAAGAATATATGGTTCCGCTGTTTCTAATAATGCGTCAAACTCTTCTATTGTTTCAATTTTCGTCATGCTCATGTTATTCACCTCTCATACGAATTGGAAGTCTAGAGCGTTTCTCTTTTTTCTCTGCCTTCTCTAACTTCTTCTCCTCTTTTTCTACTTTCTTCTCTTGTCTAGTAGCACGAAAATGATTATACACTTCAATTGCTGCACTACTCCATTGTACAACTTGTGCTACTTTGTCTGCATTATTTTCAATTTCATTTGTTACAGAATCTGATACATTACGAAGCTTCGTATTTAAAGAATGAATGGTTGTTCCGATTCCATCTACGCCTTCTACTACTTTATTTAACGACTGAGATTTTTGTTGAATATCGTCAGCTAATGCATTCGTCTTATGTAATAATTGCTCTGTCTCTACGCTTATTCCTTGCATTTGCTTTTCTAAACCTTCCAGCGTGCTTGCAACATTTTCAAGCGTCTTCTGAACGGATAGTAACGTTCTACATGTGTACACCACCAATATAGCAAAAGCAATTGCGATAATAGCTGCACTTACGTATAAAAGAACTTGCATTTCATCACTTCCTTTATCTTTTTCATACTTTCTCCTATTATACAATCATTTTCCGTTTCGTTCTAATCCTTATAATTTCATTAGAATTTTCATACTTGTTCGTCAACTGTAACATAAATCATTAAACAAATACCACCAATTAGGGTACAATAAGAAAGGATACATAATTAGTAGGGAGGCTTTACATATGAAAGACCCACGTATTGAAACTTTAGCACACAATTTAATTAACTACTCTATCCGCTTACAAAAAGGCGAAAAAGTATTGATTGAAAACTTTGGTCTGCAAAAAGAACTTGTAACTGCACTTGTAAAAGAAGCATATGCAGCTGGTGGTTTCCCATTCGTTTCATTAAAGGATCATCAAGTAGACCGCTCTTTATTAATGGGCGCTACTGAAGAACATTTCGAGCAAATCGCTGCGTATGAAGCAAGCGTAATGAAAGATATGGATGCTTATATCGGTCTTCGCTCTGGCGACAACATTAACGAACAAGCTGACGTTCCAAGTGAACGCATGAAAATCCACGGTCAAACCGTTGGTAAAAAAGTACATAGAGACATTCGTGTTCCGAAAACACGCTGGGTTGTTCTTCGCTATCCAAATGCATCTATGGCACAGCTTGCAAAAATGAGCACAGAAGCATTCGAAGACTTCTACTTTGAAGTATGTAACTTAGATTACGGTAAAATGGACAAAGCAATGGATAACCTTGTTGAATTAATGAACAAAACAGATAAAGTTCGCCTTGCTGGTCCTGGAACTGACTTAACATTCTCTATTAAAGATATCCCAGCTATTAAATGCTCTGGTCATTTAAATATTCCAGATGGTGAAGTATACTCTGCACCAGTTCGCGATTCTGTTAACGGTACAGTTTCTTATAACACACCATCACCATATAACGGCTATACATTCGAAAATGTACAGCTTACATTTAAAAACGGTCAAATCGTTGAAGCAACTGCAAACGATACAGAACGCATTAATAAAATCTTTGATACAGACGAAGGCGCACGTTACGTTGGTGAGTTTGCAATCGGCGTAAACCCGTACATCTTACATCCAATGGGCGATATCCTATTTGATGAAAAAATCGACGGCAGCTTCCATTTCACACCTGGACAAGCTTACGATGATGCATGGAACGGCAACAATTCTAACATCCACTGGGATTTAGTATGCATCCAACGCCCTGAATACGGCGGCGGTGAAATTTACTTCGATGACGTATTAATCCGTAAAGATGGACGCTTCGTTGTACCTGAATTAGAAGCATTGAATCCTGAGAATTTAAAATAAAAAGAAGAAGAGCTCTCCTTTTGAATAGGAGAGCTCTTTTTGTATGTCTTGTTTTTTCGAACGATCGATTTGCTGTGTCGAATCGCTGATATATTATGAGAATCGGTCGATATATTCAAAAAAACACCAATATTATTTCTCCACTTTATGCTCCTTACTTTTGGTTTGACGAAAATGATAATAAAACAAAAGTACAACTGCTAAAATGCCTACACCTATCGATACATACAATGGCCATCCCCAGCGAACATATCCTCTAACACAAGCGACCAGCACCATCAATAATTCAAAACAAAATAACAGTCTAATATGCTTCATTGCTCACCCCAGTTATGCTTTCATATCTATCTTCACATACGGATTTGCTTCTTGAATAAGCAGCAACAGCTTTTCCTTATTTCGAGGCATGGCAATCATATGTACTTTATATTGATTCGTTGTCAGTTCTAATGATTTTCCAACTTGGCGAACCACTCTCACATCAGATAAGACAATATCAGCATTTAATATCCCGTATTTCAATACACCATTTTCTACAGTATGTTTTTTTATAAATACTTCCCAAACAAGCGGGACATTTACAATGAGGCAAATTACCATTGCAATTAGTGCTGATCCCCAGTTTCCGTTGTCTATAATCAGCATTCCGATTGGCCAAACAACCATAAGAATTAACATTACACTTACAAAAATCATAATTGGTATGCTTCTTTGGATAGGAAAATTCATGCCATCACCCCTCAACCAAATTATACCATTTTTAACCATAAAAAAACTAGAGACTACTTTAATCTCCAGTTTTCAAAAACTATGAAACTCCTTATTCAACAATATTCTTTAACGGTCCCTTCCTTAACTGAACACAAATCGTATCGCTCATCGAATCTCCTTCCATTCTGAAGCCAATAAACTATACACCGCAAGATCATGAAAATGATCATATAACCATTCTTCATCTCGCAAAATACCGTCTAAATTAAAACCAAGTCGCTCTGGAATCGCACGGCTTTTCTTGTTTTCTACCCCACAACGGATTTCAATCTTGTTTAATTTTAAATCCTCAAACGCATAACGAATTACCGCTTTTACACTTCGCGTCATAATTCCTTTTCCGCCTGCTTCTTCTGCAAGATAGTATCCAAGACTTGTTGCTTTCTTAGCCCAGTTCACCTCGTGGATACCAAGCATTCCAACGAGTTTTCCATTATAGCGTATACCTGTTTCAAAACCGTTTCCATCTGCAAGTTTCTTCAGCCACATCGGAAGAATTTCATCATATGCATCAGCTGATTTTGTCCCATCGACCCATGGAAGCCATTCTCTTAAATGCTCTCTGTTTTGATCTACTAATTGATATAACTCTTCTTTATGATGTTTTTCTAGTAATTGAAGTTCAATTTCATCATCTACTCGTAGTGTGAACATTTTTTCACCCCTTTTTTTCTTATTATTCTAACACTTCAGAGCACAATTTGTTAATCTCCCTCAATATATCAGCGATTTTTGAAATATATCGACCGTTTCTCATTATATATCGGCGATTCGACATAATTCACTACAAAAAACAAACAAAAAAGACGTACAGCCACCGCTGCACGTCTTTTTCACTTTATTACTTCTCCGCAACTTGCACTTCTTTCACGTAAGCTGCTTCGAATTTTTGGATATCACCTGCGCCCATGAAAATAAGAACGCCGTTTTTATGTTTCTTTAATACATCCGTTGTTGTATCTGTAATCAATTCTGCACCATCAATGCGTTGTTGCAGGTCTTGAATTGTTAAGTCACCTTTGTTTTCACGTGCTGATCCGAAAATATCACATAGGTATACTTGATCAGCCTTGCTTAGGCTTTCCGCAAACTCATCTAAGAATTTTTCTGTACGCGAGAATGTGTGTGGCTGGAATACAGCGACAATTTCACGCTCTGGATGTTTTTGACGTGCAGCTTCAATCGTTGCGTTAATTTCTGTCGGATGGTGCGCATAATCATCGATGATGACTTGTTCTCCCATCGGTTTTTCATTAAAGCGACGTTTTACGCCTTCAAACGTTGTTAATTGATGTTTTACTGCTTCTACATCAACATTTTCATAGTGACAAAGCGCAATAACCGCTAATGCATTTAAGACGCTATGATTGCCGTATCCTGTGATTTTGAACGTTTCATAATACGTATTACGAACGAATACATCGAATACAGTACCATCTGTTCTCTTTTGGATGTTACGTGCTTGGAAATCATTATCTTCACCAAATCCATAGAAAATAACAGGTACTTTCGCTTGAATTTTTTGAAGTTCTTCATCATCACCACATGCAATAATTCCTTTTTTCACTTGAAGCGCCATCTCTTGGAATGCACTAAACACATCATTAATGTCTGTAAAGTAGTCTGGATGGTCAAAATCAATATTTGTCATAATTGCATAGTCTGGATAGTAAGACAAGAAATGACGACGATACTCACATGCCTCAAACACAAAATACTTACTATTTTCTACCCCATGCCCCGTTCCATCTCCAATAAGATAAGATGTTGGATGTGCACCTTGCATTACATGGGCTAACAAACCAGTTGTTGATGTTTTTCCGTGTGCACCTGTTACAGCAACACTTGTATACTTACTCATAAGGTCCCCTAAAAAGTGATGGTAACGGTGTACTGGGATATTTAACTCTTTCGCCGCTACAATTTCTTCATGTGTATCAGGGAATGCATTTCCTGCGATAATCACTTGTCCTTCTTTTACATTATTTTTATCAAAAGGAAGGATGGAGATACCACGCTTTTCCAATGCTGTTTGTGTAAAGAAACGCTTTTCAAAATCAGAACCTTGAACAGTATGCTTCATGTCATGAAGAATTTGTGCTAATGAACTCATTCCTGTTCCTTTAATTCCTACAAAATGGTAAACTGTCATCTTAAAGAACCTCCAACATTTCGAACTAATACAACGGCCTATCTATAAGACAGTATATGAATCTTTTCTTATTTTGGTAATCATCATACATTTTCGATATAGCGGAACTTTCATCATTTCTCACCAATCGGGATAAACACGTACGTACTTCTTATATGTCCACAACAAACTTATTATAGCAAAAAACAATCCGTTATACTATGATAACAGAAAAACTGATAGGGTCAATCACCTATCAGTTTTTCGAGTTTTTACATATCTTCTCTTTTTTCTAATTGAACACGCTCTAAACGTGGATTTGGACGATATTTCCGTCCAGCCTTCGCTTCTGGTTTTCCATTTAATTCTACATTATCACCTGTAAAACCAATGTTCATTTTCAACAAGCTGCTTCCTACTCCGTATAGATCTACAGGAACATTTTGCGCTTCAAATTCACGAATACGTTTTTCATCAAATCCACCAGTTACAACAATATCTACGTGCTGGAACCCTTCCTCATCGAGCGCTTTACGAAGAGCGAAAACAAGTGATGGATTGACACCACGCGGGTCAAATGTTCCAAGCACTTCTGGATGACGAATGAAATATTGATCAATCATTGTACGTGATGTATCAATGCGTACACCTTTTAATTCTGAACCGAATTCGCGTGCAACGCGAAGCCCATCTGTAATAATATCATTGTTATAATCAATCAGTACAACGAGATCGTCCTCTGGAAACTTTTTGTAGTATGCTTTCGCAGCTTCTACAACATCACCATTAAACATTTGAATTAATGCGTGAGGCATTGTCCCCATTCCACTCTTGCCCCACCATTCATTCATTGCATGCGTTGCTTGTGCGCTCATGCCACCGATATACGCAGCATACCCATCACCAGCTTGCTGTGTATAATGATCATCACGGTCTCCCATGAAAATAACAGGTTTTGCTTTTTCACCACTGCGAGCAGCTTGTACAACATTATATACATTTGTTGCAACAGATGTACGACGAGCTAAGATCCCATCGATTACACCTTCTAAAAACCCGAAATATTCATAAGGTCCAGTGATTGTTAGAACTGTTTCAAATGGATTAATATTGTCCCCATCTTTTAAAGAATGGATTTCAAGCTCTTCTGGATGTTCAGCAAATGTTTGTAACAATGCTAATACTTCATCTGTTCCGCAAAGTACCGCATGTTCTTTTTGGAAAAATTGCATTGTCACAACACTTTTCGGGCGAAATTCTTGAATAATATCACGAGTTTTTAAAAAGTAAACGGCAGAGAACCAGCCTTCCCCAACTCGTTCATCAAATTTAAATGTTTTATTTGTTAGTCGATTGATTTCACCTTTTAATTTTAATTCAATTTCTTTCATGTCGTTTACTCCCTACTTTACTATCCAACATTTTCTCTTAGTATACAGCAAAACCGCTTCCTATACATTCGTTTCCTGCATAGCAGCAAACTCATCCTCTGAAATAAGAACATCCCTCGGTTTTGTTCCCCTTGCTTCAGAAATAATCCCTTGTGCTTCCATCTCTTCAATAAGACGTGCCGCACGATTATAACCGATGCGGAATTTTCTCTGTACAGAAGATGTGGACGCTCCCCCTTGTTCTACAACAAATTGACATGCATCAAAAAACAGTTCATCTTCGGCTTCATGTTGCTCTGTTTTCGCCAATAAATCTTCTTGTTTAAATAAATAGTTCGGTTTCATTTGCTTTTTCACATGTTCAACTGTTTTTTCAATTTCATCATCCGATACGTACACACCTTGCACACGAACCGCTTTTGACGTACCGTTTCCTAAAAATAGCATATCACCGCGGCCAAGTAATTTTTCTGCTCCTCCAATGTCAATGATTGTACGTGAATCGACTTGAGAGGATACTGTAAACGCAATACGCGTTGGAATATTTGATTTAATTAATCCTGTAATAACATCTACAGATGGACGCTGCGTTGCGACTAATAGATGGATGCCGCAAGCACGTGCTTTTTGAGCGATACGGCAAATTGCTTCCTCAACATCACCAGGAGCAACCATCATTAAATCAGCTAACTCATCAATTACAATAACAATATATGGCAATGTCTCACCTGGAACTTCCTGCCCGCTCACAATTGTATTATAACGAGTTAAATCACGTGCACCAGCATGTGCAAATAATTCATAACGGCGTTCCATCTCTTCTACAGCCCATTTTAGTGCTGCTGTAGCTGCTTTCACATCCGTAATAACAGGTGCTACAAGATGCGGAACAGAGTTATATGGTGCAAGCTCTACCATTTTTGGATCAATCAGTATTAGCTTCACTTCATGTGGTTTCGCCTTATATAAAATGCTCGTTAAAATAGCGTTAATGCACACACTTTTACCTGAACCAGTCGCACCAGCAATCAGTCCATGTGGCATCTTCCTGATATCCGTTACAATTGGTTCTCCGGAAATATCAAGCCCAAGCGCAACTGTAAGCGGTGATTCACTCTTCGTGAACACAGGACTTCTCAAGATTTCTCTTAAAAATACCGGCTTACTCTCTTTATTCGGAACCTCAATCCCGATTGCACTTTTCCCTGGAATTGGTGCTTCAATTCGAATATCTTTTGCAGCTAAACTCAACTTAATATCATCGCTTAAGTTTGTAATTTTATTTACCTTCACACCCGGATCAGGTTGTACTTCAAAACGAGTTACAGCTGGTCCTTGTGAAACATTGATAACATGAGCCCCAACATGAAAATTATTAAACGTCGTATCTAATAATTCTTTCTGTTCTTCTAACCACCCTGTGTTATCAAATGATGTCTGACTCGGGATTGTCAACAATGTTAATGGCGGCATTGCGTATTCAGGTGGTGTTTGCAGTACGTTACGCACATCATTCTCTCTTTTGGCTACAACGTATGCTTTTTCTTGTACTCCTTCATTTGCAACAGGTGCCTTCACTTCCGTTTGCTGTACTGGCTTCTCTATTACTTGAGTTTCCACTACAACTCGTTCTACTGGTCTCTCTTCCACTTGAGTTTCTACCACAACTTGTTCTACTAGTCTCTCTTTCACTTGAGTTTCCACTACAACTCGTTCTACTGGTCTCTCTTCCACTTGAGTTTCTACCACAACTTGTTCTACTAGTCTCTCTTTCACTTGAGTTTCCACTACAACTTGCTGTGCTGGTCTCTCTTCCACTTGAGTTTCCGCTATAACTTGCTGTGCTGGTTTCTCTTCCACTTGAGTTTCCGCTATAACTTGCTGTGCTGGTTTCTCTTCCACTTGAGTTTCCGCTATAACTTGCTGTGCTGGTTTCTCTTCCACTTGAGTTTCCGCTATAACTTGCTGTGCTGGTTTCTCTTCCATTTGTTGCACAGGCTGTGCGTTCACTTGCGAAGTTTCTTCAGCTTGTTTTACAGGAGTCTGCGGTTTTTGCACTCTAACCGCATGCCTCTCCATCAACTTTCTTCTATCTTGTTTTAACATCACAACATTAAACGGCACATGGCGCTTTTTCTCACGCTTCGGCTCTTCTTTTTGCATAGCAGTCTGCTCCAAAGCAACCTCTTGCTTTTCTTCTGCCTCTTCGATTAATACATTTGCAAAGTTTTGAACAGCTTCTTTCGTATTCTCATCCGCTACTAACGGTGTTTCAGAAATACTATTTTCTACTTTAGAAACAACCTTCTCTTGTTCTGCAGTTTCTTCAACTACTACTTGAACAGATTCTTCTTCTATTTTAACTGCTGGCACTGTTTCTGCTTCTTCTACTGCTTCAACTTCCGGCATTGCTTCAGGCTCTTCCACTTCTTCTGCTTCCAGTGCTGTTTCTGCTTCTTCCACTGCTTCAACTTCCGGCATTGCTTCAGGCTCTTCCACTTCTTCTGCTTCCGGTGTTGCTTCTGCTTCTTCCACCGCTTTAATTTCCGGCGTTGTTTCAGGCTCTTCCACTTCTTCAATTTCCGGCGTTGCTTCAGGCTCTTCCACTTCTTCAATTTCCGGCGTTGCTTCAGGCTCTTCCACTTCTTCAATTTCCGGCGTTGCTTCAGGCTCTTCCACTTCTTCTGCTTCCAGTGCTGTTTCTGCTTCTTCCACTGCTTCAACTTCCGGCATTGCTTCAGGCTCTTCCACTTCTTCTGCTTCCGGTGTTGCTTCAGGCTCTTCCACTTCTTCAATTTCCGGCGTTGCTTCAGGCTCTTCCACTTCTTCTGCTTCCGGTGCAGTTTCTTTAACCTCTTTCGCTGTTTCCTCTACTACTTCAACAGCATTTTCTTCCACAGTAGTTTTCTTCACTAGCTGTTCTTCTTCTATTTCTCTCTTATATTCACTTTCTTCCGTTGACGTTGTATCCATGTTCTCTACAGTAGAATCTAATAATTCACCTTGTAGAGATTCTTCATTTCCTCCGTTATCATATTCTGATAACACCACTGCATCTGGTTCTGACTCAAATACCTGTACGGTTTCAGCAGTATGCTCTTCTTTCTTATGATCCTGTCCAACTGATTTATGTAACAAGCCATCAGTTACAAATGGATGAGAGTCTGAAGTGACATCTACCTTTTCTTGCTCCTCTAACGAAGTAAGTGCACGTTCGGAATCATAACCGTTCTTCTCTAACCACTGATCAACAACGGACTTTTCCTCTTTTTTACTTTCTTGGTGCTGATCATACTCCTTAGAAGGAGTAACAGATTCGTCTGAGAAATTCGTAAGTGAGTATCCTTTTTTCTCCAACCAAGCATCGACAACTGATTTACCTTCAACCGATATTTCAAGGTCTTCCTGCCCTTTTTCTTCCACCTTCACTTTTTGTTGCTCCGCGGATGGACGTTTATATCCAAAAATCGGCGAAATCATTTCTGTTGGACGAAATGGTCTTCGATTGCTTTCTTGTGCTGGAACAGATTTTTTTGGCACGAAAGGCTCTGGCTCAATTTCTCGTTCAGCTTGTTGAGGGACAAATGTATGAATTGGTTCTTCTACATATCTCGGCCCACGCCTCTCCATATTCGTTACTCTCGGCAGCTGTTGCTCTTCAACCTGTGTTGATTCTTCCACATTCTCCTCATCAAATCCATCATCAGGTACTAACGGAAATCGACATTTCACACCTGAATTCCGACTAGCCATTTGTGCTTCTCTTGCTGCAGTGTAGTGGTTTACACGAGGAATTTTCGGCTTACTTTCAGTATTCTTCGGTACTTCTTTATTCATCGCTGTTTTTTCTTCCTGATGTTCCTCTTTGTTAAACAGCTTTTTCATCCAATCTAACATGCTTACCACTCTTTCTACTAAATAGTAACATCCTTTATTGTATCAGCATTCGGCAAAAAGTGCAGGTAAAATTGCGTTCTTGTATTTTGTCCACCATATTCAAATTTTCAGTAAGTATAATACAAATCTTTTTTGATTTTCCAACATATAAGTCGGTGCCATAACAAACAAAAGGTGACCTTTTCTCGTGTTCTCTCTTTGGTTTTACTTGGCATAAAACAAGAGGATAATCTGACAGCATCCATCCATGGGTAGCCCCTCTCTCTCAACTTAAAAGAAAGGCTTTCTATCGATTTTTCACTTTGTAAATCCGGTTTTCCTTACTGGCTCCTAAGTTCCGGATGTGAAATTAAAAGAAGACCTACACTCGTTTTCTCTTTTTAGTTTCACTCGGCATGGAGCTAAAAAAGGCTCTGACCGCTTCTATCCATGGACGGCCCCTCTCTCCCACCTTAAAAGAAAGATTTTATATCGTTTTCCACTTTTTGTTTATATAAAAAAGCAGTCTCCTATATAAGACTGCCGACTAAGCTTTACTCTTCCGATATTCTTCTACACTCTCCGCCACACTTTGCAGTAAAGAGCCTAGATACTGTGCGTCTGATAGTTTCTGATCTTCTTCAGGATTCGACATAAATCCTAGCTCCAGTAAAACACCCGGAACTTTTGACCAATTGAATCCAGAAAGATCATCACGAAACTTAATCCCATTTACTTTCACCTGGCTATTTTCTTTCATTTTCTTCACAATAACCTGAGAAACTTGTAAGCTTTCTGCATAAATTCCTTTTGTATATGTATTTCCTTCGGCTGGCGTCAACACAGCAAACCCTTTTTGCGCCGGATTTTCTGAACCATCCGCATGAAGGCGTAAAAATAAATTTGCTTGATGATCATTTGCGAATGTCGCTCGCTCTTTATTACTTATATCAACATCATGCGACGTTCTCGTCATAAGCACTTGTATACCTTTTGCTTCGAGCTTCTCTTTCAACATAACAGCAGCTTCTAATACGAGAACAGATTCTCGTTTTTTCGTCACAACGCCGGTCGTTCCATCGGTCACTTTATATTTTTTCTCAGTTGCCCCCGGACCAATTGGTTCTAAATTTAAATTTGCTTTCTCTTGATGCCCTGGATCAATCACAACAAGGAACTGCCCTTGTTTTTGCTCAGCAGCTGCTTTTACCTCAGGCGTTTTCGCCGATTCCTCAGCCGGTGGTACTTGTTCTACCTTTGGCTCTTGTTTTTGATCTTGCTCCGTGGATAGCTCTTGTTCAGTTTTTTTCTCTTGTTCTCCATTTTGTTCCACTGGTAATTCAGTTTCTACTTTCTTCTCTTGCTTCTCTGGCGGGGCTTCTTTCGTGTTTTCTACAACCTTTTTACTCTCTTCTTGAACAGTAGATAGTGTTTCTTTTTCTTGTTCCTTCGAGCATGCGCCCATATATATTCCAAGTACTGCAACTACACACATTATTTTTATATACTTCATTGTTTCTCTCCCATCTAAAAAGAAAGATTTCATGCCGGTTTTTCAATTTTTATTTAGGTTTTCACATATAGATCGCGGCTATGAAGAAAAAAGAAGACCTACTCTTATTCTCTCTTTGTTTTCACTCCGCATAAGGTACGCTTCTATACTTGGATCGACGCTCTCTTCCACCTTAAGAGAAAGGTTTTCAATCAGGCTTTTCACTTTGTATTTCCATATTTAAAATTGTTTCATAATCTCATCAATGCTATGTGCGATACAAACTGGTTTCCATATCTCTGACCCTTTTTCGGCTGTGTATATCGGATGAAGTGGATCGCCTATATCAACAAAGATAGGATCACCCATATCCGTCTCATATCCAATAACGATCCAATCCTCTTGCCAATCTCCCTTTTTCCCACCAATAAGCGAATTTTTGTTTTTATCATATCGATATCCAATTTGTCCCTTTTCCAATTCATTTTCGTGAAATAAATATATTTCAAATGATTGTAATTCAATATCATGTTTCTTCGAAGTTTCAATAAGCCCTAAAAGCTCTTTTACTTTTGGATGTTGTTTCATGCATCCCTATCCCCTTCTATTTTTTCTAAATTTTAACTAAATTGTTTTTGAAATACAATATGTTTTTTTGGGAAAAGCGTTACAATCTAGGGACATTTCTGCAAAAAAAAGTAGCCTCATTTTATAATGAGGCTACTTTTCTATATCAATTAAAATTTAAATTCTTGTCCAACTTCATAGCTGTCTTCTAATACAAGAATACCTTTTTCCTGTGGAGCATCTGGAAGCTCTAATTCACGTGCCGAGCAAATCATTCCAGCAGACGGAACGCCGCGAAGCTCTGCCGGTTTAATTAACATACCGCTTGGCATTACAGCACCAATTTTTGCAACAACAACTTTTTGTCCTGCATCAACGTTTGGTGCACCGCATACGATTTGTAATGTATCTGTACCGATTTCTACTTTACAGATATTTAATTTATCAGCATTTGGATGCTTTTCTTTTTCAGCTACATAACCAACAACAAATTTCGGTGTGAGATCAGCTTCTACTTTTTCTTCAAAGCCATTTTCTGCTAAAATCTCATTGATTTTTGCAACTAGCTCTTTTGTTAAAGTAAGGTTTCCATTTTCCTTTACTTCTACATAAGAAGACGCATTAAAAATGTTAAATCCTCCTGTTACATTGCTTTCACGATCATAAACGCGAGCAACATCTTCTTTGCGGTCAAACGTACGATTTTCTAATGTAATATCTTGTAAAGCAACAATTAATGTGTCGCCAATTCCTTCAAGGTTGTAAAAAACGTTCACTTTGTTCATCCTTTCTCTTTTCCATCTGTCTTCTTCCGATTTTTTGCTAAAATAAAGATTGGTTCAAAGTCTCCATCTTCATATACAAATGAAAGTGATGTAATCGGAACATGACCTTCAGCAAAAAACTTCATTGTCATTTGTGCAATAATATCATAACCGATTTCGTTCACGATATCAGCAACAATTAATACATCTTGGTGTGGAACAGCCACAACCATATCGCCTGAAATCTTCTCACGCATTGATTGTAATAGCGATTCATTCAAAATACGACTCGCATCATAGCCATCATTTGTGTTTAAGAAATAAAATGTATTTCCTGCTACTTCATCTTGTTTAAATGTATAGCCTAATGAACGTACATTAAACAATGCCATTTCACGTACTTGCTGCTCAGTAAGCCCTAGCTTTTGTAACAAACGCTTATCAATTAATCGATATGTTTTATTAGAGTCTAATGCATAATAAATACGTGTTTCTGCTGTATGATCTGTCATTAAAAACGGATTGCCTTCCTCCGCTTGTTGCGGGAAAGAAGTAGAGCGAATAACTGGCAGAATTTTTGCTGCACTGCTTTCTTCTTTATGCATCGCAACTAACGCCTCTTGTACGTAATAGACAACATCTTCAATTGCCGCTTCTTTTTTCACTTCCCATTTCGCTACAACTCCTGGGAGTGACACAGTAATACCTTTTTTCGTATCTTTTTGTTCAATGCGAAGTGCATCTTTTTCGCTATCATAATGAAATTCCCATTCCGGGCGAGCCAACCTCTTTATTAGCTCTTCTTTCATTTTTTTACTTGTCATTTTCATGTCGTTTGCCTCCCTTCCAAAAAAATAACCTCCCCCGCGAAGGTAGAGGTTGTTTTTACAATTTAATTGGCTACTCGCCTTATTTTAACCCTTCAATAAACGCTTCAATTTGCTCTTGTGTTTTACGATCTTTGTTTACATAGCGTCCAGTTTCTTCACCTTTATTGTACGCTACAAAGCTAGGAATGCCAAATACGTCTAATTTTACGCATAGATCAATAAATTCATCACGATCTACATAGTAAAATGAGAAATCATTATATTTCTCTTCTACTTCCGGCATAAATGGATCAACAAAACGGCAATCTGGGCACCATTCTGCTGAAAACATAAAAATCACTTTCTCTTCATTTTTTAACGTTTGAAATTGCTCCATGCTTTCTAATGATTTCATCTATATTTCCTCCTCTAACGAAGTGTATCTTTTCATGTTTAATCTTCTTTTATACTACCATACATCACGTATGGTGCAAGGTTTATGCTTGTTTTTCATCATACTTATATTGCCCAACTAACAGCTTTACAACATGTACAAATAATTGTGTCCGATCAACATAATGATCTGTAAAAATACCGATTGCACCTTCATGGCTACGAATGTCTTTTCGTTTTACAAATTCCTCCATCACTTCACTCAGTTCTTTCCCACCTTCAAGAGGAGCAAGAAAATCATCTGGTAACTTAATACGTGCACCGCCCGCTACAAATATTTTACCTGTACTCGTTGCTAAAGCCCCCCAGTTACACATAAACAAACCATGCTCTGTTTTCATAACGCCGCCTTCTAATCCAAACCCGATGTTAGCTTTCTCTGCTTCTAGCGCTCGCTTTGCTCTATTGATTGCACCTTGCATCGTTTCTTCATCAGAAAATGGTTGCGCTGCGACTCCTGAAGGAACCGAGGCAGAAGTAATATTCGCCTCTTTCCATACTTCTTGCACGGCTCCTACTTTCGTTTGATTTTTCGATCCAACTGCTACTTTCATCTCATTCACCTCTATATAAATAAGTGCTACAAAAAACAAAAGATAATTGATACTCTTGTTCTTTCTTTATTTTGGCTCTGTATGGGGATAAACAGAAAACCCGAGTGTTTCTATGCATGAATGGACGCCCTCTTCTACCTTAAAAGAATGATTTCCTCTCAGTTCTTCACCATATATACCTTCTTCGATTTCCCAACAGATATATTTTGGCTATGAAACCAAAAGAAGACCACCACTCATTTTTCCCTTTTGGTTTCACATGGCACGGGGCCAAAACAGGCACTGACCGCTTCTACACATAGCTGGGTCCTCTCTCTAATCCCAAAAAAGAAAAGGGGGAGATAATCCTTCGCTTTCACACTCCATAGTTTCCAGCTATGAAAGCACAAACAGATCACCCTCTCATTCCCTCTTTCGTGGTTCACATGACACGAGACGAAAATAGGCACCAACCGCTTCCACACACGGCTGGGTCCTCTCTCTAATCTAAAAAAAGAAAGGCTTTTAGGCCCTTCCTTTAAGCGTTATTTTTAATTGTTTCCAACGTTGTTTTATCTGTTGCTCTCACAAGCTTCGTAATCAATTCTTTCGCCGCTGCATAATCATCAACATGTAAAATAGATGCATGTGTATGAACATAACGAGCGCAAACACCAATTACCGCTGACGGAATACCAGAGTTACTTGTATGTACACGACCTGCATCTGTACCACCTTGCGAAATAAAGTATTGGTACGGAATGTTATGTGTTTCTGCTGTATCTAAAATAAATTCACGCATTCCTCTATGTGTTACCATTGTACGGTCATAAATACGAAGAAGCGCTCCTTTACCTAATTGGCCAAACTGCGTTTTATCCCCAGATGCATCATTTGCTGGACTTGCATCAAGCGCATAGAAAATATCTGGCTGAATCATATTTGCAGCTGTTTGTGCGCCGCGAAGACCTACTTCTTCTTGCACAGTCGCACCAGAATATAATGTATTTGGCAGCGTTTCGTCTTTTAATTCTTTTAATAATTCAATCGCAAGGCCACAGCCGTAACGGTTGTCCCAAGCTTTTGCCATGATTTTCTTTTCATTTGCCATCGGTGTAAACGGGCAAATTGGAACGATTTGTTGACCCGGTTTCACACCAATTTCAAGTGCATCTTCATAACTATCTGCACCGATATCAATTAACATATTTTTTATATCCATCGGTTTTGCACGTTGCGCATCACTTAATAAGTGAGGTGGAATGGAACCAACAACCCCAACAACCGGTCCATTTTTCGTCATAATTTGTACACGCTGTGCTAGTAATACTTGACTCCACCAGCCTCCTAGCGTTTGAAAACGAATCATCCCATTTTTCGTAATTTGCGTAACCATAAAGCCAACTTCATCCATATGACCAGCAACAAGTACGCGTGGGCCATTTTCATCCCCTTTTTTCAGACCGAACACGCTACCTAAACCGTCTTGGACGATTTCATCGGCATATTTACTTAGCTCTTGTTTCATAAAACGGCGCACATCATGTTCAAACCCTGATGTACCTTGTAATTCTGTTAACGTACGAAATAATTCTAATGTCTCTTTATTCACGAAGTTCCCTTCTTTCAAACCTTAGTAGAATACCTCTTTTATTGTAACGAAATTTTCGAAATGTTTCTAGTTTCTTCTTTTTTCATTAAAATTGCATTATAATTATTATCAATACACTATTTTATAGAAGTGAGGTGAATATATGAGCTGGAAAGGTTTACTAGCTGGTGTTGGTGTTGGTTTTGCAGCTGGTTATCTTGTTGCAAACAAAGTGCAAGAACAATCCCATATTTCTTCAGAAAAAGCATTGAAAATGGTGAAACAAGCATTAAGTCATAAAGGCGAAGTTACTGGCTCTTGGGTACATATGGTTCCAGAGACATTTGAAAAATATGATGTCGCGTATGAAGTATACCGCGGCGGTCTTACAACAATTTTGAATGACATTCAAGAACGATTTGAATTTTTAGTAGATGCAAAAACAGGTACAGTTTTAGAAGTAAACGCTGCTTAAAGGAACTCTAAAAATCTGAAAACATACGTTTAACTAAAGTGAAAATTTAATCAGTGGAAGTTTGCTTCCTCACCAACTGATTATTAACTCTCACCAATCGATATTTTACAGGCAGTAGCCACATAACAGCGTGCAGACGAATTTCTGCACGCCTTTTCACATTCTTTCAATTATCGTTGCAGTCGACATCCCATGTCCAATGCAAATTGTCAGCAGGCCGTATCTTCCCTGCCTCCTCTCCAATTCATGAAGAAGAGAAGTCATTAATTTCGCACCAGTTGCCCCAAGTGGATGACCCAATGCAATTGCACCACCATTAACATTGACCTTTTGCAAATCTGCTTCCATTTCCTTTTGCCATGCTAAAACAACCGATGCAAATGCTTCATTAATCTCTATAACATCCATATCCTGAATTGTTAAATTTGATTTTTGCAGCACTTTTTTCGTTGCGGGGATAACGCCATCAAGCATTGTCGTCGGATCAGAGCCAACAACCACTTGATTCACAATACGAGCACGCGCTTTACACCCCAGCTCTTTCGCTTTTTCACTATCCATTAACAAGATTGCTGCAGCACCATCACTAATTTGGCTTGCATTCCCTGCTGTAATCACTCCATTTTCTTTAAACACCGTTTTTAAATTGGCCAACGCTTCATAAGAAGTATCCCTTCTCGGTCCTTCATCATTTTCAACTACTATTTCATTTTCTTCTTTATCTACACCGCGCAGTGGGACAATCTCTCGCTGAAAGTGTCCAGATTCGGTAGCTTGAAGTGCTCGTCTATGACTTTCTAGTGCGTAAGTATCTAACTGTTCACGGGTAATACCGTATTTTTCTGCAATCATCTCAGCAGATACACCTTGATGTACAATTTGATACTTTTCATGAAGACTACTTGGGATAGTCTGTTCATTTCCATCGCTTAAAATAGGAACTTTTGTCATATGTTCTACACCAGCTGCAATTGTAATGTCCATATCTCCTGATTTAATTTCTTGCGCGGCAAAGTGAATAGCCTGTTGCCCAGAACCGCAAAGACGATTAATCGTTACTGCCGGAACTGTTATAGGAAAACCTGCTTCAAGTGCCGAAAGTCTTCCAATATTAAAACCTTGTTCGTTAATTGGCGTTACACAACCCATAACAATATCTTCTATGATCTCTTTCTCTATATTTCCCCGTTTTGTTACTTCATCTAGTGCAGCTGCCGCAAGTTGTACGGGATGAAGTAAACGAAACGCTCCATTTCTTTTACCAACTGGCGTACGTACAGCTTCAACAATGACAACATCTCGCTTCATATTTTCTCTCCTACTTTCCCTTTGGAATAATCATAAAAGCCTTTCCCAGTCTTTCTTCCAAGATGCCCTGCTTCTACAAGTTTCACAAGTGTTTGCGGTGCTCTAAATCTATCACCAAATGCTTCTGTTAGTCCTTTGCTCGCAAATAGCATTGTATCTAGCCCTACATAATCTGCTAATTCAAATGGTCCCATAGGATAGTTCAAACCAAGCTTAATTGCTTTATCAATCTCCTCTTTACTTGTAATGCCTTCTTCATACATACGCATGCACTCTAACATATGAATAGCAATTGCCCGCGTGGTCACAAATCCTTGCATATCTTTCACAACTACCGTTTCTTTCCCAAGTTCTTCTGACACCGCTCTTACTGCTTGTATCGTACTTTCTGCCGTAACTACTCCTCGCACAATTTCAACGAGCTTCATAACAGGAGCAGGATTAAACCAGTGCATTCCCACTACTTTTTCGGGGCGACTCGTTGCACTTGCAATCGCAGTTACACTTAGCTCAGACGTATTTGTTGCTAGAATAGTAGATTGCGCTGTATAGAAATCTAGCTTTTGAAAAATCTCCTTCTTCAACTGTAATATTTCCGGTACCGCTTCAATAACAAGTTCTACATTTTGGCAAGCTTCTTCCAGTATAACTGTAGAAGTAATATGAGCTAGAATACAATTCTTCTCCTCCTCTGTCATACGTCCTGCGGTAACGAAACGACTCAAGCTTTTGGTGATCGTTCCATAAGCCTTTTGTAAACTTTCTTCTGATACGTCATACATTTTCACCTGTTTACCACCCATCGCTAACGCTTGGACAATTCCACTTCCCATAATTCCTACACCAATTACTGCGATATTTTGAATCATCATTACCCTCCTATCATTACTTTTCATTTTTTCTATGTAATGCATCCAAACAAATCATTCGTTTCGAAATAGTCTTGAATATTCGCGGACAATATAATGAGAAACATCAATAACTGTTATTCCTTTCAGCATCATAAGCCCATACTTTTTGCAATTATATTTTTCATAATCTCATTCGTTCCAGCATAAATCGAACTTACCGGAATATCACGATAACGCCGCGCAATCTCGTATTCTTCCATATAGCCATATCCTCCGTGCAATTGTATACACTCTGCTGACACCTTTTTTGCAAGATCTGTTAACCACCACTTCGCCATCGATACTTTTGTTACGATATTCTCACCATTCATATGAGCGGTAATACATTCATCTACAAATGTTCTACCAATTTCAATTTCCGTATACATCTCTGCTAATCGAAACTGTACAGTTTGAAAATCACTTATACTTTTCCCAAATGCTTTTCTCTCTTTTACATACTTTTGCGTTATGTGTAACATTACTTCCGCCGCTGTTTTCGCTGCAATTGCAACGATGAGACGTTCTTGCTGCAGCTTTTCCATAAGATAATAAAAGCCTTTTCCTTCTTCCCCTAACAAATTCGCGGCAGGGACTTTTACATCTTCGAAAATAAGTTCTGCTGTATCTTGGCTATGTAAACCAATTTTTTTTAGTTTTTTCCCTCTTTTAAATCCTTCCATTCCTCTTTCTAAAACGAGCAAGCTCATTCCTTTATGAGCTGGTTTAACATTTGTGTCTGTCTTACAAACAACAATGACTAAATCCGCATGAATACCATTTGTAATAAATGTTTTTTCACCATTCACGACATAATAATCACCTTCTTTCCTTGCCGTTGTTCGAATACTCGCCAAGTCAGAACCTGCTCCTGGCTCTGTCATCGCAATTGCAGCTATATATTCACCGCTTACGCATTTTGGTAACCAGCGTTTCTTTTGTTCTTCTGTTCCGTACTGCGTGAAGTATGGAACAACAATATCATTATGCAAACCAATTCCAATTAAACTTGATCCAACCTTTTCAAGTTCCTCATTAATGACAACCGAATATCCAAAATCAGCACCTGCTCCACCATACCGCTCATCTACCATGGGACAAAGAAAACCTTTACTCCCCATGCTCGTCCAGAAAGAACGAGGAATCATCCCCTCTTTTTCCCAATCGTTATAGTATAGATATGCTTCCTTTTCTAAAAATTTGCGAAAAGCATCACGGAAAATGTGATGCTCCTCCTGTAAATACTTATGTTTCATCCTATCCTCCCTTCTGCTCCTGCTTTACGCAAAATAAACTTTTGTATTTTACCACTTGCATTTCTTGGGAGTTGTTCAACAAATACATAGCGACGCGGACGCTTGTAATCAGCAAGTTTATCACTTGCTTTACAGTACTCATCTAATATTTCTGCGGTGAGAGACTGATCTTTTGAAACGATGTACGCTAGAACACTCTCTCCCCAAAGCTCATCTTTCTCTCCAAGTACCGCAACATCTAAAATGCTTTCATGCGTATACAAAAAATCCTCGACTTCACGTGGATAAATATTTTCTCCACCACTAACAACCATATCGTCAACGCGATCTGCAACATACAAATAACCATCTGCATCTACATAGCCTAAATCTCCTGAATGGTACCATCCTTTATATAGCGCTTTTGCTGTCGCCTCTTCATTGTTGTAATACCCTTTCATCAAACAGGAACCTCGCATAATAATTTCTCCGATTTCATACGGCCTTACTATATCATTGGGCTCAGATGGCCCTTCTTCATTTGGACGGACAATACGAATTTCATGATTATAGGCAGCTTTTCCTGCAGAACCTACTTTAGTAAGCTGCTCATTCTCTCGTAAAAAAGTAACTGCCGGCCCCATTTCTGTCATACCGTAAGCTTGTACTAATGAAACGTTCAATTTTTCATCACATGCTTTTACAAGTGCTGGTGCCATTGAAGCTGCTCCATACAAACCGTACCGAAGAGAAGATAAATCATACCGCATTAAATCTTCCTGCAACATCATATTCCACATTGTAGGTGCCGCAAACATAACAGTAACCTTTTCTTTTTCAATTGTTTCAAGAACATTCTTTGCATCGAAATGGTGTAGAATAATATTCGCACCACCGCTATGTACCCTTGGAACGAAGCAACAATGCAGCTCTGCACAATGAAACATTGGTGCTGTTACAAGACCACGACTATTCTCGGTATAATGTAAATATGCGATTCCCATCAAACTTTGATCGATAATTTCTCGGTGCCGGTGAAGTACCCCCTTTGGGTAACCAGTTGTTCCACTTGTATACATAATGGAACAAATATCATCTTCTTTTACTTCTACTGCTTCAAATTGTGGTAATGCATTGGATAGTTTTTCTTCATATGAAATAGAAAACGACGGATGAGTTTGGTCAATGTACCAGAACTGAATATGAGGAAATTGTTTATGAATGCTTTGCACTTGAGAGGATAATTGCTGTTCAAAAAGTACGATTTTTGGAGAGGCATCTTCTAATATATAACTGAGTTCTTGTGGCTTTAATCTAAAATTAATTGGGTTAAATACGGCACCAATTTTCGCACAAGCAAAACATGTAGTTGCTAGTTCACTACTATTAAACAGGAATGTCGAGACGCGGTCACCTTTTTTTATACCACTTTTTTGAAGCGCATAAGCTAGCTTATTCACTTGTTCGTTCCATTCCGTATACGTCCAGCGAATATTTTTTTCCGGTTCAACAATGGCTTCTTTATTTGGATATCTTCCAGTGGTCAGTTCAAGCAAATTTCCAATCGTTATATACAATATGTTTCCCCCTTTCAAATAAAACGCTTATCATATAGAACGTGTGTTAATGCAGTAGCTCAGAGATATTATAACAATTTTCAGAATATTTTAAAGTTTATTCTTTCGACAAATCCTGACAACGAAATAGTTTGTAGTTGTCAGGAAGCATGGAGGGCCCTCCCCTCCATGCTTCCATCTTTCTTACACTTCGCTTGATACATTCACTTCTTTTCTTTCTACTTTCTCAAACATATTTCCTTCCTCATCCCACTTCACAGCACGGTAATACGCATCATGGTAAAATGTAAACCATGCCTTTTTCTCCACTCCATACTTCAGCCACTTCTGCTTATGTTCAATAGATGTCATTGGGTAATCATCATAAGCCATAATCCATAGTACATTTTGATGGGCATGCGTTGGCAGTAAATCTGCCAAATGCAGCATTGTTTCCCCCTGGCTTTCGAGAACAATCACAGCATGACCATCACTATGCCCACCTGTGTGCACCATTCTTACTTCATCTGAAATTTGGATTTCTTCTTTAAAGGTGACAATTCGCTCTACAATTGGCTCCCAATTTTCTGTCCAGTATGTATTACGAGAACGAATATTAGGGTTTCTCATTTCGTTCCATTCTGTTTCTGACACGTACACTTTTGCATTTGGAAATGTCGGAACAAGCTTACCATTTTCCCATTTCGTTAATCCTGACGCATGATCGAAATGAAGGTGTGTCATTAATATGGAATGAATATCTTCTGGCTTTAGACCACGCTCCTCTAGAGAAATTTCAACTGATGATTCTTCCGTTACACCTTGATTCCGCTTCATCTTTTCATTCATTTTATTATTTCCAATTCCTGAATCGATAAGCATGTTTCCATCTTTCGTTTGCACAAGCAATGGGTCTGTCCGTAAATAAATATGATTTGTATCATTATGTTTATATTTTCGTGACCACATTACTTTCGGTACAACCCCAAACATTGCACCTCCATCTAAATGAGTGTTTCCGCCACGCAGCCATGCCACTTTTATTTCTCCTATTTGTAAACATTCCATCCTATATTCCCCCTTTTCTATTTGATTTTAACACAAAATTCAGAATGTTTTTCGCAAGAAAAAACCTACACATTACTGCGTAGGTTCCATGCGATATTTCGCTTCAACACGATAAATACGGTGTCCTTTACTAGAGAACTTCTCTTCGTATTCTGTCATAATATTGCCTTCGAAATCACTATTATGAAGATCTAAGCTAAGGAATGTTAGTAGCATACCATATTCAGCCATACTCATAAGAGAGTATTCAAACAAACTTTGGTTATCTGTTTTAAAATGAATTTCCCCGCCCGTTACTAACACTTCTTCATAATTACGTAAAAACGTTTTATACGTTAAACGACGCTTGGCATGACGATTTTTTGGCCATGGATCTGAGAAGTTTAAATACACACGATCAATTTCGCCTTCCGCAAAGAAAACTGTTAAATCTTCAGCATCTTTATTAATCAATTTTAAATTTGGTACTTCTTCTTCAATTAACTTATCAAGTGCATCTACAATAACACTTGTGAATTTCTCAATTCCGATATAGTTAATATGCGGGTTTGCTTTTGCCATCTCATAAACGAAACGGCCACGACCTGTACCTACTTCAATATGGATTGGATTATCATTTCCAAACACTTCTTTCCAATTGCCACGACGCTCCTCTGGATTTCCAATCACAAACTGTGAATACTCATTAATTCGATCCATTGCATATGGTTTATGTCTTAAACGCATAGATGTCTCCCTCTCTTTACCAGACTATTTTTAGAAGGTTTATTCCTTCTTTCTTTTTTAATCAATCTATCAAACAAAAAACCAAGTACGTACGAGCACTCGGTCCGTTTCTTTCAAGTATAAGGTGTATCATTTTGATACAAACTACAAAGAGCATAGAACGAAACTTTCACTTCTGTAGAAACGTTTCGTTAGCCACTGATTAGCTACTCCATGATGAAATAGAAAATTTCTCTTACTTGTTCAAATTGAACAACAATCGAAAGGATGATCCAGTCATGCCGATCAATCAACAACATCAATTAGAAATTTTAAAAGATATTTTAGTCAATCACCAAAGTGATTGCTGTGGAACGGTTTCTGAGTGCGAACAATTAGAACGGCTCATTCAATCACTACTTGCAAACGATAGTGTAAACAGCGATGTAAAAGCAATGCTAAACGATGTATATTACTATAGTCAATCGGGTAAATATTCTCCTGATTTAGACAATCATATTTCTAGTAATCAAGAGCAACTTACGCAATGGATTTCTGGAATGGACAATTTTTCTTAACTTTTTACTCTGAAGCAAGTAGTTGCTGTAAATATTGATGCCAATATTCAGCTTCTGCTTGCTGTTTTTTTGTTGTATGCCATTGAACAGATAAAATAGTTTGTGCCACTACATACCACTTCATACGCTGAACCAATGATTCATTCATTTGAATCCCATAATACGCTAACCACTCGTCCCATTCGTGACGCGGAACATACCAATGTAATAACATGCCAAGATCAAGGGCAGGATCTGCAATAACAGCCCCATCCCAATCAATTAAAAATAATTCATCTTCATCCGATAATAACCAATTGTTATGATTCACGTCACAGTGACATACGACAAACTCATCATATTCAATATCGTTCAGTGTAGCTTTTAAATACCCCAGCCCTGTCTGAATCGTTTCATCCGTTCTTATGTCTCCTCTTAAAATGAAATACAATTGTTCTAATAACTCCTGTGCATGTAGTGGCTGCTTTCCAAGCCTTTGTATCATCTGCACAAGTGCTTTAGACGAATGTATTTTTTTTAAAAGCTTCGCAACACGTTCAAGTTTCATTTCCTCTGGCTCTAGCTTTTTCCCTTGAAGCCACTTTTGAGCTGAAATCACATCACCGTTTGTCACTCTTCTTGTCCAAAGTAATTTTGGAACAATTCCTTCTGCCGACAATACCGCTAAAAAAGGCGATGTATTACGCTTTAAAAATAGCTTTTGTTGTCCATTTTGTGCAATATACGCATCGCCCGTTGCCCCACCAGCTGGTATAAGACTCCACTCTTCTCCTAATAATTGTTCCAACCATTCCATATTCATTACCCGTTAACAAATCCTTATCTTTTATAGTTATGAAAAGAAAAACCGCAACACCTTTTAAACATGTTGTGGATTCATATATTTTTTTTACTGTAGTTAAATGAAAGAAAACTTGGCATAAGCCAAGAGATGAGGACAAACGAATCGCCCATCCTTTTACTTTATTTTACAAAAACAATATTAGAATGACAACTTATCGAAATCGTCACCTTTGTCAATTCTACATTTATTACATTCTCATCGTCAAGTAGCTATTTGTCACATTATCGTCAATATATACGAGCTAATAGGAGCCACTTGAAATTCACTTCCTTGAAATGAAGAAATTGGCTGTACTTTTGCTTTTACACTATCTGCTAATACGTACCACATTTCATGTTTTGGCAGCGAAACCGTCTCTAATTGCACACCATTATGAAATAAAACAACAATTTCCTTCCAAGGACCGAACTCTCCTACATTTTGTAAATGATACGCAACAACAGTAGGAGATACTTGTAAAAATGTCATATGCTTCTTTATAAGGTGAGCCGCCTGTAAGCGAAACGCTCTATGCGCCTTACGAATCGCAATCAAGCCTTGTATATACGCAATCGTTTCGATTTCTTGCTCTTTCTGATCCCAATCAAGCTGATTAATTTCATCAAGCGCATTGTAACTATTTTCATTTCCTTTCTTAGAACGATAAAATTCTTGTCCTGCATGTAAAAATGGTATTCCTTGTGAGAGTAATGTCATCGCTGTCGCTAGGCGATGACGCCTTTTTTGCACTTCTTCTGTTTCCTGATTGCTGCGCACGAGTTTATCCCACATCGTCATATTGTCATGACATTCTACATAGTTAATACTTTGAATCGGCTCTAAAAATAATCCGTCTCCTTTTTCATTTATAAGACTTCCTGTTAACACATATTGTAAATGTACAGGGTCTACACTTCCTCCAAATGCAAAACCACGTTTACTTACATCAAACGTACTACCTTTTATCGCATCACGAAATTGATCATTGAACTGCGCAATTCGCGGCATTTTGTTTGCATTGTTAAGCGTTGCTTTCTCCTCTAGCGGAAGCGGTGTTTGTAAATCCCAGCCTTCACCTAATAACAGCGCATCCTTTTTTATTTTCCTTACTTCCTTTTCTAATTCATTCATTGTTTCTACATCTAAAACTCCCATTAAATCGAATCGAAAACCATCAACGTTATATTCCGTAAGCCAATATAGAACAGAATCAACAATAAATTTCCGCATCATTTTTCGCTCTGATGCTATATCATTCCCAACTCCCGTTCCATTTGATGGCATACCATTTTCATCATGTCTGAAATAATATCCTGGTACAAGCTTTTCAAAAGGTGACGTTTCTCTTTCATATACATGATTGTATACAACATCCAAAATCACGCGGAGTCCATGTTCATGAAATTTTTCAATAAGTTGTTTACAATCCTTGATTCGATTATAAGGGGCGGTAGGATCACTTGCATACACTCCTGTTGGAACGTTGTAATATAATGGGTTATAGCCCCAGTTATACGCCGCAAACGGACGTGTTTCATCTACTCCAGCAAAATGATGAAGAGGTAAAATTTCAACATGTGTAATTCCTAATTCTTTTATATAAGAAAAAGCCGTCTCTGTCCCAAGTTTCCCCTTCGTATTCTCTTCCGTTAATCCCGCATATGTCCCCTTTTTTACCACACCACTATTGGGATGCATAGTGGCATCACGAATATGGACTTCATAAAGGATTGCATCGGTAAAAAAATCTAGTTTCGGTAACACATTTTGCTTCTTTATATATGTCTTCTCAAGATCAACCACAACTCCATACTTACCATTCACTGATACGGATTTTGCATATGAATCTACAGCTTCATTCCATATTAAATTAATACAAACGAGAAATGTGTACTGCGCTCCCTCAAAATTCCCTTGTAAAACATGGGACCAAACACCATTCTCTTCTCTTTGCATCTCATAATCCATATACTCTTTATCGTTTTTATAAATTCTTACTTTCGCAAGTCGTGCAGTTGGTGCCCACATTTTAAAAGTTGTTTTTTCCTTTCCATAACAAGCTCCTAAATCACTACCATCATAATAATATTTTTCATCAAATACATCCGTGCGAATAACCGCTCCAATTTGTAAATCTGTTTCTTCATTTCGCTCATCTCGCACTATATAATACTTTCCTAAATCAAGTGGATATTCTATATAGCATTCATACTTTGTTATATCTGGAAGAGATATGATTTGAGCAATCTTAAGCTCCCATACACGATTTCCTTCCTGCATAAAAAATGTCCGGCTTGTTCCATACGTATGCGGGAGCAAAATTGTAATTTTATTCATTTCATCTAAATAAGCTTCAAATGGACGCTTTACTTTCAGCATAAAAAATCACCATCATTCTCGAAATTAAAATGAAACTATATGAATATAAATTGAAAAACCGACATAAACCCTTTCTTTTTAGGTGGGAGAGAGCAACTGGCCATGCATAGAAGCGGTCAGACCCTCTCCCTGCCCCGTGCAACGTTAAAACAAAAAGAGAAAACAAGCAGCAGTCACTTTTTGCTTTACATAGCAGGGGATTTTGTGTTGAAAAATCAAAATGGATTTATATATCTGTACGAAATAAGTATCCCCTAAAGATAAAGTGAAACTTCCATCAGCGGGGGGGGTTCTTCATCTCCACTCAGCTTTCTTGTTTCTCTCTGAATCTTGAGGTGGGGGTCTTACCGCTCGAAAATAGCGGGATAAATCGAAAATTACACAAACTTACTATTTTCTATAGTATATTCACATTCATAAGAAACGTTTTTACACTTTAAGATTCTGTAACTTCATTTCATAAATTGGCTTATACTTTGGAGTTTGATGGACGTGAGATTCGTACAATGTAACGGTATCAGCCTTAAACAATACTGCATCCATTTGTTTTAAATTTTTAGGATTAAATTTTCCTTCTCCACTCCACTTACGGGCAATAGTAATGTGCGGATGATAAGGACGTGTTTCAAGAGAAAAACCGTTTTTCTCACAAATCGCATGCACCTGTTTTTGCAAATCAAATAATGCTTGATTTTCTTTTAATCCAGCCCAAAATATGCGTGGGCTCTCTACTAAGCCGAATGTAGAAAAGTTTTGCAGCGTGAGCTCTAACTCTGGTTTATTCACAAGGAGTTGTAACCCTTTCTCTATTCCTTGCAGTTGTTCCTGCTCCGCGCTCCCTAAAAAAGCAAGTGTAATATGATAGTCTTCTTTATGTACCCACGAACGAAAGGGTAACTTGTCCTTCATTTCTTCTTTAAAGCTCGCGAGCGTTTCTTTTATATGATTCGGCAGAGTAACCGCTAAAAAATAATGTGGAACCATCTATATCTTCTCCTTTTTGTTATTGTTGCTTTTCTTTTGTATCTCATTCCAACAATATAAAGAAATCCGCCCTCCAAATGGAGAGCGGTCATATTTCAGCATACAATCAACCTATTTCGCTAATTCATAAATTGCTTGTGCATAAATTGCTGTTGCTTTTAGTAAATCTTCTATTTCAATATACTCATCCTTTTGATGAGCAAGTTCTTCTTTTCCAGGGAATAGCGGGCCGAATGCTACACCAGCCTCTAGTGAACGAGCATATGTACCACCGCCAATTGCTAATAACTCTGCTTTTTCTCCTGTTTGTTCTTCATACACACGTTGCAATGTACGAATTAAAACGTGATCTTTATCAACATGATGCGGACGTGAGTTAGAATAATCAGCTACTTGGAAGCCGTTATTGCCGACATAGTCTTTTAATTTCTGCACTGTCTCTTCAAAATTCGTTGTTACTGGGTAGCGTACATTTAAACCAAAGTTTCCGCCTTCTTCTTTCGTATAAGAAAGGCGCCCCACATTCACTGTTAATGATCCGCTAATTTCATCTTTATAAGCGATTCCTGCTTTTTCTCCAAGCGTATCATCTGTAAAAGTTTCTGTAACAAATGCCGCAAATGAAGCACCTTTACCGTCAAGAGCAACCGTTGTTAAAAAGTTCGCTAACAAGAGACCTGCGTTTTCACCTTTTTCAGGAGTAGAACCGTGAGCGGAAACTCCCTCTACTTGTAACGTCACAATATTTCCTTCTACATCTGCTTTACCTGTCTTCTTAGCAGTTTGTAAGTATTGTTCGTAAGCATTTCTAATCGTCGCTGCTTTTTCAGTCGTAATCACTGCTTCAGCAAAATCAGGAACCATATTTAAACGGCGCCCTGAAGAAAATGAAACAAGCTCATATTCTCCGCTTTTTGCTTCACTATTCTTTTGCACAACTTGTATATCAGAAATTCCTTTTTCCGCATTAATAATCGGGAAATCTGCATCTGGTGCAAAACCAATTGTTGGCATTTCTTCATTTTTGAAATAATGATCTACACACTTCCAGTTGCTTTCTTCATCCGTTCCTAAAATCATGCGAACGCGTTTTGAAAGTGGCAATCCTAATTCTTTTACAATTTTCATTGCATAATAAGCCGCCATTGTCGGTCCTTTATCATCAATCGCACCACGTGCAAAAATCTTTCCATCACGAATATCAGCGCTGTATGCAGGAGTTGTCCAGCCATCTCCTTCTGGCACAACGTCAACATGACAAAGAATACCAACTAATTCTTCTCCTTGTCCCATTTCCAGATGCCCTGCATACCCTTCTAAATTTTTAGAAGTAAATCCTTCTACTTCCCCTTTATGTAACATGAAGGATAATGCTTTCGCTACACCTTCTCCAAACGGTGCACCTTCTTTTGCTGTTTCTTCTTCCCATACACTTTTAATTTGCAGGAATTGCTGCGCATCATGAATTAATTCATCTTTTCTTTTCTCAACTTCTTCTGTCCAATTAATTGCTGACATAACTGATTCACCTCTTCTATATTCTCTCTTTCATCATAGCAAACGAAAATCCGATATGCCAACAAGAGAACATTCAATAACGAACAATTTTAACATTTCAGATACTTCGCATTAGTTTTTCTTTTATTTTTCTAAAAAAATTTGCAGGAATTTGGCGGTTTACGTAGAAATTTATGTGGTAGTTGATAGAAGAGACATAGAGTATCAACTACCAATATTTTTCTATTTCATTATTTGTTAAACTTTTGTAAAATTTAACTAGGTTAAAGCATGAAATTTGTCAAGTGGAGTACAATGGGAGTAAGGACCTTCTTTCCTGAATGGGGTCAAAAAAACTAGTAGAGGAGTGGTTTTCTCTTGAAACCTACGACTACTCGTATGCTAACACGCATTAAATCAATTTATATGTACATCAATGAGAATGGTACGGTAACGACGAAAGACCTTGTAGATGAGTTCGGGATCACACCACGAACAATACAACGTGATCTGAATGTGTTGCAGTTTAATGAGCTCGTGTATAGCCCTTGCCGCGGTAAGTGGACAACAACAGGAAAGAAAGTGAGAATGACCTCATAACGAAAACAATTGTATCTAAAATATAATACATACCCCTTTCTGTGAAATCAGAAAGGGGTTCTTTCTATTTTTAGGGAATCGGTCTCAATCTTGATTCTCTGTTTGAACTTGATACGTTTTTAACATTTCTACTTCTTCATCTGTTAATTCGCGGTACTGACCAAGTTCTAATTCTTCATCTAACACTAAAGGTCCCATCTCTGTTCTCTTTAAATAGACAACTTTTTTCCCAACAGCTTCAAACATACGCTTCACTTGATGGAATTTTCCCTCTGTAATAACAAGCTCAATTTCAGACACATCGTCACTTTTCAAAATTGTAAGCTCACCTGGCTTCGTTTCATAGCCATCATCTAGAATAACACCTTTTGCAAATTCTTCGATATCTTCTTCTGTTACAATGCCAGCTACATGTGCATAGTATTTTTTCGGCACGTGCTTTTTCGGAGATAGTAGCTGATGCGCAAGTTTCCCGTCATTTGTTAATAATAGAAAGCCTTCTGTATCAATATCAAGTCTTCCAACTGGAAACGGATCAAAGATTGCATCTTCCAATTCCAATAAATCGACAACTGTTTCATGGTTATCATCTTCTGTTGCCGAAATAACGCCCTGTGGTTTATGCAGCATTAAATATACAAATTCCTTATATTCAACAATCTCACCGTGAATCGTCACTTCTTGTTCTTCTACATTCACATGAAACTTCGCATCTTTTACTGACGTTCCATCAATTTTTACAACACCGTCTTTTAATAATTTCTTTACTTCTTTTCTACTTCCGTATCCCATATTTGCTAATAATTTATCTAATCTCATTCTTTCACCTTCTTATATTTATCATAGAAAAGGGGACGTGTATTACGCCCCTTTTGATTTCATCTTTAATTTCAACTTACCACCAAGCTTACGCTGAATCTTCTCTAAAGCTTCTCCGCCAAATACTCTTTCAAGTACACCTGTGCGAATTGCTAACAATCCGTAAGCAAGGCCACCAATACCTGCACAAATCGCAACTGTAACGAGCGCCCCAAATCGGCTCTCAGGCGAAATCATAAAGGATAGCAGCCATTGTGATAGTTTTACGAAAATGACCATCGCAAGTGTTAACACTGCAATTTGGAATGTTCGCTTATATACAACACCGAATGAATAGTGTGCATATTTTTGAATTTGTTTATTCGTATACCAAATGGAAGCTAGGAATCCGATGCCCGTCGCTACAATAGCACCAATTGCACCGAAATAACGGATTAAAATAACATTACATAAAAACTTTAAAACAACACCCATACCAAGCGCAATAATCGCATGTTTTTGCTGGTTAATACCTTGCAATATCGCTGCCGTTACTGTAAATAAAGCAAATAATAAAGCTACTGGTGCATACCACATAAGCACTTGTCCACCTAATGGATCCTTTTCATAAAACGCTGTATAAATCGGATACGCAAGCGTAGAAATACCTACTACTGCCGGTAATGTTAAAAACATATTTGCCTGGTACGTTTGTGTAATTTGTAGTTTTAAATAACGAAATTGTTTTTCTGTAAATGATTTTGTAATTGCTGGAACAAGCGTTAAACTAAATGCTGTTGCTAGGGAAACAGGAATCATAATTAACTTATGCGTCCACATCGTAAAAATACCAAGTGCTCGCTCTGCAATATCCCCTTGCCCAATCGCTTGCATAATAGAGTTAAATGTTAATGTATCAATTTGTTGATATAAAGGAATTGTTAACCCAATAACAACATAAGGAATTGCATATGCAAATAATTCTTTAAATAATTGAGCCGTACTTACTGTTGATTCTGGTATAGTTTGTTCAATTAAATATTGATCGAGATGCTTTTTGCGTTTTAACCAGTACCATATTAACACACCGAGCGCTCCCACAGCTGAAACAAACGCTGCAAAAGTTGCCACTCCAACTGCTGCTGCTACTGATCCTCCTATTACTTTAACAACAATAAAACTACCCGCTAATAAAAAGACAATACGAATAATTTGTTCAATAATTTGTGATACCGTAGTTGGTCCCATTGATTGATGACCTTGGAAATAACCACGAATTAAGCTTGCTGCTGGTACAACAATAAGCGCAAAACTTACGAGGCGAATAACCATCGTAACGTCTTCTATACTATTGTGTATACTTTGTTTACCAAGCATTGCCTTAGCAAATAATGGCGCAGACATGTAAAGAACTAAGAAGGAAAGGATTCCTGTTGCAATCATCATAACCATTCCTGAGCGGAACATTCTCCGGCTCGTCTTATAGTCTCCAAGCGCATTATATTTAGAAACAAATTTTGAAACAGCAAGCGGCACTCCCGCCGTTGCAATACTTAAAAAAATCGTATATGGAATATATCCATACGTATAGAGCGTTCCGCCTTCTGTGCCCACTAATGCATGAAATGGAAAGACGTAAATCATGCCTAAGAACTTAACTAAAAAAGTTCCTAACGTCACAATAAGCGTTCCGCGCAGAAATTTTGAATCGGACATAGATGATCCTCCTACATATATAACGCTGAACTCTAACCTTTGTATTGTACCACAATTCTTCAGCGAAACAGTACCTCACTGAATTTTTCTTTTCTACGAAAACATGCTATTCTTTTAGGCAGGAAATGTAGAAAACGAGGTCGATATACTATGCATTATGATGTTATTGTCATCGGAGGAGGCCCTTCAGGATTAATGGCCGCAATCGGTGCTGCTGAAGAAGGCGCGCGCGTCTTGCTTCTTGATAAAGGAAATAAACTAGGACGTAAACTTGCAATTTCTGGTGGCGGTCGCTGTAACGTAACAAACCGCTTACCACTTGATGAAATTGTAAAACATATACCAGGAAACGGTCGCTTTTTATACAGTGCCTTTTCTATCTTTAATAATGAAGATATTATTACATTCTTCGAAAAGCTTGGCGTAAAGCTAAAAGAAGAAGATCACGGTCGCATGTTTCCTGTATCTAATAAAGCGCAATCTGTGGTCGATGCTTTATTAACGAGATTACAGGAACTAGGTGTTAAGATGCGTACGAATACACCTGTTGAAACGATTGAATATGAAAACGGGCAAACGAAATCCGTTGTTCTCAAAACAGGTGAAGTTTTGGAAACAAATCATGTTGTTATCGCTGTTGGCGGAAAATCCGTCCCTCACACCGGTTCAACTGGGGACGGTTATGCTTGGGCTGAAAAAGCTGGACATACAATTACAGAGCTGTTCCCAACAGAAGTTCCAATTACTTCAAATGAACCATTTATTCGTGACCGTACACTGCAAGGTCTTGCCTTACGCGATGTAAATGTAAGTGTATTAAATCCAAAAGGCAAAGTTGTCATTTCTCATAAAATGGACATGCTCTTTACTCACTTTGGTCTTTCAGGACCAGCTGCTCTTCGCTGTAGTCAGTTCGTCGTAAAAACGATGAAAAAATTTAAAATGCGCGCGGTAGAAATGAGCATCGATGCATTGCCAGAAGAAAATAGCGAACAGATCTTCCAGCGCATGATGAAACAAATGAAAGAAGAACCGAAAAAAGGAATCAAAAATGTGTTAAAAGGATATGTTCCTGAACGTTATTTCCTATTCTTATTAGAAAGAAACGGAATTGATGGTAGCGAGCAAGCTGGGCAAGTTTCTCACGAAAAGATTCGTGCACTTGTAAAAGACTTCAAAGAGTTTAAAGTAACTGTAAATGGCACACAGCCACTTGAAAAAGCATTCGTTACAGGAGGCGGCGTTTCTGTTAAAGAAATTTATCCGAAAGAAATGGCTTCTAAATTCATGAACGGCTTATACTTTTGCGGAGAAGTTCTTGATATTCACGGCTATACAGGTGGCTATAATATTACTTCTGCCCTTGTTACAGGCCGAATTGCCGGAACAACTGCAGGACAAAATGTAAAAATACAGTACTAAAAAGAAACATGGGTGGATTCTTTCCACTCCTGTTTCTTTTTTGTTGCTTTATATAGCTTAGTAGCTTTATATTTTATATTGTTGAATAATCGAAACAAAGGGGAAAACATATGCGAAAAAAAGTCATGATATCTTTAATGTTAATGACGTTTCTTTCCGCTGTGGAAGGAACGATTGTAAGTACAGCAATCCCTCGTATAACGAGCGATTTATCTGGTGTCGAACTTGTTAGCTGGGTATATGCAATCTATATGCTAGCAACAGCTGTCTCGACTCCAATCTATGGAAAACTAGCCGATTTATTCGGCCGTAAAAAAGTACTACTCATTGGCGCGGCCATCTTTTTAATCGGTTCTGCGCTGTGCGGAATTGTGACATCGATGGAACAATTAATTGTCTTTCGCGCTCTTCAAGGTATAGGTGCTGGTGCTGTTATGCCAATTACAATGACAATTATCGGAGACTTATATAGCGAAGCGAAAGATCGCGCAAAAGCACAAGGCTGGATGAGTGCTGTTTGGGGCGTTTCTGGTGTTATTGGGCCGCTAGTAGGTGGATTTTTAGTGGATTCTCTTTCTTGGCGTTACATCTTTTTCTTAAACGTTCCATTTGGAATTCTTGCTTGTGCGATGATTGCAATTTCTTATAAAGAGTCGATTAAACCAGCAAAACACCATATCGATTATCCTGGTGCAATCATCTTCTCACTAAGTACAATTGCGTTACTCTATGCACTCTTAACAGGGAGCAGTAAACAAAACTGGGGCGACATTACAATTATTGGCCTCTTAATCTTTGCAGCTGTTTCATTCATTATTTTCTTATTCGTTGAGAAAAAATCTCCGGAGCCATTAATTCCGTTAGCCCTTTTCTCTAATCGGACGTTATCAACGGTAAACATATTAACACTTATTGCTGGTGCAATGATTATTAGTATTACCATGTACCTTCCAATTTGGAGCCAAGGTGTATTAGGAAAAAATGCGACAGAAGCTGGACTTATTCTAATGCCAATTCCTGTTTTGTGGACATTTGGTGCCATTTTCTCTGGGAATTTAGTTGGTAAGTTACAAACGAAACAAATTATTTTACTTGGAGCTAGCATTTTATCCATTGCTACCTTCTTATTATTTACATTATCAACTCATTCACCAGCATTTCTTATTTATGTTGCCGTTGGATTGTTCGGTTTAGGAATGGGCCTTATCACACCAATTTATATGGTAACAATCCAAGCAGCTGTCCCAGCGCATACACGCGGAACAGCCGTCGGCTTAAATACATTTATTAATACATTTAGCCAAACATTAGGTGCTGCTATCTTTGGAACGATCTTTAATACGATGATTCATGCACAAGGCATTAAAAATCTTGATTTAGTTTCCTCTGGCGGACATGGGGCAGCAACTAACATAGTGACGGACTCACAAGAAGCATTAGCTTCTAGCGTACATGTTATTTATATGAGTACATTTGCGCTCGCACTGCTTACACTATTCATCGGTTGGCTTCTATTAAAGCCAGCTGGGCAGACAGCTGAACAGTAAAAAAAAGAGGCTGATCGCTTATAGCGATCAGCCTCTTTAGCATATTAGCGGAACTCCCATATATATAAATCCAATTTGATTTTCTAACATATAAATTGTGGCTATGAAGAACAGAAAGAGACTTCCACTCATTGTCTCCTTCTGTTTTCACATGGCATGGGGCTAAAAAAGGAACTGACCGCTTCTATCCACCGGCGGATCCTCTCTACCACCTAAAAGGAATAGTTTTATGTTGGTCTTTCAATCCGTATTTATATATATCGATCGCTCAACAATATATGCTCGCACTCACTCTTCATTTTCCACCACATATTTCAGCATGGACAATTTATTGTTCCAAAACTGCTCATAATACGAAAGCCACTCTTGTAATTCTGCTAACGGTTCAGGCTGCAAGCGATATATCCTTTCTCTCCCAACTTTTCTTCCACTTACTAATTTCGCTTCTGAAAGAATATGAAGATGTTTCGCTACAGCTGTACGGCTCATCGGAAAATGATCTGTTATTTTAGAAATCGGTAATTCTTCTTTTGTTAATAATTTAAGTACTTCTCGGCGCGTTGGATCAGCAATTGCTTGAAAAACATCATATTTCGCTGCTGATGAGGACATTTACCCTTCAACAACCTTTTTCAGTTTTTCATTTACAATCGCTACCCAGCCACCGGCCATTCTATCACGAATAACAGAAGCTTTCTCGTTCGCTTTCGAAATCGTCTCATCAGACTGTTTCCATCCGCCATGAATAAGAGTGAACTCCGTTTTATCTCCTAAATCTTTTAAAATAAATGAAACGATCCAGCCATCTGTATCCCATGAAAACGATAAACGATGAGGCTCATCGATTTCTAACACTTTGCATGGTGATGGACCAAAAGGTGATTGTACATGAAATTCATGCCCTACTTTTGGTTCAAAGTCATTTGGCATAAACCAAGATGCAATTCCTTCTGCAGTAGATACTACATTCCATACCTTTTGAATAGGCGCTTCAAAAATAACTGTTTGTTTAATATCTTGTAATGTATTTTGCTGCTTCATACTATGTCTCCTTTATAAGGCGTTAAAATACAACACCTTTTGGTTTCGTTTTTCATAATATAACACCTTTTAGTTTCATGTCAACTTATATAATCCCTACTTAAAAACAAAAAAAGAGCTGACTCTGCAGCCCTTTTTTATGTTTTATATATAACCATCGCCGAAAAACAATAAATTTGATTTTCATCGTCATTAATGGATACACCAACTTGATATTTAATATCTACAAGCTGTTCTTCATTTAGTTTCTTCAAAAACACATTTACGGAGTCTTCCAAGTCCTTTTCATGACTTTCATCAAACATCTTGACTCGAATCATTTTAACACCATCCTAGATCGCAGCCCTCCGCCGCTTGATTATTGCCACGGTGCGTATCTATGATGCGATAAAACTTACCATCTTCATATATATATCCGTCTTCTAACACATATTTCTTGTCTTCAGTATAGACATAAAACTTACCTATCATAAATTTACTCGTATATAATTCCAAATAATTTGCTCTAAATTTTGCTACTACCTTATTCGTAATATCAATTTTAATTGTGCGCCCCACCTTCTCTCCCTCCTTTAAAAAGAACGGATTTAGGTATATTGTATTAACAATTTTACATTTTATGATTAAAAATGAGTGGATATGCCCCTATTTTTCTCCGGACATTTCTAAGAATACTCACCCCATTTCACATACAGCTCTTTCAACAAAAGGTGTGATTAATTCCCGTCTAAAAACGCGATAAAAAAACCACTCCAAAACCATTGACACACATATATAACATATGGTAATATAATAAATTTGATATTTTTCTTCATATGTGTTATCATTACATATAGTTACCACATATGGAGGTGGATGATTTGTTTCAAATCGGCGATAAAATTGTTTACCCTATGCACGGAGCAGGAATAATCGAAGCAATTGAGGATAAAGAAGTGTTAGGAAAAACACGTCAGTATTGCGTGATACACATGGTGATTAGCGATATGCAAGTGATGATTCCTATGGATAAAGTAGAAAATTCAGGCATACGTTACGTTGTCGACAAAAATACATTAAACGATGTATTAGTTGACATTCATAATGGTGAAGCTGACCACTCACTCTCATGGAAACAAAGATATACCATGAACATGGAGAAAATGAAAAACGGGAATCTTTCAGATGGTGCTGAAGTTGTTCGTGATTTAATTCGCCGCAATAAAGAACGAGCATTAAATGCGAGCGAAAAACAAATGTTAGACAACGCACGCCGAATTTTAATTAGTGAAGTTGCACTTGTGCAAAATGTTTCAGAAAATCAAGCAACTGATTTCCTTCAAGACACAATCAGTCATTAACATGAAAAATATATATTCAAATTTAAAATAGCTGACCGCTATTTTTTTTTGCATAAATATAAATTAAAAACCCGATATAAAAGCTTTCTTTTTAGGTGAAAGAGAGGATCCAGCCATGCATAGAAGCGGTCAGTGCCCTTTTTAGCCCCATGCCGAGTGAAGACGAAGGGAGAGAATGAGTGGAAATCTCCTTTTATTTTCATAGCAGTGACTGGTATGCTAAGAATCAAAATAGATATACATACAAATTGAAAACCGACATATCTCTTTCTGCCCCATTTAAAGTGAAAAAACGAGTACAGATCACCTCGTATTCTTCCCTTCAAACCAACATAAAAAGCAGCATGACTCTAGTACAAAAACTAGAGTCATGCTGCTTTTTTCTATCTTTTTTTAATAAACCGTACAATCATTTCCTCTATTTATGATTCAACATCATTAACAGCTTCTCTTGACTATACATCCACACTGTAATAATTAAACAAGCAAGCGCTACTTCTGACAGTGCCATAAATCCAATTGCATAATGACCTGTTAGTTGGAATAGTAGTGTTAAAATTAACGGCGGGAAAAATCCTCCTAAACCACCTAGAGCTGCGACAAGTCCGTTTACAACCCCTGCTTGCTCAGAAAAGTACATTGGTACTAATTTGAAGATTGTTCCATTTCCAATTCCAGCGCAAAATGCGACTAGTAAGCAACCAAATGTATATACGTTCATACTTGGCATAAATGATAAAATAATCCCAGATAATGTGAGACCAATAAATACGAAGATTAAAATTTTAAATGGATTAAATTTATCACCAAGCCAACCACCAATCGGGCGCATAACCGTTGCCAATACGATAAAGCCAGCTGTTCGCATACCTGCATCTACTTTTTCTAATCCAAAGTGAGATACTAAAAAGTTCGGTAAGTATACTGTAAAGGCAACAAACGATCCAAAAGTTAAGAAATAGAAAATACATAGGAACCAAAGTTTTTCATTTTTGTATACACCTTTTAACTGTTCCATTAATGGTGTATTCACTTTTCGCTCCTCGCGATCACCTAATAAAAAGTTAAGAAGAGCAAAAACGGCTAGTAAGATTAAAAAGGATTGCACAGTAGCTCTCCAGCCAAACGAAGTAGCGATGATCGGTGCTAAAAATGAGGTAACTGCGGTTCCGGCATTACCTGCACCATAAATACCATTTACAAAACCGTGACGCTCTTTCGGATAATATTTCGGCAAGGACGTGACACCTACCGAGAACACAGCCCCGCCAACCCCTACAAATAAACCACCGATAATTAAATCCATCATAGAGTTCGCAATGCTAATATAAAAGACAGGGAATAATAAAATGACAAAGCTTATAAAGAATAATTTTCTCGCGCCGTAACGATTGGTCCAATAACCAATTGGAATTCGAAGCACTGAACCTAAAATAACAGGTACTGCTGTAACAAGGGAAATTTGTCCTACTGTTAATGCAATATCCACTTTAATAAATGGCATTAACGAAGATAAAATCACCCATACCATAAAACCAATAACAAGATTAGAAGTTTGTAAACCTAATTGAAAATTCGGACTTCTCATCTTTTTCGCCTCCTATTTTGCTCATTATTTCACAATATATATTAATTCCCTCCAGTCTAATCACAGATTTCCGTGATTAGACTGGAAAAAATCAACCACCACTCACTGGCGGAATCAATGCTACAACATCACCAGATTGTATTTTGTCCTCTTCATTTGCATATTCTTCATTGATAGCGACCATAATTTGCTCTGAAACTTCAATATGATGTTCTTTCGTAATCATATCCTTTAATTCGGCAACGGTAATATTTTCACAGTCTATTTTCAGCTCATTTGTTCCTGCTTCTTCTTGTAAATGCGCAAATAATAATACTTGAATCATTTTTTCATCCCCTTTCCAGGTTCCCCGTCTGGATACGGTGTTTTTTCTAATTGATCACCGATCCATGAATCTCCATCTTCCCAAAATTCTTTTTTCCAAATTGGAACAATTTCTTTAATGCGTTCCATGATGTATTCATTCGCTTCATACGCAGCTTTCCGGTGCGGCGTTGATACACCAACAACAACTGCGATATCAGAAATTTGAAGTGTACCGATGCGATGTGTGATTGCAACATGTGTCTCAGGCCACTTCTCTTTTACTTCCTCCCCAATTTTGGCGAGCATTTTTTCAGCCATTGTCTTATAAGCTGCGTATTCCAAATATAATGTACGGCGCCCTTTCGTAAACTCTCTTACCGTACCAATGAAAGTTGTCACAGCACCACATTCACGGCGAATCACTTTCTTTGTAACCTCTTCAATTGAAATTGGTGTATCTATTACTTCATAATACGTCTGTGTCATCTTGCACCCCTTACCGTTTGTACAAACCATTCCATATAAGCTGCTTCCTCTGTTATATGAAATGCTTTATATGTTTCTCCTAAACTTTGTATGGTGTCATCCCATGTGATAACTGCCATCACATTTTCCACTTTATTTAATAAAGAAATGTCTTCCATCGAACGAAGCAAAACTATTTTGGGATAATTTTCTGTTTTATATCCTTCAATTAAAATGAGATCTACTTCAAAAAACTCATATAGTCGAATGATCTCTTGTAAAGGCCACTTATCCCGCAAAGAAGAAAGCGATAGTAATCCAGCTCCTTCTACACTGCTCACAACAGCACCTGCCCATCTATGACGTTCACTATCCTTTTGTGGTACCTCAGGATAGCCACCATGTCCGTGATGCTTAATTGTGGCAACTTTCATGCCTTTATCTGAAAAAGCTTGAATTAATTTCTCTGTGAGCGTCGTTTTGCCACTATTTTGATAGCCAACTATTTGTAAGATTGGAGCGGTTCTGCCCACGGCCACTCACTTCCTTCGTTCGATTCTAGCAGTAACACAGAAACCTTCATTCCTGCTTCGAATCCTCTTGTTCCTCCTGGTAGTACAATTAAAGCGTTACTATCCGCAAGTGAGGAAATCGCACTTGATTTATCGAGTCCAACTGGAGTTACTTGCAATTGTCCATTGATAAACTCTACTTTTCCTCTTACAAATCGCGTAAATGGATTTGCCTTTGGAAAATCCTTCTTTAAAATTGCATCCGCTCGATATGCATGTAGCTCTTTCACATGAAGAAATGTTTGAATAACTGGATGAACGAGTAACTCAAAACCGACATAACAAGCAGACGGGTTACCTGATAATCCAAATAACAATTTCTCACTTACTTCAGCTACAGTCGTTACACTACCTGGTCTCATTGCGATTTTATTAAAAAGAACATTGGCACTTAATTTTTCATAAATCGCAGGCAAGTAATCATAATCACCTACCGAAACACCGCCCGTTGTAATTAATATATCCACTTCATCCAGTGCCGCTTTTACAGCTTCATAGCAAGCTTCTAAATCGTCAGCAAGTTGCCCATAATATTTGACTTTCCCGCCAGCTCTAGTAATTTGAGCTGCAATCATATAAGAATTACTATTTCTTATTTTTCCTGGTTGAAGTGGTTCATGTACTTCTAATAGCTCGCTTCCCGTCGTTACAATCCCAACTACAGGCTGTTTTATAACGTTTACTAAACTATAGCCAAACGTTGCTAAAAGCGCCGCTACACCAGGGGTAATCTTCGCACCTTTTTTCACAAGTATTTGATTTTGTTTTACATCTTCACCTTTAAACGAAACATTATCACCTGCTTTAAAAGAACGTTTTAACTTCATATATGTTTTTCCGTTTCTTTCAAATCCTTCCGTAAGCTCTAACATAACAACTGCGTCGCAATTTTTTGGAATGGCTGCCCCTGTCATAATTCGAACCGCCTCGAAGGCCTTTACTTCATTTGTAAAAACAGAACCAGCTCCAATTTCTCCGATTACTTCAAATTCAATTGGATGATTTTGACTTGCTTCTTTTGTATCTTCCGCTCGAATCGCAAATCCGTCATAGGGAGAACGGTCAAAATGAGGGACATCATGATCTGCCATAACATCTTCTCCCAAAATTCTTCCGTAGCTTTCGGTAATAGAAACTGTTTCTATCCCGCCTTGCTGAGCATAGTTCATAACCCTTGCTACTGCTTCTGCAACTGAAATTGGTACTCGTTTTTCTAACATCTTTTTCACCCCATATTTGCAAAATATCACATCTTGGTTACACTTTATATTGTACAATGCTAATCATAATAGCAATTACTTCAAGGAGGAATTCCATGTCTTCATTTACTCATTTTAATGACCAAGGCCGTGCCAAAATGGTCGATATTAGCGATAAAAAAACTACTGTACGAACAGCGATCGCTCGCTCTAGCATCTTAGTTACGAAAGAAATTTATGATAAAATCTCTCAAAACGAAATTGGTAAAGGCGATGTATTAGCCGTTGCACAAATCGCCGGTATTATGGCTGCCAAACGGACTTCTGATATTATTCCGATGTGTCATCCTTTACTTTTAAAAGGAGTAGATGTCTCTTTCGACTGGGAAATGGCGAACGAACAATATCGTTTACTCATTGAAGTAAAAGTCAAAACAGAAGGTAGCACGGGCGTTGAAATGGAAGCTTTAACAGCCGCTTCTGCAACTGCTCTTACCGTGTACGATATGTGTAAAGCTGTTGATAAAGGTATGATTATTGGCGAGACATATTTACTTGAAAAAACAGGTGGGAAGAGCGGAGACTACGTTAGAAATCCGCAGTCCTAATCCCTTGAACCTAAAGGATTCCCTTTAGGTTCAACCTATATATCTCGCATACAACCTTTTCGCCACCGTCATATCATTCGTTCCGTGAATAAACGCTCTGCCATCTGTAAATAAAACAAAACGATATTCATCAACAAAGAATGATAATAAATACGGTGTTGTTTGCACATCTACGCTTTTTTGTAAGCGCTTTTTAATTTCTTCTAAGTTAAGCATTTGCGGCAATCCTGGACGGATTTGAACCGTATTTCGCCCACATAACAGTTCTGTTTTCATTTGTAATTCAAACGCTAAGCTAGGGTATGTGCGCAGCTTTCCGCAAGATAAACACGTATCTTTTTTCTGCCTATTCACTTTAAATGCCATATGCTGATTGTTCCAAAGATCAAATGATAGCATTGTTTCACGAAGCGCTCCAAAATCTTCTACCAATATTTTAAGTGCTTCTGTCACTTGATGGCTGGCAACTATTTGTACAGCTGGCTGTATAATTCCCGCCGTATCACATGTCACACCGCTTGATGGATGCTCCATTAGACAACGGAAACATGGTGTTTTCCCCGGAAGAATTGTATATGTGACGCCGTAGCTTCCAACGCATCCTCCATATATCCAAGGAATATTGTATTTTTGCGAAACATCATTAATAAGAAGACGTGTCTCAAAATTATCAGTCGCATCTAATATTAAATCTACATTTTTAATTAACTCTTCCATTTCTTGCACCGCTACATCTGTTACGATAGGTACGATTTCTACTTCAGAATTAATCTGCCTTAAACGTTCGAATGCTGCAACTGCTTTTGGCTTGTACTGCTTTGCATCTTCTTCTGTATATAACTGCTGCCTTTGCAAATTACTCCACTCAACATAATCACGGTCAGCAATGGTCAGTGTTCCAACTCCCGCTCTAACAAGCGCCTCTGCACTAGCTGCTCCTAGTGCACCTGCACCGATAATAAGTACATGCTTTTCTCTTATTTTCCTTTGTCCCGCTTCGCCAATCCCAGAAAATAACATTTGTCTTGAATAACGCTCCTGCACATGTCCCACCCCTTTCTTATCCTCCGATATAAGACATTTCAATTTTCGGACGATTATTTGCGCTTTCTTCCGTTCGCTCATCAGAATACCGATCCTGTCGATATTCCCATACATTTTGCACGACCTTTAATAAATCTGTATCCGAAATATCTTCTCTAAGCAAGCTTCTTAAATCTGTTCCTTTCGTCGCAAACAAACACGTATAAAATTTACCATCTGCCGAAATTCGAGCTCTCGTACAAGAAGAACAGAACGATTCAGAAACTGAAGTGATAAATCCAACTTCTGTATCACTGCCAACGTAACGATAACGCTTCGCAACTTCTCCAAAATAATGAGGATCTACAGGTTCAATTGGATATACCTGATTGATTTTCTCAATCAATTCTTGTTTCGTAATGACCTGTTCAAAATTCCATCCATTCGTACTGCCAACGTCCATAAACTCAATAAAGCGGAGCGAAATTCCCTGTTCTTTGAAATAAGTGGCCATCGGAAGAATTTGACTATCGTTCATTCCCTTTTTCACGACCATATTTACTTTCACATCAAGTCCAGCTTCTTTTGCTGCGGCAATCCCTTTCAGCACAGGTTTTGTACTAATATTCCGGCCGTTAATTTTGCGAAATACATCTTCCTCTATCGCATCTAAACTAACATTCACTCGGTGTAATCCAGCGTCCTTTAACGCCTTTGCTTGCTTTGTTAAATGAATTCCATTTGTTGTCAGTCCAATATCTGTTAAGCCATCTAGCTTCGCAAGTCTTGCAATAAGCTTTGGCAAGTCTTTACGTAGTAAAGGTTCACCGCCTGTAAGCCTAATTTTCTTTACACCCATGCCTACAAACAATTTTGCTAATCGTTCAATTTCATCAAATGTAAGCAAAAATTCTTCTTGCAAAAATGCATAATCAGGTCCGAATACTTCAGCTGGCATACAATATGTGCATCTGAAATTACAACGGTCAATGACAGAGATGCGTAGATCTTGAAGCGGACGCTGCAAAGAATCTGTAATCTTCTCGCGCATCGTCATCCCTCCTTTTCTGCTAAATTCTATCTGTCTTCATTCTATTATAATATATTTTCAAACTGCGATGTTATTGCTCAAGTTCTTTATTCACTTTCTATGTTTTTTAGTTGCCTCCATCATAAAAAAGAAGAAGAAAGTACGTTGTGATATTTCTCACATCGACTTCTTCATTCAAAAATTCTTCACAAATTCGTTCAAATTTTATTCACATTTCAGTTACAATTACTTTATTTGCGCACGATACTCATTTCCCCACTCACGCATAAGTGTGATAATTGGTGTAAGGGATTTTCCAAATTTCGTTAAAGAATATTCCACTTTTGGCGGAACTTCTTTATATACTTCACGGTGAATTACTCCAGCTGCCTCTAGTTCTCGAAGCTGCCTCGTTAGCATGCGCTGTGTGATGCCAGGCATCAATCGTACAAATTCATTAAAACGAATCACTTCGGCATTCATTAAGTGAAATAGAATAACCCCTTTCCATTTCCCACCGATTACATCTAATGTTACTTCTACTGAACAACGATTTATATCTTTCTGTTCCATTTTGTCACTCTCCATTAGTATACAAATTGATACTATATGCTAAAAATGTGCGTACTTACATCTTTTATTTTACTATTGTAGAATCAATTTTGTAATCAACTTACTATAAAAAAGCAGATTATTAAAAGGTGGTTGTTTAAATGGAACATACAAAAGAAGAAATTTTAAAAGCTTATCAATTTAGACATGCATGTAAAGAATTTGATGTAAATAAAAAAATCTCTGATGAAGATTTTCATTTCATTTTAGAAACTGGCCGACTTTCTCCAAGTTCATTTGGTTTTGAACCTTGGAAATTTGTTGTGATTCAAAATCAAGATATTCGTAACAAGCTTCTTCCTGTATCTTGGGGTGCTCAAAAACAATTACCAACAGCAAGTCACTTTGTCGTTATATTAGCTCGTAAAAAAGAAGAAATGATTTATAACTCTTCCTATATTTCTAACTTTATGCAAAACATTCAGCAGCTCCCAGAGGAAGTAATAACAATGAAACGTGATTTTTATAAGGAATTTCAAGAATCTGATTTTCAATTATTAGAAAACGACCGTGCTATGTTTGATTGGGCTTCTAAGCAAACTTACATCGCTCTTGGGAATATGATGACTGCCGCTGCCCAAATCGGGATTGATTCTTGCCCTATTGAAGGATTCCAGCAAGAAAAAGTAGATGCGATTTTAAAAGAAGAAGGAATTATTTCAGATGATACATTCGGGGTGTCTGTTTTAGTTGCTTTCGGTTATCGCTTAGAAGAACCAAAACGTGATAAAACTCGTCAAACGATGGATATGATTGTAGAATGGATTAAATAATGTAAAGAGTGTACTTTTTTGAGGATATTGGAAAACAGGAGCCAGCAAACTCCTGTTTTTTTCGTTATTTGTCGCAAAATCGATATTTTTTATCGAATTGCTTTTTTTCAGCACGAAAAGTGCGCTTGTTCACAGCTAAATATGAACTTATCACCTATAATTAAAAGATATTTCTTGCATTTTCATCATGTTTACATCCAAAATAAGAAGTAGACTGCTTTTAAAAGAAAGGTGATTGCTGTGACAAACCGTACGGCATTATCAGAAGATTTAAAGGAATTGCTTGCATCTGTTGAATATAAAATGCAGATTAATAAAGGAAGTTATATTTTCCAAGAGGGTGTGGAGGCAAAAGAACTCTATATCGTTCGCTCTGGAAAAGTGCAGATTAGTAAAATTAGTGCTGACGGACAGGAGTTAACACTTCGCATTTGTTCAACGCACGATATCATCGGAGAATTAACATTATTTACGGACAATGCAAAGTATTTATTAAATGCGAAATGCCTTGAAAATGTTGAGGTTGGCGTAATTAAACGAGATGCTTTAGAGAAGGCATTACTTGAAAAACCAGCCCTTGCCTTTGAATTTATGAAATGGATTAGTGAGCATTTAAGAAGAATGCAAACGAAATTCCGTGATTTAGTATTACATGGTAAAAAAGGTGCTCTTTATTCGACTCTTATTCGTATGACGAATAGTTATGGCGTATTAAAAGAAAACGGCATCCTTATCGATCTACCTTTAACAAATCAAGAGCTTGCGAATTTCTGTGCAACCTCACGTGAAAGTGTCAACCGTATGTTAAATGATTTAAAAAAACAAGGAATTATTTCTATTCATAAAGGAAAAATCACGATTCATAATTTACAATTTTTAAAATGCGAAATTGCTTGTGAAGATTGTCCTGCCTCTGTTTGTAGTATTGAGTAGCCTCTCTATTTGAGATGCTACTCTTTTTTTCTTTCTCCTTTACTCTACAAAAAAAAATCACTCTTCGATGTGAAAAATGTCACAACTTCCCAAAAAATGTTATAAATCTGATTTTTGACAATCTGTTGAACTGTGATAGATATCACATCTCTATTTGCCCAGGTCTCTTATATTGAAAGTAAGCAAGAGAGACGTAATAAAGGAGTGAACAGTATGAAAAAGAAACCTTCAGCATTAATGAAACGTTTAAAATATTTTTCTCCAATAGATCGCTATAACAACAATCATACACAAGAAACATATGAAGATCGCGAATGGGAAAACGTGTATAGAAAACGCTGGCAACACGATAAAGTAATTCGTTCTACACACGGTGTAAACTGTACTGGCTCTTGTAGCTGGAACATCTACGTAAAGGACGGAATTGTAACTTGGGAAGGTCAAGAGCTAAACTATCCATCAACCGGCCCTGATATGCCAGACTTTGAACCACGAGGATGTCCGCGCGGAGCAAGTTTTTCTTGGTACATTTATAGTCCACTTCGCGTGAAATATCCATATGTACGTGGCGTACTTTGGAATATGTGGCAAGAAGAACTACAAAATCACAAATCACCACTAGACGCTTGGAAAAGCATTGTGGAAAATCCTGAAAAAGCACGTACTTATAAAGGGGCACGCGGTAAAGGTGGATTCATCAGAGCAAATTGGGATGAAGTATTACAACTTGTTGCCGCTTCTTTACTCTATACGGTAATCAAATATGGTCCAGACCGAAATGTTGGTTTCTCGCCAATTCCAGCCATGTCAATGCTAAGTCATGCCGCTGGTAGCCGCTTTATGCAGCTCATGGGCGGTCCTATGCTTAGCTTCTACGATTGGTACGCTGATTTGCCACCAGCTTCTCCGCAAATTTGGGGTGATCAAACGGATGTACCTGAAAGTAGTGATTGGTATAATTCTGGTTACATTATGACATGGGGTTCAAACGTACCAATGACAAGAACGCCCGATGCCCACTTCTTAGCGGAGGTGCGCTATAAAGGAACGAAAGTTGTTTCCGTAAGTCCTGATTTTGCGGAATCCACAAAGTTTGCCGATGATTGGATTAGCGTAAAGCAAGGTACCGACGGTGCGCTTGCGATGGCAATGGGTCACGTCATTTTACAAGAATTTTATGTGGATAAACAAGTGGAATACTTCACAAATTACGCAAAACAATATACTGATTTCCCGTTCTTTGTCACATTAAAACAACAAGGAGATCAATTCGTTGCAGATCGCTTCTTAAACGCAAATGATATCGGCCGTGAAACAAAGCTTGGCGAATGGAAACCCGTTCTTTGGAACGATAACACGAAAGATTTTGCAACACCTCATGGCACAATGGGTTCACGCTGGGATAACGAAAAGAAATGGAACTTGCGTTTAGAAGATGAACAAACCGGCGAAAAAATTGATCCACGCCTTTCCTTACTCGGTATGGAAGATGCTGTTGGAACTGTACAAATTCCGTACTTCTCTGATGATGGGAACAAAGTATTAGAACGTACAATTCCAGTGAAAAAAATCACTACACCAGAAGGTGACATTTTCGTTACAACTGTGTACGACTTAACGCTAGCAAACTACGGTGTTAACCGCGGACTTGGCGGGCAAGAGCCGAAAGATTTTAATGATGATATGCCATTTACACCAGCATGGCAAGAGAAAATGACCGGAGTAAAACGTGAACTTATTATTCAAATCGCGCGTGAGTTTGCTCAAAATGCTGTTGATACAAATGGACGCTCGATGATTATTGTCGGCGCTGGTATTAACCATTGGTTTAACTCTGATACGATTTACCGCGCAGTTCTAAATCTTGTTCTTCTCGTTGGTGCACAAGGTGTAAACGGCGGCGGCTGGGCTCATTATGTTGGGCAAGAAAAATTACGACCAGCAGAAGGTTGGCAAACCATCGCCATGGCAAAAGACTGGCAAGGTCCACCGAAACTACAAAACGGTACATCCTTCTTCTATTTTGTAACAGATCAATGGCGCTATGAAGATACACCAGTTGGACACTTAGCATCGCCAATAGTTGGCAACTCACGTTATCAACATCACGGTGATTACAATGTGTTAGCTGCTCGTCTTGGCTGGTTACCTTCTTATCCAACATTCGAGAAGAATGGAATTGAATTATATAAAGAAGCAGTGGCTAGTGGTGCAACAACAAAAGAAGAAATCGGAAAATATGTTGCACAAAAGCTAAAAGAAAAAGAACTTAAATTTGCAATTGAAGACCCTGATAACAAAAATAACTTCCCGCGCAACTTATTCGTATGGCGCGCAAACTTAATCTCAAGTTCCGGTAAAGGACACGAGTATTTCTTAAAACATTTATTAGGTACAACAAACGGATTAATGAACGACGATAGCGATTCATTACGACCAGAGGAAATAAAGTGGCATGAAGAAGCACCAGAAGGAAAGCTTGATCTACTGATCAACTTAGATTTCCGTATGGCCGGAACAGCACTGTATTCTGATATCGTCCTTCCTGCCTCAACTTGGTATGAAAAACACGATTTAAGTAGTACAGATATGCATCCGTTCGTACATCCATTTAATCCAGCAATTGGTTCACCATGGGAAGCTCGCTCTGACTGGGATATTTTCTCCTCCCTTTCTAAAGCTGTTTCGGATTTAGCTACAGAGCTTGACCTTGAGCCAATGAAAGAAGTCGTGGCAACACCACTTCTTCACGATACACCGCAGGAATTAGCACAGCCGCTTGGGCAAATTAAAGATTGGAGCAAAGGCGAGTGTGAACCAATTCCAGGAAAAACAATGCCGCAAATTCATGTTGTGGAACACGATTATAAAACGATTTATGACAAGATGACCGCGCTTGGACCAAACGCCGGAAAACAGCCAATTGGTACGAAAGGGATTTCCTGGTCAGCAGAAAAAGAATATGAACAATTAAAGAGTCGATTAGGCGTGATTCGCACTGATTCTATCGCAAAAGGATGCCCTGACATAAAAGAAGCCATCAATGCTGCTGAAGCAGTGTTAACTCTTTCTTCTACAACGAATGGTCATATGGCTGTAAAAGCATGGGAAGCTCTTGAAAAACAAACAGATTTAAAATTGCGTGATTTAGCGGAAGAACGTGAAGAAGAATGCTTCACATTCGAACAAATTACTGCGCAGCCAAAAACGGTAATTACCTCCCCTGCCTTTACTGGTTCTGAAAAAGGTGGACGTCGTTACTCACCATTTACAACAAATGTCGAGCGTCTTATCCCTTGGAGAACGATAACTGGACGACAATCATTCTACTTAGATCACGATATGATGAAGGAATTCGGTGAAACAATGGCTACATTTAAGCCAATTCTGCAGCATAAACCGTTCCGTAAATCACGTCCTGAAGTAGAAGGAAAAGAAATTACGCTGAACTATTTAACGCCGCACAATAAATGGTCGATTCATAGTATGTACTTCGATTCCTTACCGATGTTAACGTTATTCCGCGGTGGTCCAACTGTTTGGATGAACAAAGATGACGCAGCTGAAGCTGGCGTTGCTGATAACGACTGGATCGAATGCTTTAACCGTAACGGCGTTGTTGTAGCGCGTGCCGTTGTAACACACCGCATACCAAGAGGAATGGCCTTTATGCACCATGCACAAGACCGTCACATTAACGTGCCTGGTACAAAATTAACAAGCAATCGTGGAGGAACACATAATAGCCCAACCCGCATTCATGTCAAACCAACACATATGATTGGTGGATACGGTCAATTAAGCTATGGATTTAACTACTATGGTCCAACTGGTAATCAGCGTGACTTAAACGTCGTAATCCGCAAACTGAAGGAGGTAGATTGGCTTGAAGATTAAAGCGCAAGTCGGAATGGTAATGAACCTAGATAAATGCATCGGCTGCCACACTTGTAGCGTAACGTGCAAAAACACCTGGACGAATCGTCCAGGTGCTGAATATATGTATTTCAACAACGTGGAAACAAAACCAGGTATCGGTTATCCAAAACAATGGGAAGATCAAGAAAAATATAAAGGTGGCTGGGAATTAAAAAATGGTGAAATCCAGCTAAAATCTGGTTCAAAAATGAAACGCCTCATGAACATTTTCCATAACCCAGATCAACCTACTATCGATGATTACTTTGAACCTTGGAACTATGATTATGAAACATTAACAAACAGCCCGCAACGTAAACATCAGCCAGTAGCTCGCCCGAAGTCAGCAATTACTGGCGAGTTTATCGATAAAATTGAATGGGGACCAAACTGGGAAGATGATTTAGCAGGTGGACATATAACAGGCTTGCAAGATCCGAATGTTAAGAAAATGGAAGAAGAGATTAAAACAGACTTTGAAAATGTCTTTATGATGTATCTCCCTCGCATTTGCGAACATTGTATGAACCCATCTTGCGTCTCTTCTTGCCCATCTGGTGCGATGTATAAACGTGAGGAAGATGGCATTGTCCTTGTTGACCAAAATGCATGCCGCGCATGGAGATTTTGTGTATCTTCTTGCCCATATAAAAAAGTGTATTTCAACTGGCAAACAAATAAAGCAGAAAAATGTACAATGTGCTTCCCGCGTATTGAAGCTGGTATGCCAACGATTTGCTCTGAAACATGCGTAGGACGTATTCGTTATATCGGAGTTATGTTATATGACGCTGACAAAGTACAAGAAGCGGCTTCAGTAGAAGACGAAAAAGATTTATATGAATCTCAGCTTACTGTTTTCCTAGATCCAAACGATCCAGAAGTAGCAGCTGAAGCAAAAAAACAAGGTATTCCTGAAGAATGGATTAAAGCTGCTCAAGAATCACCAATTTATAAAATGATTATTGATTGGAAAATCGCCCTTCCTCTTCATCCAGAGTACAGAACAATGCCGATGGTTTGGTATATTCCACCGCTTAGTCCAATTATGAACATGGTGGAAGGAAAAGGAAGCAACTGGCAGGCAGAAGAAATTTTTCCTGCTATCGATAATATGCGTATTCCAATTCAATATTTAGCGAACTTACTGACTGCAGGCGATGAATCACACATTCGTCTTACATTGAAAAAAATGGCTGTCATGCGAACACATATGAGAGCACTGCAAATTAATAAAGAACCAGATGCGGCTGTCTTAAAAAACTTGGGCTTAACGAAAGAAGATGTAGAAGATATGTATCGCCTTCTTGCCATCGCAAAATATAAAGATCGCTTCGTCATCCCTACATCTCATCGTGAACAAGTTGCAGATTTATATAGTGAGCAAGGAAGCTGCGGCCTGTCCTTCGCAGGTGGCCCAGGTTCTTGTATGACAATCTCTTAAACGAAGGAGGAAACAATTATGAAACAAAGTTTACAAACCGCTTTTTCTTGTTCTTCCTTTCTTCTCTCCTATCCTGAACTAGGTTGGAGAGAAGCTTTACTAGAATTACAGGAAGAGATTCAAACGATTGAACAGGAAAAAATCCGAACATCCCTTACAACGTTTATAAAACAAGCGCTAGAAAAAACAGACGATCAACTCATTGATTCTTACGTATATACATTCGACTTTGGAAAGAAAACAAATATGTATCTCACCTACATGAACACAGGTGAACAAAGAGAGCGCGGTATTGAATTATTAGAGTTAAAACAGCACTATCAAAAAGCTGGTTTTGCCGTAACTGATAAAGAACTACCTGATTATTTACCGCTTCTACTTGAGTTTCTTGCAAACGCAAATGAAGAAGATAGCGAACCGATTATGAGTAAATACACGAAAAATATACAAGCATTGCACGGGCAGTTAAAAGAAGCAAATTGTATGTATGAACCAATTCTTGCTGCCATTCTTCTTGCTATCGATGCCTGGGGAGTGCAAGCGAATTAGAAAGGAGTGCCTTACAAATGATGGATCAATTTTTATGGGTGCTATTTCCCTATATCATTTTCGCAATCTTTATCGGCGGACACATTTTCAGATACAACTATGATCAATTTGGATGGACCTCAAAATCTAGCGAACTATTAGAAAAGAAAATGCTCAGAATCGGAAGCTTGCTATTTCACTTTGGCATTATGTTCGTAATCGGTGGACACATTATGGGCATATTAATACCAGAATCTGTATACAGCTCTTTCGGTATTTCTGAGCATATGTATCACATGGTTGCTATCAGCTTCGGCCTTCCAGCAGGGATTGCTTCTATTGTTGGATTAGTGATTTTAATGTACCGCCGCTTTACAGTAAAACGTATTATCGCAACAAGTACAAAAGGAGACTATGTAGCCCTTGTCCTATTGTTCATCGTAATGTTAGCAGGTCTATCCTCTACATTTTTCAATATTGATGCAAAAGGATTTGATTATCGTACAACAATTGGCCCATGGTTCCGCAGTCTTTTCATTTTCCAACCAAAAGCAGAATATATGGCAGAAATACCTCTTTGGTTTAAAATCCATATCATTGCAGCGATGGCACTCTTTGCAACGTGGCCATTTACAAGACTTGTCCATGTCTTTAGCGTTCCTGTGAAATATTTACGACGTAGTTATGTTATTTATCGAAAAAGACAACCTGTCGACGCTAGTAAAGTAAAAATGTAACAGAAAAACAGCACCTATCCATTTTCCAATGATACGGTGCTGTTTTATTTAATCTACTATTCTGCTTGTTTGTAAACTAAAGTATGCTGACCTGCCGGGAGTCCCCATGCACTACTCCCCCTCGAGTTGATTGAAATATTTAAGTATACTTTATTATCTTTTAATGTAAATTCGATTTTACCAGAATGTGCCCATCCATCATCATCAAAATTCAAGACTGCTTTATTATTTTTAAATGTTACAATTCCATTCACATCAGCATATCTTGAAGCCCCACTTGCCATGTAACCTACTCCAACTGATGCCTTATTTCCAGATATGAACTGAATCCTTGCACTCATATGAGTAGGAATGTCTTTCCAATCATCTATATCCGATACGTTAACATCACTCCAGAAACCTTCATATTGTGAAAGGTTGTCCACATGTACAGCATTCGGATTCCAAACACCGTTACTTTCTAAGAAATACCACTTTCCATTATCCTGAATCCAACCCGTTTGCATTGCTCCGCTTCCGCTCATGTAGTACCAAGCACCACCGATTTGTTGCCAACCTGTTTGCATTGCTCCACTTCCATTGAAGTAATACCATACGCCGCCAATTGACTGCCAGTTTGTTTGCATTGCCCCGTTGCTATTGAAATAGTACCATGCTCCATTAATTGACTGCCAGTTTGTTTGCATTGCTCCACTTCCATTGAAGTAATACCATACGCCGCCAATTGACTGCCAGTTTGTTTGCATTGCTCCATTGCTATTGAAATAGTACCATACGCCACCAATTTGCTGCCAACCTGTTTGCATTGCTCCGCTTCCGTTGAAGTAGTACCATGCTCCATTAATCGCTTGCCAACCTGTTTGCTTCACACCGTTTGCATTGTAATAATTCCATACAGATCCATTTTGTTTCCAACCTGTCTGCACTGTGTTACCTTGTTGTATCTTACCGTCAGCACCGATTATGTAACCATCAATTGTTGTATTGACTGCCATTTGGCCATTACCACTAAAATAGTACCATGTGCCATTAATTTCTTTCCAACCTTTAGCTTTCGTTCCCTCTCGATCATAGAAATACCACTTTCCATTCTCTTGTTTCCAATTGTTATGATAATGATATTCTTCTGTCGCAAGTCCATATTTCCCGCAGTTTGTGCGGCAAGTATGTCCACCATTTTTATCCAACCCACCAGGACTCGCATAGGCAGCTGTCGTTGACCCCATAATTGTTAGACCAACTGCCATCGCTAAAATTTTCATGTTCTTTTTCATAAATTCCCATCCCCTTTTCTCCCTATCTATGTCTCTATCAAGCATTATTATATGATAACTGAATGATATTAATAAAGATTAATTTTCATATATTAGGCCATCCTATTCTTTATCTATTGAATGATTTCTCTACAAAATTATTCGATTATAACAATAGCTTCTTTGTCAAAAATGATATGGACAAGGTACCTTGTCTGTCTCGTCTACATTTCATATTACAAAGTAGTAGTTTTTACCAAATTCATTTTCCCATTTTTTAACACAATGGATTCTACTTGTTTCCTATCATTAAAACAAATTTGCGCAATATATAAAAATCGTTGCGAGTATCCTCTCATGTCGTTATCCTGTTTTCCTTGTAAACGAAGCAGACGAAAACGATGATATGTGATAAGTATGTGAAAAACCTCCTGCTTTTGGCAGGAGGTTTTCCTATAAACCTGGTGCTGAATCAAAATCATCTGTATTCGGAACAGCTTGCATAGTACCAACTTGGCTCACACTTGGACCATTATTTGTATCAGTTCCTGCTGGTGTCCCTCTCGTATATGTTGTTGTTACCGTATCCCCTGGCTGTAAACAAACCTTCGTTGTTGTTCCAATTACTGTCACAACATCAATACAAGTTGGTCCGGATGCTCCACTATATGTCTTTGATGCGGTAAATGAAGCATCCTTTAAATTATCTCCTGTAAATAAATTTCCATAGTTATTTACAATCACAAATTCTTTAATATTTGCCGGCATTACCAATCAACCTTTCTTTACGAACCTAATGTTAATTCACTCGTTTCTAACGGAGGAATAAATACAGCCCCCCTTGGCACCACTGCTGGCATGCGTTTCCCATTCAAGAAAGTAGCAACACTGGAGCCACCAGATCCAGCATATATTTTCGCTACAGCAAATGGCTCGATACTATAACAATCTCCTACATTTACCGCTCCTCGATTATTTATAATTTTAATCTTACGGAGAAATGCGCTCATAAGTAACCTCCCTTTTAAGAAAATGGTTCTTTTGTACAATGTATGCAAAAGAAAAAAACTTGAAACAAACACGTTTCAAGTTTTTAGAATGAATTATTGAATTTCACCCTCATATTGCAGCATGCCGCCGACCATATTCACTGTTTTAAATCCTTGTTCATTTAAATAATGGCACACATTTTCACTGCGCATTCCTGATCTACAAATAAAAATGTATTCATTTTCTTTATCAAAGAAATCTACTTTGTTCGGGATATCCCCCATTTTAATATGTACAGCTTCTGGAATTTTTCCTTGTGCTACTTCCTCATCTTCACGTACATCTACTAAAAATAACGTTTCTCCGTTTTCTAAACGCTCTTGCACTTCTTCTGTTGTAATTGTTTTTACTTCTGTCATATATCGTTCCTCCTTATATAATTAAACTTTAAGTAGTACATTTTTCCCCTACTCATCTATTCATCACCAATTTTAGCATGCAAAAGTACGAACGCAAAGAATCGAAACTTTTCATAGTCTTATTCTTTTTCAACCCTTTTATAATTTTCTCCCCTTTACAAACACAACACTCACATTGTATTCTCAATATACTTGTTTTACGAAAGGAATCGATCGAAATGACACTTTTTCTTTTCTTTATAGGTCTCATTTTTTTAATTCTTTCTATCATTTCACTCGGTATATTTAACAAAAGAAAACCTACACAATCCTCTCAAGAACGATCATTCATTTACTTATTACTTAGTATAGCTTGTCTTGGATTGTGCATTGGTGCATATGTCTTCCGTTTAAAAATCTTCTAAAAAGGGTGCTTGCTTAACCGCTCGCACCTTTTTTCACACCTTGTTATATGTTGAAAAACAAAAGAAAGCTTGCACTCGTTTCCTCCCTTTGGTTTCACTTGGCATGGAAGCTAAAAAGGCACTGACCGCTTCTATCCATGGCTGGATCCTCTCTTCTAGCTAAAAAAGATAAGGTTTATATGCCTTTTCAACTCGTAAGTCCATGTTGATTTACTAGCCCCTACTTTCAGGCTATGAAAATAAAAAAAGACCTACACTTTTTTCCTCTTTTTGGTTTCACTTGGCATGGAAGCTAAAAAGGCACTGACCGCTTCTATCCATGGCCGGATCCTCTCTTCCAGCTAAAAAGATAGGGTTTATATGCCTTTTCACATTACAGAAACCCTTCTCTTTAAAAACTCATCCACTTTCTTTTCGAATAAATGAACATCTAATACACCGGCCATATGGCCATTTATACTTTCAATCTCATAAACTTCTGCATACTTTCCTTGTTTCTGAAGCATCTCGACCATTTTATAATTATAGCGAGCAGGTTGCAGTAAATCTTGCTTGCATGGAATCATAAGCACATCTGCCTCTATTTGAGAAATTGCTTCTTCTAAAGAAGAAAAACCACGTGCAATATCATGTAATAATGTCGCTTTTGCTGTATACATCCATGAATTAGCGTCTACAAAAGCAATATTTTGCAATGTTAATTTATTTATATTTGTTTCGAATGATGCTTGTGTTGAGAAACCCTCATAATCTGCTGTTTCTATGCTATTACGCGGAAATGTCGTTTCATAATAATGAGCATCAAATGCATTTATAAACATCATCTTTCCTGCCAAATGTAACCCTTTCGTCGGTTGTTCATCCCCATAATTCCCATCATTCCACTTCGGATCTAACTGAATAGATTCAATTGCATTTTGCAGAACATTAACTGATGTTACAACCGGATTTTGTGGATTCGTAATGACACCAATCAGCCGCTCTACCATATGCGGATAATGCACAGCCCATTGTTGCGCAATCATTCCACCAGCTGACGGTCCTATTACCGCATGCAATTTTGTAATTCCCATATCCTTCACTAATTCATGTTGCACACGTGTTACATCTAAAAATGTAAATACCGGAAACTCCATCCCATATTCCAAGCCTGTTATTGGGTTGATTGATTTTGGTCCCGTTGTAATCACATAAGGATTTTTCACTTGTACATTACAAATATTATCAGTACATATTACAAAATAGTAATCTGTGTCAATTGCTTTCCCCGGTCCAATCAGTCCGTCCCACCAACCAGGAATAAGATCTTGCTCCGTATATTTTCCCGCCGCATGGCTCGTGGCACTAAAATAATGACAGACTAAAATCGCATTTGATTTTTCCTGATTTAATTTACCGTATGTCTCATATCCAAGCTGAACAGGAATCTTTATGCCATTTTCAAATGTAAACTCTTTTAAATGAAAGCTTTCTTTTTTCACATATAGCATAAACTTTTCCTCCATTGTAAATACGTCATTATATATCAATCTTCCGTAACAAATCCGGGCCCGTTTACCAAAACAATTATACGTTTCCAAAAGAAACCCTTCTTTTAACAAAAAGGATTTTCGTTTCCCCCTAAATATGTGCATAATATACAAAATACGCCATAAACTAACATTATCTTACATGAGCTAAAGAGGGAATACGTATGATATGGAAATGGTTCCGAAAGAAAAAAGAATCAAATAAAACAGACTTAAAAGAACAGAATCAAACTACTGCACAAGAGGAACAAACACAAGGCAAGCAACATCAATCTGTTCAAACTACTAAACAAGACAATCAAACGCAAGGCAAACAACATCAATCTACTCAACCTGCTAAACAAGACGAGCAAATACAAAGCAAACAACATCAATCTGCTCAACCTGCTAAACAAGACGAGCAAATACAAAATAAACAACATCAATCTGCTCAAACTACTAAACAAGACGAGCAAACACAAAATAATAGTAGCAATAGCATTTATGATTTCAGTAAACCTGAGAAAGAAAAGGCTCACTCTCTTCAAGATTTATTAGAAAACTTAAAAGCGTCTAGTGATTTTGTAAGTTATCATACATCAGATGATGAAACAATGCCGTACTGGATTTCTTATTACCGCCCATCACTTGATGGTGAAAAATTACAAAAATATTTAATGCCAGCTTTATTAGAGCGGACATGCTCTACATTAGAAGAATTAAAAGAACATATTCCAATGAGCGGAATTACGATTACAAATGATCTTCAAAAAATTGAAGATATGGTTTTAAAAGGACATGCGATTGTACAACTACACGAACAAGATCAAAAATGTATACTAGCGAATATCACAATTGATAATTATCGCGCGCCATCTATTCCATTAAATGAATCTACAGTTGTTGGTCCACAAGAGGGATTTGTAGAAGATATTGATACCAATATTAACTTAGTACGTAAACGCCTTCCAGTGTTAGCACTACAAACAAAAGAAGTTATCATTGGGACATTCTCTAAAACAAAAGTTGTCATGATGTATTTAGAGAACCTTGCTGAAAAAGACAGTGTTGATTATTTAGAAGAATCACTTCGTACAATTGAATACGATCAAATCAACGATAGTTCTTACATCCAGGAATTGATGGGAGAAAAATCAATCTTCCCACTATTTATTAATACAGAACGTACAGACCGAGTAACGACCGCATTAATTGATGGAAAAATCGCTATTTTTGTGGATGGCTCACCAAGCGTCTTACTCACTCCTGTTTCATACTTTGATTTTTTCGTTTCACCAGAGGATTACAATGTTTCTTGGCTTTACGCTACGTTTTCAAGATTTTTACGGCTTATCGCTGTTCTATTTTCCATCTGTGCAACGCCTCTATACGTTGCCATTTTAAGTTATCATTACGAATTAATTCCAAGCGATTTACTCGAAACATTAATTTTATCAAGAGCGCAAGTTCCTTTCCCACCTTTAATAGAAGCTCTCTTTCTAGAGCTTGCTATTGATTTACTTCGAGAGGCTGGAGCTAGACTGCCAATGAAAGTAGGACAAACGCTCGGTATTGTAGGTGGTATCGTAATTGGACAAGCATCTGTGCAAGCAGGATTAACCAGTAACATTTTATTAATTATTGTTGCTTTATCCGCATTGGCTTCCTTTATCACACCGATTTATAAAATGGGTAATGCAGTTCGCTTGCTACGCTTTCCGTTCCTTTTATTTGCGGAATTAGGCGGACTATTAGGAGTTTCACTTGGGTTTATCTTTTTATTTACTCATCTATTTAGGCTTTCTTCTTTACGGAAACCATTCGCACTGTTTTATCCAGCAAGGCAACAAGCACTAAAAGACTCTTGGATTCGATTTCCGTTGTCTATGATTGATACAAGAGATATTCAAGCAAGGCCGCAACACGTAAAAAAATCAGCAAATGGAATCTCAACAAAACATACATCTGATTTTGATGAATAAGGAACGAGGTGCACATATGAGTAAAATCAAAACAAAATATCAAATATCTCCTATATTTGTTTTATTCTTAGTTCATAGTGCACAGTTCGGCGCTGGCGTTCTCGGGTTTGCACGCATTATTGCCAAAGTTGCGGGCTACGACGCTTGGATTGGTGTTCTCATCACAGGAATCCTCATTCACATTCTCGTTTGGATGATGTATTACTTATTAAAAAATACTGAAGGAAACTTAATAGACCTTCATCAACAAACTTTTGGAAAGTGGCTCGGTAATGGCATTAGTATTGTATTTATGCTTTATTTTTTCACTGTAAGCATATCCGTTGTTCGAACGTATGTTGAGATTGTTCAAGTATGGATGTTTCCTACCGGATCTACTTGGATGTTCACAGTATTTTTATGTTTATTAAGTTACTACATCATCTCATCAGGATTTCGTGTAATTACTGGCATTTGTGTCGTTTCTGTTGGTGGGACATTCGGTTATATTCTCCTTAGTCTCTTCATTCTGAAATATGCACATTGGGAAAATTTACTTCCTGTTTTTTCGCATTCTTTTGGAGATATTTTAAAAGCTTCTCAATTTTCAATTTATAGTATGTCAGGCTTTGAAATCCTTCTTATGATATACCCATTTGTGAAAAATCCCGAGAAGTCTCACAAGTTCGCACAATATGGTGCATTGTTTTCTAATATTTTATATTTATTTAGCACGATTTTGGCATTCACTTTTTTTAGCGAAAAACAGTTATCAAAAATGATTTGGTCTCAGCTGTCGATGACACAGGTTATTAAATTACCCTTTATCGAACGACTAGAATACATTGCAATCTCTGGCTATGCCCTTGTAATTATCACAAGCTTTATCCTCCCATTATGGGCAGCTACAAGAGGAATGCGTGAAATCTTTCATGTAAAGCAAAAATACATTTTACTTTCCTTCATGTTCATTACAGTTATTGTGTCTCACCTTTTAACAAACAGGCACGATATCAACGATTTTATTAGTTATGTTTCAAAAATTAGCTTTTGGCTTATTTATATTTACATCCCAATCTTATTTCTTATTGTGTGGGTGAAAAAAAAATGGAAAAAATCAAGAGAAAACTAACGCTTCTTTCTTGTATCTGTCTGTTTACCATAACAGGCTGTTTACAAAAAAATATTATTGATGATGTTCAGCTAATTCAAGGGGTCGTTTTTGATACAGCAAAAAATAATAAAGTAAAGGTAACATCCGTTTGCCCCGTGCAGCAAAAAGGAAATAAAGTACAGGTCTTTGAAGGAACAGGAAACGCCGTTAAACAAGTAAAAGCTGATACTTCTTTGGAATCTCCTCAACCATTTGCAAGCGGACAAATGCGCATTGCTTTATTTACTACAAGAATTGCAAAAAAAGGAATGTCTGCCACTTTTGATACCCTTCTTCGTGATGTAAATATCGGGAACTCATTGTATATTGGAATATTAGAGGGAGATGGACTAGAGCTATTAACAGGAAAATATACAACTTCAGCTAATGTTGCTATTTATATAAAAAAATTGTTAGAGCATAACATGAATACAGGTCCTTTACCAAAAGATAACTTATACTTAGGTGCATTTCGTTATTATCGTGAAGGACAAGATTCTTATATGCCTATCCTAAAAAAGAGTAAAGACAAAATCAAAATTACTGGCATTGGACTTTTAAAAAAGGATAAGTATGTTGGAAAAATTGATCATCAAGATATGTTTGTATTTAAAGGGTTATTGGAAAAACATCGGTTAGATTCGCACGAATTTAAAAGTGATAATGGATATGCAATGATCAATAATATACATTCCAAACCAACGTACATTGTAAATATAAAAGACGGCAAACCTTCCTTTTTAATTAAAGTCAAAATGAATGCACGCATTCTAGAACTTTCGAAACAAATAAATCTAGACAATAAAAAGAACACAAAAAAAATATCAAAAGAAGTTGAAAAGCAATTAAATGCTACAGCTGCAAAACTCATCAAAAAATTTAAATCTCTAGATGTTGATCCACTTGGACTTGGAGCTAAATATAGACAAAACTATCGACCATTCAAATTAGAGCAGTGGAAAAAAATGTATAAAGATATTCCTATTACAGTAAAATATGAGGTTGATATTACAAACTCAGGTGTAATCGAATAATGTGAAATATTGCTTCCTCACAATGTAAGATTATGATTGAACTCCTCTCTCCGGCATGGTACAACGGAGAGAGGAGTTTTTTATATTACTTACAGAGAGAAAAAAGATATTTACGGGGGAGCTTATGTCTAAAAAGTTAGTAAAGCCTATTTTATACGGCATCCTATTTCTCAGCGTCTTTTTATTTGCTCATACATATTTAAAAAATGTTTCATTTACACGTTATTTACTTGTTGTCGTACCAATGCTACTTGTGGGGATGTTTGGGATTGACCTTGTTTTGTCATTTTTGATAAAGAAAGAAGAGTAGAGATAGAGAGAACATCTTATTTTATATAGGATGTTCTTTTTATTAAATAATCTCCTTATGTTACAATGAAACTCGGCACAAAGTAAGAAAGGATGAAACAACAATGACGAACGAAAAAGGTTTAGATAAAGGATATGAACTTGTGGCAAAAATGCACGAAGTATTCGGACATCCTGTTACAGATGTACCAACAAAATTAACGGAAGAACGTGCAAAAATTCGCGCAAGCTTTATGCAAGAAGAGTTAGAGGAATTTTTAGAGGCAAGTACTGTAGAAGATCAATACGATGCGTTAATTGACCTTATTTATTTCGCATTTGGAACATTTGCAGAAATGGGAGTTCGTCCTGATAAAGGCTTTGAAATTGTAAACAATGCCAATATGGCAAAGCTATTCCCTGATGGAAAACCACGTTTCCGTGAAGGCGATGGGAAAATTTTAAAACCAGAGGGCTGGCAAGCACCTGAACCACAACTACGTGCTGAAATTGAGCGTCAACGCCAAGAAGCATTAGCAAAAGTGGGAAAATAACATTGAACCGGCTGCTAGGAATATCCCGGCAGCCTTTATTTTTATGTCTTTTTTATCGAAACGCCGATATATTATGAGAAAGGAGCTATCTGTATAGAAAGATAGCTCCTTTTTCTTATTTCTTCTTCTTTTCTGTTGGCTGACTTTGTTTAGAGAAATTAGATGAATCATCAAAGTTTGGTTGTTTTTTACCAGCGTTATTACTTCTACCTTTTCCCATATGTAATGCACCTCCCCTCACTCTTACTATACCCAAATAAAAAATCCCCTTGCATCCAAGAGAATTTTTTAACATGTTCTTTATTCCATTAATGTCCTGCTGCTCCTGTCCCCGCAGTACTCCCAGCTCCGCTATACCATATTTGATGTTGCTGATGTTGTTGGCCTTGGTGACTGCGGTGACCATGATGACCGTGATGGTCTTGGTGACCGTGACGGCCTTGGTGACCGTACTGACCTTGATAACCGTGATGGCCTTGGTGACCGTGATGGCCTTGATGACCATCATGGCCTTGATAACCGTGATGGCCTTGGTGACCGTGATGACCTTGATAACCTTGATGGCCTTGATGACCTTGATGGCCTTGATGACCATGATGGCCTTGATGACCATGATGGCCTTGATGACCATGATGGCCTTGATGACCTTGATGGCCTTGGTGGCCTTGGTGACCGTACTGGCCTTGGTGATGCATTTGATGAAAAACAGCCTGCGGGTGAATTTGATGATGACCGCGGTGATGGTGTTGACCATGATGATCGTGGTGGCCTTGATGACCGTGAATTACTTGTGGAAATGTTCCTCCTCCTCCTCCTATAATAGGGAAACCACCGAATCCCGGTTGCGGACCAACTGGTGCAGGAAAGCCTGTTTGCGCCCCGCCCACAAATGCCGGAAATGTAGTTGGTGCTCCTACAGGAACTCCGCCTTGCGCTCCTCCTGGTGCTCCTCCCACCCATGCCTGCATTCCACTATATCCTTGTTGCCCGGCTTCCCCCATTAACATCTGCGTATGACCAGCTGCCTGACCAGACATAAAGCCATGCGGTGCGTTATTATCCATCCCTTTCATTTCTTTCACCCCTTCTTCACAATTTAGCCTACCTTTTTTATCATATTTCACATGGAAGAATAGGTGTTTGTCTATGCCGGAATTCCGCTCTTTTTTCAATTGTCTCAAAAAAAGAGCAGCCTTTTCATAAGGGCTGCTCTTTCCTATTAATTTGCAACGATATTAACAAGTTTTCCAGGAACAACAATTACTTTACGAACTGTTTTCCCTTCAATTTGTTCTTTAATTTCCTCAAGGGCAAGTTGTTCCATTTCTTCTTTTGAAGCATCTTTTTTCATTGTTAGTTTTGCACGAACTTTACCCATAACTTGAACAACGATTTCAACTTCATCTTCTACAAGTTTAGACTCATCAAATGTTGGCCAGCTTGCATATGAGATTGTTTCACTGTATCCAAGCTTACTCCAAAGTTCTTCCGCAACGTGCGGTGCAACTGGTGCAATCATTTTTACGAAACCTTCTACATATTCTTTCGGAAGTGTTTCAGCTTTGTATGCATCGTTGATGAATACCATCATTTGAGAAATCGCTGTATTGAAGCGAAGCTCTGCATAGTCTTCTGTTACTTTCTTCACTGTTTGGTGGTAAGCTTTTTCAAGCTCTTTATTTGGTGCATCAGTAATTTTTCCACTTAATTCACCGTTATCTTGAACGAATAGACGCCATACGCGGTCTAGGAAACGACGAGCTCCGTCAAGACCATTTTCAGACCAAGCGATTGAAGCATCTAATGGTCCCATGAACATTTCGTATAGACGAAGTGTATCTGCACCATGGCTTGCTACGATGTCATCAGGGTTTACAACGTTACCCTTTGATTTACTCATTTTCTCGTTGTTTTCACCTAAGATCATACCTTGGTTAAATAGTTGTTGGAATGGCTCTTTCGTTGGAACTACACCGATATCATATAATACTTTATGCCAGAAACGAGCATATAGTAAGTGAAGTACAGCATGCTCTGCACCGCCGATATAAATATCAACTGGAAGCCATTGCTTTACTTTCTCAGGATCTACAAGTGCTTCGCTGTTGTTTGGATCGATATAGCGTAGGTAATACCAGCAACTACCAGCCCATTGCGGCATTGTATTTGTTTCACGACGACCTTTTTTACCAGTCTCAGGGTCGACAACATTTACCCACTCTTCAATGTTTGCAAGTGGTGATTCACCTGTACCAGATGGACGAATGTTCTCTGTTTTCGGAAGAACTAATGGTAATTCTTCTTCTTTCACAGCTGTCATTGTGCCATCTTCCCAATGGATAACTGGAATTGGCTCACCCCAATAACGTTGACGACTAAATAACCAGTCACGTAGACGGTACGTTACTTTTTGATTTCCTGCGCTTGTTACTTCAAGCCATTCAATCATTTTTGTAATTGCTTCTTCTTTATTTAATCCATCAAGGAACGCTGAGTTTACGTGCGCGCCATCACCTGTGTACACTTCTTTCGTAATGTCTCCGCCTTTTACAACTTCCTTCATCGGAAGATTGAATACTGATGCGAATTCATAATCACGCTCATCGTGAGCTGGAACTGCCATTACAGCACCTGTTCCATAAGTCGCAAGAACGTAATCAGCGATCCAGATTGGTAATTTCTCACCATTTACTGGGTTAACTGCGTAAGCACCAGTGAATACACCTGTTTTCTCTTTCGCAAGTTCTGTACGCTCTAGATCACTCTTCATTTTTACAGAGTTAATGTAAGCTTCTACAGCTTCTTTTTGCTCAGCAGTTGTAATTTCTGCAACAAGCGCATGCTCTGGAGCAAGTACACAGTATGTTGCACCAAATAATGTATCAGGGCGCGTTGTGAAAACTGTGAATTTCTCGTCTGTACCATCGATATTGAAGTGTACTTCCGCACCTTCAGAACGACCGATCCAGTTACGTTGCATGTCTTTTAAGCTTTCTGGCCAATCAAGATCTTCTAGATCTTCTAATAGACGATCTCCGTAAGCTGTAATTTTTAACATCCACTGTTTCATCGGGCGACGCTCAACAGGATGTCCACCGCGCTCACTCTTGCCGTCGATTACTTCTTCGTTCGCAAGTACTGTACCAAGTGCTGGGCACCAGTTTACAGGTACTTCATCAACGTAAGCTAAGCCTTTTTCAAATAGCTGTAAGAAAATCCATTGCGTCCACTTATAGTAGTTTGGATCTGTTGTATTTACTTCACGATCCCAATCGTAAGAGAAACCCAGTGCTTTAATTTGATTACGGAACGTGTTAATGTTTTTCTCTGTAAATTCTGCTGGGCTGTTTCCAGTATCAAGTGCATATTGCTCTGCTGGAAGACCAAATGCATCCCATCCCATTGGATGCAGAACATTATAGCCTTGCATACGTTTCATACGAGATAAAATATCCGTTGCTGTATATCCTTCTGGATGTCCTACGTGAAGGCCTGCTCCTGATGGATATGGGAACATATCTAGTGCATAAAATTTTGGTTTTTCTGTCTCATCTGGCGTGCGGAATGTTTTATTCTCTTCCCAATACGCTTGCCACTTCTTCTCGATTTCTTGATGATTAAAGCTCATGAGATATCCTCCATTCAAATTGTATTTATTTTCACCGCCTAAAATACAAAAAACCTCTCATCCCTAGAAAGGGACGAGAGGTTATAGATTCCCGCGGTACCACCCTAAATTAATGTAATAAAGGATGTTCAAAACGCCCGGTAAAGATCGCTTGAACAAGCACTAATATATACATTCGCTTAGATCCGTAACGTGGATGAACGGCAATTGCTACTTTAGTTCACAACTGCAACTCAAAGGCGAGTTCATAATGAAACGTGGATTGACTTGCACCAACCGTCAACTCTCTAAACCAGCTTCTATTACTACTACTCCTTCTCACTGTTGTTAAAAATATGAGTTAATTTAAATATATTCTAAAACATGTTACATGTTCCGTCAAACTAAACTGCAATTTTTTCTTCTACTGTTTCTTCTACTTTTACTCGTTTGTCATACATACTCGTTGCAATAAGCGCTATTACAAGCATTACCATGATTGCGATAAACAATACTTCCATATTGTATAAGTCAACAATTGCTCCGCCAACAACTGGTCCAAACATCTTCCCAACAGTCGCTGCACTATTTACAACACCTTGATAAAAGCCGAGTTTATCATTTGGCGCTAAGATGTTTGCAATCGTTGGTACAGCTGGCCATACAAATAATTCACCAATTGTTAATGTCACCATTGCAACAAGGAACATTGTAAATTCCTGTGCTTGACTAAGTACGATAAATGACACTGCAAAAATACCGATTCCGATCATAATTTGTTGTTTCAAAGAACGCTTCATCGCACGAATAATCATACTTACAAGCGGCTGTGCACAAACAATCATCGCCCCGTTTATCGTCCATAATAAACTATAATGGCGAAGACTAATATTTAATTCTTGCATATGTGTCGCAATCGCACCTTGCCATTGTACATATGTAACCCAGCATAAAGCATAAGCAACACATACGATAAGAAGCGCCTTGAATCCCGGTGTAAGCGACCAACCTTTTTTCGTTTCGACCACTGTTTGTACACTTTGCTCTTTTTTGTCTTCCATACCGCGGAATCCAATAAAAGCAATTAAGAAGAAAATAAAGTATAAAATAAAGTTCGCTAAGAAAATATAATCAAAACGATAAGAAGCGACTAACCCACCGCATGCCGTCCCGACAGCGATCCCGACGTTTTGTCCAACATACATCGCATTAAATGCTCTTCTCCCGCCTTCTGGCCAAACCGTACCAACCATCGCATACATCGATGGAAAGACCATTCCAGAACCAAATCCAATTAATGCAAGCCATACAACGTACAACGGCCAACCGTGGAAAAACACAAGACCTAAAATCGATATGAGTGTAATGACAATTCCTACTAAAATTGATTTATATCCGCCCCATTTATCAAATAACACACCGCCGAGTAAATTACCAATTACACCAGTAAGTGAGTTAATCATCAATACCATTCCGGCTACAGATAATGATTTTCCTAAGTGATCATGTAGATAAATGGTATTAAAAGGCCATAAAAAAGAAGCACCCGTGACATTAATAATCATCCCAGCTACTAATAGCCATACTTTCCTTGGCATAGTTTCCCCCTCCTATTCAGTTTTTTCGTTCTTATATATAACAGTAAAATTGTAGTCGTTTTTATATAGGAAGGCAACTGATTAATAGTTGGTGAAATTCAGATAATAGCCTGTACAAAGAAATCCGCCCTACATAGAGAGGCGGATTCCTTTAACTTTATTTCTTTTCTTTTACATAATCTATATAAACCAAAACAGCTACAACGATAAAGCTTATACTAACCATGCGGAAGATCATTTCTAAACTCATCCACTTCGCTAAAATTCCTAATACAAATGCACTAATCCCAACGCCAACGTCAAAGCTTGAAAAGAAAGTCGCATTTGCCGCTCCACTTTTCTCTGCGCTAACCTTTTGCACCGCCCACGTTTGTAAACATGGCATAACCGTACCGTAGCCTGCACCGAATAAAATCGCTGCAAAAATAAGATACAAATCATTCTTCGCATAAGACAATGTGACAAGTGATAAAAATCCTAATATAGCAGAGACAATAATAATCGTCCATGGACCTTTTTTATCATACCATTTCCCTGTAAAAGGACGTAATATAGTTGAAACAATTGCATTGATAAGAAAGAATAGAAAAATATGCTCTAGCCCTTGTTGTTTTCCAAATAGAACGATAAACGTAAGAATTGCTCCAAAACCAAGTGTTGTAATAACAGCTAGCAACGCCTGGAACCATACCTCTTTTTCAAAAATCATATCAAAAAAACGAAATGGTTGCTTTTCTCTCTTTACAGGAGTGGGAGCATGAACCAATTGAAGCATAATAGCTGCTAGCAAGCTAATCGTTACTGACGACCAAATTAAAATATCAAAGGAAAAAGATCCGTAGATAAAAATCCCTATACTCGGTGCGATAATAGCTCCGACCGTTGTTGAAATAGAAAAATACCCCATTCCTTCTCCTAATCGCGCCTTAGGAATTAACTCCACAGCCATTGTACTGTTAGCAGTTGTTGATACACCCCAAGCCACTCCATGAAAAATTCGTATGAGTAAAAACAACCATACAACATTCAGAAACGGATATATGAGTGTAACAATCATTAAAGCTACACTTGCACCAATAGCTAAATTTTTTCCTTTATTATCAATTAAATAATATCCGATTAAAGGTCTAATACATACAGCACCTATCGTAAATAACGTTGTAACTAAACCTACTTGAATAGAACTGGCATTCACACTTATTAAATAAGCTGGCAAAATGGGCAGTACCATTTCAAACCCTATAAATACGAAAAAGTTACTAAGAAATAAAAACAGAAATGATTTATTAAATTTTTTTTGATTTTCCATATCGTGATTCCTCGCTTCTAAATTGTTTTTAACTTAGAAGCGCCCAGATCACCGAAACGTTTTTCAATTGTCTTAGTCTTTTAGTCAATTGAATCACCCTCTCTCGTTCACATTATAATCTATATCAAAATATCGTTTTAACTCAAAATAAAAATCCTGTATTAAAAATAACACTTTTAATACAGGATTCTACTCTATATAATCATTCTTGGCAACCGCCTTTAATATCCATTTAAGAATGAATAACCTACCAATTTAAAGTTTTTTGAACTAACTTCTATAACATTGGAATCGTTCCCTTATAAAAAATCATCCAACTTCTTTTTTCCGTTTTGCACTTTCTTTAGAGCTCCATTTAAATATTTTGTCCAATAGAGAATATATTCTCGCAGATTCCTTCGTTAGTAAAGGCCCTAACGATGCCAATATTAAAACATATAGGGCTGAAAATGGTTTAATTGTTGCCATTAAGCCACCAGCTATTCCAATATTAGCGACAATAATGGAGAATTCTCCGCGTGATACAAGAGTTAACCCAATATTCGTAGAAGCCTTATGTGATAACCCGGCTTTACGTCCAGCAATCATTCCAGCTGTAAAGTTACCGATGATCGTTATCAAAACCGCTCCTAAAGTTAGCCAAACAGCTCCACCTAACGAAAAAGGATCTATACTTAAACCGAAGCTGAAGAAGAATATAGCTCCAAAGAAATCACGAAACGGAACGACAAGATGCTCAATGCGGTCACTATGCTCTGTTTCAGAAAAGACAAGCCCTAATAATAAAGCTCCAATCGCCTCAGCAACATGGATTGTTTCTGAGAATCCAGCGACGAAGAACAAAATAGCGAATATTACGATAATAAAGATTTCATTAGACGAAATATCCAGCACTTTATTCAAGAACGGTGTAGCTTTTCTAGCAATTACAAAGAATAGCAACATGTATCCTAATGCAATTAAAACAGATGTCAGAGCTCCTACAAATGAAGTCGCACCTCCGAGTACTAAGCCTGAAACAACAGATAAATATACCGCTAAAAAGATATCATCAAACATAATGATCCCTAATATTAGCTCTGTTTCTTTATTACCTGTTCTTCTTAAATCAACAATTACTTTTGCTACAATTGCACTTGATGAGATTGTAATAATCCCGGCAATAATTAATGTTTCTAATAGAGGAAAACCCATTACATATCCATAAAGTAAACCTAATGTGAAATTAAGTGATATGTGAATTGTGCCTCCAATGGCGATTGATTTTCCTGATTTAATTAATTTTTTCATTGAGAATTCTAACCCTAAATAAAACAGGAGGAATATGACACCAATACGTCCTAGGAAAGCAATTACTTCTCCACTTTCAATGAATCTTAAGTCTATAATTCCTAAATCTGGGGCATGTGGTCCCACTAACATCCCGAGGATAATGAGAAATGGAATAATCGAAAACTTTAGTCTTGCGGCAAGGATGGCTGCAAACGCCACTAATACTAACGCAGTTCCAACTTCAAAAATTAAAGTATCCATCGACTATGAATCACCTCCTGCTGAAAGTAACTCCTTAATGATTCTTTTCACTTCATGCCGTTCTCCTGATAATACCAACATATCACCAGCATCAATAATAGAATCTGGGCCTGGATTGAAAAATTTCTTCATATTCTTCTTCAAAATAGCAATGACAGTTACGTTATACGTTTTTCTAATAGCTAAGCTACCAATTGTTTTCTGAACCGCTGGCGCATGATTCTCCACTTTAAACCACTCAATCGATAATCCTTCAAAAGCCATTTCAATCGTATCTAGAGCTTGCGGTCTATACACCATTCCGCCTAATATGGCAGCGATTTGCCTCGCTTCAGAGTCACGAAGAGAAATACTTGAAATACTTTCTTCATGATCAGTATCAAAATGATACATTTCTCTTCGCCCATCATCATGAATAACGATAACCATTTTTTCATTACCTTTTGTTATGACTTCAAATTTACATCCGATACCCGGAAGTTCACTTTCTCTAATGTTCATATTCATGCCTCCTAAAAATTTTTTTAGTTAAGGCTCTTCCTATTTACAAATCTACATCAATTTCTGTTTTAAACTTTTCATCTTTTGAGATTCCTAAATACTTTAATGTTTCTGATGGAGTCGCATGATGAAAATGTTTTTGAAGAAGCGCAATTGCTATTCCTCTTTTATACGCATGGAATCCAAATGTTTTTCGCATTGAGTTCGTTCCAATCTTACCAGGAATTCCAATCGCTTCAGCCGCACGATGAATAATACGATAAGCCTGTTGGCGCGTAATTGGATTTTTTGTTTTATTAGATTGGAATACGTAATTCCCTCTTTCTACAACAGAAGATTGTACGTAATCCAAAAGCGCTTCTTTTACTTTTGTATTTAAATAAATATCTTGTTTAAATTTTTCATCTTTCACAGGAAGAGAGTAAAAATCTTTAACAGTTCCATCTTCATTTATTACATCTTCAAATTTCATGTTTAGTAGCTCTGTAATCTTTAATCCAGTATTAATTCCAATAACAAATAAAAGGTAATCTCGCTGGGAATGCTCTTTTAAATATGTTTTCATAGCCTGAATTTGATTTATATCTGTTAACGCCTCTACACATTCCATACATGTATTCTCCTCATCTTATGATCGGTAAATTTTCTAATTATCTTGTTCATTTTACCTTATCATGCTAGAAGATTTCCATGCATTATCCATTTATAATTTCTTGATTTCACATGCTACCTAAATTTTCAAACTACGCAACTGGAGCAACATACTTTAATATCCCGAAAAATTCCGGATATTTATGATGTGGAAATTTACTATTATAAAAATAAGTTGAAACTAGAAAAATAATGAGAGATAAAAACGAAAATAGTAAAACATCTTTTGATCTCAGCATTAAACCTATTATTTCAAGTAAAGATCCATCTTCTTTACGCAAGTAGAATTCCTCCTTTCATCTCTCTAACTTTTCATTTCTCACCTCCCTATACATCAACTTTATGTTACTTAATTATATAATATACTATAATTAAGTAACATAACAAGGTTTTTTTATTATTTTTCTGAAAACACATACATTTTCCATGGGAAACAAAAAATACCGAGCACCCTCTGCTCGGTATTTTCTAATTCTTAGTCTTCTTTCGGAAGAACAATTCCTTTATACAATTGAACTGTAATGAAGTAATAAATCGCGTAAATGACTACAAAAATAACAATTGGAAGCCAAATACGGAAGTACGGATCAATTAAAATAAATCCAAAGATGTTCATACCAACTAATACGTGAGCGATACCAACGATTGCCGGGAATAAGAATACTAAGAATAACTCTTTATATATTGATTTCGTTAATAATTCACGGCGGACACCGATCTTACGAAGCATTTGGTAACGCGTAATATCACTTGATGCACCAGATAAAATTTTAAACATTAAACAACTTGCCATCATTGCTAGGAAAGCAATTCCGAGGAAGAAGCCCATGAATACAGTTCCGCTGGCAACAGTGTAAAATCCAGTATACAGTGCATGTTTACTTTGTAAACCTTCTTCTTTTACATTTTTATATTTATCTAGTTGCAACTCGTCAAGTTTTTTCCATTCTTGTTTATATGTTAAGAAGTTATCTGATTTTCCAAGTAGTGCAACGCCCTCTTTACCTTGTACGCTATCATACATCTTTTTATCAACAATTTTGATTGTATGGCCAGGATGCACATAGAATGGTTCGATTGTACGGAGCGCTCCAAACCATGCCTCTGGAATTTCTTTCGCCTCAGGATTATTATGCGTATCTGAAACTGCCCCTACTGGTAACTCTTCAGATACTGGTTTATATTTCATCACATCTTTTAATCCTTTAATATCTTTTCCTGGCTTTATATCCATGACTAAAGGACGATTTTTTTCTAAATCCTCGTTTAAGTAATACACAAACTTATCATCTGTTTTATAACGGTATTCGTTTTTCTCTTTAAATGTAATACCGTCTAGTATTTTCTTTTCTTCAGCAGTTTGATTATGAATGGTTACATCGTAAACAGAAAATCCATCCACCATCAACATAACATTGTTTTTAAAAGCCATACCGCCAGAGATTGCTCCAGCTCCAAGCGCAACTAGCATCGCCACTGTCGCTAGTACTTTTGTTAAACTATTAATGCGGAAATTTAATTGTGCAAATGTAAAAGCATTCAGTCCTTTTTCACTGCGCTTTTTATTGCTCTTTAGCTTTTTAATGATAAACGGTAGCGCCGCTCCAAATAGCATGTAAGTTCCTGCTGTTGTTGTAATTAAGGCGATGACAATTCCCATCTCTCTTAATTTGTCCATGTTAACCATAGAAACATAGCCAATACCTAATAAAATAATAGCAAGAAACGCTACAACAACTGTCATTTTTCCTTTTACTGCAACGCGTTCTGTTTGTGCATCTGCATGTACAAGTTGCAACACAGAAATACGTGATAATTTAATACTGTTCATAATAGCAGACAATACAAATAGCACAAAGAAGAAAATGCAAGTAACTGTCATCGATGGGACATAAAATGGTTTATAACCGCTTCCTGCAAATTCTAACTGCTTCATTAACAATTGACCTATTCCCTGTGAAAGTCCTACACCAACCGCAATTCCAATTACTAAAGATGCTACTCCAATAATGATTGTTTCCATAAACATAAGCAAAGTAATCTTATGTTTCTTTGCCCCTAACATCATATACATACCGAACTCTTTTTGACGAAGCGATAGTAAGAAAGAGTTCGCATATAAAATATAGAAAAATGTAATAATTGCTAGTAAGAACGAACCAGCTTGGAAGACAAATGTGATTGATTTAATAGCCGAATTAGATTCTAAAAATGCTTTATTCAATGCTAACGTTTGAAACATATAAAAAATTGAAATGGACATAACAAGACCAACAAGTAAGACGATATAGTCTTTCAACTTACTTTTTAGTCCTGACATAGAAAGCTTAAATAACATGCCTGAACCTCCTCTCTTATACTTTTTGTGTACCTAAATCTGCAAGCACATCTAAAATTTCTTTATAGAATACTTCTCGCGTACCACTGCGGTGAATTTCTTTGTATAACTCTCCGTCTTGAATGAATAGAATACGCTGACAGTAACTTGCGCTATATGGATCATGAGTAACCATCATGATAGATACACCTTGTTCTTCATTTAAGTTTGTCATCGCATCTAGAAGGCTTGTTGCGTTTTTAGAATCAAGCGCTCCTGTTGGCTCGTCTCCTAAAATAATCGCTGGTTCATGTACAAGCGCACGTGCAGCTGCAGAACGTTGTTTTTGTCCACCAGATACTTCAGATGGGTACTTTTGCAGGATTGCTGAAATCCCTAGCATTTCCGCTACCTTTTCTACTTTTGGACCAATCTTTCTTGAAGGAACACCTTGAAGAGAAAGTGGCAATGCAATGTTTTCATAAATTGATAGGTTTTCTAATAAGTTAAAGTCCTGGAAGATGAACCCTAATTTTTGAGAACGGAAATCTGAAAGCTCCCCTTGCTTCATCTTTGTAATATCCGTACCGGCAATTTCAACAACGCCGCCCGTTGCTTTATCTAACGTTGAAATTACATTTAATAATGTTGTTTTTCCAGAACCAGATGGTCCCATAATTCCAACAAATTCACCCTCTTGAATCGAAAATGATACACCTTTTAAGGCGTGCGATTGGCTCTCGCCTTTTTTACCGTACACTTTTTGGACGTTTTTTACGTCTACAACTGGTTTGTTCATCGTTATCCTCCTACGTTTGTTTTTCCGTTTCCTATTTTGCGCCTTTTCTAGGATATCTGCTATTGGTTAACATTACATTTACCTTACATTTTTGTAATATAAAAAAGCTGAGCTTATATAAGCTCAGCTTTTCATCGCATTAACCTTTTAAAACAAACTCATTTCTGAAGCAGTTTTCTTCTATTTTATTTCTTTAAAGGCGTAACCGCCCAATACGTAATCACACGCCAAATCCATTCAAATGGACCCATTTTGAAAAATTTCATCCAGATAACACTGAAGACAATTTGGATTGCATAAATTACGATACACACATATAAGGTCTGGATATATGTCAAGTTTCCTGTGAAGTTAAACACGCTACCTGCGAGTAAAATCATCGCAGTTTGTCCAACATAGTTTGTTAGTGCCATCCGACCGTAATATTTTAATGGTGCTAGTAATGCTTGTACTACTTTTGTTTGTAACAATAGGATTAATAATCCAACATAAAATGCGGAGACAATCGGTCCTACCGCGATACCAACTAGCATAAACTTACTTGCCTGCTCTATATTTGGATCATCTACTCCACCTAAAATCATATTGTCAAAAGGTAAAGCAGGTACTTGTTGGTACTGATACCATAGACCAATTACACTTAAAATAAACATAACTGCTGTAAAAATAGCCACTTGTGTTGTTTTCTCTTTGATGTTCTCAAATACGCGATACTGTCCAGCTGCAAGTCCCAATAAAATAAGCGGAATTGGTAACAGCGTCTTACCACCAAAAATACCAATAACAATTGTTAAAATAAGATCGATCACTAAATTGATTCGTTTGTTTACTTTATAAAACGGTAAAGTAATTAATCCACAAACCGCATAAATTGCTAAAGCTTCCCCTGGCTGAAACATTTGATGAATTACACCAAAAACAAATAATGCCACTAACCTACGTAAAAACAGAACATATCCATTTTTCCCTTTCGCAATGGCTCTTGTAATAAAGATATAAAACCCTACTCCAAATAAGAATGAGAAGATAGAGAAGAAACGTCCCTCTACAAATAAGTATAAAAATCTTTGGTAGCTTGCATCAATTGTGTCTGGGTCTGGTGTTTTAATATTAAGTAGTGCAAGAATATTTACTAAAATAATTCCCAGTAATGCAAAGCCACGAATGTAGTCTAATTCATCAATTCGTTTGTTTGTAATATTTTTTTCCATGCTACAGCTCCTTGCGTTAGTTTTAATCCTCCTTTACTCTACTGGAAAAGTAAGATTCCACCTATCGCCTAACCTTACAGAAATCTTACATTATTGTAAGGTCACAAAATAAAACCAGGTCATACTGCGACCTGGTTTACTCTGATTGTTTTGATCTTTGCGGTTGTCCCTTTTTACGATTACGCTGCTTCGCTTGTACGACTGGATCAAGTTCATTAGAAAACTCTGCGTTGTGCCCATTTTGCGTTTTTTGCTCTGGGTTGTTTTGATCTGAACGCTTTGCCATTCCTATCACTCCTTATTAGTGCGGTGTAATAATCATTTGATGCTGCAATTGACGAACTGCCATACGTGCACGATTTAATTGTTCACGCTGTTCATCATTTGCGTGCTGCTGCATAACTTGTAAATCGTTATACGCTTGTTCTAATTGTAACTGGGCATCAGAATATTCCATTGTATTGTAATGTTCTTGTCTACTCCCGATATCTAATTGCTCTTTTGCATACTCAATTGCTTGCTCTGCTTGCGTAATATATTCTTCAAGTGATTGACGCTCTGCCATTATATAGCCTCCTTGCCTTTAGTTCTCCTTTAGTGTGTCCCTTCCATATCGACCTTATGAGTATGTTATAATGGATTTTGTTTCATTTTAGGCACTAGGAGGGATATGTAATGAAGGTTCAAAACCCTTTTCCATATACAAATGACAATAAACGTTACCATACGTGGAATTATCACTTACGAAAAGAGTTCGGCGAAAAAACCTTTAAAGTTTCATTAGATGCTGGCTTTGACTGTCCAAACCGTGATGGAACAGTTGCATACGGCGGTTGTACATTTTGCAGTGCCGCTGGTTCTGGTGACTTTGCTGGTGATCGCCGCGACGATGTCGTAACGCAATATCATGAAATGAAAGAAAAAATGCATTCGAAATGGAAGGATGGAAAGTGTATCGCTTATTTCCAAGCGTACACAAATACACACGCTCCATTAGAAGTGTTAAAAGAAAAATTCGAACCACTTTTAGCAGAAAAAGACGTTGTCGGTCTTTCGATTGCAACTCGGCCAGACTGCTTGCCTGACGATGTTGTTGAATATTTAGCTGATTTAAATAAACGCACATACCTTTGGGTAGAACTTGGACTACAAACAGTTCATGAGCGCACAGCAAATCTTATTAACCGTGCTCATGATTATCCAACGTACGTGGAAGGTGTAAATAAACTTCGTAAACATGGCATTAGAGTATGCGCTCATATTATTAACGGACTCCCACTTGAAGACTACGACATGATGATGGAAACTGCCCGTGAAGTCGCAAAACTTGATGTACAAGGCATCAAAATTCATTTGCTTCATTTATTAAAAGGAACGCCAATGGTAAAGCAATATGAAAAAGGTCAGTTAGAATTCCTCTCTCTTAAAGATTATGTAAGTCTCGTTGTTGACCAACTTGAAATGATTCCAGCAGATGTCATTGTACACCGCATCACAGGTGACGGTCCACCTGACTTAATGATTGGTCCAATGTGGAGCTTAAATAAATGGGAAGTATTAAATTCCATCGATGCGGAATTCATGCGCCGCGGAAGCTGGCAAGGAAAATATGCAAATGAGGTGAAACCATTATGAAATTAGAACGTGTCTTGCCGTTTGCACGCACGCTTTTGCAAACAGCTGTTAAAGAAGGAGATTACGCCGTAGACGCAACGCTCGGAAATGGTCATGATACTTGCTTTTTAGCAGAGATTATTGGAGAAAACGGAAAAGTGTTTGGATTTGATATTCAGCGTGAAGCGATTGATAGTTCTGCCGCTCGCCTAAAAGAAAAAGGATTAGAAAACCAAACTGTTCTCGTCCATGATAGTCATGATACGTTATTAGCGATATTGCCAGAAGAGGCAAAAGGAAAAGTAACTGGAGCCATTTTCAACTTAGGTTATCTTCCTGGCGGTGACAAGCATATCGTGACAAAACCAAACTCAACGATAGCTGCTATTGAACAATTATTAGAAGTAATGGCACCAGAAGGAATCATCGTTCTTGTCATTTATCATGGACATCCAGAAGGACAAGTAGAGCGCGATGCGGTATTGAAATTTGCTGAAGAACTCGATCAAAAACAAGCTCACGTACTTCGTTACGGATTCATCAATCAGCAAAACAACCCGCCATTTATCGTGGCGATTGAAAAGCGCTGAATATATCGGCGATTTTTTCAATATATGGACTGCTAGACAAAAATCACTAAAAGACGTGCACATGCTGCTCGTCTTTTTTACTGTTCCAAGAACACAACATACCATATAATGGATGTTAAAGGAGGCAACCATTTTGTTATTAGAACTAAAGAAGATACAAAAAAAATATGACAAACAACTTATACTAGAAAACATCCATTTATCAATTCCAAAAGGACAAGCAGTTGCCATTATCGGCGGCAACGGTACCGGAAAAAGCACTTTACTAAAAATCATCGCGGGATTTATTCATCCTACGGTAGGCACAATCCACAAAGCGTCAAATTTGAAAATCGGATATGTACCAGAACATTTTCCAGAAGATATTCGTTTTACGCTAGAAGATTATTTATATCATCTCGGTCGTATTCATGATCTATCGAAAAAACATCTACAAACGAAAATTCCTTCGATATTAGAAACTTTTCATTTACAGCATGCCAATCATTCCGTTATAAAAAACTTTTCAAAAGGAATGAAACAAAAAACGAATATTATGCAAGCACTCCTTAGTAATGTTGATATATTGATTTTAGATGAACCACTTTCTGGGCTTGATCCAAAATCTCAGAAAGAAGTTGAACATATATTACTTACATTGAAACGACAAGGTCTCACAATTCTCTTCACTTGCCATGAAAAACAACTCTTAGAAAGCTTTGCCGACCGAATTGTAACAATCGCTGATTATACCATTGCAGAGGACAAGCTTTTGGCAGCTGATATAACCCAAAAAGAACATATTTACATAGAAGCGACCATACCACACACATTTTCCATCTCAGAATTACAAAAACAACCCGGATATGTACATGTTACATATGACGCAAAACAGAATCTCATTCAATTACAAATTGAAAAGACTTGTACAAATGATATACTTCACTATTTATTACATACCAATGCATCCGTTACATTATTACAACCTAAATTGTTAAAGCGAGAGGAGGATTTCTATGCTCGCACTCATTCGTTACAATTTTCTTGATTATACAAAGTCATATAAATATGTTCCACCAATCGCAATGTACATCGTAAGTTTACTTTTTGTTTATACTTATAAACCAAATCCAATTGTTGCAACGTATTTAGAAACTGCTCTTACGCTCTACTTACTGTCAGCTTGGATTACGATTACACTGTTTCATACGGAAGATTCTGTTCAAGAACAAATTACTCTTTCTCATACAAAAAACATACAGACTTTATACCTTGGTAAATATGTAACAGTTCTTCTTATTTGCGTAGTTTTATCTCTAATTTCGGTTATATACCCTATTGCTTTTCAAATGTTTAACGAAAAAATGACACTCTCATTATTTATCACGGGATTCCTTTCCCACTTTTCTTTATCTATACTTGGGATTTCCATTGCAATACTATTTACGCGAAACATCATAAAAAAAGCAAGTACAGCTTGGCTTAGCCTTTCATTTGTATTACTGATTACAATTGCATCCATTCGTCTCAAAAAAGACATGCCGGAATTATTATGGTTTTTCCCGCCTATCAATGATTTTATGATGCTTGGTTCTTATGAATACAACTTGGCTATCCATACACTATGGCTTACTTCATGGGCTCTTTTCTATTCATTTGTTTTAATGAGTTTCTTTCTCTATCTTGTACGAAAAAGAAGGAACATGTAGACGGAAACAAGAATTTCTAAATTTAGATTATGCAATCAGGAGGATTACAATAATGATCGGAATACTAGCAGGAATGGGGCCAAGATCAACAGGTCCATTCGTTGATACAGTCGTTGAGCAATGCCAAAAAATATACGGTGCAAAACATGATATGGACTTTCCTCATATGATGATTTATTCTTGTCCAACACCTTTTTATATCGATAGACCGATCGATCATAAAGCTATGGAACAGGCTATTATAACTGGTGCAAAGAAACTTGAAAGTACAGGTGTCGATTTTATTGCCATGCCATGTAATACAGCTCACCTATATTTGAATCAGTTACAAAACTCGATTTCAGTTCCCATTTTAAACATGGTAGATGAGACGATAAAAGAAATACCAAATCATGTTAAAAAAATAGCTCTCTTAGCAACCGATGCAACTATTCAATCTGACATATATCAAGATGGGATTACAAAACGTGGTATGGACTATATACATAAAAATAGCTGGCAAACCACGATCACTCAAATTATTTCTAACATAAAAACAGGAAACATCAATAAAGCAAACGAATTATGGCATACACTTTGTATAGAATTATCTGAAGCAGTGGATGTCGTTATTATAGCTTGTACCGATTTAAATGTTGTATCAAACACAGGAACAAATAACCTTTACTTTGTGGATTCATCGCTTTGTCTTGCTAAGGCGGTTGTTCATAAATATTTAGCAAATCAATTGTAAATTACATACATATTCTATACGCCAAGAACAAAAAGACGTACACATGCTGTACGTCTTTTCCTATTCCCCTAAGATTTTTTATTTTTTTCACAATTTTTTCAAAGTAATCACACCTAGTCTCGCTATATTAAATACATATTCTATTCATATATGGAAGGTTAGGGGCATTAAAGTATGAAACTAAATCGTTCGCTTCACTACATTTTCTGGAGGTGGCATTTTTACGCCGGTCTATTTATTACGCCACTTCTCATTACTTTATCACTCAGCGGCATTGGATATCTGTTTCGAGAGGAAGTTGAAAATTTCATTTATAAAGATTTATATTTTGGAAATAGTGAGCAAACCGAATCTCTGTCTATGTCTGAATCTGTTTCGCTAACAGAAAAGAAGTATCCTCACTATACCGTTACAAAAATTATTCATTTTAAAGACGAACATAATACTAGACTTACAATGAAAAATGAACATACAGGTGATCAAAAATATGTTTATTTAGATAACCATAATCAAATTGTTGGAGATCAAAACGCAAATGAAACGTTTGCCAGTATAATGCGGGAATTACACAGTTCCCTTCTAGTTGGTGGAACTATTGTAAACTACTTAGTAGAACTTGCTGCTTGCTGGACCATTTTTCTAATTGTTACAGGTTTGTACATGAGTATAAAACGTTTCAAAAATACTCCGATAGCAAATGCTAGAGAGCGTTCAAAACGACTACACAGCATAATCGGTATCGTATTTACAATTCCACTCGTCCTCTTAGTACTGACAGGATTACCTTGGTCTGCTTTCATGGGGAAACAAATTTATAATATCACAACTTCAAGTGAATCACTTGGATATCCAAAATTATATATGGCGCCACCAGAGTCTCAATTTAAAGAATTGCCATGGGCGACTAGACAAGAAACTCTCCCACAATCAGATTTTACTGAGCAGAGTACACTTTTAATCGATGAGCTAGAAAAAAAGCTTAACATTGAAAAACCGTATGTCATTTCATTGCCAAATAATTCAAAAGGAGTATTCACAGTTTCGAAATCTAGTGGTTCTGGTATTACAGGAATGCACGTATCACCAAATGAAGAGATTACTGCATATTTTGATCAATATAGCGGGGAGCTTATTTCAAAAATTGACTATCGTGACTATGGATTATTTGCACAATGGTTTTCCTATGGTATCCCTCTTCATGAAGGACATTTATTCGGATGGCCAAATAAAATACTATGCTTACTTACAGCCTTATCCTTGTTATTTCTCATTTATTTTGGTGTTAAAATGTGGCTAGCAAGAAAACCACAAGGTAAGCTAGGAGCACCACCAAAACAAAAAGATAAAAAAAGTCTATTTGTCTTCATACTTATTATGATTGTTTTAGGTATTGTAATGCCTTTATTCGGTTTCTCTGTTCTTATTATTTTTATTGTTGAATTTTCACTATATCTTTACTCTAAAATACGGGTAAAAAAATGAAAAAAGCATTTGTACAATTCATCTTGTACAAATGCTTTTTTCATTTTTCTCTTTCTTCCACAAATTTAACAATGAGCATTATCAACTTAGACTATATAATCCGTTGTTGTTAGAGCACCAGCTCTATTCATCATTATGTATAATTGTGATTCTTCCTTCCAGCCACTATTATTTCTTCTACCTTCCGAACAAACATACTAGGATCTGCACGTTGAATATGTTTTATCTTTATCCACTCCGTACCGTGCAGAATGGAAATTTTCGTTCCAAACAAACCTTCTTTCACCTTTATAGTGGATATGTTATCAAATGAAAATTCTTCAAATAATGTATTTCCAGCAATATCAGGTCCACAGAAAAAGAGCCTTTTATTTGTCAAAACGATTACACCTGGTCGCATGACACTCCGATATATGAAAGTTTCTAAAGAACATTGCAAGTACGATACAATATTTTCATCTTCCAATAGTCTCTCTTTGGCTTGATCTAATACATTCCCCATGCTTCCACCACCTTTTGAAATGGTTATATTTTAATTATCCTAAAATTGGAATATAAAGTAAAAACAAAGTACAGCGAGGATTCTCGTCAAAAACCAATCAAAAAAGACGTGCATCATATACACGTCTTTTTCTTTCTCTATCACTCCGCCATTTTCTTTCTATACATCTTCCCGTTCCAATAGAAGAATCGTGAAGTGAATCCACCATATTTCACAATGCGTCGTGCCATTTGCTGCATATTCTTTTGCTCTGATACCTTTTGGTCCGATAAATAAATTCCAAGGAGACCACGGCTAATAAGACGATGAAACTTCGCATGCGGTAAGTCACCGATATTTCTTTCTGCTTCTTCCACAAAATGCTTCATTCGTTCTAATATGACTTGTTCATTTTCATAATAACTACAGAAGTTTAAGTCTCCGCCAATACGATCTTCTTCTTGATCAATGAAATAATCAAGTAAAATATGAAGTCCTTGTACATATGGAAAATAACCTTGCTTGATCTTTGCAATATCTTCATCAAGTAATTCATCATGAAACGCATATGCCACGAGACAAAAGATTCCAAGTGTGGATCCTGCACATGCAGAAAATTCAAACCAGCTCATCGCTGGTACATTTTCTTTATGAGCTTCAAACCATGTTTGCAAGCGTGGCTCTCTTTCTTCTAATTTCACATGCTTATGAATTTGCAAATCACAATAGTAACAAGCAAGCTCGTGAAGAATTGGAGCAATTTTGTCATAATGCTTTGTTTTTCGCAACACATCTTGGCATGTTGCAACAAGCTCATCTAAATAACCACCATCATCTTGATCATCACGGTAACGATAGTAATTCGTTCCTTCACTTTCAGGTGTTAGTGCTGTTATCATTGATTCATGCAGTGCGGCAAAATCATTCGGATCAAGCGATGTACTACGATCACATAAATTATCTAAGTAATCACTAATCGTCTGATACGCCACAATAAAACGAATACAATCCTCACGGTGTTCATTTGCAAGCAGCGCTAAAATACCACCGCCTTCACAATGAAACGTTTTATGTTCAATACTTGCAATTGCTTGGTTATGAAGCTCATCATTCGGAATATGGTAGGCACGCTCTTTCCACATCGCTAGCTCATGGTGTACAGCCGGAAACACATCACGGTATACTTTCGCCATGAGCGTTATGGGATTACTCGGTACGTTCACTTCTTCCTTCATCTCCTCTATTAAATGTCCAAATCATTATTTATTTGTTTCTATTATGTTATTTACATGTATTTCAGTAAATGCTTTGATATAGCTAAAAATTTCATCTCGCTCATACTCATTTAATAGCTCATGATAACAATTTGACCATTCCTTATACGCCTTATCACTAACCTTTAAGTTATCAAACCATTTACGGACACGTGTTTTATCTACAAGTTTATCCTCACATGCCTGCATTAGCAAGAGCGGAATGTCTGGAAATTCATCTATTTTATCATGAGCGATCTGGATAGATTTTATCAATTCACTATACCAACGAACTGACACCTTGCGCAAGAACAATGAATCATTCTCCATAGCATCCCGAATTTCTTTATTTCGCGTTGACATTTCTACTGTAAGGTTTGTTTGGAATTGAAGTTTCGGTGCGAGGATATTTAGCACCTTTGAAATCGCACGAAGCGGCGCAGCAGGTGCAGCTAAGACTCCTAAACATGGCGAGCTTAATATGATACCATCTATATCTTCTCTCTTCGTTTCTTCCATCATCCGAATAACAATCAGACCACCCATACTATGTCCAAATAAAAAAATAGGCAACCGATATTTCCTCGCTTCTTTCGCCCATAATTTTATTTCTTCTATGTATTCATCAAACGAGTCAATATGTCCTCTATTTCTTGAAGTTGTTCCATGAGCCGGAAGATCTCCCATAACAACATGATAACCGAAATGATTCCACATTTCGGCTAGCGCTTCATAACGTCCGTGATATTCCATCGCACCATGTACAATTACAATTACAGCTTTTGCCTCTTCCGCTTCATAATTCCACATAAGAAACTCCTCCATTTCACTCTTTTCTGTAATTTGATACACTAAAACTAGTTTCTAGGAAAGGAAGGCTTTACATGATATATCCTTATAAAGATAAAAATCCGAAAATTGCGAGTAGTACTTTTATCGCTGACTACGTTACAATTACAGGCGATGTCACAATTGGTGAAGAATCAAGCATTTGGTTTAATACAGTTATTCGTGGCGATGTCTCACCAACAATCATTGGAAACAGAGTAAATGTGCAAGATCAATGTACACTTCATCAAAGTCCGCAGTACCCCCTTATTTTAGAAGACGATGTGACAGTTGGACATCAAGTGATTTTACATAGCTGCACCTTAAAAAAAGATGCTTTAATTGGGATGGGTTCTATCATTTTAGACGGTGCCGAAATTGGCGAAGGTGCATTTATCGGCGCTGGGAGCTTAGTTTCACAAGGAAAGAAAATCCCGCCTAATACGCTCGCTTTCGGTCGTCCTGCAAAAGTCATTCGCGAATTAACAGATGAAGATCGAAAAGATATGGAACGCATTCGTAGACAATATGTTGAAAAAGGACAGTACTATAAATCACTGCAAAAATAGTTCTATATAAAGTGAAACTTTAATCAGTGGGGGGCCATCCCCCACTGATTATTAGCCCTCACCAATCGGGCTTTTACGGGCAGTTGATCTCCCACCTATCTTCCTTGTTTCTCTCTGAATCTTGAGGTGGGAATCTTACTGCCCGTTAATGCGGGATACATCCATTTTGATTTTTCGACATATAATCTGCTGCTATGAAGAACAAAAAGTGAACTACGCTCGTTTTCTCTCTTTGTTTTAACTTGGCATAGGGCAGGCAAAGGGTCTGATCGCTTCTATGCATGGCCGGATGCTCTCTCCCACCTAAAAAGAATAGTTTTATGTCATTTTTTCAATTTGTATTTATATACTTGCTGCCACTAAAGTGGCAGCTTTTTTCGTTAAAACTCTAACACTTTCTTTACAAAACCTTATTATTCCCTCAATAAAATCTTATTAAAATAGAAGATAGCATCTGAATATATATGTAAATGAGGGGGAAAGGTTTCATGAAGGTCAGCTCCTTATATAAAATAGAATGTTACATTTTCAAAGGAATTAACCGTTACTTTGATCAAAAAACATTAAATATCTTTTTCCGCACGATTACACATATCGGTGGCGCAATCTTTTCGATCTCGCTCACGTTATGCTTTCTTATCTTTTCAAAAGGGCTTCTGCACACTGCCACAATTGCAGCAGCTCTTTCATTAGCAATAAGTCATATTCCTGTGCAAATTTTAAAAAGGTGGTACCCACGTAAACGGCCTTATTTAACAATTCAAGATGCGAAATACCCATTGCATCCATTACAAGATCATTCATTTCCATCTGGTCATACAACAGCTATTTTTTCAATTGTTGTTCCATTTATTTGTTACGATACAAACTTGGCAGCCTTTTTACTTCCATTAGCAATGATTGTAGGAATTTCCCGTATCTATCTTGGGCTTCACTATCCATCAGATGTACTTGTAGGTATGTGCCTTGGCACATGTTCTGGCATCATCTCTTTTTATCAATTCATTCCACTTTTCATGTAAAGGAGCGATTGGATGAGAGTCGCTATATTTACTGATACATTTACACCGCAAGTAAACGGCGTGGCAAAAACATTAGATCGTTTGACCTGTTATTTTCAAAAACAAAATATTTCCTATTCCGTATTTGCACCGCAGCATACGGCAGAAGATGACTTCGTAGCCAATGTGAATAAAATGAGAAGTATCCCGTTGAAAATATTATATCCAGAATGTCGATTCGCTTTTCCAACTCCGCGTATTAGGCGGGAACTTCTCAAGTTTAGACCCGATATTATTCATGTTGCTACTCCTTTTAACATGGGACTATGCGGCATGTATTACGCAAAAAAATTAAATATCCCTCTTGTCGGTTCTTATCACACTGACTTTGATGCCTACTTGCAATATTATAAAATTGAATTTTTCTCCAATATGTTATGGAATTATTTAAAATGGTTTCATAGCCATATGCAAAAAAACTTTGTCCCTTCTCTTGAAATATTACAGCAATTAACAAAAAAAGGATTTCAAAATTTATATATTTGGGGAAGAGGAGTAGATTGTTCTCTCTTCCATCCTGCTTACAATAAAGACCTATTCCGAAAAAAATATAATATTACTGCTCCCTACATTCTTTCCTACGCCGGCCGCATTGCTCCTGAAAAAGATATCGAGACGCTTCGTATATTGATTCAAATAACACTGAAAGAACGAACAGATGATATTCATTGGCTTATTGCTGGAGATGGCCCCCTTGCTAAGGAATTACGTAAAACCGTACCAACAACTAACGTGACCTTTACAGGATATTTACAAGGGAAAAACTTAGCGGAAGCTTATGCATGCTCTGACCTGATGGTCTTTCCATCAGCCACCGAAACATTTGGCAATGTCGTCCTTGAATCCCTTGCATGTGGCACACCAGTACTTGGTGCAAATTCTGGTGGGGTAAAAAATATTGTTGCAAATGGAAAAACAGGTTTTCTTTGTGAACCAAAAAACTCGGAATCATTTTTATCATCTATTTATCAATTATTAAATAATAACGAACTGCGAAAACAGATGGGTACAGCAGCCTGTTCCTACGCCGCTACACAAAACTGGGATGAGATTTTCCACGGCTTATACATGCAATATGAAGAGGTGCTTCAGCAAAACAATGCCGAACTACTTGCATAATAGAAAAATTGAACGCAAAACATACAGCAACGAACTCATCTAGCGTATTCATAAAAGAACAAAAAGGTATGACGCTATAATGTCATACCTTTTTGTTCTTGTTTTCATTCAGTAACCGGACATATTCCTCTTTTGTATTTACATTCACAAACAATTCTTTCGCTACATTCAATTCAACTTCCATCACATATTTTACGTTACACTGCGATAAAAGTTGTCCCATACTTCGTTTTTCTTCATGTAACAATGCGCATATTTTTTCTTTTACACGATCATGATAGGCCGCTAATAGTGGCTGTTTTTTTCCATCAATCACTGGAACGATTGCCTCATATTCATCACTGATTTGCCCTATTAATGCTGTAATCCACTCATTTGAAAGATTCGGTGTATCACAAGGCGAAACGATATACCACTGCGCCTTTATTTGTTCCATTCCCGATACAATCCCCGCAAGTGGTCCCTCTCCTTTATAGGAAGGAATATCTTCTATAACAGGAACGTCTACTAAAGTAACAATTCTTTCTCTTATATCAGGATGACTAACGACAACTACATCTTGCACGGTAGTCTGCATGACCTGAACAATGTGTTCAATAAAAGTATGCCCTTGCCAGCTTGCTAAGGCTTTCGGCTCACCAAAGCGTCTTGACATACCACCTGCTAATATAATCCCTGCTATTTTTTTCATTGTCGATGCAGCTCAAATGTAATGTGTCCAAGCTCTGGTAAAATCAATTTATTCATTGCAAGGCGAACTGCTCCGCTAGAACCCGGCATCGAAAAGACAACTTTTCTTCCAATTGTTCCGCCAATTGCTCTACTTAACATTGCAGCACTTCCGATATCTTCTAAATAACTAATCATCCGAAATAATTCACCAAATCCAACAATTTCTTTATCTAATAATGCCGAAACTGCCTCAATCGTAACATCACGCTTCGTAATACCCGTTCCTCCATTTGTTAATACAACATCAACATCTTCTTGGTGATATCCACTTAATACAGCCTGTCTAATACTTTCTTTATCGTCTTTTACAATTTCATAAGCAGTTACCGTGTGTCCTGCTTCTACTAATAATTCTTTTAACAACTTACCGCTCTTATCTGTCTCTTCTGTACGTGTATCAGACACCGTAATAATTTTACAGCGCACTTTTTTTGGCGCTTGTTTTTTATGTTCTATTACGCTCATTTTTATTCGCTCCTTCTTATGAACTACTCATCATTTTATCATATCGTATCGAAACTTTATGAAATATGAAATACATCACATGTCTACAATTATGTATCAAATGAACAAAACATCATGATACAATATAAGTATATATAACCATAAAAAGGTATTTATCCATAATTCGAATTGTATTTAACAATATAAAACAACTTGCACCAAGTCCCATTTTCCATTCATCTAAGCCGCTATCAAATTATTTCCTATGGATGAGATATCGTTATTGTAAAATTCTCTATCCAAATGCCCGGCAGTTCTGACCGCACATCCTTAACAAGTACAGCAACCCCTCTCGTAATCGCCTATTTAATTGGATTTTGAATCACGTGGAACAATCTAATGCAAACTAAACAAATTTTCATAATTAGGGGGCTTATTCATGGAACTATATCAAAAACTTACAACGGTATTTATCCTTCTGTTTGTCGCTTCCATCAGTGCTGGGATGGCGTTAAAGGATGCTGTTCCTTATTCAGCAATCGGTGGATGGGGATTTGCGACAATCTTTCTATTATGTAGTGCATTTTGTGCCGGGAAAGCACGTCAAAAGAAAGGATGATGAACATTGGGGTGGATATTTTAAACCTTTAACACCAACTCAATTATTTATATTGGTTAGCTTCCTAAATTTGATTCCACAATTATGTGCCGTGAAATTAGCTCATATATACTCAAAGAAAATGACTAATCAATAAAAAAAGCTTTGCGCCTTCGCGCAAAGCTTTTTCTTCCTATATTATAGACCAGCTTGCTCTTTTAAAGCTGCTGCTTTGTCTGTACGTTCCCATGAAAGGTCTACATCAGTACGTCCGAAGTGTCCGTAAGCTGCTGTTTGTTGGTAAATTGGGCGACGTAAGTCTAACATTTTGATAATGCCAGCTGGGCGAAGATCGAAGTTGCTACGAACTAGTTCTACTAGTACTTCTTCAGATACTTTACCAGTGCCGAATGTATCAACTGAAATTGATACTGGTTGTGCTACGCCAATTGCGTATGCAAGTTGTACTTCTGCTTTGTCAGCAAGGCCAGCTGCTACGATGTTTTTCGCAACATAACGAGCTGCGTATGCTGCAGAACGGTCAACTTTTGTAGCATCCTTACCAGAGAATGCACCGCCGCCGTGACGAGCGTATCCACCGTAAGTATCAACGATGATTTTACGTCCTGTTAAACCAGCATCTCCTTGTGGTCCACCGATTACGAAACGACCAGTTGGGTTAATGAAGAATTTCGTTTCTTCATCCATTAATTCTGCTGGTACTACAGCTTTGATTACGTGCTCTTTTAAGTCGCTATCGATTTGTTCCCATGTAACTTCTGGATGATGCTGTGTAGAAATTACAATTGTATCGATACGTACTGGTTTACCATTTTCATCATACTCAACTGTAACTTGCGTTTTACCGTCTGGACGTAAGTATTCTAATGTTTCATCTTTACGAACTTCAGTTAAACGACGAGCTAATTTGTGAGCAAGTGAGATTGGAAGTGGCATTAATTCTTTTGTTTCATTACATGCGAAACCAAACATTAAACCTTGGTCTCCTGCACCAATTGCCTCAATCTCAGCGTCAGTCATTTGACCTTCACGTGCTTCTAACGCTTGGTCAACCCCCATAGCGATGTCAGCAGATTGCTCATCGATAGATGTTAAAACTGCACAAGTTTCTGCATCGAATCCGTATTTTGCACGAGTATAACCGATTCCTTGGATTGTTTCACGAACGATCTTTGGAATATCTACATAAGTAGAAGTCGTAATTTCTCCCGCTACTAATACTAAACCAGTTGTTACTGTTGTTTCACAAGCTACACGTGCATTTGCGTCTTTTGCTAAGATCGCATCTAAAATTGAATCAGAAATTTGGTCACAAATTTTATCTGGATGTCCTTCAGTTACAGACTCAGATGTGAACAGATGACGTTGTTTTGTCATGTGGTAAACCTCCCTACAGTAATTGTATATATTGTACGGAACTCATCCTTAATTTGCCACAAACTGCGACATTCATTTATTCTCCCACACAAGTATAAAGAAAAACCTTTCCTATTATAGAGGAAAGGTTTAATTTGCTACTTGCATACTGCTTTTTGCCCTTCGCTCTTATCGTTCGAGACCGTTCGCCTCGCACAGGTTTTAGCACCTATTCACTTGTTTATTACCGTTACAAGTGAGGTTGCCGGGCTTCATCGGGCCTGTCCCTCCGCCAGCTCGGGATAAGAGAGTATCCGTCCCAACCTATACTAAAGAAATGATATTCATTTGTCAATTAATATTCACATTTTCCTACAAGTTTTTCGCGTTTCTTGTCGAACGAAATATTAATAGGAAAATAATACATTCACACAAACAAAAACAAATAAATAGTATACATTATTTATATGATTGTGTTATACTCTTGGTGGGGATTACGAGAAATATTTCATTAAAATGAAAAGGATGGTATATAAATATGAGTACTGTGAATGTCCAAATTGGATTACACGAATTACTGAACGGAAGCAATGCACAGGTTCAACTAAGCGTTCCACAATTAGTAGAAAAAGTACTAATGAGAAATGAAGGGAAATTAACTTCTACTGGTGCCGTCTCTGCTTCTACAGGAAAATATACAGGACGTTCTCCTAAAGATAAATTTATTGTGAAAGAAGTTTCGGTTGCAGATAAGATTGCTTGGGGACCCGTAAATCAACCGATTTCTGAAGAACATTTTAATAAATTATATACAAAAGTATTAGAATACTTAAAGGAAAAAGAAGAATTATTCGTATTCAAAGGATTCGCTGGTGCTGATCGTAACTATCGTCTTCCTTTACAAGTTGTTAACGAATATGCATGGCACAATTTATTTGTACATCAATTATTTATTCGTCCAACTGAAGAAGAATTAGCAACTCATGAATCTGAATTTACAATTGTCTCTGCACCAAGCTTTAAGGCAGATCCAGCGATCGACGGCACAAATTCTGAAGCATTCATCATGGTTTCATTTGAAAAACGCATCGTATTAATTGGTGGTACTGAATACGCTGGAGAAATGAAAAAATCAATTTTCTCTATTATGAACTTCTTACTTCCAGAACAAGATATTTTATCTATGCACTGCTCTGCAAACGTAGGTGAAGAAGGCGATGTTGCTTTATTCTTCGGTTTATCTGGAACAGGTAAAACAACACTATCTGCTGACCCACACCGTAAATTAATCGGTGATGATGAGCACGGTTGGTCTGATAACGGCGTGTTCAATATTGAAGGCGGTTGCTACGCGAAATGTATTAACCTGTCTCATGAAAAAGAGCCACAAATTTTTGATGCAATTACATTTGGATCAGTGCTTGAGAACGTTGTAATTGATAATCAAACACGTATTGCAGATTATAATGATACTACATTAACAGAAAATACACGTGCTGCATACCCACTTCACGCGATTGATAATATCGTAGTACCAAGTGTCGCAGGACATCCAAATACAATTATTTTCTTAACTGCTGATGCATCTGGGGTATTACCTCCAATCAGTAAATTAAATAAAGAGCAAGCTATGTACCATTTCTTAAGCGGTTACACTAGTAAACTAGCTGGAACTGAGCGCGGCGTAACATCTCCGCAAGCGACATTCTCAACTTGCTTCGGTTCTCCATTCTTACCACTTGATGCATCTCGCTATGCTGAAATGCTTGGTGAAAAGATCGAGAAACATGATGCGAAAGTATTCTTAGTAAACACTGGCTGGACTGGCGGCGAATACGGCGTTGGAAAGCGTATGAACTTAGGTTACACTCGTGCAATGGTACAATCAGCATTAAACGGCGAGCTTGATAACGCTGAAACAGCGAAACATGACATCTTTGGTCTTGAAGTACCACTTCATGTACCAGGTGTACCTGATGAAGTATTAATGCCTGAACAAACATGGGCTGATCAAGCTGCTTACAAAGCAAAAGCAATCGAACTTGCAGATAAATTCAAAGAAAACTTCAAGAAATTCGAGAACATTTCTGAAGATATTATCAAATTAGGCGGTCCAATCGCTTAATTTAAACCTTTACTGTCTGAATGACCTTTACTCATATGAATAAGCATGTTGTAACCTAAAAGGATCGCGTACTCACCGACAAAACCCATGCGGCTTTGCTGGTTACACATACTTACAATAAAAAAGGCTTACGATTTTTTCGTAAGCCTTTTTCTATATACGTCGCTACTATAAAGAACAAACAGGGACCTCCACTCGCATCCTCCTCTTGTTTTCACATGGCATGAGGCAAAAATAGGCACTGACCGCTTCTATCCATGAGCGGATCCTCTCTTCCCACCTAAAAAAGGGGTTTGCATTTATTTCTTCGCATCTTTCATGCTGTAATACCCTAAATTAATAACAATTAAGAAATAACCGCCCATAATCCCAACAGCAAACGCCCACATAACCATATGGTGTTCAATCTCATACATAATAATTGCGCCTAGTATCGCTGCTGCGAATCGATTAATCATACCAAGTGTTGGTGCTTTACTCTTTTTTACAATACTATCTCCAAGCTTTTCAATGCGTCTTCCTAAAATCCAGACACAATACATACTAACGAGTAAACCAATTCCTACACCTAAAAAGTGAGCTGAAAAAGGTGTCATCGCCCATCCTAACAGCATCGCGCCTAGCAAATAATACATTTGAATTTTAAATGACCTTAGTGACATACTAATCATGCAGTTCTCCTTTACCATCATCATCTTATTTACATATCATCAGACTTTATCTGTTACATTCAAAAGAAAAACAACATAATCACTACACTTATGTTGTTAAAATATTTTTCGAAAATAATATTATACAAGATTTCTAGTTTGAAGGCAGACGGAATTTATGACTTTTTTTCAAACATTTTTCATAGATTTACAAAAAAAGGATATCAATCTATAAACATATGGATATGATGTATATATATCCACTTTAATTTTCCAATATATAAACCATGGCATTGGAAACAAAAAGAGACCTCCATTTGTTTTATCCGTTTGTTTTCACTCGGCATGGAGCGAAATAAGGATCTGACCGCTTCTATCCATGAGCGAATCCTCTCTCATCTAAAAAAGAAAATTTTCTTTCGATTTGAATTTCAACATACAACTTGTTGCCACGACAACAAACAGAAACATCTTCTCGTTCCCTCTTTCTGTTCTCACATGACATGGGGCGAAAAAGGTCACTGACCGCTTCTATTCATAAGCGGATTCTCTCTCCCATCTAAAAAGAAAGCTTTTAATATATTTTAAAGGAGGCCTCCCATGATTTATTTTTTAATGGCTCTCATCCACCTCATTATCCCTGCACTTATAGGACTCTCGTTATATTGGTACACAAAGAAACATAGTATTTTCTATGCTGTCCTCGGTGTCCTTCTTCCTGGTATTATTCTCATTGCACTGTTTCGCATACCTTTTCTCAACTTACTTCCACTTATTACTGCTATTTTGTTCCTTATATTTCTGCCCAAAATAAAAAAATAGGAAAGCAGATCATAACTGATCTGTTTTCCTATTTTGATATATGTTCTGGCGCAATTGACTGCGTTTCAAGCTTTTCAGATTTCACAAACCATAAACCGAGAAAAATAATCCCTCCGCCGATTATTTGTTGCAGCGAAATATATTCCTTCGCCCATACCGCCGCAAATACAACTGCAACAAATGGCGTAATATACATATACACCATTGTATGAGAGGCCCCAATTTTTTGAACTCCAATATACCACATAACTAAGCCAAATACTGTGACGAAGAAAATAGAATATAATAGCGCAAACCATGTCATTCCTTGTTCAATTTGAAACGGCAATGAAAAAATATGCCATCCGCTCAGTATAGCGAGTGGAATCGCTCCAACAACTGCTGACCATGCAGTCACGCGAAGTGCTGAATATTTTTTAATCAGTGGTCCTGCTAAAACTGGATACAGCCCCCAGCATATCGAGGTAATGAGTCCAATTCCATTTCCATAAAAGGAACCAGCAAGTGAATGCCCAGCTAATAAAACAAGAGCAGCACCAATGCAAGCTATCATAGAACCGACTAACTTTCGCTGAGAAAACTTCTCTTGTTTCAAAAAAACTGCAAACATCGTTGTAAAAATAGGTGAAATAGAAATGAGTAAGGAAGCGTTCGTAGCGGATGTATATTTGATGGTTTCCATAAATAATGTTTGATACAGCACGATTCCCACCACACTAACTACAATGAGCCTCGGTATATCCCTTAATTCCATATGCAATGACTTTTCAATATAAAATGTAAGTAATAATAATAGCGGTGCTGCGGTGATCATACGGAGCGCAGTAAACTCAATTGCTGTAAATTCCTCAAGTCCGTATTTTCCAATTGTATAATTGACACCCAAAATCATAACAACACTTAAAAGTAATAATTCAATTCCCCATCTTCTCATCCGTATCCCCTCCGCACTGAAGATTATACAGAAAATTCAATCACATGTACATTTCATTAAATGAAAAATTTCATAAGAAAAAGGAGCACACAATTTGCTCCCTCCGAATGAATTATACTCGAATATGAAGTTTCATATTTGGATTATAAAATTGACTTGGACTTTTCAGTTGAAAATGTCCTCCTGATTCATGCAGATCAACGGTCAACTTATCATCCATAAAAACAAGTTTTGTGCGATCCGCAATAAACTGCAATTGATTGGATTCAATGTCTACATCACGTTCATCTTTCTCTGATACAGCTACTAAATCAATAATGCCACTCATCACGCAGCCGCATCCTTCATTATCATAAAATAATTTTATAAACTTCGCTTCACTTGGAATCGTATCCATAATTTTTTTATATGCTGCATCTGTTACAGTAACGTACATTCAATAGTCCTCCTACCTCTATACATAATTCTTATATTGTACCATTCTTTTTATGAATTCTATTCATTTGTTGTATACAGAAAATTAAGACTACTATACAATAAATGTGATAAAAGAGGGTTTATCATGCCAACTTTAAAAGAAATACAAATTGCACCATATTCTTTATTCCAAATTGAAGAATATAGAAAAGACGGTGGGATTAAATGCACATTCGAATACTTTTTGTCATTGTCTTAACTATTTTCTGCTTTCTATTAAGCTCATGTAACACTTCCCCTGAAGACGAATTAAAGAAAACAGTGTGGGATCAATTATCTGAACATACGAAAGACGAACTAAGTGATAGCTGGAAAAATGCTACAATTACAACTGAAACATTGCAAGACGGAATATCTTCTGTCAAAGATTCCTCTTATATCGGAAAAGAAGTCTATCGTGTTTCATTTCCATCTGATCATTCTTACACACTTGGAAATGTAGATGCTTTTGTTGATATGAAAACAAAGAAAGTAATTGGATTTGGTCTGCGAGATTAATTATAAAAAGGATTCACTAGGAATCCTTTTTGGTTTCATATACATATAACATCTTAACGCTGAATCATTTTCAGATTACCCTTTTTACACGTAACTTTCTTTCTTCTCTCTTGTTAAACATCCACCATAAGGGAATATATATTAAAGCAAATATGATAAATCCAATCAATGTTTTAAGACTGAAAAAGCCCGAATCTGGTATTTCATATACATAAACAAGCACACTTAATACAATATTTTTTACTATCAAAGAAAAGAGCATTATAAAAAATATAGGCCATATTCCTTTTGAACACATCTATCTCACCTCTTACAAAACACAAATTATGTCAATATAGTTATTTATATACATACTATAATATTTGTATTGTTTTTCACAATAAGTTTTTTGAAAATAGTAATTTTATATAATAAGACGATTATACCTCATAACAAAAGGAGAATTTTCCATTGCAAAGATTGTCCATTCTTTTTTTATCGTATCATTGCTTTTCTTCGATTGTAGCAAAGATAATTCAAGCTTACATAACTTCGACAAAACAAATCTATCTAAACAATTAAAAACAGCCACTTTCCAACCAAAATTACCGACTAACCTTCCTTTCAAAACAAAAGAATCTCAAGCTGAAATATTAGAAAATCAAAGTAATATCGTTCATGTTTTCTTTACTGGAGAAAATGGAGAAAAAATGAACCTTCAAATCATTAAAGGAGAAGTGAATAATACAGATGATTTACAACGTGCTGATGGGTGTTATCCTTATTGAAGCTTCTTCTTGGTATAACGGTGCAAGCTACAGTTTTTTAGCTATAGGAATCTCCTTTCTCACTGCATCGTTTCTTGTATGGCGCTTTATCAAAAATAATTCTTAACAAAAAAGAGAGGGTTCCTCCCCCTCTCTTCCCCATTCATCAGCGAATCGGCAACATAATCTCAACTGTAGTCCCTACACCAACTTCACTCTCAAATTGTATTTTCCCTTGATGCTCTTCAATAATCTTATATGTAACCACTAATCCTAAGCCAGTTCCATCATCTTTCGTTGTATAAAAGGCTTCGTTCAGTTTTGGAATTTTTTCTTTCGGTATGCCACAGCCTTCATCCTTGATTCGAACAATCATCACATCTTTTACAGCTACTTGAATTGTAATCGTTCCACCCGAATGCATCGATTCAATCGCATTTTTTATTATATTTAAAAACACTTGTTTTAAACGTTTTTCATTACATATTATACTTGGTAACTCACCTTTATAAATGGTATGTATTTTAATTCCTCGTTCCGAAGCAGGCTGTCCCATAATTCTTACCACGTACGAAAGAATGTCTTTTATATTATGATTCCCGCATTCCATTGGCTTAGAATTTCCAAGCTCCACAAGTTCGGTGGCAATTGTATCAATTCTTTCGATTTCTTGCTCCATAATATCGCAATATATTTTATCCTCAGGATACTTTTCTTGTTGTTTGCTAACAAAGCTTTTTAATAGCATGAGTGGATTACGCATTTTAAACCCGATAACCGTCGCCATTCTTCCAATTACAGTCATCTTCTCTGACCTTTGCAATTCCTTATGCATCATTTCAATTGTGCGTATATAAGATTGGAATCTCAATAAAATTATCCATCCTATAATGGAAAATAAACTACAAAGAACAATGGGAATAAGAACAATAAAAGAATTCACAACCAATCCCATTAACGCATACTTTACGATTGTCCCTCCCGTTACTAACCAAAAATAGCGTTTATTCACAAAGAATGGTGCAAAAAGGAAGAAAAATCCTTCCACTATATTTCCTCCGTCAAACTCTAAATCTGTTCCGTAGTAAATGATAAAATTATGAATGAAATCTAATACATTGTATCCTATGAAAATAATATATTTCACAGCATATGGATTCTTCCGCTTCGCCACATATATTCCCACAAACACTAATAGAATCATGAGAATATACAACCACACCCCTAGACCTCTTTCTACAATTGGATTCCCATCCAATCCCCCTTCTAGCATAGGCCTAATATAATAAAACGCAATCTCATAAATAAAAAAAGTCGCAAAGAATAAACTTAAAAACAGCTTTAATGTTCGAATCTCTTCCCTAGTTAATCTATAAACACTGTTCATGTAGTAACTCCTCTATTCACAATAGATATACTTCACCCATCTTGCCTTCTATATCAATTCATTTTGATTTTCCAGCATATAAATTGTGGCTATGAAAACAAAATTTCTCCCTTTGTTTTCGCTTGGCATGGGGCTAAAACAAGCACTGACCGTTTCTATGCATGGTCGGATTCTCTCTCCCACCTAAAAAGAAAGGCTTTATGTCGTTTTTTTGTTCTTATACAGGTAAAATAATATCTACTTTTGTTCCTACATTTCTTCTACTCGTAATATGTATTTCTCCATTATGTTCTTCGATAATTTTACAAGCCACAGTAAGACCTAAACCTATACCACCTTTCTTTGTTGTATAGAAAGCCTCTGTTATACGCTGTAAATTCTCCTCCTGCACGCCGCATCCATTATCTATAATACTTACGATTACACCATATTCATTTCTTTTATTTATATGTATCTGAAGTGTTCCACCATGTTCCATCGCTTCAATCGCGTTTTTTAGTATGTATAAAAATACTCCTTTTAATTTGCGATTATCACAATCTATTTTCATTTGATCAGATGCAACATCATAACTAAGATGCAGCTGTTTTCTTTTTATTTCTGCACTCATTTCTTTTATCGCATTTGATACCATTTCTTCTATGAAATGACTACTGTAGGTAGATGGCTTACACGTTGCAAGTATCATCAGTTCACTTACCATATTGTTTATATGCTCAATTTCATCAATCATCTGTTCATACACTTTATCATCTGCATACTTCTCTTTCTGTAATTGTGTAAATCCCTTTAATGATGAAAGTGGGTTTTTAATTTCATGTCCAACAGATGCTGCCATTTTCCCAATAACCGCAAGTTTTTCAGAATCTCGCTTTTCTAGCATTACATTGTTTACAGCAGAAAGATACTGTAAAAATCGATTCAATAGGAGATACGTTACAAATAATAAAAGACTATACATAATTAACGGCATAAACGCCTCTTTTTCTCCTAAAAGCAAAAACACACTATATTTCCCCATAATAATTAAAAACAGCCACAGCAAATATCGTTTATTCATAAAAATTGGCACAAATAAAATAAAAACAAACTCAAGTATATTCCCATCATCGAACGCTACTTTATTGTGAATCGCATACCAATACAAATTAAAAATTTCTAAACACATATAAGTAATTAAATATATATATTTCACACGGTACGCTTGCTTCCTTTTCATCAGATATATACTGCATGCGATTAAGCAGGCTCCATACAAAAGCTTTGGAACTTGATCATCTACTCTGATAAATGGTACAGAATCTCTTAGCATCATAGAATGTACGATTTCATATATAATCCACACAATATTCAATATCCATAAAAAAAGGTAGGCATTTTTCTTTTCTTCTTGAAATGAAATAAAGTTTTCTTTCACTTTAACACTTCCTCAAAAGCTATATACTTTCTCTATCTGATTACTAACACACATTATTATAATAAACAACAACAGTGATTAGATAGCAAATTATCGAATTATGTAGAAAAATTTAACATCATTTATAGATTTGTGATGCTTTTTTTCTTTTATTTGTCACAAGCAACCCGCTTAACTCTTTACTTCGTAATCATAAAAAATATGAAAAATAATACTTATAATATGAGAGATGCTCTATACATTCAAGAAACACCTAGTTTAATAATTGGATAAAACCCTACAATTTTTGCTAATAAATTTATTAAAAACATGACACAACAACGATTTTTGGACTGATTATATTTGGAATAAATTATAGGAAACTTTGGATTCATATAGTAGTTAAGGGGAGGCTAAACAATGTTTATTACAGTCGAAAAAGATGTACATATTTTTGTACAGGATATTAACCCTGGCCCTGGCAGTAAACCTATTTTTTTCGTTCACGGTTGGCCGTTAAATCATCAAATGTATCAATATCAATTTAACATATTGCCTCAACATGGGTTTCGCTGCATCGCTATGGATATCCGTGGAAATGGGCAATCTGATAAACCATGGCACGGTTATTCCTACGATCGTTTAGCTGATGATATTGCGATTGTGTTAGACGCCCTTCAAATAGAAAACGCTACTTTAGTTGGTTTTTCTGTTGGTGGTGCTCTTTCCATCCGGTATATGTCTCGGTATAATGGACGTCATATTTCAAAATTAGCATTGATAGATGCTGTTTCCCCCTCTTTTGTGAAAAATCAAGAGTCCCCTTACGGTGTTTCTAAGGAACAAGCTGATGCCCTTATTAATCAAATGTATATGAATCTCCCTAAATTTCTTAGCGATGTATCCTTAATGTTTTTTAATCGAAATCTAGGTTCCGCTACGTTAGAATGGTTTTCCTACCTCGGACTGCAATCTGCTTCCTATGCTCTTATTAAAATACTACAAGCAGCCGCAAACGAAGATGTAACAAAAGATTTAAGTCAAATAAATGTTCCAACAATGATATTCCACGGAGTTCATGATCAACTCATTCCTTTCAAAAGCGCTGAGCTTACGCAGCAGCGAATTAGAGGATCTAAGTTATATCCACTTACTAACAGTGGTCACGGATCACCAATTGATCAAGCAGATGATCTTAATAAGGCACTTTTACAGTTCTTAAACACATAATAAAAAAAGAATTCGCCTCTTAAGCGAATTCTTTTTCTCTTTTATTTATCACAAGCAATCCCATCTCCATCACGGTCTAACTTAGAAGAATAGGCTGGGTGCCCTTTTGGAATGTTCGAGAATCCAGCGGCTTTCGCCTCTTTACAATTCTGAAATTGGCGAGTTTCTTGTGGTAAATTTTCATTCGGTTGTTGCTGTACATGTTGCTTTTGTTCTGCTTTCGGCTGCGGTTGTGCTGGTTGTTCTTGCTTCGGCTCTGCTTTCGGCTGTGGCGCTGGTTGTTCTTGCTTCGACGCTGGCTTTGGTGCAGATGCTGGAGCAGTCTGCTTCGATGCTTTCGCCTTATCAAATCCACTATCCGTTGCGTAGTTTTCCACACTCCAAATTCCTTTTTTAGCAGCTTGTGCTTTTTGTTGTGCTTCTCGTAAGTAATCAACATACTTTGTATTCGGTGCATATACATACGCAACGCGCGCTAGCCCTTGATCCATAAGCATACGATTTAACATTTGTCCATCTACCCATACGTAAGCTAGCAGACGACCATATTTTTCACGCTCACTTACATCTAACTCAAGTTGAATTTGCTGTCCTACACTTGCATGTTTTTTCGTAAATGCGCTTGCTTCAGGTCCGAATGGTTGCACACCTAAACGTGGATGTTTTGTCTCAGGTGTATCAACAAGGAGAAAACGTACTGTTTCTTCTTTTCCATTTTCCAACTTTACTTTTAATGTATCTCCATCTATATTTTTAACAACCGTTGCATTCACAACGCGATTTTGATTCATTTTACTTTTTTCATCTACAACTTGTTGTGCTTGATTCTCTACTAAAGATGCGTGCTGTACTTTATTTTCAGTCGCATTTGGTGTATAGTTTTCACGCTCTTCAACAGTCACTTCTTCATATGTACTACTTTCTTGCTGCTTCTTTAATTCTTCCGCTTCTCTTGCTTCTTCCGCTTTCTTAGCCTCTTCCGCCTTTTTCACATCTTCTTTTTGCTCAATTTTTTCTGTTGCTTTTGCTTGATGATCTGCACCATTGCATGCGGTTAAACTAATTGCACACACACTGCTAAGCAAAAGTAAAAATATCTTTTTCGTCATTCAAAATCCTCCCTATATATCTGCTAAACATAACGAACTTATCCAGAATAGCAAATATACAGGTATGACAATGTCGTATTTTGTCGGATTACTGCTAAATTTCACTAGATTGCCATTTTTATTAAATATACGTTACGTGAATGGATTTTTACCTAATCCTCCATAATAAACCATATGAAACACAACAAGGAAAAAGGTGAATGTATGGACTCTTTTCATAAACGGCTACGAGGGAAACAATCTTTTTCTACGCAGGAACAAGCTGACAATGTATTAAACAACATAATTTCTTCTTCTATTTCCATAAATCTAAATCATTTGTCCCAACTATTTGACGGAATTCCAGAGCTGATTACACGAACTTTTCCATTAAAGAATGGACAAGGAGCTGCACTCCTGTATATGGAAGGATTAGTAGATAAAACTGTCATTAATATAGATATTCTTCGCCCCCTCTTATTTCAGGAATGGAATGAGAAAGATTTTTGGAAGTCTTCTGTTTCCATTGGGCAGATCAACAAGGTTCAGAAATGGTCAGAAATTGAACAGGCTCTTCTACATGGTAAAAGCATTTTACTTATCGATGGTCAGGTAACAGCATTGGAACTCGAAACACAAGGGGGACCAAAGAGAAATATTCAGGAGCCATCGACAGAAGCCTCATTGAAAAGCTCACACCAAGGTTTTACGGAAATAGCTGGCGAAAACATTGCCCTCATTCGTCGTTATATCCCAAATCGTGAGTTAAAGGTCAAAAATTTCAATGTTGGAGAACGAGCAAGCGCCAAGGTTTCTATGCTTTATCTAGCAGATGTTGCAAATGAAGATGCCCTTAAAGAGATGGAATGCCGTATCCAATCTATCAAAATTGATACAATTCTTAGTACTGGTACGTTAGAAGGTCTTATTGAGGATAACTCATACACCCCATTTCCGCAGTTTTCTATAACTGAACGTCCAGATACAACTGCACATCAGCTGCTGCAAGGTCGAATTGCTATTGTTGTAGACCGCTCACCAGGTGTATTAATTGGGCCCATGACTTTTCCAGCCTTTTTTCAAACCATAGATGATTACAGTGCAAGATCAGCTATCGCTTCATTTATACGGTTGCTTCGTCTTACGGCATTATTTATTGCGATTTTTGCCCCTGCTCTTTATATCGCTATGATTTCCTTTCATTATGAAGTTATTCCGCTCAAATTGCTGTTAACGATTGGAGAATCACGTGCCAAAATTCCTTTTCCCCCTATATTGGAAGCATTATTAATGGAGTTGGTGCTTGAAATGCTCCGCGAAGCAGCCATTCGGCTTCCTGGTCCCATCGGACAAACGATAGGCGTTGTAGGGGGGATTGTGATTGGGCAGGCGGCAGTTCAGGCTGGGATTGTAAGTAATGTTATGGTGATTGTCGTAGCTATCACCGCCATTGCATCTTTCATTATTCCCAATTTGGAAATGTCATCAGGAATTCGGCTCCTTCGTTTTCCTATGATGATTATCGCCTCTATGTTTGGCATAATTGGGATTATGGTCGGGATGACAGTAATCATTATTCATTTACTTTCTTTAGAATCACTCGGTGTTCCTTATGGCAGTCCCATTTCACCATTGCATATTTCTGATTTGAAAGATACATTTATTCGTTTACCACAGCGGCTGCTGAAGAAACGACCGTTATCTCTCCGACCTAAACAAGGAAACAAGCAAGGAAACATGAAAGAAGAGGGGGATCATAAGTGAATAAATGTGTAAAGCGGGAAATCTCTCTACTACAGTACATTTTAACGATTAGCGGTGTTCAAGTTGGATTCGGGGTACTGACGCTTCCAAGGGAAGTAGCACAAGGGGCAAGCACAGACGGGTGGATTTCAATTATTATCGGATGGGCACTCACTACGTTGGTAAGTCTATGTATTGTGCAAATCATGGCAAAGCATCCTGGAGATACTTTATTTGATATGCTGACTCGTTATTTAGGGAAATGGGTAGGAAAAGCAGGGATGGTTCTCTGGATTCTATATTCTCTGCTCGCAGCTGTTTCCTTGGTTTTTTCTCTCTTATTGGTGGTTCATATTTGGATTTTGCCTAGAACCCCAGGTTATTTAATCATGCTTTTATTAGCTATTCCAATGTATATGTTAACTCACGGAGGAGTGCGGATCATAAGTCGCTATGCAGTCTTTCATTTCTTCTTTACGCTTTGGATGCCACTCTTATTATTTATTCCGCTGAAAGATAGCCATTGGGTCTATCTTCTCCCCCTTTTAAAGGAAGGATGGCTGCCAATTTTTAATACTGTGAAATCAACCATAATCGCTTTTCTCGGATTTGAATTTGCATTTGTCCTCTATCCTTATCTGAATAATAAACAATCTGCAGGAAAAGGCATTTTCATCGCCAATGTAATTACGTTGTTCATTTATCTTCAAATCACTCTCGTTTGTTTCGTTTATTTTAGCCCGGATGGGATAACAGAATTTTTATGGCCAACACTTTCTCTTGTTACACCATTTCACTTTTCATTTCTCGAACGGTTTGAAATTATTTTTTTGTCGTTCTATCTCTTTGTTATCTTTGATTCTTGTATTCCCTACATTTTTACTGCTACGGATGGAATAAATCAATTATTTAATAAGAAAGGGGGACCGTTGCCTATTTGGATCTTACTATCCGCATATGTTTTAATTTTTTTCTTCTACACACCTTCCTCTTACCAAATAGATGCGTTAAGGGAATTATGGGGAAAAACTAGTTATTTCTTTGTTTTTATATTTCCTGTTGTCTTTCTCTTATACATAACAGTTTGTCAGCGCTGGCAAAGGAGGAGAAGTAAATGATACAGTTCATTAAGTTCATCTTGACCTGCTTTCTGTTAATCCTTCTAACAGGCTGCATGGACCGGCTTGACCTGGAAAAACAATCTATATCATTAATTTACGGGTTTGATACGGACAAAAAAGGAAAATTGACAGTTTACAATTTAACCCCTAATTTTAATGAAGATGTTGAGAAAAAGTATGAAGTATATCAATCGCGAGCGAATACGCCAAGGGAAGCGAAAGAAATGTTTAATAGCTCAAGTAATGGTTTAGTTTCTACTGAAAAATTACAACTCGTCTTATTCAGCCAAAACTTTTTAGAAAAGGAAGGAGCTATGCCATACCTTGATGTATGGTATCGTGATCCAAAAAACACAGGAAATATGCGTCTTGTTGCTGTGAAAGGACCCGTTTCTTCCATTATATATAATGACTTTAAAGATAGGCCGCCACTTCCTGAATATTTAACTGATTTGATTAATACAAACAAACTATATAATCGTACAGTTTTTACTACTTTTCATGAATTCCATCGACAAACTTTTAATAAGGGAATAACACCTGCAATCTCCGAGATAGAAAAAGGAAAGAGGGAACTCATAGTCACTGGTTCTGCGCTTTTAACTCGCCGAGGAATCTATAAGATGTCTTTAAATCGCCCTGAAAGCGCACTGCTTCTTATGCTGCAAAAGGAGGCAATCCCACCTGTTTCCCTTACAATACATATGCCCTCTGTGCCAGTTGCAATCCAAGGTTCTCTTCGGAATACAAAAGGAAAGGACTTTGTAACGATAAATGTCCTTGATATAAACCGAGATATTTCAACTCGCTATAATGGAAATCATTTTGTTTTTGATATGAAGATGAAGCTCAAGGCTTCCATCGCAGAGCGTACATTTGATATAGACATGAAAAAAGATGAGGAGAAATTAACTGCACTTATTACGAAAAAGCTAGAGAAAGATTTCAATGACTTAATCCATAAGGTTCAAAGACAGAAGCTTGATCCATTCGGGTTTGGCGATTATGCACGTGCCTTTCAATATAAACAATGGAAAGAAATTGAAAATGAATGGCCAAATACGTTCTCAGAAGCAATTGTTAAAGTAACCCCCACTCTAAGAATTCTAGAAAATGGAATTATTGAATGAAAGATGTTACAAAAACGCAAGGTTTCACTTCATAGCATACAGGCGCATACACTTATCCAATTGAACGACCCCCACCTACCTCTACACGAGCTTGAGGTGGGTGGTTCTCCTGTTTTGGTCATAGTCCGGGGATATTCGCAAATGCATGATCCTTAACAAAAGAAAAAACATCAACTTCTTTTCTTTTCGCAGAAATTCCTTTCAATTTCACTCGTATCAAATTTAAAAACAATAGCTATTCCTAAAAATAAAGAAAATAAATTTAAAAACCAATCTTTATTGTTGTTTCTTGTGCCTAGACATTTAAATATTTCCTGAAATTGAATTCTTTCATCCGCAGCAACAATCGGAACTGCACCAAAATATTTTAAAACCAAATCAAATTTAAGGTGAACCGCTAATACTAACATATCGTTTAAAATTTCAGTGTAATCTCTAATATCTTTTTTGTTATAAAGGCTTATGAGATTTCTGTGTATTTTGGAAACAAGTAATTCTGTATCAACCTCTGTTACCTTTATCATCTCTATCATTTTTTTTATGTCCATAACAGCTCCTCCTTAATTTTTGTATGTTGTTATAAATTTATAATGTTATATATAATTAAATACCTTACCTTTATATGCGTGTTTAATTATTACACTCTCTCTATTAAAGGCTATGGTTTCACCATAGCCTTATCATTTCCATTCTAAAATATAAGTCCATCGTTATTCAAAATCATAGATAATCATTACCCATGAATAGGTTTATCAAATACATAAATAGTCATTGCTGTATCAGTTTCTATATCAATATCTGTAAAGATATTCACAACTTTTGCTTCTGTTATCTCCTCAATTTTTTTCAAAACCACAGGATTCTTGTAAATCTGTTTTACTAACTTAGTTCGTGCTTCATGAACGACTCGTTGCCCTTCTATTGAACCCATCATAAAATGTTCCACATTCGTCAGATTGCCTTTCATCTCACTAATGACCCAAGGGCCTACAAAACGAGTCGTAATTTCTTTTGGGCCATTTCCAATATATTCTTTGCGTATTTCACGAAGTAACATATTGAATTGATGTTCCACATTTTTTTTCATTTCATTTCTCCTATCTAATCCTTTAAATCTTTTTTAGCTTCTGCGTGCGGTAAAATTATATAACTTATTGTAAGTACAAAAATTACTATAGATAACCAGAAATTTTGAATTGGTTCTCCGTTATTTACTATTATAAATCGAATGGTAGCTGTAATCCCAATGTATAGAAGGTATCGTAATGGAAAATGGTAATCTTCTTTGAAATATCGTACAATCATAGAAATAAAAGCGAAATATAAGAAAAATATTAGTATTTTACCAAAAATCTCATGGATATTCCCATTACCCCAGAAAATATCTTTTACAATGTAATAAAGTTCTCTAAAGAGAAAATAAGCAAGCATAAAGCTAAGAAAAATCAATGCTGCATTCAATATCATTTGATACAGTTTTATCAGCCACTTCCCCTTTTTTAGCTTATCCGATCCAAACATCAGTATCCTCCATCTTTATTATCCCCTTTCGCTTTGAATGGAAATTCCCCCCAAAGACAACTTAATCCACTTTTTTCTATTTTTACACCATGTATAAAAGAATAATATTAGAAAGAATAAGTATGGAATGAATTATGACATTCAGTCGGTGAAAAAACATACTTACCGAACCCTAAATAAGATAGTCCATAAGTATGAACTGTAGAAAAATACATCTTTAAAAACAAAAATTAAAACTTCCCCTCATCTGTATCCAGTAATCACTAAAAACAGATGAGGAAAAATTCTTGAGTCACAATCTAAGAGCCGTATAAAGCCAATTATGAAATTTCTATTCTGACTACTAAATTATTGTTTCTAATTATGAGTCCCCTACTTAGGCTAATCCTTTAGTCCTTCACCTAAGCCTTTTAATAAATCAATAGAAAATTTGATAACACGATTCACATCAGGATCTCTCATTAATTTTACTAAATCAAAAACACTAACTTTTTTATTCGCCTGTAACCCTTCCTCTGCTTTTTGAAGACCTTTCGATAGGCCTCCCATCAATTTTTTTGTTGTTTCAGGGTTCATTTCTGTTAATAGTCCACCTGCAGCCATCGCATTATTAATGGCATTTGTTACAGGGGGACGTAACATTTGTCCTACTGCTATTTTGGCTACTTGTTCTTTTGCTTCAACGAGATTGTTAATTGCCCCAAGAATTCCACTTTCGTGGAGTTCTTGGAGAAGTTGCATGGTCTCTTTAATCCCATCAGCATTTTGGGATAAGTCTTGTAAAACCTCTTTCAGTGATTGATCTTGTTTTTCCTTTTCGGTAAGGATTGGCTCATCTATCTTCGTAATTGGCTTTGCCATTATTTTTTACCTCCTGGTATATTCAAATCCGCAATTGCTTCGTAATCTTTGCGTGCCCATTTACGTTCCACTTGGACACCTAACTGAGGATTACGTTTTGCGTAACGAGGATTATACATCGGAAGTGGTCTGCGCCCTTTCGCTGGTACTAACTCCATTTTCACTTTTATTTGTTTGTAGGCTGGAGTCTGTGTCCGAACGTCTCCAACACTTCCAGTTAAAAGATTAATCGCATTTTCATGACTTACTGAGTGCATAGGAACATACAATTCTTTGCCTTGAACTCGATCGGTTACAACTGCACGAAGCTTAATCGCACCATATGGAGAAATAAGGCGTACTAATGATCCATCTTCCACCTTCCGTTCCCTAGCAAGTTCAGGTGAGACTTCTACAAACACTTCAGGTAATTTATATTGAAGACCTTTTGATTTATTTGTCATATTTCCAACGTGGAAATGTTCTAAAAGTCGTCCATTGTTCAATGTAAGATCAAAATCTTGTGCAAATTCAATAGGCGGAATATATTCTGTAAGAGAAAAACGCGCCTTTCCATCAGGGAAATTGAAACGCTCTGTATAAAGAAGTGGCTCATCTGTTCCATCTTTTTGTACCGGCCATATTAAACTATTCCATCCTTCAAGTCTCTCGTATGATACTCCCGCAAAAGTCGGACAAAGACTCGCAATTTCGTCCATGATTTCACTTGGATGTTTATAGTCCCAATCAAATCCCATGTATTTAGCAATTTGTTGAATAATCCACCAGTCTGGTTTTGATTCCTCTAGTGGCTCAAGTACCTGATATAGACGTTGAATACGTCGTTCTGTATTGGTGAATGTTCCATCTTTTTCAAGAGATGGAGCTGCCGGTAACACAACATCCGCAAACTGCGCTGTTTTTGTTAAGAAAACATCTTGAACAACAAAGAATTCTAACTTACTAAGGGTTTCATGCACATGATTGGCATTTGAATCGACCCATGCCATGTCTTCCCCCATAAGATACATAGCTTTTAATTTTCCTTCTTCTGATGCCTTTAACATATCAATGTTCGTAAGTCCTGGCTTTTCAAAAATTTTTACGCCGTAAGCTTTTTCAAACTTAGCGCGTGCTTCGCTGTCTGTTAAACGCTGATTTCCTGCGAGCCACTGTGGCAGAGATCCCATATCACATGAACCTTGTACATTGTTATGACCACGAAGTGGAAATGCTCCTGCTCCAGTACGACCGAAATTACCTGTTACGAGTAGAAGGTTAGCAATAGCACCTGACGTATGAGAACCTGCGACATTTTGAGTAACACCCATTCCCCATAAAATACATGTTCCATCTGCTTCATGAATCATTTTAGCTGTCTTCATTAGTTGTTCTTTTGGAAGACCTGTCACTTCAACTGCATAGTCGAGTGTATATTTTTTAAGAAGCTTTATATACTCTTTGTAATTATTTACACGAGCTTTAATAAATGCTTCATCGTGCCAACCTTGATCAATCATATATTTTGCAATAGCAGTTAACCAAACGAAGTCCGTTCCTTGTTTTGGATGTAAAAATAAATCCGAACGCTCTGCCAGTTCATGCTTACGAAGATCTGACACAATCAATTTTTGTCCACGTAGTTTCTTCGCACGCTTCACCCGTGTCGCTAAAACAGGATGCCCTTCAGTTGGGTTAGCACCAACCGTGATAACAAGACCTGCATTTTCAATATCTCGAATGGTACCTGAATCTCCTCCATACCCAACAGTGGCCAGTAATCCATCTGTTGCAGGAGATTGACAGTAGCGAGAACAGTTATCCACGTTATTCGTTCCAAACACTTGACGAGCCAATTTTTGCATCAGGTATGATTCTTCGTTTGTTGTCTTCGATGAACTTACAAAGCCAATCGCATCTCCTCCAAACGTTTCTTTAATGGAACCCATTTTTCCCGCGATTAATGTAAGTGCTTCCTCCCAAGTAGCAGGAACAAACGCATCTCCTTTTCGAATTAAAGGAGTTGTAAGGCGTTGTTCACTATTCACAAAGTCCCATCCGAATTTCCCTTTCACACATGTTGAAACACTGTTTACAGGACTATTTTCAGTTGGTTCAACTTTTAAAATCTCGCGTCCTTTTGTCCATACTTCAAACGAACATCCTACACCACAAAATGTACAAACTGTTTTTGTCTTTTTCGTACGTTTATCACGAGCAGCTGCTTCCACTTCTGATAATGCAAAAATTGTTTTATAATCCGGTTCGACTTCTTTAATAAGATCAACCATAGGATCTAGTAAGTCTTTTGGAATCGCGGTCATAAGCCCCGCTTCACCTAACATTGATTTTTCCATTAATGCATTACATGGACAAACTGTGGCACACTGTCCGCAAGAGACACACGACGATTCATTGATGGACTTACCATCATCCCACACGACACGTGGAATTTCGCGCTCCCAATCAATCGATAAGGTCTCATTCACTTGTAAATCTTGACATACTTCTACGCAACGTCCACAAAGGATACATTGATCTGGATCATATCTGTAAAAAGGATGCGACATATCCACCTCGTATCCTTTTTCCCTAAATGGACGAGTTTGATGTTCAATTTCTAATAGTTCTGCTGTGTTATGAACACGACAATTTCCATTGTTATTATCACAAACGGTACAATACAGTAAGTGATTCTCTAAAATGCGATCCATTGCTTCTGTTTGTGCATTTTTGGCTCTTTCTGAGGAAGTTAAAATATTCATGCCTTCCTCAAATTCTGTCGAACACGCTCTCAGAATTTTGCCATCGATTTCACACATACAGGTATCACAAGTTTGAACGGGACCTAAAACTTCTGAATAACAGATGTGTGGATGTTCCACTCCTTGTTCTAAAAGATAATCAAGAATTCGAGTCCCTTCTTTTACTTCATGTTGCTGCCCATTAATTCTTACTCGTACTGTTCCTCCCATTGTTAATTCTCCTTTTTAAAGAAATCAAAAAAGCCCGCCATAAAATAGAGTGTATAATTGAAATACACGTTCTATTTTATGGCGGGCTAATAACTAAGCAGTTTTATCCTACTAGTAATCCTTCTCACCACGTATAATGAAAAGAAACAGGATGTTAAAGCAATTTGTCGTTACCCAACATCAATGATTTTTTTTCATATTTTCGTTTACATTTTCATTATAATACTTTAAACATTTAACCTCAACAACAAATTCTTCTAATAGCTAATAAAGAAGTCCCCGTCTTATCCCCCGCTTACCGGAGGGATAAATGCAATGATATCTTCATTTTTTATCGTTTCCTCATCTGTTACAAAGCTTTCGTTGATAGCTGTCATAACTTGATTAAAAGATGAAAGAGAATACTTATTTTGAAGGTATTGTTTTAGTTGGTGAATCGTCATATTCTCCATTTCGACTATTTTTAATTCATCTAAGCCAATTTCTTCACGTATTCCTGCAAAAAATAAAATCGTAATCACTTCTTATTCCTCCTTGCCTGGTTGTCCTTCTGGATATTTAGTGGTCTCTAATTGATCCCCAATCCACATCGTTCCGTCTTCCCAAAATTCTTTTTTCCAAATAGGCACAATTTGTTTAATTCGTTCAATGGCATATTCATTTGCTTGGTACGCCGCTTTACGATGCGGGGAGGAAACCGCGATAACGACAGCAATATCTGTTATTTCTAATTTACCTATTCTGTGAGTGATAGCGACCTGTGTATCCGGCCATTTCTCCTTAATTTCTTTACCTATTTGACTCAGCATTTTTACTGCCATTGATTCGTATCCTTGATATTCAAGAGATAGTGTTTTCTTCCTTTTTGTGAATTCCCTCACAGTTCCAACAAAAATTGTAATAGCACCAGCTTCTCTTCTAGAAACTTGATTTGTTACTTCTTCTACAGATATCGTGTCATATACAACTTTAAATAACTCTTGTTTCACTCTTTTTCACCACTTCTTCCATTCATGTTGTTTTGCCACTATTTTGAAACCCTACTATCTATAGGATGGAACAATGTTTTCCCAAGGCCATTCACTTCCTTGTACATCTTCTAATAGCAAAACATCAACAACCATTCCCTTTTTATACCCTCTTGAGCCTCCTGGTAGAACAATAAATGCATCTGCTCTAGCTAAAGAGGAAACAGCGCCAGATTTATTAAAACCTGAAGGAGAAACGATTAACTGGCCCTTATTATAGGAAAGAGTTCCTCTTACAAAACGAGTAAATGGATTAGGTTTTACAAAATCCTCTCCTAAATATGCACTTTCTCTTTTCAGATGTGGTTTGTCATTGAATAAGTACGTACGAATAACAGGACGAACAAATAATTCACATCCAACGTAACAAGCAGACGGATTTCCTGATAAACCAAATAATAGTTTCCCGTTCAATTGAGCTACTGTTGTTACACTGCCCGGCCTCATCGCTACTTTGTTAAAAAGAACCGATGCTCCTAATTTTTCATAGATAGCTGGTAAATAGTCATAGTCTCCTACTGACACGCCGCCTGTTGTAATGAGTATATCTACTTCGGTTAAAGAGTTTTTGACAGCAGCAAAACAGCTATCAAATTCATCGCTTAATTTTCCGAGATATTTAACATTTCCTCCAGCTCTTTCAATTTGGGCCAGAATCATGTACGAATTGCTATTTCGAATTTTCCCTAGTGTAAGTGGTTCACTTACTTCAAGAAGTTCACTTCCAGTCGCTAAAACTCCCACAATAGGCTTTTTGGCAACAGGTACCTTACTGTATCCGAATGTTGCTAATAGCGCTGAAATCCCCGGATTGATATACGTCCCTTTTTTCACTAAAATTGTTCCTTTTTTTGCATCTTCACCTGCAAAGGAGATGTTATGACCTTTGTTAAGAGAACGCTTCATCTCAATAAACTTTTGATTACTTTCTGTATACTCTTTCACTAATTCAAGCATGACAACCGCATCACATCCTTCAGGAATTGGAGCACCGGTCATAATCCGAACCGCTTCAAATGCCCGAACTTGTCCATGAAAGACCGTACCTGCACCAATTTCTCCCACCACTTTTAATGATATTGGCTGATCAGAATTAGCTTTTTCTGTATCTTCTGCTCTTACAGCGAATCCATCATATGGAGAACGATCAAACCAAGGAACATTGTGATCAGCTATTAAGTCTTCCGCTAAGAAACGACCATAGGCTAATTCAAGTGGTATCATTTCCTTTATGCCATTTTTGGCATATTCCATCACTTTATGAACACATTCGCCTACAGAAATGGGGGTGCGTTTTGTTACCATCATTCTCACTCCTTTTATTAACCTAATAGGCGATAATAAAGATTTTTAGCGAGCTGGATGTTATTTGTTCCATGAATGAAAACACGTCCATCCCTAAATATAACCATCCGATAGTCTTGAAGCTGACAAGATAATAAATACAGATTTTTCGTGACTGTACCGTAAACTTTTAATGATTTCTCTACTTGATCAAAACTATATTCGATACTTTTAGTAGGTCTAATTTGAACTGTATTTCGTCCACATAATACTTCTGTCTTTGTTTGATTTTCATACGATAAATACGGATATGTTCTGACTATTCCACAGGATGGACAACCTTCTGTTTTTATTTTATTTATATGAATAGAGTGATATCGGTTACTCCATACATCAAATGTCAAAAAGGTATTCCTTAATGTTGAAAAATCCTCTACAAGAATTTTGAATGCTTCTGTTACTTGATAAGCAGAAACAATTTGAACAGCCGGGCTAATAATTCCTGCTGTATCGCATGTTGCACCTCCAGCAGGAACTTTTTTCAAGATACAATTCAAACACGGCGTTCTTCCAGGGATAACTGTATAAGTGGCTCCATAACTCCCTACACATGAACCATAAATCCATGGAATGTTATATTTATGTGAAAGATCATTTACAATAAATCGAATATCGAAATTATCTGTGCCATCAATAATAATATCAACATCATCTAGCAAACTTTCTAAATTATCAGACCCCGCATCCATAATAAGTGCTTCAATTTCAACTTCTGAATTTATTTGTTCCAAATGCTTTTTGGCAGCAATTGCTTTTGGGATCTTATCATTCGCATCTTTTTCAGTATATAGCTGTTGACGTTGCAAATTGCTCCATTCAACATAATCACGATCAATAATTGTTAATTTTCCAATACCTGCTCTTACAAAAGCTTCAGCGCCCGCACTGCCCAATGCTCCAGCCCCTACAATTAGTACATGCTTATGTCTGATTTTTTCTTGCCCTTCAAAACCTATTTGTTTGAACATTTGCTGCCGTGAATAACGATCAGTCACCGAACTCTCTTCCTTTCTTTCAAAGATTACATACATCAACCATGTATATCATTCATGTATGTAATCTTTGATAATCTACGTGTTAATTAGATTCACACTTTTTTTCTACCCACATTTTATTTCTAATGAAATATCCATTTTTTCATTCCAACCATGAAAGCGAATCGTTCTCCTTCATAAAGGTAATCATGTTAACCACCAATATGGGACATCTCTACTTTTGATCGGTTTATTGAATGGTTACCATTTGCTCTTTCATCAGAATAACGGTCACCACGATGATTCCAAATATCAGTAATTGTATGAGTAATCACATCATCCGACTCCTCTGAACGAAGCAAATGACGAAGATCATACCCCTTTGATGCAAATAAACATGTATATAATTTCCCTTCAGCAGAAACACGAGCCCTTGAACAGGTTGAACAAAAAGAATCAGTCACAGATGAAATAATTCCAATTTCTTGCTCACTACCTATATAACGGTATCTAGTTGCTACCTCTCCTTCATAATTCGGCTCAATTTGTTCAAGCGGCATAATTGCTCCAATTTGCTTTAAAATCTCTTGTTTCGTCATTACTTCTGTCATTCTCCAGCCATTAGAGTTCCCTACATCCATATACTCAATAAAACGAAGCGTATGTTTATTTTCTTTAAAATATTTCGCCATCGGAATGATATCTTGATCGTTTTTCCCTTTTTGAACAACCATATTCACTTTTACTTTTAGTCCTGCATGAGAAGCAGATTGAATGCCCTCTAAAACCCTTGCAACTTTGCTTTTATTTCCATTTAATTGATTGAAACGTTGATCATCTAAAGAATCAAGACTAACTGTTACCCGTCTTAACCCGGCATCAAATAGCGCAGGAGCGAATTTTTTAAGAAGCGATCCATTCGTTGTTATAGAAATATCCTCTACTCCGTCAATTGATTTCAAGCGATGAATAAGTTCTGGAAGACCCTTACGTAATAGGGGCTCTCCTCCAGTAATCCGTATTTTTTTGACACCTAAGGAAACAAATATACGGGTTAATCGTTCCATTTCATCAAAAGACAAAATTTTATCAGAAGACAAAAAAGGATAGTCAGCCCCAAATATTTCTTCCGGCATACAATAACGACAGCGGAAATTACAACGATCAGTCACAGATAAACGAAGATCTCTCAAGGGGCGTTGCAATTTATCTAATATACCATTTTCCATATTTCTCTCTCCCTTCTAAGGTAAACGACCAACTACTATTAAATTCAATCTTATGTTTTACTGTGGTTTTGAATTCGTTCTGGACATGTGTAAATATTGAAAGATTGATTTCGAATAAAACCTACTGTTGTAATCCCTAAATCTTCTGCTAACTCTAACGCCAATTCAGTAGGAGCAGATTTCGAAAGAACTACCTCACAACCAATTTTTGCTACTTTCAATAAAATTTCTGAAGAGATCCGTCCGCTAAACACAATGATTTTATTTCCAATCGAGACGTTATTTTTCAAACAATATCCGTATATTTTATCCAGAGCATTATGTCTTCCTATATCCATCCGACCTAGCATAAAACCATTTACATCACATAGCGCAGCATTATGAACTCCCCCAGTGTCTTGGAAAATAGTAGCTGCGTCTTGTAACTGATTCATGAAATGAATGCAGTCATCTGGAGAGATTTTGACTCGTATTTCATTCATTTTCTTAGCCGTTAATGCATCATTAATGAAAACAAACCCTTGTCTGCTCATCCCACAACATGATGTAACATAACGCTTATTCTGGAAATTTTGATAATAAGGATTCAATTTATCTATTTTCACGTGCACATATCCTTCTTTGTCCTGAATCCAAATTTCTTTGATATCTTCATATCTTCGTATAACTCCTTCAGATGCTAAGTAACCGATAACCATATCTTCAATGTACTCTGGTGTACAAACCATCGTAACAAATTCTTGTCCATTAATTTTTACTGTCACAGGAAATTCTGTAACAACTATATCTTCAGCCTCTTTCATGTAGCCATCCGCGAATTTAAGAATTCTTCTTTTTCCTACTACCGGTTTCATCTGCATTCGGCAAGGATACCCCTACTTCAATCGTGTGAAGGGCGTAGCCCAACGATAAGTGGGGGAGGAATTGCCGTCAGATATGGTATGGTACGTTAAAATCGTAAGATTTTGTACCATATCAAGTATCTGAAATATCCACCTTGCCTACTCCTTTCAATTGTAGTAAATTAAAATAAAATATAAGAGAAAACCGTTGTAACCATAAAATCTTTAACGTATACGAAACCGTTTTGACGGTACTACTTGGGTATGACCCTTGTAGTAGGGGCGAAGTCAACCGTCCTTATGTTCCACCACACTAAAGTAGGAGAGTATTGCTCGTTAGTACTACTGGGTAGGAACAAGTGTAATTGCTATCTGTGAGGGCAGAGGCACTGTCTATATCAGACAGACACAAGCTCCCACTTCAATCAGACAGCAAGGTCGGATAAGTGGTGGGTTAGTTGACGCGGTGCCTCATCCTTTAAATTATATTTTTATGAAGAATTCTATATCCCTTCATGTCTGAAATAATTAGAATCGCTTGGTCCCTACTCTTTTTTGTTTCCATAGAGAAATTTTTTCAAACTATAATACATAGAAACAAATGAAAGTAATACATTTTATCTTCTATGCATAAGATCTTCAGCTAAAGATGTAAACATTTCCCCAGCAAGCGAATCTTCATCATATATATTTGAATCTTTGTTTTCCTCACGTTTGGCAAAAGGAATTCTTGCAATCACTTCAGATTGTAACTGTTCGGCTAGCATATCACCACCACCTTTTCCAAAAAGATAATTTCTTGAACCGTCTTGTTCTTCATAATATGCCATATTTTCGACGATCCCTAAAATTTCGTGTTTCGTATATTTCGCCATCGCACCCGCTCTTGAAGCAACAAAAGACGCTACGTTATGAGGAGTTGTGACGATAATTTCCTTCGCTTGCGGAATCATCGCGGCTACATCAATCGCTACGTCTCCTGTGCCAGGAGGTAAATCAAGAAGAAGATAATCTAGTTCTCCCCAATGCGTGTTTGCAAGAAAGTTTTGAATCCATTTATTGAGCATCGGTCCTCGCCACATTACCGGATTGTTATTATCTGTAAAAAATCCCATTGACATAATTTTAACGCCATGACTGATAATCGGGATTACTGTCTGATCAATCATAGTTGGCTTTTGTATAACTCCCATCATCGCAGGAATACTAAATCCGTATATGTCTGCGTCTAAAATTCCGACCTTTTTCCCTAAACGTGTCAAAGCGATTGCTAGATTAACGGTAACTGTGGATTTCCCCACGCCCCCTTTTCCACTTGTCACAGTAATAAATTGTACTCCTGAATCAGGTCGCAACATGCTAGGCATTCCTGTGTTTGTTGTGGAGTTCTTCTTCAGCATTTGCGTCAATGTAGCTCGCTCTTCTGCTGTCATAGAACCAAAGGTTAGTGAAACACTAGAAGCTCCAATATTTCGAAGAGAACTTTCAACATCTTCTTTTATTTTTGCTTTTAATGGGCAACCTTGGATCGTCAAAACAACTTCCAGTTGAATATGGGTGCCGTCAATCTGAATATTTCGTACCATGTTTAAATCCACAATGCTTTTATGAAGTTCTGGATCTTGAACATGTTTTAGAGCGTTCATAATTTTTTCATGTGTCAACATACCTATCAGTCCTTTTTTAGTTAATGATTTTATCTTCATTATGGTCAATGAATTACTACAGAAAACAGCGCAAACAGATTCGTTACATTTGCTCTATACGTATATGGGTACTGTTGATGTTGAATTATTATCAACAAGTATCATGAAAGGGTATATGCTGCGTATTGCAAGTAATAGTAAAAACTTTAAGACTTTATTCTATTTAGTGTGGTGCTCATTGTACTCGAACTATTCCCAGCATGATAACGCTCCTTTTTACAAACCAAAAAAGCTCACCATAAAATAAAATGTGTACGTACGGATACACAGTCTATTTTATGGTGAGCTAATTACTAAGCAGTTTTATCTGCTAGCGATTCCTCTTATCACATATAGTAAACATAAAAAACAGGATATTAAGGCAATTTGCCATTACCTAATATCAATGATTTCTTATGCACTCATTATAATACTTTAAATGATTAACCTCAATAGGAAATTATAGTAGATTAGATGTTAATGAATACCTCTTCTGTAGCCATAACAATGTACTGGATCTATAGTTATATCGTAATGATCATCGACTTTCCTTCCAAGATATTAGCATGTTACCGGTGATGTAGAACACGCGAAATTTCAAGAGGGTTACGATGTGGAACTCGAAAAAACCAAATATTTACGAGGAAGATTTGCTTACCTGAAGACATAGCCTATAGATGAAAAACAAAGTATGAAAAGGGAACATAAAAGGTTTTTATCCCTCTATGTTCCCTTTTAAGTTATTTACAGCAATTCCTCATTCTCCAAAGACGGGAACTTACGATCCGTTCTACAGTTTTCACATACATGAAGCATTCTTCTTCCAGTCGGTTCATTACCTTCTCGTTCCCTTTTCTCTTCAGAACCACAAACTTCACATACTCTCATCTTATTGCCCCCTCCTCAACTTATTCCTTATTTCTTTTACAAAAAAGTCTAATCCTGAATGTGAAATCCTGTATCTTTAACAGCCTGAAGAAAATCTGCACGTGAGGCAGCTTTCTCATCATAGCTAAACGTAGCCGTTTTGTTTACTAAACTTACTTCTGCTTCTCTTATCCCCCATACTGCATGCAGTGCCTGAAGGATTTTATTACTATCTTGCTCATTCTGTATCCCATCTATCCTAATGCTTCCTTTTTCCAATTTACACATTCTCCTTTTTAATGTAGCTCTCGCTTATCCCCCTGAAAGACTTCCCCCATTCCCTCTAAAAACCCTAACATCGTAACGAGTGATTTCCTTACTTCTTCATTTTGAATACTGGTTCCAAGCTTCCACAAGCTCGCTTTTTCATTTTTATCGATCTTTTCTCCAAATTTCTCAAAACCCCGACTAACTCCGCTTAGAATAATTTGTAATTGATCTGGATTCAATTGACCAAGGAATTTGAAAGTGTTCATTCCATTTTTGATCGTATTATGCATGCTTGGCTGATTGATTTGCTGAATTGCAATTACTCCTACATCCGTACGTTTTTCAAGCAATCCATTCAGAGCATCTAAGATGCCCATATCTTGGAGGTGTTTTATAATTCCAATTGTTGACATGATGGCTTCCCGATTATTTGCTAAGGCGGCTATAATATCTGTAATCGCTTGTGATTGTTCCTGTTCAGGAGTAGGAATCTCTTTTTTAATTCGCTTGATCGCTTTCGCCAAATTCATCTCCTCCTATTTCGAATAACTCTGTTATTGGAGTAAAATCATCCCGTTTCCACTTCTCCTCCACTCTGACACTGATTTGTGGCATGCGATTGCCAAAGCGATAATTTACCCTTGGTAACGGCGATTCACCCTTTTCTTCTAAAATTTCCATTTTGACACTCATTTCTTTATAGTTCGGTGTATGGGTAACCAGGTCATGATAGCTACTTGTTAGGCGGTTAACGGCTTCCTCATCTTCCCGCGTGTTCATCGTCAAGTACAATTCTTTCCCTGTTACACGGCTCGTGACAATCGCTCTTACTTTGACCTGACCATAAGGAGACGCTAAACGTACTAACGTACCATCCTCAATTCCTCGTTCCTCTGCAAGTTCCAGTGAAACTTCAAGCCAAGGGTGTGGAACTTTATGTGTAAGCCCTTCAGATTTGTACGTCATATTTCCTTCATGGAAATGTTCTAGCAATCGACCGTTATTTAGGTGTAAATCATATTCTTCTCCTGCTTCAAAAGGAGGCGTCCAGTCCACTGGAATAAGTCGTGCCTTTCCATCCGCAAAAGCGAACCTTTCTTTGAAAAGGATGGGCGTATCTGTACCATCTTTCGCAACCGGCCAAATTTGACTATTAAATCCTTCTAGCCTTTTATAACTCACACCAGCAAAGTAGGTAGCAAGACTCGCTGCTTCATCCATAATTTCACTCGGATGTTGATAATTCCAGTTCGCTCCAAGATGATTAGCAAGCTCTTGGAATATAAGCCAATCTGGTTTTGAGTCTCCAAGTGGTTCAAGGACTTGGTAAAACCTTTGAATTCGGCGTTCTGTGTTGACAAACGTACCGTCTTTCTCCAAGCTCGGGGCCGCAGGTAAAATAACATCAGCAAATTGTGCTGTTTTACTGAAGAACACATCCTGGACAACAAAAAACTCCAGACTTTCGAGCATAGAATCTACAAAATTTATGTTGGAATCCACCAATGCCATGTCTTCACCGAATAAATACAAAGCCTTTAGCTTTCCTTCTTTAACACCATCGAGCATTTGATGATTATCCATTCCAGGCTCTTTTGGCAAAGTAACCCCCCACGCCTTTTCATAACGCTTTCTAGCCTGCTCGTCTTGAATAGGCTCATATCCAGGGAGCCATGCAGGCATTGTCCCGAAATCACAAGCTCCTTGAACATTATTATGTCCTCTAAGAGGGAAAGCACCTGCTCCTGCTCGGCCGTAATTCCCTGTGATTAAAAGAAGATTTGAGATTGCTGTACTAGTATCCGTTGCTCCTTTATGCTGCGTAACACCCATAGCCCATAGTATACAAGCTGACTTGGATTCATAAATCATTGTTGCTACCTTAATGAGTTCGTCCTTTGTTAATCCTGTTGTTTTTGCGGCATAGTCTAGTGTGTATTTATTTAAAGATTGAATATACTCATCAAGACCATTTACCCGTTTTTTTAAGAATTCTTTGTCTTCCCATCCCTGATCTAAAATGTATTTTGTTACAGCTGACAACCATATAAGATCCGAACTAGGCTTAGGATGAATAAATAGATCAGAGCGTTCTGCCAATTCGTTCTCACGCAAATCTGCAACGATGAGTTTCTGTCCATGAAGCTTATGAGCTCGTTTAATACGAGTTGCAAGAACAGGATGGGATTCAGCTGGATTTGCACCAATTACAATGACCAGCCCTGATTTTTCAATGTCTTTTATTGTTCCGGCATCTCCTCCGATTCCGACTGTACGTAAGAGTCCTGCTGTTGCAGGAGATTGACAATATCTAGAACAATTATCTACGTTGTTTGTTCCCATGATAGCGCGAGCAAATTTTTGGAATAGAAAATTCTCCTCATTTGAACATTTAGACGAAGCAATGTAACCAATGGAATCAGGCCCCTGTTGTTCCTTAATATCTGTTAGTTTTGAAGCAATTAATTTCAGTGCCTCATCCCAAGTTGCTTCCACGAATTCATTTCCTTTACGAATTAAAGGCTTTGTTAAACGCTCTTCACTATTAACATAATCCCAACCCCATTTTCCTTTTACACATGTAGAAATCCCATTAACTGGAGCATGTTCTTGGGGCTCAATTTTTAAAATATGACGATCTTTTGTCCATACTTCAAAGCTACATCCAACCCCGCAATAGGTACAAACCGTTTTCGTACGTTTGACCCTGGCCTTTCTCATAGCTGCTTCCATTTCGGAAATTGCAAAAATCTCTTTGTATCCTGGTTCTACTTCCTTTGTCAAATCAATCATTGGTTCTAACACGTTAGGAGGGATAGACGTTAAATAACCAGCTTCACCTAGCATGGATTTCTCCATCAATGCATTACATGGACAAACAGTTACACAATGTCCACACGAAACACAAGACGATTCATCGATAGATACATCATTGTCCCAAATTACACGGGGTTTTTCACGTTCCCAGTCAATCGTTAATGTTTCGTTTACTTGTAAATCTTGACAGGCTTCTACACATCTTCCACATAAAATACATTGATCTGGCTCATATCGGTAAAAAGGGTGTGACATATCTGGTGGGTATGGCTTTGCTTCAAATTTATATTTTTGATGCTCAATTTCCAGATATTCGGCTGTATTATGAACAACACAATTCCCATTATTATTGTCACAAACTGTGCAATACAGTTCGTGGTTTTTTAAAATTCGTGACATTGCTTCATATTGTGCATCTTTCACAGTTTGCGAGAGAGTATCGATATTCATCCCAGACTCTGCTTTTGTGGCACAGGCGCGAACCATTTTACCTCCCGCGTTGACAAAGCATGTATCGCAAGTTTGGATGGTTCCGAGATTCGGATGAAAACAAATACTTGGGATATACGATGCATTTGCCTGAGCTATTTCCAAAATTGTTTGCCCAGGGTAAGCTACGAATTCCTTCCCGTTAATTTGAATCGAAAATGAAGATTCTTTCACGCTTTAACCTCCTTATTTTGACTTTATCTTTAGGATGTACTCTCGCCTGATCTAACCTCAAGATTCAGAGAGAAACGCGGGAGAGAGTTTGAGTCGATAAAAGCCCGATTGGTGAGGAATAACCATCAGTAGGGGATGAAGAATTCTTCACCGATGGAAGTTTCATTTTTATGTAGTCTCCATAGGATTTCCAATAGGCTGCACCTTCAAACACCCTTCCTCCACTAAGGTTTCAGGAATAAAATTCGAACGAGAATCCATCCAACTAAAATGTCCTTAAAAAATAGCGGCTCCAAAACTTCCCTATTCTTTACGTAAATCTGTCATTACTCGGACGACTAAAAGTTAGCCAATGGAAATATACACGCCTCTCATACCATTCCCTCCTAAACTAATTTTATATTTACCCTCTTTTACGAATATTAGTAGTTAATTATTAAATTTCTGTATTGGAAGAGAGCATAAAACAACCTATAACGGGTTAATCTTATAAGGAATTATGTATCTCATTTCTTAATGATCTCTTGAAAAATGAATTGGGAAGAAGGTTTAAAAAAGTGGAAAAAGAAAAATTATATCAACGTGTAAATGCGATGATTATTTCTTCATCAAAAAAACCGAAATATACGGCTCTCTCTACTGTAAAGATTGCTGATTTATTTCATGTGAAACCTGAGGATGTTGAGAAAACTTTGCAGGAATTAGTCAATGAGGGGCGGTTAAATAAATCAAAGCTAACTGATCCACCGAATTATGAAATATATTTACTGCCGTAGAAATATAGAAGGAATGCTTTTATAAGATTTTTTCAATCTATATATATCATAATTCACATAATTTTCAATAATATATCATCGAAAACGCTATCATGTGTTATATACTAAACTTGTCAGGTTAAAGTAGAACTCCCCGTTCTTCATGTTTGAGCTTTTTTGTCTAGTTATACCCCCGTTATTCAATATAAATCGAAAAAAGAACTTGTAGCGTATCTACAAGTTCTTTTTTTGCAATCAATCTACTAAATGATAAAGAATATTTTTATACCGTGAAACAAATCAATTATGGATTCACTGCTTTTACTACAAGCGCTGCATATGCTTCTGCACCTGTTTTTGTTAAATGTACGCCATCTGGTTCAAAATATGCCTTATTTCCAGCACTTGCTGCATACCAATCGATTAATGTCACATTTTGATAGGCAGATGCTACTTCTTTTAATTTTTCATTCACCAATGATTCCCATGGACGTGGTACCCTTGTATTGACTAATATAATTTTACGCTCATTTCCAATCAATTGCACTAATGATACTAATTGATCCTTTGTAAAAGCTCCATTTGTACCTAATCCAATAATGACATGATTTCCTAAATTCCCCTCATTCTTTAGCTGTTCCACCACAGGAATTGCTTTAGACAGTTGTCGACCAACTTTTGCATCAACCTTAATATTAGGAAATGCATTTTTCAAATACGGGGTGATATCAATCGTAATCGAATCACCCACAGCTGTAACTGTTTGAGGTTCTTTAGTCTGCGCAGTAGCTTCTTGTTGTTCTTTATTTTGAGGTGGTTCCTCAGCTGGCTTTTCCCTAACTGCCACTGGATGTTTCGGTTTTTCTTTTTGTTCCGTTTGTATTGCTTCCGTCTTACCTTTCTCCGGATTATCCTTTGCTTGGCTAGCTGTTGATAATCCAAAAACAGCTATCGTAGAAATGAATAATGCACCTACTATAGCTAACTTGCCACTTAATGCTAAATTTCTCATTCTCCAGTTCTTCGAGCCAATATTCTTCAATGCCCCTCGCCTGATTGGATCTTCAATAAACTTCCACGAAATTTGTGCAGCAATTATAATAAGAAGAAATTGAAGAATTGCTCGTGTAAGCGAAAACTCTCCAGCATCTACTTTCGAACTTGTCAATGTGATAATCGGATAATGCCAAAGATATATTCCATACGATCGTACCCCCATCCAGCGCAGTGGTCTAAAACGTAAAAATTGAGCAATTCGGCTAGCTGGATGAGCAAGATTAGCTACTAACAAGGCAGTAGCCAGCGATAAAAGAACCATTCCCCCGCGATATAGAAACGGATCATATTGATTCGTCTTCCAAAACATAACGAGAATGATGATAAGAGCAACTGCTCCAACTACGTCAAGAACGAGACGTGCCTTTGGAATGATTTTATTTGCAAGCCTACTGCTTGGCCAAATTAAGGCAAGTGCCGCTCCAATCAATAAGGAAAAAGCTCTCGTATCAGTACCATAATAAATTCTACTCGGGTCAGCTCCTGGTTCATACAAAATTGCCATCGCTAATGCAGACATGGCTGCCCCTAGAACGACGAATAAAATGATACGTGATTTCTTTTTTATGTAATAAAATGCAAGGCTAATGATAAATGGCCACACTACATAGAACTGTTCTTCCACAGCTAATGACCAAAAATGATTTAACGGAGAAAGTTGATTAAAACTCTCAAAGTATGATAATTTATGATAAATATACCACCAGTTACTGAAATACAATAAAGCTGCTAGTGAATCCCCTCGCATCTTTCCTAGCAAGGAACTATGAAAAATAGTGATCCACGCTAACACAATTACAAGCATAACGAGCATTCCAGGAAGTAATCGTCTTGCTCTGCTGAGCCAAAACCTCTTCAAGTCAATCCTCTTATTTCTCTTCCATTCTATCGCCAGAATATCCGTGATTAAATAACCCGAAAGTACAAAAAATACAGTAACACCTAAAAATCCGCCAGGCATCCAATTAAAATTGATATGATATAAAATAACACCTAGTATAGCTAGTCCCCTTAGACTGTCCAATCCAACCATATAGCGACTATTTTTCTTTAATGGTTTGGGCATCTAGCAGTCACCCCCCATGTTTCTCTAAAAATTCTGTCAATATCCACGATATACAACTCTATCAATTGTATGACCCTAAAAAAATATAAACCATCAAAATATTACAAAACATATTCATAAATACTCTCTTTTTTTATGATTACACACAGTAATTAAAATTTTATCACGTTATCTAACTACATAAAATAGTTTCATGAATAAACTTTCTTTTGTAAACGAAATAAATACTCGAATATATAAATATAAATTAAAAACCGGTATAAGACCTTTCCTTTCAGGTAGGAAAAGAGCGTCCGGCGGTGCATAGAAGCGGTCAGGACCTTTTTTCGCCCCATCCCATGTGAAAACACAAGGAGCAAGTAAGTGGAAACCTCTTTTTGTTTCCGAAGCCGTGATTTATATCGTAGAAAATCATAGTGAGTTTATCTATAAAAAAGAGGTTACCCTAAAACTACTTTTAGGATAACCTCTTTTCTTATTAGCTGACGCTTTGAACCCTACCAATTTGCCCATCTTGTAATCGTACTTTAATACCGTATGTATGCGTCTCCGTATTTGTCAAAATATCTTTTACAACACCGCTCGTTCTCTTTAACGAAAAAACAGAAAGCTCAGGCTTACTTAAAAACCGGACCGGCATTCTAGTAGTCCCCATACCACGATTCACATACAACTGTAATGGTTTACGCTTTCCTTCTAATGAATAAAGCCCTTCTACATATTTATTTGCTAGTGAAGTAGTAATAATAGGACCTATGAACGGAATCTGAACTTGTCCACCATGACTATGACCGGATATTTGAAGATCTACTGGATATTCCAATATTTGATCGACAGCATCAGGTTCATGCACTAGTAGTAAGTTAAAATCCTCTACTCTAAGGTCCTTCAAGGTTGGATGAATTTTAGGTTTTCCAAGTAAAAAATCATCAAGACCAGAAATAGTAATATACTCACCAGTCTCAGCTTTAATCTTTTTCGTTTCATTGTTCAAAACTGTAAAGCCAGCCTTTTGCATATACTCTTTGTATAAATGACCTCCTCCGCCGCCTCGATCATGATTGCCAAACACTGCATATTTTCCAAGAGGAGCATGAATTTGTGCCAAAATAGTTTGTGAGTACTTTCTTTCGGAAGCATACTCATTAAATTTATCAATTAAATCACCTGTAAAAACCACAATATCAGGATTTAATTGATTGATTTTATCCACTAATAGTTGTTGCTGTTTATGAGGGAAATTCGGTCCGAAATGTGTGTCTGAAAACTGTACGATCTTCACACCATGAAAACCTTTTGGGATATTTGGATTGTCAATGTCATTCCATGTAACTGACAATGCTTTTGTTTCGAAATGAAAAGCATATACGTAAATTGTTACCGGAAGAATGAATAGTATGAGGGAAATCATACATATTCGTCTCAACCACAATAAGGGAGTACCTTCTTTTGCTTGTTCCAAAGAAGGTACTTCCTTGTTCGAGTTCATTCTATTTGTTTTGGCGTGTTCTAAATTTGCTTTCATGTGTTCACCTCTAAATTCATCTTCATAAAAAGATACACTTTACATAAAGTTGTAGCATTTCTATGTTACAAACGTATGTCTTTTTGAAGATTGAGGTGAACATGAACAAGCTATTCACACCAAAATTAAGATTTCGTGCATCATGTAGTTCTGCTGTTAAGGGGGAAAATGATAGGATATTTATTACTAATACTATTAGAAGCAGTTTAGATGATTTTATAGATTCTACCTTATGAGAGGAAGAAGCCAAATTTTCCATATGATGCATACAATTAGTATAAATGTATAATCACCAAAATCTAATTTCGGCCCTTTCTTTACTTGCATATCCAACCAAATATGCATAAGTTTCGTTTCCTTATATTTATGAATATTCTTTTTTGCAAAGCGATAAGAAAGAAACTGTAACATCATAAAACCTGCTACAAATATAAGTAACAAAACGAGAAAATCAATCATCCTATTTCTGCACTGTTTTTTCTAATATACGATTCTCCAAAAGCCATTCTTCAAACTTAGCACTACCAAATTCCCAGCTTAAGTCATTGGCATGTACAGAAAAAACACGATATCCAGAATAGTCATCCATGAATTCATCTTCTTGCACCTGTACTAAGGGAATCCCATAAAAGGCAAAGTTAAAAAAAACATCCCACACATCTTCATGTTTTCTTTTATAAGCAATCGATTCCATATCATATTCTTCTCCGAAATAATCAAGATGTAAATGCAAGCTATCATCATATTCATACTTCATTTTTATCACCCCTTATATTTGTACTTCTTTATCATCCAAAAAATTCCTTCTATGTTCACTCACATCTAGGCACTTCTCTACATATTATGGCAGTAGATTCATTTCTAGGAGGTGTCACCTATTGAAAAAATTCATAGCTGCTTTTTGTATACTTGTACTTACTGTTTTTACGGTTGTGGCGTGTAGTAAAAAAGACGATACGAAGCAACAAGCGCAAAAGATTCGCATCGGTGAAGTTACACATTCCCTCTTCTATGCCCCGCTCTATGTTGGGATTGAAAAAGGATTTTTTAAAGATGAAGGGTTAGATATTGATTTGCAAACGACAGCTGGTGGCGATAAAACGATGACCGCACTGTTATCTGGAGGAATTGATGTTGCACTTGTCGGTTCTGAAACATCTATTTATGTTCACCAGCAAGGAGCAAAAGATCCAGTTATTAACTTTGCACAACTCACGCAAACGGATGGGACATTTTTAGTTTCACGTAAAAAATTAGACTCTTTTAATTGGAACGATGTAAAGGGCGTTACTTTCCTTGGTCAGCGTAAAGGCGGTATGCCACAAATGGTTGGAGAATACGTTTTAAAGAAAAATGGTATTGATCCACATAAAGATACAAATTTAATTCAAAATGTTGAGTTTGCGAATATTGCTAATGCTTTTGCATCTGGTACAGGAGAATTTGTCCAGCTGTTTGAACCAACCGCAAGCATTTTTGAAAAGGAAGGAAAGGGCTATATCGTCGCATCCTTCGGTACTGAATCTGGAACCGTCCCTTACACAACATTTATGGCAAAAGAAAGCTTTTTAAAGAAAGACAAAGCAGCAGCCGAAAAATTCACACGTGCATTATATAAAGCACAGCAATGGGTAGATACACATAGCCCAGAAGAAATCGCCGAGGTTGTTACACCACTTTTTAAAGATACTGCAAAAGATATTACGGTAAAAGTAATCGAACGCTATAAAAAGCAACATTCGTATGCAACAAATCCATTATTAGATGAAGAGGAATGGAAACAAGTGCAGAAGATTATGAAAGAAGCTGGTGAACTACAAAAAGAAGTTCCACATGAAGCGCTCGTTAATACAAAAATTGCCGAAAGCGTTATTAAGAAGTAGAGGCGAATACAATGGGTTTCTTACAAATATCTCACGTTTCCCAATGTTTTTTTTCAAAAAAAAGTGCCCGGCTCATCCTTGAAGATATTAGCTTACAGGTAGACGAAGGAGAATTCATATCCATTCTCGGTCCAAGTGGCTGTGGGAAAACAACACTCCTTTCCATTATCGCAGGGCTGCTGCAACCAATTGAAGGGATCGTTTTTTTAGATGATAAACCAATACTAAAATCAACAGATTCAATGGGATATATGCTTCAACAAGATTATTTGTTCCCTTGGAAAACAATTGAAGAAAATATCATGCTCGGGTTGCATATTACAAAAACATACGGACAAGAAACAAAAGAACATACGTTACAACTTTTAAAACAAGTCGGCCTGCAAGGCATAGAAAAGCAATACCCTCCAGAACTATCCGGTGGTATGCGCCAACGGGCAGCACTCGTTCGTACACTTGCAACAAACCCGAAAATCCTTTTGCTTGATGAACCATTTTCAGCCCTTGATTATCAAACGAAATTAAAATTAGAGGATCTCGTATTCTCTTTATTGCACAAGTATAAGAAAACTTCTCTTCTCGTCACCCATGACATCGAAGAAGCTATCGCAATGAGTGATCGTATTTACTTGCTTCAAGCAAACCCTGGCAAAATTGCCAAAACATTTATCGTACCAGAAAGCATCCGTTCTTTACCACCTTTACAAGCAAGACACCACCCTGAGTTTCCAGCTCTGTTTCAAGCCATATGGAAGGAGCTTGAGAACCTTGGATAATATAAAACAACTACATGAACAGTTTCGAAAAAAAGCACGCCAGCGCACTTGGATAGTTGCTTCTTTACAATTATTGCTCCTCATTCTCTTCTTTATATTATGGGAAATTTCTAGCAAGCAAGAGTGGATTGATCCTTTACTCTTCAGCTCTCCTTCAAGCATTTTGGAACTGTTTTTAAGCAAATGGGGAGATGGATCACTTTGGATTCACATATGGACGACACTATTAGAAACAAGTATTGGATTTATTCTGGGGACAGTACTTGGGACAATTATCGCAACCGTTCTTTGGTGGATACCTCTTATCGCTCGCGTATTAGATCCATACCTTGTTGTGTTAAATGCGATGCCGAAAGTAGCACTTGGCCCAATTATTATCGTTATTTTCGGTCCAAATATCTCCTCTTCAATCGCAATGGGAGTCATTATTTCCATCATCATCACCATTCTTGTTATTTACAGTGCATTTCAAGAAGTTGATTCGAATTATATAAAAGTAATGGATACGTTTGGTGCAAATAAATGGCAAACCTATCAACAAGTTATTTTACCGTCTTCCTTTCCAGCTATCATTTCAACGTTAAAAGTAAATGTTGGACTATCATGGGTTGGTGTTATTTTCGGAGAACTTCTCGTTTCCAAACAAGGACTCGGTTATTTAATTAGCTATGGATTCCAAGTGTTTAACTTTACACTTGTACTGCTAAGTGTCTTACTGACATGTGTCCTTGCCACTCTTATGTATGTATTTGTTGAAGGTTTTGAAAAATTAATGGTAGGAAAAAGAAAAAGAAGCTGACTCCAAATAATATGCCGGAGTCAGCTCTTTTTTATTTTAAATTGGATTCATATATTTATTGTTAATCACATACTTTGGCATCGTTAACTACAATACTTCCTTGAATCGTGACCGTATGAAAACAATCTTTCACACGTACCTTTACAATATTATCTTGTCGATCTATAACATGATACTCATTAAATTGTTTATTTAACGCTGTACGAATTTGCTCTCCCTCGAAAATCGGAAACCCATGCGACATGACCCAAATAAGACCAGCAATAGCAAGAATGGTTTTCATACGATCTACCCCCTTGAGAATAAATTCATTACATCTCTACTATGTATATTCTAATTGTGTCAATTTTGTGACAATTAATCTTTTATACTCTATTCTATTTACAATTTCTAGTTCCTTCTTCTACTTAAAAAAAGCAACCTAATTATATTTTGGTTGCTTTTACTACTTTTATTCTTTTATTGTTTGTGAAACCTCATATAATCCAGCCAACACTTCCGCTCTCATTTTGACAAGCTCCGGATATTGATAAAAGAATGCCATCTTTTTATATTTCAGTTCTTGTCCCTCTTTCACTTTCTTTGAATCTTGCAAAATGAATGCTGTAAATGTATCAGCAATATCCTCTGCTACATTCGTTGTCCCATACTCAGAGACGAATTGATCATGCTTCTCTTCGAAAAATTGTATTTGCGCCTCTTCCTCTGTTTCGATTTGCTTTTCTTGCCATTCACTTTCAATTGGCTTCCAGAAAGAATCATAGAATTTGTTAATATACGAATCTGCTTTCGCGCACCCTTCTTGCAAGAAAAGATTGTTACACTTATTTTGATAAGAAGAAACATCTTTCTCCGCTTCAAATGCCTTTACATACTTTTTATCTACTGGAATTTGTTTATCACTAAGCGTTAATACATGAGCAGTCTCATGTATTAATGTCTTCATTACTTCATCTATATTCACACCTGAATCAAGCGTATCTAAACTTAACACCCAATCTTTCGGATTCTCCATACTAGGAGTTACATGGGCAACAATTCCATCATATCCATCTGTCACAATATCAAATTCTTTTATATTCTCTCGATACTTAGACGGAATTAACGTACGATAAATTCCCCATAACGTTTCATGATAATCTCTATCTTCATGCTGCTGTATGATGTCTTCCTTCGCTTCTTGATCATCCGCAAACACCTTATTTAAACGTTTCTTATCTAGCTTTTCAAAATAAGGATCTATGATGTCTTCCTCATCAATATAATAAGATGCTAAAAAGAAATAATTTTCATCCTCATCTTTCTTCTGTTCAGCTATTTTCATACTACCTTTCTTTCCAGCATTCTCTTCTGTACTTTCTTCTATTCCCTCTTCCAATCCTTCTGCATCTTCCTCTAGCTCTTCCAGCTGAGACAGACTTTCCATCTTCTTATATACTTTTTGAACCATATCATCTCCAAGTTTCGTACATTCATCTTCTGTTTTGCATATCTCTTTCTTTTCCGCAACTTTTACCTCTTTACTGCACCCTGCTGTAACACCAATTGCTAAGATAAAACATAATAGCCTTCCACAAACCTTCCTCATATAAACCTCCATTATTCCATTCTACAAAGATATGATAATCATTTTCTTACAAATATGCGATAATTATTTTTAGGGAGTTTTTTACTTTTTGAGGGGGAATGTATGATGATACGCGCTGTATTATTTGATTTAGATGGAACATTGTTAGATCGCCGTCAATCTTTGGAGAGTTTTATTAGTAAACAATACGATCGTTACACAGGGCATTTTACTGAGATAGAAAAAAACGAGTATTGCACTCGTTTCATTCAGCTTGATAATAACGGCTATACTTGGAAAGATAAAGTATATACTACTTTGCTCAACGAATATAACATTACAACTCTAACCGCCGATCAACTCCTGCACGACTACGTAACAGAATTCACAAATCACTGCATTCCTTTTCCAAATATGCATGAATTGCTACAACAATTACAAAATCAAGATATCGCAATCGGAATTATTACAAATGGCTTCACAGAATTTCAGATGAACAACCTTCGTGCCTTGCAGCTACATACTTATACAAATACAATTCTTATTTCGGAAGCAGAAGGTATTAAGAAACCACATCCAGTTATTTTTGAACGTGCTCTCCTTCAATTAAATGTGAAACCGGAAGAATGTATTTATGTAGGAGATCATCCAGAAAATGATGTAATTGGAGCTGAAAATGCTGGCATTCTCGCTGTTTGGAAGAAAGATTCATTTTGGAAGGGATTTGAGCATTCTCGTGTGGCTCAAGATTTGCTTGAAGTACTGTCTTTTGTATAAAAAAGAACTCGGCTCCTTTACTTCGTAAAACAGCCGAGTTCTTCTATATGTTTCATCGTACGCGCTAATACATCATCGCGCATAATAAAGCTAAATTTCCTATCAGTTTTAATACTATCAGGAATTTCTTTTAATAGAACAGACCCTTTTGTCTCTTCGTAGTGCGTATGTTGTTCTACAGCACTAATTGTTGCGAAATAAATGTTTTTAATGATTATTTTGTCTTTTCCAGATACTTTGTATTGTCCTAAGTAAGTTAAATCAGAAACAATGCCGCCGGTTTCTTCATGAACCTCCCGAACTGCCGCTTCTTCCGGTGTTTCCCCAATTTCCACTTTACCACCCGGAAATTCAAGACCGCGGCGTAAATGATGCGTTAATAACCATTGATCCCCGTACCGGCATACAACCCAAACATGCTTTGGCTCAGGAGAAAATGGATAACGTTCAAACGATAATTGTACAGTGTTGTGGTAATAATCTTTAAATTTGTACATGCCATTACTCCCCTATAGATGGTTACAAGTTTTTCCTACCACAAATTGTAGCATATTCTCGCTTTTCTGCATAATGTTATCCAACTATAATCCATTGATTATTCCCATTTGCGCGACTAATTCCTTTGTTTCATGATTTCCTAAATCATAAATCATCTTATACGCTTTCTGCAGCTCAACATCATACCGGTCATTATTCGAATCATGATGGTACTCAACATACGGAACGTGCGAACGTACAAATGAGCCAAGATCTTCACGATACGCTTGATCGAAGTATTCCCGTAGTTGAATAATTTCCTCATCCGTTGCATGAATCTCAAAACTATATGTATCCGCCGTTTTCACCTGCGAAATCTGTCCATTTCCTACTGATATATAATAAGTTTTCTTATTATCCATATAACGCCCTTCTTTCACCTTTTTAATTTCTATTATTTTCAACAATTACAAAATTATGTAAAACGAAGTTTCATTTAGTGATAAAATGGGGAAAAGGAGGGTTCTATTTGATTAAAATATTAATTGTCGGAGTCATTATTGTACTTATCGTATTGGTTCTCTCTGTGCTAACTATTAATAAAGGCTATTCATATAAAGTGAAACTTTAATCAGTGGGGGTTTTCCCCATCCCCCACTGATTATTAGTTGAACCAATCGGGCTTTTACGGACAGTTCATCTCCCACCTAACTTCTTTGCTTTCGCTGAATTTTGAGGTAGGAGTGTTACTGTCCGTTAATGCGGGATAAACATTCGGTTGATAAACCAGAGGACAATCCTTATCTGGCAAATAAAAAGGAGGATCAATAATATGCTTCGTATACTCCGCCTTCTCACTACTTTCATTGTTATTATCGTATCCTTATATAGTCTATTTACACAGAGCGATGCATTTCTTACACTTTCACAATTTTTCGTAGGAGCCTTAATATTCATAATTGCGATTGAACAAATCAAAAAGAAGGATCCAAGCACCGGCCTAACTTGTATGGTGGCAGGAGTTTTCGTGTGGGCTGTTCTCGCAGTAAAGTATATTATGTAGCGATTCTTTTCTTACGGAGGGGTTAACATGTTAAAGTTTGTTCGAATAACCTTTTCACTCATTGCATTAGCTTTATCTATATATGGTTTTATCACAGATAACAGAGGCATTCTGCTTTATATGTTTATCGCTTTAGGGTTCATGTCTTTCACGATGAGCATTGAGGAACTACGTGAACAAAAGAAAGTAAGTGGAACGCTTTGTTTTCTAGTTGGAGCTGCCGTTTTATTCATCGCTATATCGGAATTTCTCCGCTAATACAAGCTTTCAAAGGAGGGATTAAATGCTAACGGGATTACGTATTTTTTTCGGACTGCTGACGCTCGTTCTTTGTATATATTCTTTTTTTACCAATAACCTCGCCTTCACCCCTTATATACAAATTGGTTTTAGTTGTTCATTTATCCTTCTCGGTATAAATGAAATAAAAGCAGGGCGAAAATCAATGAGCATTCCGTATTTCGGGATTTCCGCCCTTATGTTCTTCGTTATGGTATCAAAATTCTTTCACTAAACAAGGCAATTTATAGAGTTAAAATAACTAGCCGTACTCTCCTTCTCTTACTACATATCATCTATTGAACAAACTGTTTTGGTTGTTCTTTTATATGTTTATCATCCTGACGCCAATCATAAGTTTCTTTCTTTGAAATATCTAACGTTTGATCTCCAATTCTAACTCTATCTTTATCTATCCATTCAATGTATGGATTTGTATCTGGATAGTTCCAATATACATTTTGGACAGAATTGGAACTAAGGTTAACTAATTCTCCTCTAACAGCATCTGCACTTAATGATCCGGCGTTATGAAAATAGGTTTTAATAACATGTTTCCCATCTGGAGACTTTACAGTCCGAATCAATTCTCCTTTCGGAACACCTTGCAAACTAAAAAATTTCCAATATCCGAAGCCAATGATCATTACTAGCGCAATAAGTAATACCAATGCTACTTTTCTCTTTATCCTTTTGATTTGAATTTTTGCATCGTCCACTCAACCATCTCCTATAATATTGAATATGAACTTATAAAAACCATATTACCCCACAAAATAACCAATTAATATATGCCAACAAAAAAGAAACTCCTGCTTCACTAAACAGGAGTTTCTTTTTCATTTACTAAAAACTACTTTCCCTAATATTTAATCTCGTTGATAAAATTACCTTTTTAGCTACATGCCGTCCTGAAAATCTTTCCATTAATAAATCTACTGCTGTTTCTCCCATAAGCCCCGTATATACTTTCACTGTACTGAGCGCAGGAGAAAGATACTGAGAAATACTGATATCATTTACACCAATTATATTTACTCTTTCTGGAACAGCAATCTTCCATTCATGTAATACTCGCAAGCATCCGATTGCCATGGCATCATTTCCAACAAAAAAAGCCGTTGGTAACTGATCTTGCTGCTCTTCTATCGCCTGTTTCATTAGTGAATAGCCATCGTTTACTGAAAATTGACCTATGTATATATTTTTTTCATCCAATAACTCTTGTTTCTTCATATATTTTATAAAAGCGCGTTCCCTTGGATCTTCAATTTCAGCAGTCTGATCTTTAAAAATCTCCCTTCCTCCTATATATCCAATCCTTTGATGTTCCTTTTCTATTAAATAATCAATCACCTTCATTGTTACCTTTTCAAAATCTACGACAACTGAATCAAACAGTTCCTCATTTGGAGAATAATCTACAAATACAATATTTTTTGTTATCGTTTCAAATAAACCTATTTCTCTTTCACTAAACTTCCCTATTGCAATCATGCCTTGAATGTTTTCCTTCATCAAATCTTCCATTTGGCTATGAAAAAGTTTTACGATTTTCAAACCTTGCTGTTCACATCTTTTTTCTATCCCTAAACGAATAGACATATAATATAAATCGTTAAGCTCTTCTTCTTCCGTATACCAATGAACCAAAGCGATTTTTGGTAATTCTTTTTTGCGATTTGTACGCTTCTTATAAGAAAGTTCCTCTGCTGCTTCAAATATCTTTCTCTTCGTTTCATCACTCACAGAGAGCAATGGATCATTATTTAACACCCGCGAAACAGTAGCGATGGATACGCCTGCCTTCTCTGCTATATCTTTAATCGTTGCCATACCTGATTCACCTACTCTTCTCCATTATTCAACCAAAAACGTATATTTCGTTGAGGAGGAGAATACTTGATTTTTATTTAAAATATAAGAAGGAAAATTCGGATGATGAATGGCATCAGGCAATCCTTGTGTTTCTAGACAAAGACCTAAATACTTCCTAGATTGTACTCCATATATTTTAAAATCATCTGGTAACTGGTTACCTGTATACAAAACTACCCCAACTTCATCCGTTTCCACTACTAATTTACGCCCACTATCTTCATCCCATAGTATAATTTCCTGATCGTAGTTGCTATTCAAAAGAAAAGGATGATCGTACCCTTTTCCTACTAATTCATTTTGATAATAGCGAGCGTATACGCCCTCTTTTATTTGCCTTCCTGTTCGGAAATCAAAAGGCGTATTTATGACATCCAATAATTTTCCCGTTGGCAATAATTGTTCATTTAATTCTAGAAATTGATCACTATTCATTTTTAAAGTGTGCTGTAAGACATCCCGTTTTACATTGCCACTTAAGTTAAAATACGTATGATTCGTTATGTTTAATATGGTCGTTTTATCTGACTGCGCTTCATAACGAATCATAAATTCATTCGCGTTATTCAATGTATAGATCACTTTTACATGTACAGTTCCTGGATATCCTTCTTCTCCGTTAGGGCTAGTATAAGTAAATTCAATTCCAGTTTCCTTCTCATTTTCTATTATTTTAGCATCCCAAACGATATAACTAAATCCATTTAAACCACCATGGAGATGATTGTCTTGATCGTTTTTTACTAGCGTATATGTGTTGCCATCCAACTCAAATTGAGCACCTTTGATTCTACCAGCTACTCTTCCTACAACTGCTCCAAAATACGGAGAATATCTCTCATAGTTTTCTAATTCTTCAAAACCTAAAACGATATTTTCATAATTTCCTTTCCTATCAGGAGTAATGATTTTTGTAATCACACAACCGTAATTTAAACACGTAACTTCTATACCCTTGTCATTTTTTAATGTATAAGCGTACACATCTTCTCCATTTACTTTACCAAATACATTTTGAAAGACTTTCATATCCCTATCTTCCGCTCCTCTAAACTTTGTATAAAACGTTTAAATGCAGCTATTCCTTCATCATTTCGTTTGAAAATCCCAGCATCTTCTAATGCCCTTAAAAATTTAGCCGCTAACTCTTTTTGAACAATATGGTGAATATTCTCTTCATTCACTTCCTTTTTATATCGCTCTCTCAGTTGTTCTGCCCATCGTTTGTGATATTCCGCTACACAATTGTCGTTATACAATATATATCGTTCTACCTCTTGTAATTCTGATTTCAATCTTGCTGGAAGTACAGCTAATCCCATCACTTCAATTAAACCGATGTTTTCCTTCTTAATATGTTGTACATCCTGATGCGGATGAAAGATACCAAAGGGATACTTCTCACTTGTGCGATTATTGCGTAATACAAGATCTAATTCATACTGTTCATTTCGCTTGCGTGCAATAGGCGTAATCGTATTATGCGGCATACCGTCTGTATGTGCGTAAATATGAACAGATGAATCGCTATATTGCTTCCATTTTCCCAAAATGTAATCTGCCACATTTACTAATAAATTAGAATCCTTACCTTTTAAGCGAATAACAGACATGGGCCATTTCAATACTGAACATTGAACCCCTGGGAATCTATCCAATTTAAATGCATAATCATCTGCTGCTTTTGCCATCGCAAATTCATATTTACCACCTTGATAATGATCATGAGATAAAATAGATCCGCCTACAATAGGTAAATCAGCATTGGAGCCAATAAAATAATGAGGGAACCGTTTCACAAAAGAAAGTAATCTTCCGAAAGTTTGGCGGCTTATTTCCATATTCCGATGTGTTTCTGCTATCACAATGCAATGTTCGTTATAGTACACATAAGGAGAATATTGTAAGTACCATCGCTCTCCTAATAATTCTGTTCGAATCATTCTATGGTTAGAACGTGCCGGATAGCCAATTCTGCCCACATATCCTTCATTTTCAATACAAAGCAAACATTTCGGATAATCCGTATTTTGTATTACGTTTTCGTTTACAATTTCCTTTGGATCTTTTTCCGGTTTAGATAAATTAATCGTAATGTCCAATTCCCCATACTCTGTATTCGCTTTATAACTAATATTTTTTTGAACACGCTTCGTTTGAATATAGTTGCTTATTCGACTTAATTCATAAAAATAATCCGTTGCATGTTCCGGATGGCACTCATAATATTGATAGAAACATTGATTAATAGTCGATGGTTTTGACATGAAGCAGTTCATAATTTGACTCGCCAATATTTCTCCATGATGAGAATAACCATCGATAATTCCTTGTTCACTCGCATACTGAACTAAATCTTCTAGTAGATCTGCTATTTCTTTTTCTTCCGTTTTACTTCTTTGCATTTCAAAACGCTCTAAATGAAGAAGGTGAAGAATTTGATTTCTTACATAAATTCCATCTTCTCTTTCGATAAACCGAAGTGAACATGCCCGTTTTATAAGTTGCTCAATGACTTGATAAACATTCATGATACTTTCCCTCCGCTGAATCGTTATATCCATTCGGATTATTTTCATACATATCCTAACCATCTATAAAGAGAAGTAAAATAGTTATACATTATCTGTAACTACTACATTGAAGTTTGCTCTACGAATTGCTATACTAGCACGAAAACCGATATAATCTGCCCTTCATTCATTGCATTGCCTCTTTCTGTAACTCTCGTGCCCCATCTCCAATATCAGCAACATAAAATGTCGCTTCGTAACCGATAATTTCTCTATATTTTTGTCCAACGTTACAAATAAATTGATCCATATATTCTTTCCCAACGATCGCAATCGCACAACCACCAAACCCTGCACCTGTCATACGTGCTCCTATAACCCCCTCTTGTTTCCAAGCTGATTCAACCAATGTATCTAGCTCTCGTCCTGTCACTTCATAATCATCACGTAAAGAACAATGGGATTCATTCATCAGTCTTCCAAATTCTTTTATATTATTCTCTTTTAACTCTTTTACAGATTGCAATGTTCGGCAGTTTTCATACACAACATGTTTAGCCCGTTTTCTTACGCTATCTTCCTGAATTACATGCTTGTATTGTTCAAACATTTTTTCAGTTAGTTCTCCTAAGGAGCTTATATCAATTACCTCTTGCAAATTTGCAAGTGCCTGTTCACATTCCATTCTTCTCTCATTATATTTAGAAGCAGTAAGCTCTCGACGCTTGTTCGTATTCATAATAATGATATTGTAGTTATCGAGCTCGAGTGGCGCATACGTAAAATCCAGTGTTTTACAATTCAACAACATCCCATATCTTGCTTTTCCCATCCCAATAGCAAATTGATCCATAATGCCACTATTTACACCGATAAAATAATTCTCCACTTTTTTACCAATTTCAGCTAATTCTATACGATCTAATTCGAATTGAAATAATCCTTCCATCGTTACCCCTGTTACAAGCTCAATAGAGGCAGATGATGACAATCCCGCACCATTTGGAATATTTCCATAAAACATAATGTTAATTCCTGAATCAATGCTATATCCCGCTTCTATGAGATAACGAATCATACCTTTTGGATAATTCGCCCAATCATGTTCTTGCTTATAATCTAATTCGTGTAAAGAAAATGAAATAACACCCTTTTCCGGGAAGTTCAATGAATAGGCACATATTAACGCATCATCTCGTTTACTTGCTAACGCATAAGTGCCGAAAGTAATGGCACATGGAAACACATTCCCTCCGTTGTAATCAGTATGTTCTCCAATCAAATTAATCCGACCAGGCGCAAAGAAAGTACGATACTCCTCTTGGTGAAATATTTTCTTAAAACTCTCCATTAACTGGTTATATATCACCTAAAATCCCCCTTATGTAATACGAACTAAAAAGGTTTTCCATCCTAACTCCGAATTAATTCTGCTAAAAAATAAAGATCTACTATCTTTTTACTAAAAAAATTCAAAAAAGTCAAAATATTTTTAGTAAAAAACAGTATTATATAGTTATGTATTTTAGTAAAAAACAGCACATGATTTTACTTTGCATTTTAAACTAGATTAAAAAAGTATAAATAGGAGGCCATACAATGAAATCTAGCTAAAAATCGTACTCTCTACTTCTCCCTATTTACTGTCTTATTGTTAGTTGATTAAAGTGAAAACAAAGTATATTTTCTTCATTTGATTTGACAGTAAAAGTTAAATATGATGATTCAAGCTCTCATAACTGGTTTAATCGCACAGAAAACCCCCTACATTTTTATTTATTAACTCCTCTAAGATGTTCTTTAAACTATAAAAAGCTGCCTTTTTACAGGAAGCTTTCTAATTCTTCTCTAGTGCATACAATTTTTTACTCATTTTACTTCAATCGGTTTCTTCACAATAAACCAATAACAAAGCGCCCCGCATCCAGCAATGATTCCACCAGAGATAAATGCTAATGCGTAAGAACCTGTTGTATCAACAATTATTCCAGCAATAACGGGAGAAAATGCTCCGCCAAAATATCCACCAAAACTTTGAATCGAACTAACAGAGGCTACGGAAGATGCCGGAGCTACATCACCAGCAAGCGCCCAAGCCCCACCTGTAATAGAAGAAATAAAGCAGATGGCTAATGTCATGAGTGCAACTGTAGATACAATATCATGTACAAATGGCAAAATGATGAGGACTATTGCTGTTAAAACTGCACTAATGCTAATTAACATACGTTTTGAATTTATAGGTGAAGCCATTCCTTTATCCACCATTTTTTTAGTGAGATATCCACCAAATATATTTCCAAATACCCCTCCGAAATAAGGAATACTCGCATAAATTCCTAGTTCTGTTAAAGAAATATGATAGGATTCGACCAAGTACAATGGTAAAAATACGAGAAAGATATTCCAGCTCCAAATGGTACAAAAATAACCTAAAATAAGCCCCCACATCGTGCGATAAGTAAATAGTTTCCCCCATTTAATTTTTCTCTTTTGATTTACCTCTGACTCTTCTATACTGTCAGATTGAATATAATCTAATTCTTCTTTTGAAAGTTTACGACTTTTCTTCGGTTCGTGATAAAACATAAGAAATATAATACCGAAAATAATCCCAATTAATCCGGTTACAAAAAAGAGGCCGCGCCAACCAAATGTCACCATAAAAAAAATAAGAATCGGCGGAGAGATAGCTGGTCCCCATTTTGAAGCTGAATCCCAAATCCCCGTCGCAAGTCCTCTTTCCTTCTTAGGAAACCATTCAGAAGTAACTTTTGCCCCCGTCGGCCAGCAAGGTGCCTCCCCAATCCCCAGCAGAATACGCGCAATAATAAACATAAAAAAACTATTGAGAACACCTGTTAAAGCAGTAGCTACGCTCCATAACATAATAGCGATAAAATAAATTCTTTTCGCTCCATATTTATCAATAAGCCAACCAGCTGGCAGTTGCATCGTTGCATATACCCAAGCGAAAACCGTTCCTAACAATCCAATCTGCGTTTTTGTAAAATCAAGATCTTTCATAATTTCAGGAGTAGCAATTGATAAATTCGTACGGTCTAAATAATTAATAATCCCACCTGCCAAAAGCCAAAAAACAACAGTCCATCTAAATTTTTTTGTTGTATCAGCTGGATGCACATCTAGTTTTGGATTTATTCCCCTCTCCATCATTCATCCTCCCTTTTTGAACAAAAAACGGACATATATTTTTGGTATAGAAAAAGGATATGGAATCCATATCCTTCTCTCAAATTACTCCAAACTCACCCAAATACTCTTCACTTCCGTATAATTATCAAGCGCATACGCCCCCATTTCACGGCCGATACCAGATTGCTTATATCCTCCAAATGGTGATGCAGCATTTTCTAAGTTATAACTATTAATCCACACTGTACCTGCTTTTAATTGATTCGCAACTTGATGCGCTGTCTTTACATTTTCCGTCCATACACCAGCTGCTAAACCGTACGGTGTATTGTTTGCTCGTTCGATAACTTCTTCTATCTCATCAAAAGGTAAGATCGAAACAACAGGGCCAAAGATTTCTTCTTGCGCAATTTTCATATTATCGGTTACATCTGCAAATACAGTTGGCGCTACAAAATACCCTTTTTCAAATTCTCTCACGCCGCCCGCTACCAGCTTCGCACCTTCTTCTACTCCGCTCCTAATGTAGGCCTGTACACGTTCTTGTTGCTTCTTCGATACGAGCGGTCCCATTTCTACTTCAGGGTCTAATCCGTTCCCTAACTTCACTTCATTCGCCATTTCTCCTAATTCACGAACAACTTTTTCATAATGCTTACGATGAACAAATACACGTGAACCTGCGCTACAGTTTTGCCCATGGTTATACATAATGCCGTTGAATGCTCCTGGAATTGCCTTAGAAAGGTCAGCATCTTCTAAAATAATATTCGGTGATTTCCCGCCAAGCTCTAATGTGACGTGCTTTGTCATTTCCGCTGCTTTACGCATAATCCCTTTCCCAATCACAGTTGATCCTGTAAAAGCAACTTTATCGATATCTGGATGATTCACAATTGCCTCACCAGCACCTTCACCAAATCCAGGAACAAAATTGACTACACCATCTGGAAATCCAGCTTCTTTAAATAACTGCGCTGTATATAGAAGGGAAAGCGGCGTTTGCTCTGCCGGCTTAAGAACAATTGTGCATCCTGTTGCAAGTGCTGCACCTAACTTCCAAGCAGCCATTAATAATGGAAAGTTCCACGGAATAATTTGTCCGACAACGCCAATCGGTTCATGGCGTGTATAGTTCAAATATTCCGGTGAAATCGGGATTGTTTGCCCAAGAATCTTTGTCGCCCATCCCGCATAATAACGGAAGTGATCAACTGTTCCTGCAATATCATCTTCGAGGGCTTGCTTATACGGTTTCCCATTGTCTAGTGCCTCAAGCTGCGCCAGTTCTTCTTTATTCTCATCAATTAAATCTGCAAGCTTGTAAATCAAGTGAGCCCTTTCTGCTGCACTGATTTTTGACCAGGCTCCTTCTTCAAACGCTTTGCGCGCAGCTCTCACTGCAAGGTTCACATCTTCCTCTCCTGCTTCACTTACGACAGCAAGCACTTCCTCTGTCGCTGGATTCCAAACGTCGAATGTTTTCCCACTCACTGCTGGAACAAATTTTCCATCGATGAATAATTCCTTTTTCCCTTCTAAAAAAGCTTGAACTTTCGGCTTTAAATCTTGGTTTGTCGTTAGCATGCTCCTCTCTCCCTCCCTTTACTTTTGTAATGTTAATAGATTTTCTAAAATTCCTTGTAGCTTTTGATCTTCGTCCTCAGTTAAAGATAAACGAGGTTTACGAGATGGACCACCAGCTTGCCCTTTTACATCCATCACTCTCTTAATGATTTGAACATACTTCCCTGATTCTTCAATAAAGCTACAGAGCGGTAAAATTTTATCGTATAACTCCCACGCTTTCTCTAGTTCCTTATTTTGTACTGCATCAAATAGTTCTGTTACAAGCTTTGGCACCGCATTACCTGCAACTGAAATCCAGCCTGTTGCCCCAACTAAAAAGGATTCTAATACTAAATCATCCGCACCGCAGAATGTTTCAATATCTCCTTTTCCTTTTCTTGTAATATCACGCACTTTACGAATATCACCGCTCGATTCTTTTACATGCGTAATATTTTCTACATCACGTCCGACGCGGAGAATCGTTTCTGTGCTAATATCAACGCCAGATGTAAATGGATTATTATAAATCATAATTGAAAATTGAACAGATTCCGCTACTGCTTTAAAGTGTTCGTAAATCTCTTCTTCTTTCGGATGAGCGTAGTATGAATTAATCAGTAATGCACCGCTTGCTCCCGCTCTTTCCGCTTGTTTTGTATATTCAATCGCTTCTTTTGTCGTTTCAGCCGCCGTCCCAACAAGAAGCGGAATACGTCCATTAATTTGTTCCACCGCTGTTTCCACAACTTTGAAACGTTCTTCCTTTGTTAAACTAACGAACTCTCCTGTACTTCCATTCACAACTAAACCAGCTACTCCTTCACTGATAAAATGCTCAATATTTTTCTTTAAACCTTCCCAATCAATCTCTTCGTTCTGGTTCATCGGTGTAATAATAACTGGATATGCCCCTTTAAATGTTTGATACATGTTTCTTCCTCCCATCACTGAATTTAACTAAAGACGAAATAAATTGAAGTGTCACTTCAATTTATTTCGTAAAAAAAACGAATTTCATATCATCTATACACTTACGGTCATTATAATGCAGAGAAAATAAATTTACAATACACATTTCTGATTTTTCTGAATTTTTTAAAGGTAATTTGCAAAACTCAAAACTTTCCTTTACACTTTTTCTTAAGAAAAATTCTATCTAATACATTATTCGAGGGATTATCATATGGACGAAAATATCGGAAACAAAATTAAAGCTCTTCGCTTAGAAAAAAGAATGACCTTAAAACAAGTCTCTGAAAAAACAGATCTATCTATTAGTTTTATCTCTCAAGTAGAGCGTTCGAAATCTTCTATTACACTAGAATCATTGAAAAAAATATCAGAAGCACTTCATGTCAGCCCGAGCTATTTTTTCGCAGCTGAGCAAAAAACAAATACAAGTATCATACGCCGCGGGCAGCAAAATGAAGAACATGTAAATTACTCTCATTTTATTTACACGAATCTTTCTGGGAATGTATCAAATCCACATTTCGAGCCAATTTTAGTGACGCTGCATCCTGGTGAAAAAAAGGGCAATCCGTATTCTCACAACGGGCAAGAATTCGTATTTGTACTAGATGGTGTACTCACCATTCTATTAGAAAACGAGGAGCATGATCTACATCCTGGTGACAGCATTCATATGGAATCTGCTACACCACATAATTGGTTTAATCATACAGAGAAGCCCGCTAAATTTTTGTTTGTGAGCTCACCTCCGATGTTCTTTAAAAAGTAGCTTGTTCTTTTTATCGATGCTTCGACAATATATGCCATACATCAAGACTAAAAAAGCTGCCCATTCACAGGCAGCTTTCTCATTTATTAACCAAATACTTTTTCAAGCTCATCTTTATCTTGGCTTAACCAGAAATTCATTAAGCGTTTTGCTCCTTCTAAATCATGAAGCTTCGCTTGACCACACTGCGTTTCATTTGCAGCTGGAATTTCTGTAATTTGAACCGCATCTTTTAATGTAAGCTCTAATAAATCAATAACTTCACGAACAGTTGGCGTACCACTTACAACAAGATAATATCCTGTTTGGCAACCCATTGGTGAAATATCGATAATATCAAAATGCGGATAACGATCAATATATTTACGTAAATTAAATGCTAATAAATGTTCTAACGTATGAATGACATCTGGTTTCATCGCTTGTTTATTTGGTTGGCAAAAACGAATATCGAATTTATTCACAATACCGTCACTACCTACTTTATGAACACCACAATGTCTTACATAAGGTGCCTTTACAATCGTATGGTCTAATTCAAAGCTTTCTACTGATGGCATACAACATCTCTCCCGCTTTCAATTTAATTCCGTTATATCCAATATGATATAACGGAAATTCGAATTAGTAAAGTATTATGTAAATCCAAATTAAAAAACGAACATCAAACCCTTCTTTTCAGATGGGAGAGAGCATCCGGCCATGCATAGAAGCGGTCAGTCCCTTTTTTCGCCCCATGCCATATGAAAACAAAAAGAGAAAGCAAGTAGATAATTATTTTTGCTTTCATAGCCACAGCTCATATGTCGAAAAATCAAAATGGATTTATATATATAGCCGCCGTGCTATAATACTAGAAGAATATGCTGAAAAGGAGACCGTTATGAAACAGATTTCCATCGGAATCATACGCTTTTATCAAAAATTCATTTCCCCGATGACACCACCTACATGTCGCTTTTATCCATCATGCTCAAGTTATGGATTAGAAGCATTTCAGAAGCACGGTGCTTTCAAAGGATTCTGGCTCACACTCATACGTATATTAAAATGTCATCCTTTTCATCCAGGAGGATTTGATCCAGTCCCAGATAAAAAGGATGACAAAGTAAACTCTTAAGCTTCGTAGCCATTCACAACTAAGTCTAATTTTCCTGTATCAGGATGAATAACAAGACCATGAACAGGTACTTCTGTCGGAAGTAATGGATGGTTACGAAGTACGGAAACGCTATGTTCTACACTTTCTTCCACACTCGAGAATCCTTGTAAGAATTTATCTAAATCGATTCCAGAATATTGAAGTGTGTCTAATTTATCTTCTGTAACGCCGCGCTCTTTCATTTTTTCAATTGTACTGCTTGCCTGTATTTTTGCCATACCGCAATCATGGTGACCAACAACACATATTTCATCTGCGCCAAGTTCATATATAGCAACTAATACACTGCGCACAATACTTCCAAATGGATGTGAAATAACAGCGCCCGCCACTTTAATAATTTTGACATCGCCGTTACGCATATTCATTGCTTTTGGCAATAATTCAACAAGACGTGTATCCATGCAAGAAATGATTACCATCTTTTTATTTGGAAATTTTCCCGCCTCGTACTCTTCATATTTTTTCTCTTCAACGAATTTTTCATTATACTGCAAAATTTCTTCTAATGACTTCATAGTAAAGAACCCTCTTTTCTCTTATTTAAACTACGTACTAATTGTACCAAAATCTAAAAAATCCCAAAAGGATATTACTTTATTGCAAATATATAATTTTTCAGACAATCGACATAATTCTTTCGAAATATACACACAGCTCTGTAACAACTCCCACATGCTCCTTCCATATTTTCACTATAAACTGGATGTAGATAATGTTAAAAAGGAGTGAAACTTTATTATGTCCGACGTTCTGTTACTGAGTCGTTTTCAATTTGCAATTACTATTTTTTATCACTTTTTGTTTGTACCTTTGACAATCGGACTTGTTATTTTAGTAGCGTGTATGGAAACACAATATGCACGTACATTAAATCCCACTTATCGAAAAATGGCGAATTTCTGGGGTAAGCTATTTACGATAAACTTCGTAATGGGGATTATAACCGGTATTACGATGGAGTTCCAATTTGGGACAAACTGGTCAGAGTACTCAAAATACATGGGGGATATCTTCGGATCACCACTCGCAATCGAAGCACTTGTTGCTTTCTTCTTAGAATCTACCTTCATGGGAATTTGGTTATTCGGTAAAGATAAAATCTCACCAAAGTTCCGTGCTTTTTGTATGTGGATGGTTGCACTCGGAACAAACATTTCCGCACTTTGGATCATTACAGCAAATGGCTTTATGCAAAACCCTGTTGGCTACGTGGTGCGTAACGGCCGCGCTGAATTAAATGATTTCTGGGCACTTGTTACCAATCCATACGCATGGAACATGTTCTTCCATACAGTAATTAGTTGTTATATCGTTGGTGCTTTCTTCGTAATGGCGATTAGTGCGTATCATTTATTACGTAAAAACGAAGTAGAGTTCTTTAGAAAATCATTTAAATTCGGTTTAATCTTAGGTTTATTCGCTGCAACTGTGACACCATTTATGGGTCATCAATCTGGCGTTTCAGCTGCTAAATATCAACCAGCAAAAGGTGCTGCAATGGAAGCTGTTTGGGAAACCGGCAAAGGTCAAGGTTTTTCAATCATTCAAATTCCTGATGTGAAAAATGAAAAGAACTTTGAATTGCTTACAATTCCAAAACTAGGAAGTTTCTTCTATACAAACTCATTTGATGGAGAAATTGTCGGTTTGAAAGATATTCCGAAAGAAGATCGTCCAAACGTAAACCTTGTTTATTATAGCTTCCGCTTAATGGTTGCACTTGGTATATTCTTCATGGCACTTACTTGGTACGGTTTCTATTTAAATCGTAAAGGTAAACTAGAAGATTCAAAGCGTTACTTAAAAATCACAATGTGGTCTGTCTTACTGCCATATGTGGCGATCAATGCTGGATGGGTTGTTGCTGAAGTAGGTCGTCAACCATGGACAGTATATAAATTGATGCGTACAGCTGAAGCTGTCTCACCAATTTCTGTCCCGCAGATTTGGTTCTCATTACTAAGTTTAGTATTATTCTATACACTGCTATTAATTGCTGATGTATATCTAATGTTGAAGTTCGCGAAAAAAGGACCTGCAGCATTAGAAGAACCTACTAAGGGAGGTGCCGCTCATGTCTCATGATATGCTTGCAGTCATTTGGTTTGGTTTATGGGGCGTGATTTGGACAGTTTACTTTATTCTTGATGGCTACGCACTCGGTAACGGAATGATCTTCCCATTCGTTACGAAAGACCGAAAAGAACGAAATCAAATGCAAGAAGCAATTGGGCCGTTCTGGGGCGGTAACGAAGTATGGTTAATTACAGCAGGCGGTGCAACATTCGCTGCCTTTCCAGTTACTTATGCAAATATGTTTAGCTACTTATATACACCGTTATATTTAGTATTACTTGCTCTTTTTGCTCGTGCAGCAGGGCTTGAATTTATGCATAAAGATGATTCACCAATTTGGCAAAACGTTTGTAAATGGGCTTTTGCAATTGGTAGCTTCCTAATCGCGTTCTTATTCGGTGTTACATTTGCAAACCTATATTACGGGCTGCAAATTGGAAAAGACGGCTATGAAGGAACATTATTTAGCTTATTAAATCATTACGGTATTTTAGGTGGGCTCTTCTTCACTGCAATCTTCGTCATATCCGGCGCACTTTGGGTTATGATTAAAACGTCCGGTGAAGTATCAGCTCGTGCTTATAAAATTGCAAAACCATTTTCAGTAGCAGCAGCAAGTATTTTAGCAATTTTCTATGTAGCAACTGCAAACCGTACAAACTTATTCCAAAACTTTACGGAGTATCCCGTACTGTTCATTCTTCCAGCTCTTGCAATGTTAATGAGTGTCCTAGCAATTATTATGGTTTACAAACATAAAATTGGCCTTGCATTCACGTTTGTCTGCCTAACAATCGCAATGTTTATGACAACTGGTTTTGCGGGTATGTTCCCAAGAATGTTACCATCACGTATTAACGATGCATATAGTACAACGTTATATCAAGCAGCAGGCAGTGAATTAAACTTAAAAATTATGTTCTTCGTCGCAATGGTAATGGTACCAATCGTTATTGGATATCAATTATGGAGCTACACAATCTTTAAAGAAAAAATTCATAAAGACTCTGCGAAGGGGTATCACTAGAATGAAAAAAGGCACTCAAAATGGTCTTACCCCCGTCAAGTAGACAGCTGTAAAAAAAGACTATGCGGCCATCGAGATTCGATATTCAATCGGAGCTCGATGGTTAAGCCTTTTTTGGAATCGTTTGTAGTTGTAATGATAGATGTAT
>NZ_JBCGHT010000008.1:0-174129 GCF_039549175.1 Paenibacillus sp. 102 | reverse complement strand
ATAACTCTTGTTTTTGATGCATATTCATAAAAAGCACGTCACCCTTTCTCATTAACATAAGAGAATAGTAACGTGCTTTTAACTTCAAAAATAGTCTAAATCCTTAAGTTGATGGATGTGGGGTAGCACCACATGCCCATCAACTTAAGAATTTTATAACACTCCAAACAAAAAAATGTACATTTCCTCCTAGATATGTACATTTTTTTGTTTCGGGATATTTGCTTTTCTTAGCTTGATTGTGATGTGGCGAGAACCCATTTATAAAAATAGATTCCAATAGAAATTTAAATACCTCTTTCAAATAAATACAATCTTTGCACCAGAACCATATATACTATATGAACGTATACAATAAACATAATTAAAGGAGAATAGAACTTGATAAAACATATACTCAGTTTCATTCTTGGAACAATTGTTATATTAATTGGTTCCTTTTGGGTTATTTCTTACACCCTCGAAACAATTGACAGTAACGTAAGCCATATTACTCGTGACAAAAAGTATTTTAGTAAGCTATATGAATATGATATTAACCTTTGGATGATTGCAAACCTTATATTTTTCATTTTTTGTGCAATTACTGTTCTTATTTCTAAGTTACCTAATTATAAGAAGAAAAGAAGTACTCATATAAAAAAATATAGTCATACAAATCAGCGTAAAAAAGCAAAGAGAAGGCGTCGTAAATAATTATTTTTTATAAAACAATATACATATTTTATTTTGGATAATATAAGTAGAAAAAAGAAAAGATTAACATCTCAAGATGAAAATGTACATTTTCATCTTGAGATGTTAATCTTCTCGTCTTGGAGTATTTGCTTTCCTTAGCTTGCTGGTGGTAGGTCTGTACTTCTAGTAGAAAACGTCTTTTTACTTATAATGGGATATATAACTTAATCAATTAATAAGGAGAATGGAACATGATACAAAGTATTAACCACATTTGTTTTTCAGTTGCAAATCTAGAGAAAGCTATTGAGTTTTATCAAAATATACTTCAAGCGAAATTATTAGTAAAAGGTAGAAAGTTAGCTTATTTTGATTTAAATGGTTTATGGATTGCTCTAAATGTGGAAGAAAGTATACCAAGAAACGAAATTCAGTACTCTTACACACATATAGCTTTCACTGTAACAAATAATGAGTTTGATTCTTTAAAAGAAATATTAATTCAAAATCATGTTAATATCTTACCTGGACGAGAGAGAGATGGCCGAGATAAACGGTCTATTTATTTTACAGATCCAGATGGTCACAAGTTTGAGTTTCATACTGGTACTTTACAAGATCGTTTACAATATTATAAAGAAGATAAAAAGCATATGACTTTTTACTGATTAAAAAAGCTAGTAAAATACTAGCTTTTTGCACTTCTGATAATGAAGATTATATAAATGTATAAAGGTAACAGAAACAATGATTAAACAGATATATAAGGCACCAATACATCGCTATAAAACTAAGGTTTTGCACTATCCATAAAGCCAAAAAGACGTTATCCTTTCTGTAGAATTATAGGAAAGGATGGCGTCTTTTATGAATCTCTTGATTCAAGATGAGCTACAACCATTTGCGAAAGAATTACAGCGATATGTTACACCTGTATTTTTAGAAGAACTTGCAAGAGAAATCGGATTTATAAAGCGAAAACGTAAGTTTTCCGGCCCAGATTTAGCTAATATTTGTATTTGGATCAGTCAACGGGTGGCAAGTGATCCCTTAGTCCGATTATGTAGCAGGCTTCATGCAGCTACTGGTACTTTACTCAGCCCTGAGGGCTTAAATAAACGTTTAAATGCGAAAGCAGTTTTGTTTTTAAAACATATTTTTTCTTTACTATTACAACAAAAAGTATGTGAACAAACACAAATTTCTAACCATCTCTTCTCTTATTTTGGGCGAATCCGTATCCTAGATGCCACCGTATTTCAAGTGCCAAATGCTTTAGAGAATGTATATCCAGGCTCTGGAGGATGTGCCCAAACAGCCGGAATCAAAATTCAATTAGAATACGATCTGCACAGTGGGGAATTTCTTAACTTTCAAGTTGGACCTGGAAAAAATAATGACAAAACATTTGGTACGGAATGCTTAGATACCTTACGACCAGGAGATTTATGTATTCGTGATTTGGGGTATTTTTCATTGGAAGACTTAGATCAAATGGATCAACGAGGTACATACTATATTTCTCGTTTAAAATTAAATACAAATGTATATGTAAAAAATCCAACCCCAGAATACTTTAAAAATGGTGCAATTAAGAAACAATCGGAATACATACAAATTGATGTGAAACAGCTTTTAAACCAACTACAGCCCGGAGAAACATTTGAATTAAAACATGCTTATATTGGTGATAAACAACAACTTTTTACACGTGTTATTTTTAATCGATTAACAGAAAAGCAACTTCAAAAACGACGAACGAAGATCGCGGAAAAAGAAAAATCACAAAATAGAACGTACTCAGAGAAAAGTAAACTGGTAGCGGGATTAAACGTATACGTGACAAATACACCTTGGGAATGGGTTCCGATGGAACAGGTACATGAATTATATACTTTGCGTTGGCAAATAGAGATTGTCTTTAAAACGTGGAAATCACTCTTCAAAATAGACCATTATCGTAATGTAAAACGGGAGCGATTAGAGTGCCAATTATATGGAAAGCTAGTCGCTATTTTCCTGTGCTCCTCTACTATGTTTAAAATGCGTCAACTTCTTTTGAAAAAGAAGAAAAGAGAATTAAGCGAATATAAAGCGATTGGAATGGTTCAAGATTATTTACATCTGTTGTATCAAGCTATACAACAAAACACACAAGAAATAACAAAGATTCTAATCCGCCTGTTCCACCTCCTACAGAAGAATGGACGGAAATCTCATCGATATGAGAAGAAAACAGTCTTTGATATTATGAGTGTTGTCTATGAGTATAGTGAACTTGGAAAACAAAAGAAAGCTGCATAATTTTTAAAAATGATACCTAACTAGGTTTATTTGGTATGCCCATTTTTAAAGGTAAATAGTGTTTCAAGAGTTTTTTAGTATGTTTGAACGAAAGTTCATTTTGTTTCCGTTCTTAAGTTGATGGGCATGGGGTCACCATATCATTTAGGGAAAATTGTACGTTTAGACACATTTTCGACACAACTATCTATTTTTTTCTCTTTAAGGAAATAGATAGTTTTTTTATTTCTATACATCAGTTGAATAGTGTTTGTTGCCTATACTTTGATTGAAAACATAATACTCATTACACCTTACAACATTGTAAGGCAAATGTAAGAATAATAAATATCTTCTTTAAAACATAATAGCTAAACTAACAATATATGAATCAACTTGAGATTACATTGGATAATGGAGGAAACTATTATGAGTAAGACAGTATTACATGTAAATAAAGTGAAAAAGGTATACGGAAAAAAGGGAGAAAATCAATCCCATGCTTTAAAAGACGTATCTTTTTCCATTGAAGAAGGAGAATTTGTTGGAATCATGGGTCCCTCAGGCTCAGGGAAGACAACATTATTAAATGTAATTTCTACTTTAGATAAAGCAACTGAAGGTATCATTACCATTGCCGGGACAGATATTACAAAGATGAGAACCAATGACCTTTCTGACTTTCGTTCTCAAAAATTAGGATTTATCTTTCAAGATTTTAACTTACTTGAAAATTTATCGATTTATGAAAACATTGCATTGCCACTTTCTCTTCAAGGTAAATCCTCTCGTGATATTAAGACTAAAGTACAAGGTGTAACGGATATGTTAGGAATTACTTCTATTCTTTCGAAATATCCTGCTGAGATTTCTGGAGGGCAAAAGCAACGTACTGCTGCGGCCCGTGCACTACTCAATAATCCAACCGTACTGGTATTGGATGAAACAACGAGCGCTTTGGATCATATAAGTGAAGCGCGGGTAGATGAATATTTATCTAGTATTAATTGTACACGAATAGTGATAGCCCATCGGTTATCGACGGTGATGAATAGCGACATGATCATTGTTTTGGAGAATGGGAAGGTTTGCGATGTAGGAAATCACAGTCAGTTGTTACATACTTCAAGTTATTATCAATATTACTATAGAGAAATGAGTTCATAGCTGATTTTTATTTACAGGCTGTTCTTAATGGATTCATGAAATGAGGCTACACTTATAATGTAAGGAGTGGGACAATTGAAAACGGTACTATCGGTGCAACACCTAACGAAAGAAATCAAGGGCAAGTTAATTGTGCAAGACATATCGTTCGATGTGGTAGAGGGAGAGATTATTGGACTACTTGGTGCGAACGGAGCGGGCAAGACAACCACGATGAAGATGATAGTTGGTCTAAGCACAATAAGTGCCGGGGACGTGCGGATTGCAGGTTACAGTATTAAGAGTCAGTTTTCTAAAGCACTCTTCAATGTAGGGGCAGTGATTGAAGCACCTGCATTCTATCCTTATTTGAGTGGGTACGAAAATTTACGTCAATATCAGCGTTTGCACAAAAATGCGAGTAAGGATTGGTTGCTGGAGGTAGCCAGTCTGACTGGGATAGAACATGCGCTTAAGCAGCGAGTAGGCACGTACTCCATGGGAATGAAACAACGCTTGGGAATTGCACAAGCACTACTGCGAAAACCAAAGTTGCTTGTGTTAGATGAGCCGATGAATGCACTTGATCCTGCTGGTGTCCGTGAAACCCGGAACTATTTAAATAGAATTGCGGCAGATTTGGGCGTAGCAATTGTGATCTCCAGTCATCAACTGTCTGAGATTGAGCAGATGGCACGCCGAGTGGTTATTATGCAGAATGGCTGCTTAGTGACAGAGCAGCGGATTGATGATAGGTTAAGTGATGGGAAATTCTGTATTACTCTTCACATTGATAATATTGAGCATACAAGCGAAGTTGTGGTTAACTTGTTTGGGGATGCTCATCATGCATTGGATTATATGCAGACAGAGAAATTATCTAACGGTTTGCATACTATGACAGTAGCTATTGATGAAGGTCAAGTTCCAAAGTTGATTCGAGCATTGTGTGATGCCGGGGTGGAAGTTCATCGGGTGTTGCCGACACATACGAGTTTAGAGGATAAGTTTTTAAAATGGACAACTGCGCGCGGTGAGGTGAGTTAAGTTGTTATGGAATGAATGTTTGAAGATAGTGAATAAAAGAATCTTTATTCTTTCACACATTGGTTTTATTGTGATGACGGTACTTTTATCTTGGGCGTACATCAGTAATCTCAAGGCTGATGATACGGTGGCTCAAATGGTAAATGCTTTGCTTGGCCTATCGGGAATGCTTGTTATTCTACCTTGGGCGATTGTTTTGTCACCTCTTATTTGGACGGATGAGTATCAATATGGTACTCTGAAACAACTATTCCTGCATACGTCCTCGCGCTCACGGTTGTATGTTGCAAAAATTGCTGCGATGATTTTGCTCATCGTTACGGGTGTTGTTAATATATTCATTGTTTCTTTGTTAGTGAATCTTCTGATGGCTCCAAAAAACATACAATGGGGCGACATGACGGATGTTATATACTCTATCGGAGCAATCGTATTGCAATGTTGCCTATATGCAAGTCTAGCGTCCTTGATTGGCGTGTGGACGAGATCAGCTGCTATCGCAGTAGGCAGTAGCTTAGTGCTATACTTTTTACAGATAATGTTTGGAGGTAGTCTCTTATCTACATCATGGACGCACATTCTATTCATTCATCATGATGATTTAAGTGTCTATTGGAGCACATCACAATATAAATCGGAATTAGTTGGCTTACCTATGTCGTTAGCGATAGATATCGCCTATATTTTGTTTTTCTTTGCAATTGGATTATGGTTGTTCGTCAAAGAGAGAGGAGCAGACTAAACATAACACAGAGCTAAGAATGAGCAAAATAGGATACAGTTATGTCGCTTATGCCGATACTCCGGATAACGGTATGGAAGACGAAAACAATGAATGTGAAACTGAAAGTATCCAATAATGATAAGTGACAATTGATTACGCTAGTCCAATAAACCAGCAGCAGTCTAGGACTTTATTTTTTTGTCAAAGACTACCGCGTCCCGCCAACAAAACGCGAATTTCGTACGCTAAGGAATTTTCAAGGCAAAAAACTTGGTTTTACCGTACGTTAAGAATGTTCCATAAACGATATTTAACCCTTTTTATGGTGCTTTGTTTTGTTAAGTGACAAAAAAGTAATTTAATTTACAATAAAGTCGTTTAAAACATAATAAAGTTATTTAAAAAACACTAGTTATGTTTTTCAACAATCGATACAGATTATTGAAAGAGAAATATAATAAAAATGCTTTTGATTGTTTTATTAAACGAATTAAACCGCAAAAAACAAGAAGAATTCCCCCCCCGTTACTAGTACACTAAATGCTATAAAAGGGGGGGAGATCATGAACAATAAAGCCATTGGATTATTTCAAGGAATTGCGTTATACATTGCAGCTATTCTAGGATCAGGTGTCCTTTTTTTATCGGGGGTAACGGCCTCAATAGCGGGCCCTGCATCCATTTTATCCTGGTTTATCGTTATTATAATTAGTTTTCCGCTTGCTTATTCCTTTGCTAGTTTGGCACGGATATATCCTGACTCCGGTGGAGCAGCAACCTTTGTTAGAAATTCTTTCGGATATCATCTTGGCAATATCGTTGGGTGGTTTTACTTTGTAACAGCAGCAGTTGGTCAAACAATTGTATCTTTAACCGCTGCTTTTTACGTCAGTCAAGCATTTGGATTTTCACATTTTGAAACAACTTTAATTGCCGTCTTTATTTTGGTAATTGCAGGTACTTCCAATTATTACGGCGTAAATATTAGTGGTAAAGTTGCATTGATTTTAAGTTCTTTATTACTGATTCTCTTAGTGGCAGCTGTATTTGTGGCGTTTCCAAGAATACAATGGGGGAATTTTACTCCCTTTGTTCCAAATGGATGGTTTTCTGTCGGGAACGCTATAACGGTTATCTTTTGGTCATTTTTCGGTTGGGAGGCGATTTGTAATCTGGCTGAGCAATTTAAAAGGCCAGAAAAAGATATTGTCAAAGGGGCAGTTATTAGTGCAGTTATCATTGGATTATTATTTTCAGCGTTAAGCCTTGTCACTATTGGAACGGCCACGTATGGGAGTCAAGAAAGCAACCTGTCTCCTATTGGTGTTATAATGGGAGATACAGTAGGTGGAGGTGCCAAAGTAGTTACAGCTGTTTTAGCTTTAATTATTTGTACAGGGACAGCAAATGCTTTTGTAGCCAGCCTAACGCAATTAGGGTACTCATTAAGCAGGGATGGTGCTTTTCCAAAATTTTTCTCAAGACTGCATACAACTACTCAAATTCCAAGACAGATGGTATTGTTTGTTATCTGTTTTTCGGTAGCAGGTGTTTTAGTGACGAAGGCGTTGTCACTGACGTTTGATGATATTTTGTTTATACCGACTTCACTTGGGATTCTAGTTTACGTTCTTTCAATGGCAGCAGGCGTTAAGTTGTTTAAGAAGAACACACCGGCATGGTGGGCATCGTTAATCTCTTTCATTTTATGTTTGCTGGTGATTCCATTTTTTCAATTGTATATATTTGTTCCTTTAATTGTCGTGGCTTTATATGCGATTTATATGCTTTTGAGTAATAAGATTTTCGCCTACAAGGGAGGGTTAAAATCTAATGAAGGATCAAAATAACCTTTCCATAAATACCATGTGGAAGGCAACAGTATCATGTAATTCAGCGTATGACGGGATATTCTTTTACGCAGTCAAGACAACTGGGGTTTTCTGCCGACCTTCTTGCAAGTCTAAGGTTCCTAATTATGAAAATGTATCCTTTTTTTCAAATGCACAAGAAGCTCAAAGTGCAGGCTATCGACCATGCAAAAGATGCCGACCAGATCTAGATATAAAAATATATGACCCGTTCGAGTGCGTTTTGGAAGATACTATGCGATTGATAAAAAATCATTATGTTCAAAACATGACTTTAAATGAAATTGCATCAAGGGTAGGAGTTAGTCGTTTTCATTTAAATCGGATTTTCAAAGAAAGAACAGGGTATACTCCTCGAATATATTTAGAAAGGATCAGAGTTAAGAAAGCAAAGGAACTTCTCTTGACAACGGTCTTTAATAGTACGGAGATTGGTTACCAAACAGGCTATCAAAGTGTATCTAGCTTTTATAATGCATTTAAAAGAAATACAGGACTTTCACCAAGTCAATTCCGTGCTTGCCATAGTGGAAATACGGCAAACCAAGAATTTGACTGAATTCACGTTCTTTAACAAAAGATAGAATGAATTAACAAGAGTGTTTTGTACTTCTCATATTTTTTGAAAATTGTGATACAAGGAAAGTATTCAAAATACACCAAAAGAGACTATTATATAATTTGTGTAGGACTATTCTAGAAACGGTCACTATTCTTGAATAAACCTTAGATTTTTAAACGACTTTATTGTTATATTTTTGAGTACAGTGAAGCATCTTATATCGAAAATTAAACAACTATATTTTAACCCTGTCCTAAATTTAGAACGGGGTTATGCTTGTTTTAGGGACTATTTGGTACTGGTTAGTCAACCCCAATCGCAATAACTATAGGTTTTCTACAACCTACTAGTGGATCTAATCCATTTGTTGGTTCATCTAAGCGTACGAAATTCGCGAAATGTTGGTGCTACCCCATCGCCATCAAGCTAAGCTTATATAAGTTTAATTTCATGTGAGATTTTTTCTTTTTTCTAAAGATCCAGTGTAAGTTCTTTAAAGGTTTTCATACCAAATAAACCCTATCGGGTTTCAATTTTTTGGATTACGCTACATGCTTGTGGGACATAGAAAAGTTATATATGACGCCTAAAATATCAAAGACTGTTTTCTTCTCATACCTATGGGATTTTCGTCTGTTTTTCTGTAAGAGATTAAACAGACGAAACAATATCTTTGTTAATTCTTGGGTGTCTTTTGGTAAAGATTGATAAATAAGTGGAAAATAATCTTTTATGATATAAATCGCTTTATATTCGCTTAGTTCTCGTTTTTTCTTGATGAGGAGTAATTGGCGCATTTGAAACATGGTGGAGGAACAAAGAAGGATGCTAATTAATTGTCCATATAAATGACATTCAAGTCGTTCTAATTTTATAGAGTTACAGTGATGAATACGAAAAAGTGATTTCCATGTTTTAAAGATAAGTTCAATTTGCCAGCGTAAGGAGTAAAAATCGTATACTTGTTCCTTTTGTAAATATTCCAAAGGAATATTTGTAATGTAAAAGTTAATGGCACTAAGCCGCTTACTCCGTTCTTTATAGGTAATTTGCTTCTTATGTTCTTTAGATGCTAAATCCTTTTGCCTACGTTTCATTTGCGTTTCAGTTAATTTGTACAGAATGAGTCTTGCAGGAAGTTTCTGATACATTCCAATATAAATCTCAGGAATTTCATATGTTTCACCTGACTGTAATTGGTCAATGAATTGCTCCATATCTAATTGGATGTACTCAGAATGTTTTTTTATGGTGCCATTCTGAAAGTATTCAGGCTCTCTATTCTTTTGATATATACGAGTATTGAGCTTTAATCGTGAAATAAAATAAGCGCCACACTCGTCTATCGTATGTAGATCTTTTAAGTCGAAGTATCTTAAATCACGTATACATACATCGTGCGGTTGAAGAGATGTTAGGCAAGTAGAACCATACGTTTTATCATTATGCTTTCCTGATCCTACATGAACATGTAGAAACTGACCACTTAGTAAATCATACTCTAGTTGAATTTTCACACCAGCATTTTGACCACTACCACCTGAACCTTGATATTTAGGAGCGAATTTATCCGGAACCTGAAAATGTGTAGAATCCAATACACGAATACGACGAAAATAGTTTGTATATAGAGTTGTAATTTTGCTAGTGGAACAAAATTGTTGATGAAGTAAATACGCTAGTATTTGTTGTAAAAACTGCACAGCTTGAGAATTAAAGCGTTGATTGAGTCCTTCTGGACTCATAGAAATACCTGTGTTAGCTTCTAATCGACTACATAATTGTGTCAATGAAGTATGAGCTATATTTTGGCTTAACCAAACACACAGAGCTACTAAATCTTGTGCACGATATTTACTTTTTCGTTGAACAAATCCTACTTTTCTAGCTAACTGATCCAGAGCGTGTGGTGACATATGTTGCTGTAATTCTTTAGAAAACAATTGTAATTCATCAGAAATCGATAAATTCATATCAAAAACGCCACCCTTTCTGTATATTTCTACAAAAAGAATAGCGTTTTTTTCATTTTATGGATACAATTTTTTAGCTTGATGGCGATGGGGCGATACCCAGTTATTAAAAAATTTAAACCTCGCTACCGCCAATTGAAATTGTTATAATTAAAATGTTTTTAATATTTTAATAATGGAGGATTAGAAAATGAAAATTGCAATAGTCTGTTTCGATAACTTTACTGATATAGATGTTTTTCTACCATGGGATTTATTAAATCGTGTACGTTTAGTTGGCGGTATTTCTGATTGGAATGTCCAACTATTAGGAACGGAAAAAACTCATATATCCATGTCTGGCTTACGTATTCCCATGACAGGAAGCATATCTGATATTCCTTCTGCTGACGCTGTAATATTTGCAAGTGGTAAGGGTGTACAAGATTTATATAAAAATCAAGAATATATTAATAGCATTCATGTAGATCCACAGAGACAATTAATAGGCTCTATGTGTTCTGGTTCACTATTACTAGGAGCTAAAAAATTGTTAACTGGCAAAAAAGCAACTACATATCCATCCGTAGTAGAACAGCTTAAAGAATTTGATGTAGATGTTATTGAACAAAGTTTTGTAAATGAAGGCAATATATCGACTGCTGCGGGTTGTTTTGCTGCTCAAGATCTCTCAGCTTGGATTATAAGAACCCTAATTAATGAAGAAATGGTTGATACTGTGCTAGAAACTGTTCAACCAGTAGGCAAAGGTTTATATTTTTAATTTCAAATTAAGTCAAGGGATTGGTTGCTCCCCAAAACGAAAAAATGAGCTTTTTTGTTACAAGTTAGCACAAAATTTCGTTCTGGGGTACTATAAAATTTTAGCTTGATGGCGATGTGGCGGGACCCCATTGCTATCAAGCTAAGCTCATGTAACGTCAATGATAAGCAAGAGTATTTCTTTTTTCGAAAGTCTATATGTAGATGCTTTAAAGATTTGCATACGAAATAAACCCTAATGGGTTTCGTTTTTTGATTTAAGCCGCTTGATTATCAGACATGGTACAATTGTAAACGACACCTAATATATCAAAGACCGTTTTCTTCTCATACCTATGAGATTTTCGCCCGTTTTGCTGTAGGAGGTTGAACAGGCGAATTAGAATCTTTGATAGCTCTTGGGTGTCTTTCTGTATAGCTTGGAAAATAAGAAGAAAGTAATCTTTAATCATATATATGGCCTTATATTCACTCAGTTCTCGTTTCTTTTTCATAAGAAGTAATTGCCGCATTTGAAACATGGTAGAAGAACAGAGTAGAATGGCAATCAGTTGCCCATACAAATGGCATTCCAATCGTTCCCGTTTTATCTTTTTACAATGATGAATGTGAAAGAATGATTTCCACGTTTTAAATAAAATTTCGATTTGCCAACGTAAAGAATACCAATCATGTACTTGTTCCATCGGAACAATATCTGTAGGAGTGTTGGTCATATAAACATTGATACCACTAAGTCGTTTACTACGAGGAGAATATTTCATTCCTTTCTTTTTTTCTCGTACAACTTGATCCTGTAATCGTTTTTTTTGTTGTTCTTTGGTTAGTCGATGAACAATCACACGAGTTGGGACTTTATCGGTCACTCCTACATAAGCGTTGGATATTTCACTTGTTTGTCCTGGTTGAAGAGAGTTCATTAAAACCTCCATATCTATCTGAATATACTCTGTACCTTTCTTGATTCTGCCATCTTGAAAATAATCAGGGTTAGGGTTTTTTTGATAAATACGTGTATTCGATTTGATACGTGAGATATAATAAGCCTTTTTATCTTGTATATGTTGAAGATCTTTCAAATGAAAATAACCTAAATCTCGGATATATAAATCATTCGCTGTTACAGTTGGGACACACAGAGAGCCGTAGGTTCGATCATGTTGTTTACCTGGACCTGTATGAATATGAAGGAATTGTCCACTTAATAAATCATACTCAAGTTGAATCTTCACCCCCGCTGTATGGCTGCATCCCCCTGCACCGGGATAAACGGATGAAAAGGAATCTGGGAGTTGAAATGCGGTTGAATCTAAAATACGGATACGCTTGAAAATAGAAGTATATGGAGAAGAAATCGGCATAGATGAGGCCAATTTTTGGTTTAGTAGTTCAGCTAGTATGTGTTGTAAAAATTGGACGGCTGCTCGATTAAATCGTTGATTTAGTCCTTCAGGACTGATGAGTATTTCTGTTGATGCTTCTAAACAGCTAGACAACTGAGTTAAAGACGTCGTAGCGACATTTTGGTTCATCCATACACATAAAGCGATTAGATCTTTTGCTTGGTACTTACTGGTTCGTTGCACAAAACCAACATCTCTAGCAAAACCTCGTAAGATATTTGGAGATAAGAAGCTTTGAATCTCTTGAGCAAATAGTTGTAATTCATCAGATACAGAAATAAACATACAAAACCGCCATCCTTTCCTATGATTCTACAGAAAGAATAGCGTATTTTTTCATTTTAGGGTATATTTTATTCAGCTAGTTTGATAGCGATATGGTGCTATCTCCTCGTATATAAGAGAGTATCCTTTATTTTGATTGGGTAATTATTTAATATGTAATTTTTCTTTTACTTTTGAAGGTAAATCACCTTCTTGAACTTCCTCATAGGATTTTACTTCTTTATGATTTATTTCTGTATTGTTGTTATCCTGTTGATCGATATAAAGGCGTATAAAGGCATTTTCTTTAAGGGGGGTGTCTTTTGGTTTTACACTTCCAAATGTAACTGTTTTTTCTACTCCATCCTTATTATAAGTAGATAAAGTATAGAAACGTTGGTTACCTTTTACCTCACCTTTGTTTGTTATTTGTACATAGTATTGTTCTGTTCCCATTCTATTTATAGTAGGTGATCTTTCGCATCCTATAGCAAAACTAGAAAACAGTACGAATAATATAAATATAACTAATGATTTTTTCATATAACTCTCTCCTTATCTTTGTATATGGAAATTATAGTAAAGGATTTATAGTGAAAAAATTGATTTTAGTGACATTAATATTACAAAATTGTAAGGTTTATTAGGGGTAACCATACATGCCCATCAACTTAAGAATTTTATAACACCCCCAGGATGAAAATATCGTGTGTTTTTTACAGAAAATGGCTTATTTTTTCGTTTTGGGGGTATTTGTATTTCTTAGCTTGATAGCGATGTGGCGGGACCCCTATCTGGACTATTGGGGATGAAAATGATGAAAACTATGCAAATTCCGTGCAAGGGAGAAAGAGTGGGTTGTAATCATTTGTTATCAAGCTAACGGGTGAATTTATTAGAAATGGATAAAAGGATTCTACATGAAATTGAGTCTTAAGTAGTTTTTAATTCTCTATATCCTTTTATCATTGCCAAACTGTTTGTATATGGTTCATGTTCATTTACGCAGTACGTCTTCTGTGTATTGTTGCTTTTTCCTGTAACCTCCAAATACTTGAGGTACTTCATCATAGGAATGCCTTCATTATCTACTAATATGTATCTCTTTCCATTCTCTAGAATCACTTCTTGTACACGCATAGACCTTTACCTCCTAAAACCTTTTTACGCTCTGTTTACCGACCACCCTATGCCTCCCGCTGTGGGCTTTGTCCCCTAACTAATAAAAATACATTTCAGTAATGACATTATATACATAATAGACAATTTTTCGGATATCTGATTATTATATCTATTTTGTATTGAAAAATAGGATAGCATGTTCTATATTGAACATGCTATCCTATTATCATTTTTGTATAGTTAATTGTCGAAGTGAGGTTTCTTTTTGGAAATTTGGAGGGAAAGTATGAGTGAATTTGTAAGTAAAGAGTATGTAGAAGTAGATTTTCGTGATGTTGCTATAAAAGAAGAGGAATTAAAAAATTGTACATTTATAAAGTGCCGTTTTAGAGGTGTAGATGCATCAGAAATTGTAACGGAAAATTGCAATTTCATAGAATGTGACTTCACAGGCGCTCTTTTTAATGCTTCCATTCATCAAGAAACTACGTTTGCAAATTGTAAGTTTTTTGGAGTGAATTTTTTTGTTTCTAAGTTTGAGGAATGTAAAATGACGGGCTCTGATTTTGAAGAGGCGAATTTAGATGGAATCACAATTGTATCTGGAGATTGGTCATATACAAATTTAAGATTTGTGAATTTAAGTAAACAAAAATTAAAGGGTATTCGTTTAGTTGAAGCTGACCTATATGAATGCAATTTAGAAAAAGTTGATTTACGTGATGCTGATTTGACGGGTGCACAATTAGGAAAAGTAAAGCTGGCAGGTGCAGATTTACGGGGAGCGGTAGTTGATAGAATTGACTTTAGAGCATTTGATTTAAATAATGTAAGATTGGATATAACGCAGGCAGTTGCTGTGGCAAAATGTTATGGAGCGAAGGTAGATTAAAATGATGAGAGACCCCTTGCTATGCTAAAGTACAAGTAAGGGGTCTTTTTGTAATATAAAGGAAAGGAAGAGGAAGAAATGATAGTGAGAGAAGTGTTATTAAACGAAGCAAATGAACTAAGTCATATAGCACTAATATCAAAGGCAACTTGGGACTACAGCGAAGAGTTCATACAAGCTTGTAAGGAAGACTTAACAATTACGGAGGATTATATTGTGAATAACTACGTATATGTTTTAGAAAATGAAGGAATAAAAATTGGTTTTTTTTCGTTTTTGCGTAAACAGGAGGATGCTCTTGATTTTCTATATTTACATCCAAATTATAAAGGAAAAGGTTATGGGAAACTTTTGTGGCAAAGCGTTGTAGAAAAAGCAGCTGAATTAGGAATTAAGAGTTTTACAATTGATAGCGATCCTAATGCAAAAGGCTATTATATAAAAATGGGAGCGAAATTAATCGGAGAGACACCTTCTACAGTTTTTAAAGGTCGAGTTTTGCCACTTTTACAATATGATGTATAAAGCTGATTATATATAGGAGATGCTGAGATGGAAGGTTTAAAAATTGAACAGATACATAAGATTTTACTGAAATCTTGGTCACTTGATACAAGCTCCAAATGGACAATAGAAAATCCAGCAAAAGGGCAATGTGGTGTAACAGCACTTGTTATACATGATTTCCTTGGAGGAGAAATAAAGAAGACGCAAGTTGGCGAAGACTGGCACTTTTATAATGTTATAAATGGAAAGCGATATGATTTTACAGCAACACAATTTTTTGAAGAGATAGCTTATATGGATATTCCTTCTAATAGAGAAGAAGCATTTGCAGACACAAATGAAAGGCAATATTATGCTTTAAAACAGAAAGTGCATATCTTTATGCGATAGAATTTGTCTGAAATGAAATATCTTTTGACTCTTAATGTTTAATAAGTTACTATAATGGTGGTAACTTATTAAAGGGAATATACTTCATAGAGTTGAGAGGGGAAATACTTTTGAAAACAGCTTATGTAAGCGCTACGATTGCAACTTTAAATGAACAGAATGAAGTGTTACAAAACGGATATATCATTGTAGAAGATGATAAAATTATAGAAGTGAAAAATGGTGAATTCTCTAATGAAAATCAAGTAGATGAAGTAGTAAATCTTAAAGGGAAATGGATATTGCCAGGTCTTGTGAATACACATACACATGTTGTGATGAGCCTTTTACGTGGAATTGGTGATGATATGTTATTACAGCCGTGGCTTGAAACGAGAATTTGGCCACTTGAAAGCCAATTTACGCCAGAGCTTGCGGTTGCTAGTACAGAACTTGGTTTATTAGAAATGGTGAAGAGTGGGACGACAACATTTTCTGATATGTTTAATCCAATTGGTGTAGATCAGGACGCGATTATGGAAGCGGTTCGTAATAGTGGAATGCGTGCGGCTGTTTCAAGAACTTTATTTAGCTTTGGAACGAAAGAAGATGAAAAAAAAGCAATTCAAGATGCTGAAAAATATGTAAAACGATATTACAGTGAAAACGGCATGTTAACAACGATGGTTGCACCTCATAGTCCATATACATGCTCTACAGAAATGTTAGAAGAGTGTGCGAGAATCGCGGTAGAAAATCAGACAATGGTTCATATTCACCTTTCAGAAACAGAGCGTGAAGTACATGATATTGAAGCGCAATATGGAAAACGTCCAGTAGAGTATGCAGCAAGTTGTGGCTTATTTAAGAGACCAACAGTTATTGCGCACGGGGTTGTATTAAATGAAAATGAGCGCGCTTTCTTAGCAGAACATGATGTTCGTGTGGCTCATAATCCAAATAGCAACTTAAAATTAGGGTCGGGTATAGCAGATGTTAAGTCAATGTTGGAAGCGGGAATTAAAGTGGGTATCGCAACAGATAGCGTTGCATCTAACAATAATTTAGACATGTTTGAAGAACTTCGCGTTGCAACCTTATTACAAAAAGGAATTCATAAAGATGCAACAGCGTTACCAGTTGAAACAGCTCTTTCACTTGCAACAAGAAGAGCTGCAGAAGTTATTGGAATGAAACAAACTGGTTCCATTGAAATAGGGAAATGTGCCGACTTTATTACTATTGACCCATCTGATAAGCCACACTTGCAACCGGCAGAAGAAGTATTGTCACACCTTGTGTATGCAGCGAGTGGAAAAGACGTATCTGATGTTGTCATTAACGGGAAGCATATTGTGTGGAATGGTGAATGTAAAACATTAGATGAAGAGCGAATTATTTTTGAAGCAAGCTGTTATAAGCGAGGATTAAATATGGAGTAAAGAATATACTAGAGATAGAAGTTATCTTGAAATCTTTAGTGAGTAAGCGTACTTATAAAGTGAATTTTGAATCAGTGGGGTGTTCCCCCACTGATTATTATTTTGATAAAAAAAGTTTGTTCAATTAATAATAACAAGTTTTCGGATTCTAAATAATGTAAAATTAAAGTGTTAAAGTATGTTAGATTATAGGGGTAGAGGGGGGGGCATGGATAAGCTACAACAAGTACTAGAAAGATTTAATTTGAATGTATTAACAATTGAAGATGTTCCGCAGTCTTTTAGTTCAATGGTTTATAAAATTAAGTTACTGGATCAGTGCGTGGTCTATATAAAAATTCCGTATTCTAAAGTAAAGCTGGAACGCGAGTATACAGTACTTGAACGATTTCGTCATGAATTATTAGTACCACGAGTGTTGGATTATTGGGAAGGTAATGAGGATGTTACTGGTGCATTATTGTTATCCGCAATCAACGGTGTCCCGGCAACAGGAAATGTGGATGCAGCCTTAGCCTATGATATTGGAGTACAACATGCCAAGCTGCATGCAATTATTCCAAATGAACAGGATTTCAAAAGCTCTGTTTCCAATGTGTATAGTCAATGGTCTGAGTTTATTCAGCAACATTTTTATTCCTTCGCAGAAGATGTAAAGGAAGTGATTGAACCACGTTTATATGAAGAATCGTTACAATATTTTGAACGTCATCTAACATTACTTCCAACTCCAGATGGACCTTGTTTTATACATATGGATTTTCGACCGGGTAATATTTTAGTTTGTGAAAATCTAGTGACTGGTATCATTGATTTTGAAAGTGTCCGTATTGGCGCAACCGAAATGGATTTTACAAAAATGAATCGTGATATTTTCATGAAATATCCTGGAACAATAGAAGCATATCAACAGGGCTATGAATCCATTCGGCCGCTTATTGATTTACAAGAAGTTTTGCAGTTTTATCGTTTTACCGATTCGTTCAATTCAATTGGTTGGTGTAAAAGAAGAGGCATTGAAAAGCATCAAACTTTTTTACAAGAGAATTTATCAATTTTAAACACTTTTTTACGACCATGCAATAGTTAAAGGAAAGTTATCAAATTGTATTGTAGGAACAGTTGAATAGAGAAATAAAAGCACTCGTTATAGTAAACTTTGTTTATAACGAGTGCTTTTGTCTTTCTTAGAAGGGAGAGCAAGGTGTGATATATGAATAATGCTTTGGGAATGGTTGTAATTTTTAAAAATTTAGATGATTCTTTTTTTATACCGTGATAATTTGGAAATGTAGTAAATATCGATATAAAAGGAGAAAAGATATATGAATATTAAGATTGAAAATTTACCAAAATATCGAATTGCATATGTGCGACAAGTTGGTCCATACGGTTCGGATAATGTCCAAGCGATGAAAAAATTAAAAAATTGGGCAGAGAAAAACAATTTGCTTGCCGAAACAGCAATAATACTTGGAATTTCACAAGACAATCCTGAAACAACGGCCCCTGTAAATTGTCGCTATGATGCGTGTATCGTCATTTCAAATGATTATCCAATTGATGATACCGTGAGTGAAAGTGAAGTACCTGGCGGGAGATATGCTATTTGCAAAGTCAAACATACAGCAGAAGATATTCAAAAAGCGTGGGCTGAAATTTTTTCCGAACTATTAAACAGTGGCTATCAAATGGATACCAAACCGATTTTTGAAAGGTATATTGTGGAAATGGTTTATAGCGATTATTGTGAGATCTGCGTACCTATAAAGTGAAAATAAAAAGAGGATATCGTACATATTCGTGCGATATCCTCTTTCTTATTATCCAGTAAAAGTTTGATACAGTAAGAAAATATTTAAAGCAATAACGAGCCCAGCAATTAGCCAAGCAATTGTGTTTGTAATACGATGATTTACGAGTACGCCCATAATCTTTTTGCTACTTGTAAACATAATAAGAGGTACTAATGCAAACGCGATTCCAAATGATAATACAACCTGACTCATGACAAGGGCGTAAGTGGGATTCACACCTAAAGCGATAATAACAAGAGGTGGGATCATTGTAATAAGTCGTCTTACATATAAAGGAATATGCATGCGGATAAATCCTTGCATAATAATATCACCAGACATTGTACCGACGGAAGAACTAGATAAACCCGCAGCTAACAATCCAATTCCAAAAAGGCTAGCTGATACAGGTCCAACTAAGTTGCCGAATTGGTTAAAAGCAACATCTAAATCTTCAACATGTAAGCCGTTTTTGAAGAACAAGGCAGCTGCTACAATTAGCATACTTGCATTAATCGCTCCAGCAATCACCATTGCAATAATGATATCAATGAATTCAAAGCGGAAAATCTTTTTACGCTGTTCATCTGTTGTTCCGACTACGCGGCGCTGCGTTAAAGCAGAATGTAGATAAATTGCATGTGGCATGACTGTTGCACCTAAAATACCAGCTGCTAGTAAAATACTGTCTACACCTTGAAATTTAGGAATAAATAGTCCTGAAAGAAGAGGACTTAGCTCTGGTTTCGCATAGAATACTTGTACACCAAACGCTACAACAACGATAAAGACCATTCCTGTAATAACAGCTTCTAATGGACGAAAGCCTCTACGCTGAAATTCAAGAATAATGAATGATCCAACTGCAGTAATTAAAGCAGCGGGTAACATTGGAATGCCAAACAATAAATATAATCCTAAAGCAGCACCGATGAATTCGGCTAAATCAGTAGCCATAATAACGAGTTCACCTTGTATCCATAAACCGATTGAAACGGGTTTTGGAAAATGCTCACGAGCGATCTCAGGAAGGTTTTTACCAGTAGCAATCCCGAGTTTTGCTGATAGAGACTGAATTAATACGGCCATTAAATTGGAAGCTAGAATCACCCAAAGTAATAAATAACCGTATTGTGATCCTGCTGCAATATTTGTGGCGAAGTTCCCTGGATCAATATAAGCAACAGATGCGATAAATGCCGGTCCTAAAAAAGGTAATAATCTTTTTAATCCTTTTGTTTCACCACTTAAAGCTAAATGAGCAGATTGAACTGTTGTACTTTGAGAAGGGATTTGTTCATCTTTTGTTATACCTTTATTCATAGTAGTCTTCCCCTTTAGTTTCTTAGCTCGATGTAATTATTGTATTTATTTCAATACATTTATATATTTCAGTTGATGTTTTTATTGGAACATAAATGTTTCCTTAATGCAAATTATATGACCATACACAATAAAAGATGTACTTGAAATAATTATGTAAAAAAAATAAATAAAACAGAGAACATACAGTTATAACTTCTGGGATTGCGGGAGAATAAAGAGAAGTGACCTATAATATGGAATGGAAAAGAGTGTTTTTTAATTGTAAAATAAGATTCACAGCATATTAATTGCTGGAAATCAATTTGTATGTTATATAATATATTGGGATTACATCACAACCGCAGTGGATTGTTATGTAATCTCGTTTTTCATTTGCGTTAACTTACGGGAAAACATTGTAAATAGGAGAAAGTTATTTGAACAATAGTTAGCATATTTTTTCTTATTCTTATATGTTCCGATATGATCGTTAACTTATACATGATTTTAAAATATTGATTTAGATAGGTGGTTAAAATAAAATGTCAAATACGAAACCATACAGAGTATTACTGTACTACATGTACACTACAATTGAGAATCCTGAAGAATTTGCTGCTCAGCATTTAGAATTTTGTAATTCACTTGAGTTAAAAGGAAGAATTCTTGTAGCAGAAGAAGGGATTAACGGAACTGCTTCAGGTACTATTGAACAAACAGAAAAATATATGGAAGCAATGAAGAACGACCCACGTTTTGCTGGAATCGTTTTTAAAGTGGATGAAGCGGATGAGCATGCGTTCAAAAAAATGCATGTGCGTCCTCGTGAAGAGCTTGTTACACTTCGACTACATGATGATATTAATCCGAAAGAAACAACAGGAAAATATTTAGATCCAAAAGAATTTTATGAAGCAATGCAAGAGGAAAATACGGTTATCATCGATGCGAGAAACGATTATGAATTTGATCTAGGCCATTTTAGAGGTGCGATTAAGCCGGACATTAAATCATTCCGTGAATTGCCAGACTGGATCGATGAAAATAAAGAGATTCTTGAAGGTAAAAAGATTTTAACGTATTGTACGGGCGGTATCCGCTGTGAGAAATTTTCAGGTTGGTTAGTTCGAGAAGGTTTTGAAGACGTAAGTCAGCTTCATGGCGGGATTGTAACGTACGGGAAAGACCCTGAAGTACAAGGCGAACTTTGGGATGGACAATGTTACGTATTCGATGAGCGTATTGGTGTGCCAGTAAACCAAAAAGAACATGTTATTGTTGGGAAAGACCACTTTACAAAAGAACCATGTGAGCGCTATGTAAATTGTGCAAATCCAGAATGTAACAAACAAATCTTATGCTCGGAAGAAAATGAAGAGAAATATTTACGTGCATGTTCACATGAATGCCGTGTACACCCACGTAACCGTTATGTGGCAGAGCATGAATTAACAGAAGAGCAAGTGACTACTGCATTAGCAAAAATTGAAGCAGAAAATCAAGTGAAATTAGGATAATCATTCACTTTTATAAAAAACGGATTTTCTCGTAAAAGAGAGAATCCGTTTTTTTTTGTTCTTGCTTAGAGAATGAAAAAAATCACACTTTGCTTGTTTGAAACAGCTCGCTTATATAAATTCTTAATTTCTAAAAAACAACTATAAGTATATTCGAATATCTCATCGGACTCATCATCTTCAACAAGTGGATAAAGTTGTTCGTCCATCAACTCTTGAAAGTTATACATGTTATTGAAATCAGATTCACTTAAATCTTTTATTGCAGAATATGCTTCTTCGACTTCACTAGCTGTAAGATAAAACGTACCAAGCGAATCGTTATCTATGATGGAATCATTAAGAGGTACAACATGTCCAAGTGGTGGTTCACCTCCGCCAATCTCACCACATAAAATAAAATGAAGTAATTGCCATGATTTATCAATATCTAGATCAGACTCTTTAAAATAAATGTCCAATTCCTTAGTTTTAATTTTGCTTAATTCCTCCTCTGTGACTAATATATACTGTCCAATCATCCCCATAATAGCCAGCTCCTCTAAAGGTTTTGAATCTAGTATATCACTTTTTATGTAGGTATTTATTACAGGGATTGATAGAATAGGTACTTTGAAACCAAGGGGAGGAAAGGTATTTCAACTCATTTATAAGATATGAAGAAATATAGATTGCCTCTGGTGAATTAAAACAAGGGAAATGTTTTAAATAAAAGAGTAAGCCATAAAATCTTTGGGCTTACTCTTTTTATAATCATTCATTTAGATGTTAAAACTGAAATGTTATAAGGATGTTTCGGAATCTTTTTCCCTTCCACTTTTTATAAAACTACTTCATATGTAACAAGAGATGAATCAAAAATCTCTGCTTTCATACATCTAACAAGCGAAAGTAAAGCTTTCGGGTTATTGCGATTCGCTACAAAAGAGAGGGGAAGTTATTGACTTACTTACTCTTTTTATAATCAGATCTTGTTAAACCATAAACAACAGTATCTTCATAAACTCCCCAGTACAAACAACTCTGTTTAAATGTTCCTTCATGTTTCAATCCTAATTTTTGCATGACTTTAGAAGAGGCAGGATTTTTAGTGAAAGCATCAGCAAAAATACGATTGAGCTGTAATTCTTCAAATGCATATTTAACGATAACTCGCCCAGCTTCTGTGCAATATCCTTTACTCCAATACGATTTACCTATCCAGTATCCTAGTTCTCCCTTATTGTGTTTTTTATTAATAAAAAGGTATATGCAACCGATGAGCATATTTTGCTCATTAACCATTGCAAAGTGAAAACTGTCTCCATTATCCATAGCTGTATGAGTGGAGGTAATCCACTCTTTTGCCCAGCCATCTGGATAAGGATGAGGAATAATTGTAGTATTTTTCGCAACCTCTTTATCTCCTGCTAATACTTGCACTTTAGAAGCATCATCTAATTCAAATGGGCGTATTGTCAATCTTTTAGATAAGAACATTGGGTATTGCATTTCTTTTCATCCTTTCTAACTATACAAGTTTTTACTAAGTGTATAATACATAAATTGAAATGTGACTAATCTATTCGTTAATATCATAATGAATAATATTATATAGTATATAGCCCTTAATTTTTGTTAAAAAGTTGAATTTTCTGTTTATTATACAGATCAGATGTATAATATAGTTATGCTACAAGGAAGTAAAATTTTCATGTTTGGAAAAGAGGGGTTCTGTATGCGTATTTTAGTATTAGGAGCTGGTGGAGTCGGAGGATATTTTGGGGGCCGTTTAGTAGAGAAAGGGGAAGACGTTACTTTTCTCGTTCGTAGTAGACGAAAACAGCAATTAGAAGAAAAAGGTCTCGTAATTCGGAGTGCTAATGGGGATTTTTCATTTCAACCGAAATTAGTAACGAAAGAAGATGTCGTTTCTCCATTCGATGTAATTCTATTTTCAACAAAAGCATATCACTTAAAAGAAGCAATAATAGATTTGAAGCCGTTTGTAGGCGATAATACAATGATAATCCCATTATTAAACGGTATTGCTCATTTATCACATTTGCAACAGGAGTTTGGTGAGGAAAACGTAATGGGTGGCTTATGTTTTATAGAGACAACTTTAAACGATGAAGGGGAAGTTGTACACACTAGTGCTGCTGATAGACTTGTATTTGGAGAAATAAAACACCATGATTCAGCAAGAGCAAAAAAAATTGCTAAAGTATTAACGGGAACGAAAGCGAGTTTTGTTCTAAGTGAACATATTTTGCGAGATATGTGGCATAAATATTTATTTATTTCAGTAATGTCAGGTGTGACGACGTTAATGCATGCACCGATAGGACCGATTCGCGAAAGTAATGGTGGTCGCGATTTTATTCGAAGTTTATTTGAAGAAGCAGCACAGATCATGAGGGGATTTGGAGCTCCGATTCAGGAAAATATTGTTGAGGAACATATGAAGACAATTGATAAAATTTCTTATGCTATGAAGTCATCTATGCAGCGTGATATGGAAAAAGGTTCGTTCATTGAAGGGGAACATTTACAAGGATATTTATTAAAATTAGCAAAACAATTTTGTATCGATGCAACGTTATTAAAAGTGGTTTATCAAAACTTAAAAGTATATGAAGAAATGACTTTAAATAAAGAACCGGTATAGTTTTTGTAGTACCGAAATGAGTGAAGGATAGAAAAAGTATAATTACTTTTTCTATCCTTTTTATATTCGGCAAGTAAAAGTTAGAAGAGTACGATTTATCATCCGGATATAATTAAGGTATTTGAATGAGGTAGCGAAATGATTTTAATAATACCTTTTTGTTGAATTGTGGCATTTTATTTCTAATAAGTAGCGAGTTCTAAAAGAAGGGTCTCTTGAAATATAAATGTGTTGGAAAGGAGGGAGAGTAATGACTATAAGTACTTTTTTAGGGTTATTTTGGGGATGGATCATATTAATTGTATCAGGTGTTCTTTTTGTGCGTCCATCGGTGTTACGTGAATTGAAAAGGTTAGTGGTGGAAGGTAGAGGATCTGGAATTATGTATGGATTTTTATCAATCTTTTTAGGGTTAAGTACCGTCATTTTACATCATGTATGGGAGTTGAATTGGCAAGGATTTGTTACACTCATTGGATGGCTTTCGCTCTTAAAGGGAATCTACATTATTGCATATCCTGAACCTTCAAAAAGGACAGATTTTGAAGTGCGAGTACTTTCTACTCGTATCGTACTCGCAATCATTTCTGCTTTAGCTATATGGATGCTTGTAGTAATTTATATGCAATAAATTTTGACGTTTTAAAATAAAAAGTCTGTTTTATTTTTTAAAACAGACTTTTTTACTTATTTCTTTTATTTTCTTGTGAACGATTTCGTTCTTCATGTGTGTTTCCATATAACTTATTAATTTCTATTATAATTTCATCTAAAAAGGTATCCGATAAAAGCGGCTTCTTTTCTTTAGACAAATCAATGCCTCCCAATCTATATTGATACATATATTCTGTTCATCCATGCAACGATATCATACATAATCATCGAAAACTTTTTATTTTTAAAAATTTTGTTTACTTTTTTAAAATAAAGGAGTATTATAATCCACAGTTTCAAATTTCTAAATCGCTGAAACCGCATGGTACGGGGGACCCGTTTTTATGGATTATTGCATAATCCAAGGGGTGAATCCTTGAAAAAAGGTAGGGCTACTCATAGGCCCGAATCCGACAGCTAACCTCGTAAGCGTTATATTGAGAAGGAAGGTGGAGCTTGTGCGACAAAAAATGTAATGTCTACAAGTCTATTTGTTATGGCTTGTAGACATTTTTTGTTTTCTGAAAAAATAGTTTGTTAATTTAACTAACAGAGAAATGAACGTACAAAATTATTGGAGAGTGAACATCAGTGGTTTCATCCATAAAGAGATTTTTAATTGGTCGACCGTTAAAGTCAACGGAATTAGGAGAGCAAAAACTTAACAAAACGAAAGCATTAGCTATTCTTTCTTCAGATGCTTTATCATCAGTGGCATATGGTCCAGAACAAATATTGATTGCCCTAGCTACACTTGGTGCTGTAGCATTTTGGTATTCTATTCCTATCGCTATAGGAGTATTAGTATTGTTAACAGCTCTTATTTTATCTTATAGACAAATTATTTTTGCGTATCCTCATGGCGGGGGAGCATATGTAGTATCAAAAGAAAATTTAGGTGTGAATCCAGGGTTAATAGCTGGAGGATCCTTATTAGTAGACTATATTTTAACTGTAGCAGTAAGTGTATCGGCAGGTACAGATGCGATTACATCTGCTTTTCCTAGTTTACATGAGCATAATGTCATTATCGCGATTATATTTGTAATATGTATTACAATATTGAACTTAAGAGGTGTAACGGAGTCGGCTTCTGTTTTAGCATATCCTGTTTATCTATTTGTTTTAGCGCTATTTATATTAATCGGCGTAGGAATATACAACATTGTAACAGGTGAAGTTTCGCCTCATTTGCATACACCAATTGGTACACCAGTAGCAGGGGTTAGTTTGTTTTTACTTTTAAGAGCATTTGCATCAGGTAGTTCTGCTTTAACAGGTGTTGAAGCCATTTCGAATGCAATCCCCAACTTTAAAGATCCAGCTCCTAACAATGCAGCCAAAACATTGCTTGCGATGGGGGCTTTACTGGCCGTTTTATTTTCAGGAATTGTTTATCTAGCTTATTATTACGGAATTACTCCTAGTAAAGAAGTAACCGTAGTTTCTCAAATTGCTGAACAAACATTTGGACGAAATTTTATGTACTTTTTTATACAAGGTACAACAGCTTTAATATTAATTCTTGCTGCTAACACCGGCTATTCAGCATTTCCTTTATTAGCAGTTAATCTTGCGAAAGATAAGTTTATTCCAAGGATGTTTACGATTAGAGGCGATCGATTAGGTTATTCAAACGGGATTATCATACTTGGAATTGCTTCCATTCTTTTAATTATTGCGTTTCAAGGTCAAACAGAACATCTTATTCCGCTTTATGCAGTGGGCGTGTTTATTCCATTTACGTTGTCACAGTCTGGGATGGTGGTTAAATGGATTCGTGAAAAGCCTCAAGGATGGATTTTGAAATTAACGATTAATTTAACAGGTGCCGTTATTAGTTTTATCGTTATGAGTATGTTCTTTTTAACTAAATTTGCACAAGTTTGGACTGTGCTTGTTTTCTTACCTGTCATTATTTTTGTTTTCCACCGAATTAAAAAACACTATGAAGCAGTAGGAGATCAGTTAAGCCTTAAAACTTGTGAATCAATTGTGCCAATCGAAGGTAATGTAATCATCGTTCCCGTAGCCGGTATGACTCATGTAGTAGAAAATTCATTGAATTATGCAAAGTCTCTTTCACCAGATCAAATTATCGCCGTATATGTTGCATTTGAAAGAGAAGATGAAAAGAAATTTGAAGAGAAGTGGAAGAAATGGCAGCCTGAAGTAAGGCTTGTTACGTTGCATTCCCACTATAGAAGCATTATTCAACCGCTAACAAAGTTTATCGATACAGTGCAATATAAAGCAAATGAATCCAATTACAGAGTTACTGTAGTAATACCGCAATTTATTCCTAAGAAAGGCTGGCACAATATTCTTCATAACCAGTCGAGCTTATTAATTCGTGCATTCTTACTCTATAAGAGAAATGTTGTTATTACGACGGTTCCTTATCATTTGAAAAAATAAAGATTATAGAACAAGCAATTTTCAAGGTAGCTTTACTTATGTAGAGCTACCTTTTTGTACAAATAGGTTTTATATCTTACCGTTGTGGATCTAATCCTTATTTGAAATTGGGTATTTCGAAACTTTTTATCACTCCAAAAGTAATTCTTTCTAACCTTGTTAAGATTCCTATTCATCAACTTTCGTTTTTTGAATAGACCAATTTTTTAGATTATTTACGTTTTATAAATGTCTTCAACACTATTACAATATATGGTTTTTGATTTTTTTAAGAGCATTATTACAAAATGCGTTTTTTATATGCACATTCTCCACTAAGAAAAATAGGGCAGCTGGTATCTGTTTCCCGATACCAAACTATAATTTTAAGAAGTTGTTAAAACAGAATGAATTATAAGATGGAAAGGAATTAGATTTACAGAAAAGCAAGGGAAGAGTATATTTGTGCACAAATAATTTTTTAAATATGCTAGGAAACCCCTGATTTAGCAAGAAAAATTATATCAAGAATGAATTATATAAAGAAGAACCTTTAGAAAGGAATATAAAAATTGAATACTTATCATATAGTAGAGAGTAAATTTTAGTGAAAACTGAACAATAGGCTGGTTGCTATACTTTCAATTAGGAAGGAAAAAATATGAAACTTCTGCCTCGTTTTGTCCGACATTTCCACCGTTTGCAGTGGAAACTGACTTTATTTTACGTGTTAACAACCATCGGTGTTCTATTAACACTTGAAGTGATGGGCTTTCTTATTTCACTTAGTCTAGTGAAATATAATGCGGACCGAATGTTTGAACAACAGATCAGTATACAAGCTCAAAATATATCTTCTAACTTTAACGGACCATTTATTAATCAAAATCAGCTGAAGAAAGCATTAGAAGATTGGCCCATTGAAGTAGGAACTGAATTCGATGGATTTTCTGTGGTCATTGATCCTAATCGGAAATTACTTGCAGGTGCCGGAGAGGATGTGCCTCAGTTTATTGAGTTTAAAGCAGAATTTCCTGCGGAAGTTTATCAGCATATATATACAGCGTTGTCACTGAAATCATCTGAAGCACGTAAATTAAAAACATATAGCTACCATAAAGATGGAATTTTATATATTGTTGCTCCATTAACAAATCAGAAAGATGTTCGTGGGGTATTAGTGGTTAAAGCAGAGAACATACAGTTTTCGCTCTTCGATTTTTGGAAGGTTACTTTTCAGTTTTTTGGATTTAGTATTTTAGCTTTCTTTATTGGTGCAGCAATTGTTGGTATTACTTTTGGAATTATCACGTCTCGAAGTCTCGTTCGTCGTATCAAAAAGATATTAAACTCTACAGATCAATGGAGTCAAGGGGATTTCACAACATTTGTGCATGATCCTTCAAAGGATGAATTGGGGCAGTTGGCATGTAAGCTGAATCAAATGGCGAAACAATTACGTACCTTACTTAAAGTGCGGCAAGATTTAGCGACACTTGAGGAACGTAATCGATTAGCTCGTGAGCTACATGATAGTATCAAGCAGCAACTGTTTGCTACATCAATCTGGCTGAATACTAGCAAATCTCTTATCGGAAAAGACGATGACACCGCTAAAGAACATTTGCTAAAGGCAGAAAATGTGTTACATCAAACGCAGCGTGAGTTAAGTGCATTGATTCGGGAGTTACGTCCTGTTGCCCTTGAGGGGAAGGATCTGACACATGCATTAAAGGATTATACAGGAATGTGGCAAGAACAAACGGGTATTATCGTTAATTTGGAAACAAGTGGACAGCAACAAGTATCCCCTATTATTGAAGAAACATTTTTTCGCATCACACAGGAGGCACTGAATAATGTTGCACGTCACAGTCAGGCAAATATGGTAATGATTCATCTAGATTATGAAGAAGTTGTAACTCTTTCTATTCATGATAATGGTTGTGGGTTTGATACTCAAAGGGGAGCTCGACAAGGAGTAGGTTTGTCCTCTATGCGTGAACGAATTCATGCGTTAAAGGGGCATATTGACATCCAAAGTGAGATAGGGAAAGGTGTGAAAATTACCGTTCAATGTAAACAAACAGATATTCGAGAAGATAACAATCCGAATGCCAATTGTTATTTAGAAGAGGTGACGGAAAATGGAGAAGGAAGATCCGATTTCGATTTTAATAGTTGATGATCACGCAATTGTAAGACAAGGATTGAATACTCTATTCACAATTCAATCTGACTTTCATGTAGTTGGAGAAGCAGAAAATGGTGAAAGTGCTACGGCCCTAGCTGCTGAGCTTGTGCCAGATATCGTACTCATGGATTTAGTGATGCCAGGTATCCATGGTGTAGAGGCAATTCGAATGATTAAACAAGTTAGTCCTCGTTCTCAAGTGATTGTGTTGACTTCTTATCATGAGGACGAGTACATTTTTCCAGCATTACGTGCAGGGGCAATATCATATGTGCTTAAAGACATCGAGCCTAATCAATTGGTTGAAACGGTAAGGAGAGGCGTACAAGGCGAATCCATCATGCATCCACGGGTAGCTGCACGGGTTGTTAATGAGATTCGTGCTACGAAACAGGCATCTTCCAATCCATTTTCCGAGCTAAGTGAAAGAGAACTGGAAGTGTTACGATTAATTGCTAGGGGGCTCACGAATGCTGAAATTGCTGAAAGTCTTTTCATTAGTGAAAAGACAGTGAAAGGGCATGTTAGCAACATTTTAAGTAAGCTTCATATGCTTGATCGTACGAAAGCTGCTGTTTTTGCCTGGGAACAAGGGTTTATGCGTCCGAATCAGGAAAAAAATTATTAATATAGATTAGAAAATTTCTTATACCAATTCCATTACGCGGAATTGGTATTTTTATTTTGCGATATTTCCAGTTTGTTAATCTACAACTTTGACTATGAAAATTCTTTTCTAAACGGACCTCTAGAACTGTTTATAAACAGTCCTGTGGATTCGTTTCAAATTGCCCCTTTTATCATAATATGAACTTACTCATCAATATACAGTAGGGGGTTGAAGAATATGGTTTTGAAATTAAATGATATACGAAAGTCGAATGATCACTATTCACCAAATACATTGAAAGATAGGAGGGGAAAGCGGAACTTTTTGCTATCAAATTGGCATCGGTGGATCGCCTATATAACTGCAGTTTGGTCCTTATTTTACGGATTTCTGGGACTTTATTGGGCTTTAGGAGGCGCAGGATTTCCTTTTGGTGAAAATGATTCAAGAGGGTTTATGATGGGATCATTTTTAGCAAACATACAATCAGATGTAGGGGGAGTGACAATCGCTTACATCGGGGGGATTGGATCAGTCGTTGCATTGGCTACAATCCGAATGTGGGGAAAGATGATTCCGCGTGCAGTCCTGCTCATTTTCGCATGGATAATGTGTATCACTCTAGTTATGGTAATTCCTGATGTCCGGGTATTACAGAATTTCGCTTATTCATTCATGCTACATTTTCAACTCATCGATTGGCCTGTAATAAATCAACTTCTATGTATGGTAGGAGGATTTTTATGGGGAGCGACAGCCTTGGCTTATCAGCGGCTGAGCCGGGGAGCATGTGTGAATTGCGGACTTCAAAAAGAGACTCAAGATATATCAATTGTCGGAAACAGCTTTGGGAAATATGTAACCTACATTGCTATCGTTATGGCACTTCCTTATGGGGTTGTCCGCTTAGCGTGGGCTGCAGGGATTCCATTGGGGATGAGTAATATAGCAGCGATATCAATCGGTAGCCAGTCACTTACAGAACGCATGACAGAGGCTGTACTTGGTGGATTACCTGTATGTGGTGCGATTCTTACATTGGGACTTATCCAAAAATGGGGAGAAAAATTTCCTCGTTGGTGCCTTTATTTGGCTGGGAAACGTATTCCTGTTTGGTTTGTAGTGATACCAGCAACATGTGCATCTACTCTTATCACTCTTGCGGGATTAAAAATAAGTCCGATTCTCATTTTTAGAATCTTTGACGGTTCAATCAATGCTGGAAATTGGGGAGAATTAGGGCCTTCACTATTTTGGCTTCCATGGGGAATAGCATTAGGGCTGGCAACCATTGCTTATTATCAAAGAAGGCGGGGACAGTGTAAATATTGTAGAAGGCTTTAGTATTATAACTTTCTAATAGAAGGAGTTGTTCTTTTGTGATGTTAAATACTGAGAAAAAAAACGAAACCGGAATTCATATTTTTAGATGGTTATCATTATGGCCCCAATGGATTGGGTATACTGCGGGTTCTTGGTCATTGATGTATTTGATATTAGGTCAGTATTGGGCGTTGGGAGGAAAAGGTTTTCCACTTGGGATAGGGGATCCACAATCTGAATACTCATTGCTAGTTGGTTTGAGCCCTGAGATCGGTGCACCTATGATGGTTGGATTTGGAGTAATGGGAGTCATTGTAGCTGTCATGATGATTCGTGGTTTAGGTAATGGACTTTTACGAATTATATTACTCGGGTTTGTGTATATGTTAGTAGCGATTCTACTATTCGCAGTTATTGACTACCGTGTTTTAGTGACTGTAGCATATGGAATTGTATTTCTGGTAGGAGCGCCATTTGATTTTCCGCATGGAGTGAATTTTTTTGAACAGATGATGTACTGGACGATTGTGAATCAATATATTAGTATGCTAGGAGCCTTTTTATGGATTGCTACTGCTCTAGTCTATCAACGACAAACACGAAATGCTTGTCTGTATTGTGGTCGAAATAGTAAACCTTCTAAATGGACATCACAATCCTCAGCAGCATCTTGGGGAAAATGGTGCACTTACATTGCCATTATAATTCCTATCTGTTATTCCATAACGAGATGGTGTTGGGCGATAGGTATTCCACTGGGAACTACTAAAGAATTACTTGATTCTTTTGAACGTGATTCACCTGGAATTTGGTTAATGGGTGCGTCCTTGGCTACCGTAGCGCTCGGAGGGGCAATTCTTACGCTGGGACTTATTCAGCACTGGGGAGAAAAGTTTCCTCGTTGGTTTCCATTCATTGCTGGTAAGCGTGTACCTCTTTCGTTAGCGATTATTCCTGCTTCGTTGGTTTCTATTATGGTCACTTCAGCTGGTTTGATGTACATTCGGGGTTTTATTAATAAAGGGGGGCTAGATCATAGAGGATGGGCATTGGAAGGTCCAGAATTATTATGGCCAATCTGGGGAATAGCTCTATTTGGCGCTACGATTGCTTATTATTATCGTAGACGTAATCGGTGCAGACATTGTAGTAACTTGTAATTTATTTTTGGAATTAAAAAGTAAAAATTCAGATGGTCGAATTTTATGGAATAAAGCGGTATAATGCTTGTAAATGATAGAAAAATGTAGGAAAGGATATATAAATAGCTACTATGGATAAAGATAAACAACAATTAAGTGTTGAAGTTGCAAGATTATACTACCAATCGGATTATAGCCAACAAGAAATTGCTAATAAACTAAATATCTCTAGACCGACCATCTCAAGGTTGTTAAAATACGCGAAAGAAAAAGGATTTGTTCAAATTAACATTGCAGATCCGTTTGCTGATTTGGATAGTGTCGGAAACTTACTGAAAGAAAAATATGATTTATTAGAAGCACATGTTGTGTTTTCACCAGTACCAGAGTATGGGGCTATTACGGAGTATATTAGTCAGTATGCTGCTGAGTATATGGAGAAGACTGTTATAAATGGTGATATCGTTGGAGTGAGCTGGGGAACAACAATGTATGAAATCGCTCGAAAAATTGTGCCGCAGCATGTAAAAGGGGTAGAGGTTGTTCAATTAAAAGGAGGAATTAGCCATTCAAATGTAAATACCTATGCGAATGAAACGATTTCTTTATTTGCAGAAGCCTTCCAAACAACACCACGAAACCTACCGCTTCCAGTTATATTTGATAATGCCGTTACAAAGGAACTAGTAGAACAGGATAGACATATTCACCATATTATTGAAATGGGAAAACAAGCGAATATTGCTATTTTTACTGTTGGAACTGTTCGAGATGAGGCGCTATTATTCCGATTAGGTTATTTAGATAAGGAAGAAATGAGCTTATTGAAAAAACAAGGAGTGGGCGACATTTGTTCACGTTTCTTCGATGGTAACGGTAATATTTGTAGTGAAGAAATCAATCAGCGTACAATTGGGATTGATTTAGAAGAATTGCGTCTAAAGAAACGTTCGGTTCTTGTTGCTGGAGGTTTTAGAAAAGTAAAGGCGATTGATGGTGCATTAAGCGGAGGATATGCGAATGTGTTGATTATCGATCAGCATACTGCAAAAGAGTTGTTACATTATCAAAAAGGATAAAATAAAAGGCTTTCTCAAAATAATACTTTTGAGAAAGCCTTTTTGAATATATCGTTTATTTTAGTATGAGTAAATCAAGGTATAGTACCTTGTATAGTATTTATAAGAAATACTCTTCGATTGATCTCCTTTTTCAAAAGTTAGGGAGTTAGCCATTATATCTCTTTCCACAAAAGTCCAACCATCTTCCTCCATCATATTGATAAACGGTTCCATTTTTCCACGTTTTACTAAGTAAGGATATTCATTATCTATTGGTTCTACTGCTACCATTTCTTTATCTTGAATAACCATTTTTGAAATAGCTATAGCAAATGGTATTGGGTTCCCTTCTTGGAAAATTACTTTCCTTTTTTGAAAGACAAATATAAATAGTGCGATGCATATTAGTAATGCTAGTATAAAGGGTTTCGATTTTAGCAAATGACTCACATCCTTTGTTTACCGTTTTATACTACAAATTAAGATTCGATTTATTGGGTATAATTTCCTTCCGGAAAATATTGAACAAAATTTCATAATGATATTTACATTTGTTCAAAATGGAGTTAGAATGAAGTTGTTAAAAGATATAAGGAGTGAAGAAAATGAACATTGCAAAGTTAATTGATCATACAATTTTAAAACCGAATACAACAAAAGAAGATGTGATGAAAGTTTTAGAAGAGGCAAAGAAATATAATTTCGCTTCTGTTTGTATTAATCCTACATGGGTGAAATTAGCTGCTGAAGAATTAGCAGGACATGATGTGGATGTTTGTACAGTTATCGGATTCCCTTTAGGTGCAAATACAACTGAAACAAAAGTATTTGAAACAAAAGATGTAATTGCAAAAGGTGCAACTGAAGTAGACATGGTAATCAATGTTGGTGCTTTAAAAGATGGCGATAATGAATTTGTTGAAAAGGATATTCGTGAAGTTGTACAAGCTGCAAAAGGAAAAGCTCTTGTAAAAGTTATTATTGAAACTTGCTTATTAACAGATGAAGAAAAAGTTCGCGCTTGTGAATTATCTGTAAAAGCTGGTGCTGATTTTGTGAAAACTTCAACTGGATTCTCAACTGGTGGCGCGACTGCTGAAGATATCGCATTAATGCGCAAAACTGTTGGAGCAAACGTTGGTGTGAAAGCATCTGGTGGCGTTCGTACACGTGAAGATGCAGAGAAAATGGTTGAAGCGGGTGCTTCTAGAGTAGGAGCAAGTGCAAGTGTTGCAATTGTCTTAAATGACAAAGAAGGTGCTTCAGACAATTACTAATCAATAAACAGTTAGAAGCAATAGATACACAAATTGCACAAAGGCATGGTGTATCTATTGCTTTAACAATTGAAAAATATGTAAGCGGATACGGAGAAGGAGGGAGAATGTTATGAAATATGTAATCGGTATCATAGGCTTGATCATTGTGTTAGGTATCGCATGGCTTGCTAGTAATAATAGAAGGAAAGTGAAATACCGCCCTATTATAACAATGATTGTGCTTCAGTTTATTTTAGGTTTCTTACTATTAAATACAAGCATCGGGAACGTGTTAATTGCTGGGATTGCAGATGGTTTTGGACAATTATTAAAATATGCTGGTGATGGTGTTAATTTCGTATTTGGTGGGTTAGTAAATCAAAAAGAGTTTTCGTTCTTTTTAGGAGTATTAATGCCAATTGTTTTTATATCAGCTTTAATTGGTATCCTGCAGCACATTAAAGTATTGCCGGTCATTGTAAAAGCGATTGGTTTAGCTTTAAGCAAAATAAATGGGATGGGGAAACTTGAATCGTATAATGCTGTGGCTTCAGCAATTTTAGGACAATCAGAAGTGTTCATTTCTGTTAAAAAGCAACTAGGTTTACTATCGGAAAGAAGATTATATACGTTATGTGCGTCTGCAATGTCAACGGTGTCTATGTCTATCGTTGGCTCGTATATGGTTTTATTAAAACCGCAATATGTTGTAACCGCTTTAGTACTTAACTTGTTTGGTGGATTTATTATTGCTTCTATCATTAACCCTTACGAGGTTACTGAAGAAGAGGATATGTTAGAAGTACAAGAGGAAGAGAAAAAGAGCTTTTTCGAAGTATTAGGGGAGTATATAATTGATGGCTTTAAAGTTGCTATTACAGTAGCGGCTATGTTAATTGGCTTTGTTGCTTTAATTGCTTTCATTAATGCTGTGTTTAAAGGTGTAATTGGTATTTCATTCCAAGAAATTCTTGGCTATGTATTTGCACCGTTTGCATTTATTATGGGAGTTCCTTGGCATGAAGCTGTTAACGCAGGTAACATCATGGCGACAAAACTTGTATCAAATGAATTTGTGGCAATGACAGATTTAGCACAAGGGAACTTTAATTTCTCTGGAAGAACAACAGCTATTATATCCGTATTCCTTGTTTCATTTGCGAACTTCTCTTCAATTGGAATTATTGCAGGAGCTGTTAAGAGCTTAAATGAAAAACAAGGGAATGTAGTAGCAAGATTCGGTTTGAAATTACTTTTCGGTGCAACGTTAGTAAGTTTCTTATCAGCAACAATTGTTGGCTTAATATATTAAAAGTTTCATAGAATATAAAAAAGGAATGGTGATTAAGATGAGAATGGTAGATATTATTGCGAAAAAACGTGATGGTAAAGAATTAACAACAGAGGAGATCGGATTCTTTATTAAAGGATATACAGATGGATCAATACCTGATTATCAAGTGAGTGCACTGGCAATGGCTATCTTTTTCCAAGACATGTCTGATCGTGAACGTGCTGACTTAACGATGGCTATGGTGAACTCTGGAGAAACAATTGATTTATCAGAGATTGAAGGGGTTAAAGTAGATAAACATTCAACTGGTGGTGTTGGTGATACAACAACATTAGTTTTAGGACCATTAGTAGCTGCTTTAGATGTACCAGTTGCAAAAATGTCTGGCCGAGGTTTAGGGCATACAGGTGGTACGATTGATAAATTAGAAGCAGTCGAAGGCTTCCACGTTGAAATTACGAAAGAACAATTTATTGACTTAGTGAATCGTGATAAAGTTGCCGTTATTGGACAAACAGGAAATTTAACACCTGCCGATAAAAAAATCTATGCATTACGCGATGTAACTGGAACAGTGAATTCAATTCCGCTAATCGCAAGTTCAATTATGAGTAAAAAAATTGCAGCTGGTGCTGATGCAATTGTTCTTGATGTTAAGACGGGTGCAGGTGCATTTATGAAAACAGAAGAAGATGCGAAAGAATTAGCACATGCGATGGTACGAATCGGAAATAATGTCGGTCGTCAAACAATGGCAGTTATTTCAGATATGTCGCAACCACTTGGTTTTGCAATCGGTAATGCTCTTGAAGTGAAGGAAGCAATTGATACGCTAAAAGGAGAAGGGCCAGAAGACTTAACGGAATTGGTACTTGTATTAGGAAGCCAAATGGTTGTACTTGGTAAAAAAGCCGATACATTAGAGGAAGCTCGTGAAATGTTGAAAGAAGTTATGAAGAATGGGAAAGCGATTGAGAAATTCAAAGAGTTTTTAAGTAACCAAGGCGGAGATAGCTCGATTGTAGATCATTCAGAAAAATTACCACAAGCCAAATATGTAATTGATGTACCAGCTAAAACTTCAGGTGTTGTGTCTAATATCGTAGCCGATGAAATCGGTATTGCTGCTATGCTTCTAGGTGCAGGCCGTGCAACAAAAGAGGATGAAATTGATTTAGCGGTTGGTTTAATGCTACGCAAAAAAGTGGGTGAACCCGTAAAAGAAGGAGAGCCACTTGTTACGATTTATGCAAATCGTGAAAACGTAGAGGATGTAAAAGCTAAAATTTATGAAAACATTTCTGTATCAGAAAATGCTGAAACTCCTAAATTAATTCATACAATTATTACTGATTAATAACCATTAGAATTAACTGTACTTTGAGGAGGAAATAACATGGATAAAAAAAGATACATTGAAGAAGCGACAAAGATGTTAGAGAAGGCTTATATTCCATATTCTAAATTCCCTGTTGGTGCAGCGTTAGTTACGAAAGAAGGTAAAGTGTATACCGGTTGTAACATAGAAAACGCTTCTTACGGTTTATGTAATTGTGCGGAAAGAACAGCTATATTTAAAGCGGTGTCAGAAGGGGAGCGTGAATTTAGTTATTTAGTAGTAACAGGTAAAACCGATGGGCCCATTTCTCCATGCGGAGCTTGTAGACAAGTCATTGCAGAGTTTTGTGAACCTCAGATGCTAGTGTTACTAACAAACCTAAAAGGTGATGAGAAAGAAGTAACGGTTGAACAATTACTGCCAGGTGCTTTTACAATAGCGGATTTATCTTGAGTGTAAAAGTGTTTTAAATTATGACGTGATAGGAATTAGAGATAATTAGATTATATGCTAAAAAGAGCCAGGATTTCTAAATATAGAAATTCGGCTCTTTTTATGTTGAGGTTATTTTGTAAAATTGTTTGTTTGAATTAATTTTAGGCTTCATTTTTTAAGATTCATACGATTTTGTGCATGCTGTAAAGCAAGTGGAGTAACGTTTTCTCCGCTAGGATCTACAATCGTTGTATTTAATAAAATGGAATCTAAACTCCCGCGAAATTCTTTCATATAGCTTTGTCTTAAGATTTGTTGTTCTTGTTTTTCCGTTTCCTGTAGTCCTAAAGTTTTTTCTTTTTTTGCTAGTTCATTAATGCGAAATAATATATTTTTCATTTTCTTCACCTCTTTTATTTTACTATAAATTAGTTGCTTACTAATTTATAGTTATTTTAATATTTCTTTTGGATTATGTCAATAGTTGTAAATGAAAAAGACACCTTTTTCTTCAAGAAGGGTGTCTAACTGTACTATATTAGGTTCATCCATCATTTTTATAAATGATTTCTATTAAAATAATTCATTTTATTTATTTGTGATCTAAATATATAATAGCGATTAGATGAGTGTAAAGAAACAGCTGTTTTATGGATGATTCAAATAGAGAATAAAAGGTCTTCAGAGACTTGCTCAGTGTGAACATATGTGAGTTTGTGAGTAAAACCAACTAAATTCATGAGAATGATTATTTTTATGGGCGTCTCGTTAAATAATAGATTGCGTGTTCGAATAAATGGAAAACGATATAACTTACATATTCATTTTCACATTATTATAGATATATGGTTATAAAAAGAAAAACATCAAGAAGATATAGGATCGTACAACAGGGGGAGTAAGTATGGAGCTGCGTCATTTGAAAACTTTTATTATTGTAGCGGAAAGTGGTGGCTTTACACGGGCTGGAGAACAACTTGGATATACACAATCGACAATTACTAATCATATTCGCTCATTAGAAGAAGAGATTGGGAGTCCATTATTTGATCGTCTTGGCAAAAAGGTAATTTTAACTGATATAGGGGAGCATATGCTTTCTTATGCACATAAAATATTGGAATTATCAAATGAAGCATTGGAATCATCTCAAATGAATGGCAAATCGTCAGGAACAATACGCATTGGAGCGAATGAGTCTTTAATGATTTATCGATTACCTGCTGTTTTATATGAATTTAAAAGGAAGTATCCACAAGTACATATCATTTTACAACCATCAGAGAGTCAAGAATTGCACAATGAACTAAAATCAGGGAAATTTGATTTTGCTTTATTTACACATCCGGAACAACTAGGTACAGACATTGTTACTCATTCTCTTGTTCAAGAGAAGATTGTGCTTATTGCCCCGCCGAAACATCCACTAACAAAAAAGGTGAGCGTTAGTCCTGCTGATTTAGAAGGAGAAATGTTGTTGCTTACAGAGCCAGGGAGTTATCGAGATTTGCTAGAAAGACGGATTAAAGAAGATGGTATTAATTGTTCTCATATTCATTTTTGGAGTATTGAAGCGATTAAGCAAACCGTTATGTGTGGGCTAGGGATATCTTATTTACCGTTTATAACGGTAAAGGAAGAAATCGAGCAAGGAAAGTTAAGTGTACTGCCATGGACGCATAGTGAAGATTTCGTTACAACTGAATTGGCATACCATAAAAGTAAATGGTTAACTCCTGCAATGAAACAATTAATTGAAATGATAGAGAAACATGCAGAAAAATGGAAAGAATTCGCTTGATTCTCTGAGATGAAATTAGGCTGAAAAATATATTGGGGTAGATAGGAGGAAAAGTAATGAATGAAAGAGTAAAAGAAGTAGCACTTGTCGTAATTGGATCATTGTTGTTTGCGATTGGAATTAACTTTTTTGCTATTCCAAATCGATTATCTGAAGGTGGCATTATTGGACTTACAGTTATTACATATTATTTATTTGAATGGTCACCAGGTACTGTAAACCTTTTAATAAATGCAGTATTACTTGCAATTGGGTATAAGTTTTTTGATAAAAAGACAATGGTGTATACAATACTTGGTATTGTCTCTTCATCTTTCTTTTTATATATAACAGAAGATATAGCGACTCCGGTAAATCATGATACATTATTAGCGGCTCTATTCGCTGGTGTTTTCGTTGGCGTTGGTTTAGGATTTATGTTCCGTGCAGGTGGTACATCAGGTGGATCTGCAATCATAGCACAATTAGCCAACCAATATTTAGGTTGGAGTGTTGGAAAAGGTGTACTAATTATTGATATCGTCGTTATTGCAGGTTCAGTATTTATTATTGGACAGGAAAAAGCGATGTATACGCTTGTAGCGGTATTTATCGGTGCAAAGGTTATTGACTTTATTGTGGAAGGATTGAATACAAAGACCGCTGTAACGATTATTTCAAACTACCCAGATATGATTAGAGAATCTATTATGAAGAATATGACACGTGGTGTAACAGTATTAGAAGGAAAAGGCGGTTACACAGGAAGTAACAAAGAAGTATTATATATTGTTATTAATAAACAAGAACTCATGCAATTAAAGAAAGTCGTGAGTCAAAAAGATGAAAATGCATTCGTTGTCATTCACGATGTACGTGATGTGTTAGGTGGCGGCTTTAAAGCGAGTTGAAAAAACTGGTCTTCAATTTTGAAGGCCAGTTTTTTTATTGGAGCTATGAAATAATTTGATGAGTAGAAGTGTGGAAGTCTTTTCGAAATCTATTATGCATCTTAAATTGAATAGTATGTGTACAAAAAGTAAAAGCTACGGATTGTGAAATTAGAAAATACAGATGGATTTTTCAACTCTCTATCTGCATTTATATTACGATGAATATGGAGGAAAGACATGACTAAAATAGGAATTATTATTGGAAGTACACGTCCAGGGCGTAACGGTGAAGCAGTTGCTAAATGGGTATACGAAATGGCAAAGAAACGTAGTGACGCTGAGTTTGAACTTGTAGATATTGCAGATTATAATTTGCCGATGCTAGATGAGCCAGGTTCTCCAGCGGCTGGACAGTATACAAAATCACATACGAAGGTATGGTCTGAAAAAATTGGATCACTTGATGGGTATGTTTTTGTGACACCTGAGTATAACCATGCAACATCAGGAGCGCTTAAGAACGCACTGGATTACTTATATAATGAGTGGAATAATAAAGCAGCTGGTTTTGTAGGGTACGGTGGAATGGGGGGATCTCGTGCAATAGAGAATTTAAGACTGATCATGGGTGAGCTGCAGGTTGCCGATGTGCGTAACCAAGTCGGATTTTCGTTATTCACAGATTTTGAGAACTTTACTGTTTTTAAACCAGCTTCGCATCATGAAGCGGCAGTCAATAACATGATTGATCAAGTTATTGCGTGGAGTGATGCGTTAAAGGTTTTGCGCAATAAATAAGAGACACGGTATGTGGAAAATCTTCAAAGGATTCATCGAGAGTATAAGAATCATGGATTGTTTGAATTTTCTTTTGAAAAAACGCTATTCTATCTGTAGATTTTTACAAAAGAATAGCGTTTTTCTATATGATGAATACAATTTGATGATGTGGTAGGGAGTTTAATCCAAATCACCATTCGTTCTAGTTACTTCTTTTTAAGAAATAAGGTCATAACAAATACGATAACTGCTAATATAGTAGTTACAAGGAAAGCATCTTGCATTCCTAAAATATTTGCTTCTTTTATTGCATCTGCTTTTGGTAATTTTCCTATTAATTCAGGTAAATAATTTTTCGTTTGTGTCGACATAACAGTGGTCAATAATGCTGTGCCAATTGCACCAGAAATCATACGAGCTGTATTAGCTGCAGCGGCACCATGACGACTCATAGATGGTGGAAGTTGGTTTAATCCAAATGTCATTACGGTCATCATAATAAATGAGATACCGAACATAAAAGCAGAATACAGAATGGTTACATGTAATAAACTGGAATCCAAACTTAAAGTTGTATACAGCCAAGATGTTCCTATAATCGTAAGCATTCCAATAAAAGTTAATGGACGTATGCCATAACGATCTAAAATAATACCAGTTATAGGTGACATAATCCCCATAACAATTGCACCAGGTAATAGGATTAATCCGGTTTGAAGTGTGGAGTGTCCTAAAAGATTTTGAATATATACAGGTGTTAAGAGTTCAACACTATACATCGCAAGTGCAACAAAAGCACCGATTCCAATCGTTATAGAAAACTGTTTGTTTTTAAATACGGATAAGTTAAGCATTGGTTGTTCAGCAACTAACTCTCTCCATATAAATAGACCGATAAAAATAAAACCAATTGTGATTGTAATAATAACTTGTTGAGCACTCCAACCTACGCTTCCAGCCATAGAAAAACCATATAATAGTGAACCTAAACCAATTGTCGATGTAATGACACCTAGCAGATCAAACTTTGGATTTCCCTTTTCTGTAACATTACGTAAAAAGAAGAAAGCTAAAATTAAATCTATTATTCCAATTGGAATAATAATATAAAATAGTACTCTCCAAGAATAGTGTTGCAAAATCCATCCTGATAAAGTGGGTCCAATAGCTGGAGCGAATGTCATAGCAATACCAATCATTCCCATTGCTTTCCCGCGTTTTTCAGGTGGATATAAACTAAATATCACAGTTTGCACAAGTGGCATGATTACACCAGCACCTGTTGCCTGGAGTAATCGGCCAACTAGTAGAAATGAAAAACTAGGTGCGATAGCACTTAAAATTGTACCAATTGAGAAGAGTCCAACAGAACTTATAAATAATTGTCTTGTAGAAAATTTTCCAATGAGATATGCCGTAATTGGAATTACGATTCCATTAACCATGATAAATCCAGTACTTAACCACTGAACTGTATTAACATCTAACTGAAAAACTTTACTTAGCTCAGGAATTGCAACATTTAATAGTGTTTGATTTAAAAGAGTCATAAATGACCCAAGAACAAAAATTGATAGGATTAATAATCTTGCTTTATTGCTCATGTTTAAAGAATTGAATTTATTTTGAGTAGCTTCTATGATAATCATCTCCATTTACTAGTTATTAAGAATGAAATACGAGTTATGAAATAATCTTCCCCGATTAAAGTCTCACTTTATATGAACTTTAAAATGAGTAGGACATACTATTTTTATTGCTGCACGTTTCATATTTAAATCCTCCCTAAAACTATTTTGTACCCTTTTAGGACTTTAAAAGGATAACCTTATTTAGTTGTTAATGCAACTAATGTATTTTAATTTTATAATGGTTATTTAGTAATTTATTTATAATATTAGTTGTTAATGCAACTAATATTACGTTAAAGTTTTATAAGAATCAAGTGAAATGATTTTCTAAATTAAAAATGTGAAAACGAATTAGAATGGGTGTTACAGTTTAAGTACTGTATAATATCTCTATCGACAATGTAATCTCAGAAAGGGGAATTACACATGCAAATAAACAATAAAGAATCAATTGGACGCTGGATTTCATTACTTCACAGATACGGAAATGTTTACATGAATGAACATTTGAAAGAATTTGATATTGGAGCAGGGCAATATCAGTTCCTAGCCACTCTATATCAAAATGAAGGAGTTTCTCAGGATGAACTAGCATGTTTATTAAAGGTAGACAAGGGGACTGCAGCTAGGGCGATCGCTAAATTAGAAAAAGAGGGATACGTAGAAAGAAAAATATTTACGGTTGATAAACGTATTAAAAAATTGTACTTAACGGATAAAGCATATATGTTTGAAGCGAAACTAACTGAGATTTTGTTAGGATGGAAAAATATTTTGATTAAAGATTTGTCAATTGAGGAACAAGAATATGCATTAAAGTTACTAAATAAGATGGCCGGAAATGCGGAAGGTTTCCTTGATGAGATAAGATGATGTACATAAATTTGTTATTTTTGATGTGAGTATTTTTTGTCAAGAGTATAGCTGAAATTAGTATTTATATACAGATATTTAGAAATGTATAATTAAGCCTCCATGTCCGAATGCAGACATGGAGGCTTAATTATAATCTGACGAAAAGATCTATTAAAGATTACTTTGACACCTGTATCCCGCATGAACGGGCAGTAAGACCCCTGTCTAAAGATTCCAAGGAAAACGAGGAAGAGAGGTGGGGAATGAAGAAAAACCCCACTGATTAAAGTATCACTTTATTATGGAGGATCAAACTTTTTGTAATACTTTGTTATGGTGAAATATTTAAAAATATTTAGCGACTTCTTTAGCTTGATTAATAGCCTTTTCTTTAATTTCTTGTGCTTTTTCTGGAAACTTATTGTGCCCTTCAATAAATATCCCCTCAAAGGAAGAAGTACCGAAGAATTCCATCATAACTTCTAAATAACGATGTCCCATTTCTTTATGTACTTCTGGACCTTCTGAATAAATATCACCACGTGCTTGAATGTGCAATGCTTTTTTACCTGTTAATAATCCTATCGATCCTTCTTTTGTATATTTAAATGTTTTTCCAGATACAGCTACAGCGTCAAGGTATGTTTTTAAAATGGCTGGAATTGAAAAATTCCACATTGGAGTGACAAATACATATTTATCAGCCAATACAAATTGTCCACCTAATTCAGCTAGACGTCCAACCTTTGATATTTCAATAGGTGCTAATTCATGTAAAGGAATGCCAGATCTCAGTTTTTCCCACCCATTGAACACATCAGCATCAAGATATGGAATATCAGCTTTGTATAAATCAAGATGAACGACTTCATCATTAGGGTTTAATTCTTTATATGATGTAATAAATTCTTTTCCAACTGTCATACTGTACGATTGAGTATCGTCAAATGGATGAGCGGTAATATAAAGAAGATTTGCCATTTATTTCTTCCTGCCTTTCTAAAATGAGGTCAGTTATTACTTTAATATTAACCAGTGTAAATTTCCTAATATAAATTGTCTACTTATTGAACTTATTGGCTGTACGTTTAGGGAATTCCACTTCATTTTTTCGGATAGTACGTGTTTCATTCATGTGTTTGAAAAGTGCGTTCTATGTTATTTATTCTTTCATCCAACTTTCAGCCCACTGACTAATTGGTCCAAGAATTTTTCCTAACTCTGTCCCTTTTCTCGTTAGTAAATACTCTATTCGTACAGGGCGTTCCGCAATTACATGGCGCACCACTATATCATGATCCTCAAGTTCTTTCATTCTTTCTGTAAGCATACGTTTACTTAAGTCTGGAATCATTGTATGAATTTCGCTAAAACGTTTAGGTCCACTCATTAGTACATAAATAATTAAGCCTGTCCATCTTTTTCCTATTAATTCAAAACTTTTTTCTATTTTAGGTCCTATATCTCGTTGGTCATCCATTTCTCATACCTCCGTATAGATGATTTGTAATTTTATGTTCCCTATGTATGTATTGTAACCACATAAATTATACCAAATAAATATGATAATTCCTTTATTCATATCGAAAATTATAATTAATTGGATATTAAAAGTAACCTATATATTTTTAAGGAGTAAACTTTTTCCGAGAAAAAATTGAGGTTTTCATCAGGTGATTTCCTATTGATATGTAATTTTATTAGATTTTTAGTAGAGTAAATATTTCTTGACGTATAATTATCTTGAGATTATTATGGTTACATAAAGTAACCTAACTAACTAAATGTTATTGGATATAACTTTATTATTTAATAATGATGTTGAAACATTTTTAAGAAATGTTTTTCATAAAAGGAGGAAGAGAAATGGAGTCGATGACATTTGTGTTATTCGGAGCAACAGGGGATTTGGCGAAAAGGAAAATTTTCCCTGCTCTTTACAATTTACATGTAAATCAAAAAATGCCTCAATCGATTTCTATCATTGGTTTAGGGAGATCAGAAATGACTGATGGAGAGTTTCAAAATTATGTGAAACAATCTGTAGAACATTTTTCTCGACATATGGAAGAAGACCAATTGAAAATGGAAAAATTCTTAAAAGCATTTCGATATACTTCGTTAGATGCGACAAATATAGAGGATTATAAGAAGTTATTAAAGGTTGTTAAAGAAAGAGAAGAGGAATTAAGTATTCCGGAAAATCGATTGTTCTATCTATCGGTTGCACCAGAGTTTTTTGATACCATTGCTCTAAATATTAAGGAGAGTGGATTAAGTTCTACACAAGGGTGGAAACGTCTTATTATTGAAAAGCCATTTGGGCATGATTTGAAATCAGCTCGGGAATTAAACAATAAATTAAATAAAGCTTTCAATGAAGATGAGATTTACCGAATTGACCATTACCTTGGAAAACCAATGGTTCAAAATCTTGAGGCTTTAGAATTCGCAAACCCTATACTTCAGGCACTATGGAACAATCGATATATAGCTAATATTCAAATTACAGCAAGTGAAACGGTTGGAGTAGAGGAGCGAGCTGGTTATTATGATCAAGCAGGGGCAATTCGTGATATGTTTCAAAACCATCTGTTGCAACTGTTAATGATGACAGCCATGAATTTGCCAAAAAGGCTTGATACAAACGAAATTCGTTATGAAAAAAGAAAAGTAATGGAGTCTCTACGACCATTAAATAAGAAAAATGTTTACTTAGACGTAGTTCGTGGCCAGTATACTTCAGGAGAGGTATTAGGGCAAAAGGTTATTGGCTATACAGAAGAACCTGGAGTAGCTCTTTCTTCACAAAATGATACTTTTATAGCTACTAGAGTATGGATTGATAATCTTTTTTGGAGCGGGGTTCCATTCTATATACGAACTGGAAAGAGAATGAAGGAAAAATCAACACGTATCGTAGTGGAATTTAAAAACCCACTAAAAGGGCTATACGCAAGGGGAGAGGAAGAAAATGCTCCGAATCTATTGATAGTTGAAATCAATCCTACAGAAGGTGTGTCCTTACAATTGAACAGTAAGAATATTGCTAATGGAACGAAAATAGAGCCGATAAAGATAGATTATACGGCGAATCAAAAAGAAATACCGGAAGCTTATGAACTTTTAATCTTTGATGCGTTACGTGGAGATGCAACATATTTCGCTCATTGGGATGAAGTGGAATTGGCTTGGGAGTGGGTACAACCTATATTAGACGCTTTTGAAGAAAATCAATTACCACTTTATTCTTATGAAGCAGGTTCATATGGTCCTCAAGCTGCACAGCGATTAGTGCAACAAGATGGATTTAAGTGGTGGCTAGATATGCTAGATAAAAAATCAACAGAAACACCAAAGTTAGCTATGCAATCTTAATCTAAGATAAAGATTTACTAGGAGGAAATACAAAATGAGTCAAGATATCCATACGTTATCAGTAAATACCATTCGAACACTTTCAATAGATGCGATTAATCGCGCAAACTCTGGGCATCCAGGACTTCCAATGGGAGCTGCTCCAATGGCTTATGCACTATGGGCAAATCATTTAAATCATAATCCGGAAAATGCGAATTGGTTTAATCGGGATCGTTTTGTTCTTTCAGCGGGTCATGGATCTAGCTTATTATATAGTTTACTTCATTTAAGCGGTTATGGTGTATCTAAAGAAGATTTGAAGAACTTCCGAAAATTAAACAGTAAAACGCCTGGTCATCCAGAATTTGGACATACAGATGGAGTAGAAGCTACAACAGGTCCTTTAGGACAAGGAATCGCGACTGCGGTAGGAATGGCGATGGCAGAAGCGCATTTAGCTGCGAAGTTTAATAAAGATGAGATTCCTATGATTAATCATTACACATATGCTTTAGTCGGTGATGGAGATTTAATGGAAGGTGTTTCCTATGAGGCGATGTCTATGGCAGGTCATATGAAACTAGGGAAATTAATTGCATTATACGACTCAAATGACATCTCTTTAGATGGTTCGCTAAATCTTTCTTTCTCTGAAAATATTCAAAAAAGAGCTGAATCTGCTAATTGGCAATATTTACGAGTAGAAGATGGAAATAATGTTGCAGACATCACAACTGCCATCGAATTAGCAAAACAAAATGCTGAACAACCAACTATTATTGAGGTTAGAACGATTATCGGTTACGGTAGTCCGAAGGTTGCCGGAACAAACAAAGCACATGGTAACCCGCTTGGAACAGAAGAAGCTAAAGCGACAAAGCAAGCCTATGGTTGGAACTATGAAGAAGATTTCTTCGTACCTGAAGAAGTGAAAGCACATTTCGCAGAATTAAAACAAATAGGTACTGGAAAAGAAACTAAATGGAATCAATTGTTTAGTTTCTATAAAGAAGTTTATCCTGAACTTGCAAATGAATTAGAAAGTGCTATTAAAGGTAATGTTTTAATTGATGCAAAAGAAATTTTAACTTTCGATACGACAAAAGCTATCTCTACCCGTGTAGCAAGCGGAGAAGCAATTAATCATTATATGAAATCGATTCCTTCTATTTTTGGAGGGAGTGCAGATCTTTCTCATTCCACGATGACGGATATGAAAGGTGAGGCAGTATATGCAGTAGAATCATTTGCTGGTCGAAATGTTTACTTTGGTGTTCGTGAACATGCAATGGGAGCATCAGCGAATGGAATGGCTCTTCATGGCGGATTAAAGCCTTTTGTAAGTACATTCTTTGTATTCAATGACTACCTTCGCCCATCTATTCGTTTGGCAGCATTGCAAAAGCTTCCTGTAATTTATGTGTTTACTCATGATTCAATTGCTGTTGGAGAAGATGGACCAACTCACGAGCCGATTGAACAGCTTGCTGCTCTTCGTGCGATTCCTGGTCTTACAGTAATCCGACCAACAGATGCCAATGAAACGGCAAGCGCTTGGGCTTTTGCACTGCAACAAACAGAAGGTCCAGTTGCACTTATTCTAAGTCGTCAAAACTTACCAGTCTTTGATGAAACAAAAGAAAATATAGAGAACCTTTCAAAGGGTGCGTATATTTTAACGCAAACGAATGAAACGCCAGATACAATTCTTATTGCAACGGGATCTGAGGTTTCCCTAGCTGTTAATGCAAAAGCTGAACTAGAGAAGGAAAATATATCCGTTCGTGTTGTGGCTGTGCCAAGTTGGGAACTTTTCCATCTTCAATCGAGTGATTATAAAGAATTTATTCTGCCTTATTCGGTTACAAAACGTGTGGCACTAGAAATGGGGATCTCCCTTGGATGGGACCGTTTTGTAGGGTCGGAAGGAACGATATTATCCATTGAGACATTCGGTGCTTCAGGTACTGGAGCCGAGGTAATGGAATGGTTTGGATTTACGACTGAAAATGTTGTTCGTATCACGAAAGATTTATTAAATTCATAACTAAAAGTGTTGTATATAGTAGAAGTTAATTGCTAAATTTCTAGATAGTAAAGGTAATTTTATACAAGAATAGTATGTGGTTTTACAAATAATAGGTCTTTATAGACAAAAATGATTGTAGGAGGAAATGAACATGAAAGTTGGAATTATTGGTTTAGGTAAAATGGGATTAAATTTAGGTCAAAATCTAATGGATCATAACCATGAAGTTGTGGGGTTTGATTTAAATAATAGTGCTGTGGAAGAAATGAAGTCTTACGGAGCAAAGGGAACATCAAATTTACAAGAACTTGTACAATCTCTTGAAACACCAAGAGTTTTATGGATCATGGTTCCACATGCTGTTGTCGATACGGTAATTCGTGATGTTGCACCATTATTAGATAAAGGAGATATTATCATTGAAGCTGGTAACTCTCACTATAAAGAATCTATTCGTCGTTACAATGAACTGAAGGAACTAGGTGTAAGTTTTATGGACGCAGGAACTTCAGGTGGTATGGAAGGTGCACGAAATGGTGCTTCTTACATGATTGGTGGGGACCAAGAAGCTTGGGGAATTGTTGAACCGATCTTCCGAGATACAGCTGTAGAAAAAGGATATTTATATGCTGGACCAGTAGGCAGTGGACATTTCTTGAAAATGGTTCATAACGGAATTGAATACGGTATGATGGCTGCTATTGGTGAAGGATTTGAAATTTTAGAGAAAAGTGAATTTGACTACGATTATGAAAAAGTAGCAAGTGTATGGAACAATGGTTCTGTCATTCGTTCATGGCTTATGGAACTGACAGAAAATGCATTTTCTAAAGATGCAAAACTAGATGAAATCAAGGGGATTATGCATTCTTCTGGTGAAGGGAAATGGACAGTCGAAACAGCATTAGACCTTCAAACAGCAACGCCTGTTATCGCAATGTCATTATTGATGCGCTACCGTTCATTAGAAAATGATACATTTACAGGAAAAGTGGTCGCAGCTCTTCGTAACGAGTTTGGTGGACATGCAGTAGAAAAGAAATAAGAAGAAACGAAAATGAAATAAAAAATAAATGATTTGTTGAAAAAATGGAGGGAATGTAAGATGAAATTTTTCATTGATACTGCAAATTTAGAGGAAATTAAAAAAGCCTATGCAATTGGTGTATTATCTGGCGTTACAACAAATCCTTCTTTAGTAGCCAAAGAAGGTGTGAAATTTGAAGATCGGATTACAGAAATTTGTCAAGCAGTACCTGAGGTTGAATCTGTTTCTGCCGAAGTAACTCCAGATGCTGTTACAGCTGAGGAAATGATTGTACAAGCAGAAGAATTAATTAAAATTAATGGCGGAGATAAGAATGTAACAATTAAACTTCCAATGACTTTAGCAGGTTTAGAGGCATGTCGTTATCTCACTAAAAAAGGAGTTAAAACGAACGTTACATTAATTTTCACTGTGAACCAAGCTCTTTTAGCTGCTCGTGCAGGTGCGACATACGTTTCTCCATTTTTAGGACGTTTGGATGATATTTCTGAAGATGGTGTACAATTAGTTGCGAAAATTGCTGAGCTATTCCGTGTTCATAACTTAGATACACAAATTATTGCAGCTTCTGTTCGCCATCCGGATCATGTAACTCGTGTAGCGATGGCAGGTGCTCATATTGCGACAATTCCTTATAAAGTAATTGAGCAACTTTCTATGCATCCATTAACAGATCAAGGGATTGAAAAGTTTGCTGCGGATTGGGAAAAAGTTCCTAAAAATTAAGGGTCTCTGAAATAAAAGTATCTATTATTTTTTAGAGGGTATTAGTTTCTTTGCAGGAAAATATAGGATGATACATGTGATTCCTCTATCGTTTTGTGAAGGATGCTAATGCCTTCTTTACTTGTAATAATTACAATAGAAAAATGATTACGTATAACCAATATAAAGGAGAAGTGTGGTATGACTATTTCTTTTGATTATTCAAATGTACTATCGTTTATGCAACAACATGAAGTAGATAATCTAAGTGAATTTGTGCGACTATCACATGATATGCTTCATGAGAAAAAAGGATCAGGTTCTGATTTTCTTGGTTGGGTTGATTTGCCGCTTAATTATGACAAAGACGAATTTTCAAGAATTAAACAAGCTGCTGAAAGAATTCGCAGTAACTCTGATGCTCTAATTGTAATTGGGATTGGAGGCTCCTATCTAGGTGCACGAGCTGCAATTGAAGCATTGTCGCATACTTTCCATAACCAAATGAATGATATGACTCAAGTTTACTTTGCGGGTCAAAATATTAGCTCTACTTATGTTTCGCATTTACTAGAACTATTGGAAGATAAAGATATTTCTATTAACGTGATTTCTAAATCAGGTACAACAACAGAACCTGCTATTGCTTTCCGCATTTTCCGTGAGTATATGGAGAAAAAATATGGGAAAGAAGAAGCTAGAAAACGTATTTATGCAACGACTGACCAAGAAAAAGGAGCATTAAAAACATTAGCAGATGAAGAAGGGTATGAAACTTTTATTATTCCTGATGATGTAGGTGGACGCTTTTCAGTCTTGACTGCAGTAGGTTTGTTACCAATTGCTACTGCTGGGCTAAATATTGATAAAATGATGGAGGGAGCTGCCGCTGCTGCTCATAAATACAATAATCCAGAACTGTTAACAAATGAAAGCTATCAATATGCAGCTGTGCGAAATGCTCTTTATCGTAAAGGGAAATCCATTGAATTGTTAGTGAACTATGAGCCGTCACTTCATTATGTATCTGAGTGGTGGAAACAACTATTTGGAGAAAGTGAAGGGAAAGATCAAAAAGGACTTTTCCCTGCTTCTGTTGACTTTACAACCGACTTGCATTCTATGGGACAATATGTTCAAGAAGGAAGACGGGATTTAATTGAAACTGTCTTACAGATTAAAAAACCTAAAATTGAGCTAACTGTTCAAGAAGAGTTAGCAAACCTGGATGGTTTGAACTTTTTAGCTGGAAAAACAATGGATGAAATTAACAAAAAGGCATTCCAAGGAACAGTGTTAGCTCATGTAGATGGAGGAGTACCAAACATGAGTGTTGAATTGGATCAATTAAATGAATTCACATTTGGTGAAATGGTGTATTTCTTTGAGAAAGCTTGTGGAATTAGTGGATTGTTGCTAGGGGTAAATCCATTTGATCAACCAGGAGTTGAAGCATATAAAAAGAATATGTTTGCCTTACTTGGTAAGCCAGGTTTTGAAGCAGAAAAAGCGGAATTGATGAAGCGTTTATCCAAATAAAGTGAAACTTTAATCAGTGGGATTTTCTTTATCCTCCACTGATTATTAGCCCTCACCGATCAGGTTTTTATGGGCAGACCTAATCTCTTTGCTTTCGCGGAATGTTGAGGTGAGGGTTTTACTGCCTGTTAATGCGAGATAAAATTGTAAATGTTAAAAATTTAGACCCTTATCGAGACTTTGGATTAAACTAATGTCTTGATAAGGGAGCTTTTTTATGAAAAGAATTATTTGTGTAGGATTACGTGTCTATGGTGTTGTTAGTTCTATGAAAGGGATTTTAATTCCATTTTTGTGGTAGAATGTCGTAAAGTGAAACGTTGATTAGACCTCACCATTGAACGTTTACAGGTAGTTGATTCCTATTTAACATCTTTGCAATTGTTGCATGTTACGGCGGGGGCTTATTATTCGTTAATGCGGGTTAAATTATTTCAAGGGAGGATATCAAGAATGAATAACAGTAAATTGCTTGGATATATCGGAACATATACGCGAGGGGATAGCGAAGGGATTTATAAATTTACATTGGATACACAGATAGCGACAATTAAAGAGGTTAGTCTAGCGGCTAAATTAGATAATCCTACATACTTAGCTATTAGCGAAGATAATCAATTTTTATATTCCGTCATAAAAAAAGGTGAATCAGGTGGAGTAGCAGCTTTTTCTATTAACTATCCTACTAACAGTCTTGAAGCAATAAATAGCCAAGTATTAGATGGGGCATCACCATGTCATGTGAGTATTGATAAAACAAATCAAATGGTAGTTACGGCAAACTATCATAAAGGGACAATTGAATCTTATATAGTAAATAGAGAAAATGGAGCTTTAGATTCGGCGACATCTATTATAGAGCATAAAGGTTCAGGTCCAAATAAAGAGAGACAAGAAAAACCACATACACATTACGCTGGATTTACGCCTGAGCATAAATACGTGGTAGCTGTGGACTTGGGAATTGATCAATTGATTACATATAAAGTAAGTAGAGGTATTTTAACAGAAGTTAATCGATTGTCAGTTCAGCCTGGAAGTGGTCCAAGGCATCTTGTATTCCATCCAAATGGAAGATACGTTTATGTGATGACAGAACTGAGTTCACAGGTAATCGTTTTAACATATAATGCTGAGAATGGTGGATTTAAAGAAGTGCAATATATCTCTACTATTCCAAATGAATGTAGTGGAAATAATCAAGGGAGTGCAATTCATATATCTTCCGATGGTCGTTTTGTATATGCGGCAAACAGAGGGCATAATAGTATTGCTGTTTTCAGTGTGAATCAAGATTCAGGGGAACTTACTTTTGTTGAATCTGTATATACAGAGGGTGATTGGCCCCGAGATTTCATATTAGATCCTACTGAGAAATTCCTTATCGTTATAAACGAAAGAACTAGTAACCTTGTGCTATTTTCAAGAGACGAGTCACATGGAAGATTAAAGCTTTTGCAGTCTGATGTTGTACCTGATCCGGTATGTGTTAAGTTTTTGAATATTTAAGCCTTATTATTGTTTATAGAGGAATTTATTGTATGAGACACGAAAAAAGCCTCTTTCATATATGTGGTAGAATGATTTTATAGATGTTATATTGCTATGATTTAAAAGGTATGCTCATTTTTGTGAGCATACCTTTTCAGATTGAGGAGAAAGTCTTTAAATTTTTCACATGTGTGTGCTGATTATGTACAAAGTTCACGATTGCAGAATTAGAAAAGAGACGGTTACTGAAAATTTCTTTAGAAAAATAAAAATAATAAATTTATTTTCAAGAAAATACAATCTACATTTGAATATAATCAATTGAAGATTGTATTACAACAGGAAAGGAATTGCAAAAAAGGAGGATATAAATGAAACGAAAAATCTTACTTTTCGGTGATTTTGGAATTGATGATACGATAGCACTTCTATATAGCTTTTTTAATGAAGAAATTGAAATAGTTGGTATAGTGGCCGATTATGGTAATGCTCCGAGAGAAAAAGTCCTTAGAAACATTAATTATCTAAAATATTTATCTGGAAATCAAGATATTCCTGTTTTTGAAGGAGCAACTTGTCCTTTGACTGGAATCGAAATAGTTTATTATCCTGAAGTTCATGGACCTGAAGGATTAGGACCAATTATCCCTCCAACAATTAATTATCCTATTTATCCTCTTTATATGGTTCTAGGTGTTGTTGAAAAAAACCTAGCGGATTTAATTATTGTAAACGTTGGCCGAGTTTCTTCTTTAGCTGCAACATTTATTTTGGGAGTAAAATTAATGCAAGAAGCAAAAGAGTATTTATTGATGGGAGGAGCTTTTTTTTATCCTGGAAATGTTACAGCAGTAGCAGAAGCTAATTTTTATGGTGATCCTTATGCTGCTAATATTATTATTAATTACGCGAAAAATTTAACGATAATTCCGTTGAACGTTACACAAAGAGCTATCATTACACCTAACCAAGTGGAACAGATTGATCAATTTCATCAAAAAACAAAAGATCCAATAGGATTAATTATTAAGCCGTTATTAAATTATTATTATCAATTTTATTCACAAAGTGTGCCTGGAATTGAGGGGAGTCCTTTACATGATGTATTTCCGTTGTGGTATTTGTTAAATAAAGGTAAAGTGACACTGAGAGAAATGCCAATCAAAATGATAGTAGATAGAGGTGATGCTTTTGGCCAGAGTATAGGGGATTTTAGGAGTAGACCTACACCAGGTTTTGTTAAGCATAAGGTGGTTCTTAACTTTGATGAGTTTCAATTTAAAAATGATATTATGGGTGCGTTTTTACAAGTTAGATAAGATTAGTATCAGTAAATGATTATATCTAAACCCTTTTTATTTCTGTTCTGGCTTATGCCCTACCATGATTTTGTTATCTTTTTAAAAATAACCTTTTTACATAAATATAAACGAAGCTCGTATTTGGTTAAAGGGAGTGTATGAATTTTACATTGAAGCAAATACTACATCAAGGATTAAGATAAAGTGTATGGTGGGTTGTAGGGAGGGTAGGCGTGGTGAAAAAGTGGATTATAGATAACTTGGTGACAAGCAGGGGAAAACAAGAAAGGAAAAGTCTTTTTCAAATTCTTGAAATAGCTAAAAAATCAATAGATTTTCATGAGTTCTCCCCTTCAAAAAGGCAAGATTTTTTATTTATTAGCTATTATCGAACGTTGATAGATGGGGAGAAATTACAGGGGAAAATATTGCCTTATATCCAAAGTAATTTAAAAACAATACATAACCTACATCAACTAAAAAGTGTTATTCCAATAGAAGATATTCTAATTACAAATGATACAGAAGAGATTGAATTGAAGCTTAATCAAGGATTTGCAGTAGTTAGGCTACAAAAAACAGATGAAATGTGTGCATTAATCAATATTGAAAATTCAAACTTAGGATATAGAGAAAATAATGAGACTGAGAATGAATTTAGTGTAGTAGGTCCCAAAATAGGGTTCGTTGAAAATATTGATATTAATATACACTTGCTAAGAAGACAAATTGTAGCATCAGATTTGATTTTTGAAGAAATAACAGTTGGGTCTATGTCAAAAACGAAAGTGGTAATTTTTTATTTAGAAGGCATTACAAATCCTAAACATATTCAAACAGTTCGTGAAAGGTTAAAGAATTTAGAATTTGACATGGTCTTTGATAGCTCTCAAATTGACCAAATGATTACAGATAATGCTCATACACCTTTTCCATTATTTCTATCGACAGAAAGGATGGATCGTGTTACATATGCAATTGTTAATGGTCAAGTTGCAATTATGAGTAGTGGTTCGCCATATGTTATTACAGGGCCAGCAACAATTATGGATTTTTTTGTATCTCCAGAGGACTATTACTTACCATGGGTTATTGGTTCGTTTTTTAGAATCATACGGATACTTGGGGTTATTTTCTCCATGTTCTCCACTCCTCTATATGTTTCGGTTTTAACGTATCATTATGAAATCATTCCAGTAGATTTATTAGGGCCTATTGTTAATTCAAGAGTAAATGTCCCATTTCCGCCTGTATTGGAAGTGATTTTTTTGGAAATAACCATTGAATTATTAAGAGAAGCTGGAGCGAGACTTCCAACCAAAATCGGTCAAACATTAGGGATAGTAGGTGGGATTGTCATTGGACAAGCTTCTGTTGAAGCGGCACTAACAAGTAATATTTTACTTATTATAGTATCTCTTTCTGCTTTAGCATCGTTTACAACTCCTATTTTTAAAATGTCCAATACAATTCGTCTATTAAGATTCCCTTTCATTTTAGCTGCAGCTCTTTGGGGTGGGTTTGGGATCATTATTAGTTTTGTGCTTTTATTAACTCACCTTATGAGATTAAAATCTCTTGGAACACCTTATTTGGTCCCTTTATATCCATTCAGAAGTTCAGATTATGCGGATAGCTTTATTCGTTCCTCTTATAAATACACCACTAAAAGACCGGGATATCTTAAGCCAAAGCTATTAAAAAGATACAACGCTGGACAAGATCATGATGATATTAATAACGAGTAATAATTACAATAAAATGGAGACACTGATATGAAAAGAATCATTTGTTTTATGATTATTGCAAGTGTTTTATGTGGATGTCTTCGGATGAAGGTAGTTGATCAACTAGATATTCTTAAAGTTTTAGCTTTTGATAAAAAAGAGGATAAGCTTGTAGGAACAGCACTTTATCCAGAATACGCACAGAATGATAAAGAAAATAAAGCTGGGTTTCTAAGGGCAGAAGCCTCCACCACAAATATTATCTTGAGTAAGATGAATCGGAAAACTTCATCTCCTGTTGAAATAGGGAAATTAAAAATGTTGATATTTGGGGAAAATTTAGCTAGAGAAGGGATTTCTGAACTTGTACGTGCTATATGTAAAGATCCTTTAATTGGAAGCCGTGTGCAAGTTGCTGTTGCGGAAAATTCAGCTGAAAAATTATTAAAAAAGGCAAAAAAAGAGGGTGCTTTATTCTTATTTGAATTAGTAGAACAAAATATTAAAAAAGAAAGTTCACCGCTTACTAACTTACAAGTGTTTTTATTTAATTATTATGGGGAAGGACGAGATGCTTACTTACCTTTTTTAAAAGTGAAGAAAGACAATTCTATAGCAATAGATGGAGTAGGTATTATAAAAGATGGAAAATTGAAACTACATTTAAATGAGAAAGATATGTTCACATTTAAACTACTCTCTGGTCATAATATGAATGGGAATATTGAGGTTTTGGTGAAAAAAGAAAATAAAAAAGGTTATGTTGCACTGAATAACTTATATGGGGTTATGAGTATGAGAGCTAGTAACTTAGACTCTATACCTAAAGTTACAGTTCATATCACGATGAATGGATTGATAAAAGATTTACCAAGTTGGTTAAATTTAAAAGATATTCAGAACGTAAAATTCATATCAAAAGAAATAGAAAAAAAACAGAACGAAGAAGTATATCAGTTATTGAAAAAACTGCAAAAGTATGAAGTTGATCCGGTAGGAATAGGAGATTTTTAAGATTCCCTTTCATTTTAGCTGCAGCTCTTTGGGGTGGGTTTGGGATCATTATTAGTTTTGTGCTTTTATTAACTCACCTTATGAGATTAAAATCTCTTGGAACACCTTATTTGGTCCCTTTATATCCATTCAGAAGTTCAGATTATGCGGATAGCTTTATTCGTTCCTCTTATAAATACACCACTAAAAGACCGGGATATCTTAAGCCAAAGCTATTAAAAAGATACAACGCTGGACAAGATCATGATGATATTAATAACGAGTAATAATTACAATAAAATGGAGACACTGATATGAAAAGAATCATTTGTTTTATGATTATTGCAAGTGTTTTATGTGGATGTCTTCGGATGAAGGTAGTTGATCAACTAGATATTCTTAAAGTTTTAGCTTTTGATAAAAAAGAGGATAAGCTTGTAGGAACAGCACTTTATCCAGAATACGCACAGAATGATAAAGAAAATAAAGCTGGGTTTCTAAGGGCAGAAGCCTCCACCACAAATATTATCTTGAGTAAGATGAATCGGAAAACTTCATCTCCTGTTGAAATAGGGAAATTAAAAATGTTGATATTTGGGGAAAATTTAGCTAGAGAAGGGATTTCTGAACTTGTACGTGCTATATGTAAAGATCCTTTAATTGGAAGCCGTGTGCAAGTTGCTGTTGCGGAAAATTCAGCTGAAAAATTATTAAAAAAGGCAAAAAAAGAGGGTGCTTTATTCTTATTTGAATTAGTAGAACAAAATATTAAAAAAGAAAGTTCACCGCTTACTAACTTACAAGTGTTTTTATTTAATTATTATGGGGAAGGACGAGATGCTTACTTACCTTTTTTAAAAGTGAAGAAAGACAATTCTATAGCAATAGATGGAGTAGGTATTATAAAAGATGGAAAATTGAAACTACATTTAAATGAGAAAGATATGTTCACATTTAAACTACTCTCTGGTCATAATATGAATGGGAATATTGAGGTTTTGGTGAAAAAAGAAAATAAAAAAGGTTATGTTGCACTGAATAACTTATATGGGGTTATGAGTATGAGAGCTAGTAACTTAGACTCTATACCTAAAGTTACAGTTCATATCACGATGAATGGATTGATAAAAGATTTACCAAGTTGGTTAAATTTAAAAGATATTCAGAACGTAAAATTCATATCAAAAGAAATAGAAAAAAAACAGAACGAAGAAGTATATCAGTTATTGAAAAAACTGCAAAAGTATGAAGTTGATCCGGTAGGAATAGGAGATTTCATCAGAGGGAAAAAAAGGGACTGGAAAGAAAAAGAGTTTTATAAAATTTATCCTTTCATTACGTTTAGAGTAGAAACAAAGTTGAATTTGATACAATCAGGTATTGGCGAATGAGTTAAGATGGTGAGAAAAATGAATGAACAAAAAGTGAAAAAAAGTTCAATGGTAACACCATTTTTTGTGTTTTTTTTAGTTCATTCTTCACAGACTGGTGTGGGGATTTTGAGTTACCAAAGAGAACTGATTCAAAGGGCAGGACACGATGCATGGCAATCCATTTTAATTACAGGAATAAGTATACATCTTGTGATTTTGATGATGTATTCCATTTTAAAAGATTCAGAAGAAGGGGACATAATTGCTATTAATAAGAGTCTCTTTGGGAAAATAATAGGGCATCTTCTATCTGCATGCTTTTTAGGATACATGGCTCTATCAGCACTTAATGTTACTAGGGCCTACATAGAAATTTTACAGGTGTGGATTTTTCCGATGATTCATACATGGGAGCTGACCTTGCTTGTATTAGTGGTAGTATATTATATTATCTCGGGTGGATTTAGGGTAGTGACAGGTATTAGTTTTTGGGGTGTAGTCATTCCATCATTTTTAATCATTATGATGTTCTTTCTATTGAAATATGCGCATTGGAATAATTTGTTGCCGTTATTTAATCATGATATTTCAGATCTTTTAGAATCAGCAAAAGTATCAATGTTAATGTATCTTGGATTTGAATCTTTATTTTTATACTATCCGTTTATTAAAAATAGGGATAAATCACAAAAATGGGCACAAATCGCTACATTATACACAACTATTTTGTATTTGATTTTAACAATTATCTCTTTTGTATATTTCACTCAAGGGCAATTAAAGCATACGGTTTGGGCTACATTAATTATTACGAAAATTTTCCAACTTCCTTTTATTGAGAGGTTTGAGTATATTGTTATTTTTATTTGGTTTCTAGTTGTTTTACCAACTATTTGTTGTTATGTATGGAGTTTTACAAGAGGCGTCAAGAAAATGTGTAACATTCAACCGAAAAAATCTTTGATATTCGTCATTTTATTAATATATATAGCGTCAGTACTTATCGATAATAGGGTTAAAGTGACGATTTTAGGAAACATTACATCAAATCTTGGATTTTATATTATATATGGTTATGTGCCTTTACTATATGTAGTGACCAAAATAAAAAAAAATTATCAAAAATGAGTATGTATTAATACTTGATTTGTACAAGTAGTTTGGTCGTCAGATAGAATGTCTTTTTAAATGAGAGCGTTGAATAAAGAGCGTACAAATAAAGCTATCCAACCTGAGAAATATACAGGAAGGGTAGCTTTTATTATGAATATTCGTTATTTGTTTCAAAGTGAAAATTCTCATTAAAATTTGAAATGAACTTGTTATTTCAATAAGAATACAGAAATTATTTTTTCATTGCTTAGTTGTTCATAAGGTGAAACTTTAATTATTGAGGCCTTACTATTCATATTAATGTCGAATAAAAAGATAAATATACTTTGTTTGTTGAAGAAGAGAATAAAGATAAATATTTTTCTTGACGGGAAAATATTTAAAGTATATTATCATTACGTAAAGTAACCTAATTTAAAAAAGTAAGTAAGTAAGTTGATGTAAGAGATAGTAACGGAAAAACAAGATAGAAATGGGAGGGTTCTTCATTCAACTATCATGTTGATCATTCTTTCATTACTCATTGGTTACTTAATAACGTATTTAAATAAGACTTGTATAGTCTTTATATATAGTACATGTGATAAAACATAAGTTTTGTAAGAGCTATTACAAAAAATACTATATTTCTAACTAGGAAAAGATAGTTTGTTTGTATAGGTGAAAGGAGGGATAAGAATGATGGCGATAACTGTTAAAGTCAATATTCAAGGGAAAAACTATCAAACAAATGTTATTGCTTATGCAGGAATGACGAAAGAAGCGATTGAACATATGGCTGAAGTACAAGTTAAAAAACAATGGTCACTATAGATTTTATTCATATTTTATGAGAGATACACAATAAGCTTATTTAAACAGAAAATAGATCAGCTTACTTTAATAAAAAATTACGTAGGAGTGAGGCAATGAGTATATTGATGATGTACATGGCCATGTCATTCCTACTGTTCTTGACCGTTTTGAATTATATAGTATTTACAACTTATCAAGATAACAGAAAGAAAAGAAGCTGGATAGGAATGATTGTTATGGTGGTAGGTACGCCTATAGTTATGATAGGAATTGCTGTGGGTATGATGTATATAGGAATAGATGGAATTGGGGCTAGGGTGTCAACAGTGTTAGCAGGGCTGGTTACTTTTATGAATGGCACGTTTATATTTTTGATGAATCGTGCATATAGAATATAATATTGCAGAGATTGATGTATTAAAAGTTTATGAAATAAGGTTAATTTTGTTTAGAAAAGCTGATAGAAGGTTTGTAAATTGTTAAAGATACCTTGAATTTGGAGTAGCTTTTATAGCAGACAATCTAGGTGAATGGATGTTTCAATGCTACGATTTACATCACGTTTCTGCGGGATAAAGGGTGACATTAATAGATAACTTCTTTCACTAATTATTTCAACGATTGTGAGGCTCATTTGTTGGTAGAACACAAATTTATAATATAATTCAATCTAATCGCTCTGTTAAAAATAAAATTAAGGAAATAGGATAAACACCCTCAATGTTATAAAACATTGAGGGTGTTTATCATTTATAGGTGCTAGTGTTTATGTATATGTTGTTCATGTTTGGTTGGGAGTGAGGGAGTATGTTGTGGGAATGTTACAAATACAGTCAGCACAATTGCTATACTAATTGAAAGTAATAATAAGAACCAGCGGTGAATATAGGGAGAAAAAGTTTCTGATAAGAATTGAATGATACATGATGTAGTAATGGTTATCGTGAGCAAGATACTAATAAGAAGTATACTGTGTGCTTGTTGAGCGCTTAACATTTCTGTAATCATAGCCCCCATCATACCAGCCATTAACCCAGAGAACATGCCTTCTAAAGCAGAGTATAGATGAAAGCGGAGTCCAACTAAAAAACCGATTATACTACTAATCAAAATAGAAAATAGAGTAGAATATAACAAATCACCTTTAAAGAGAATGCCAAAATAGAATCCAATACTTAATCCTATGCTCATACTAAAAGACATAATAAATACCATATACTCCATTAGGGTACCTTTGTTTTTAGAAATATAAGAAGTACAAAGAACCAAGATGAAACAAAGTATTAAGGTGATTAATGTATAAGTGGATATAGTAATACCTCCCTGTCTTTTTGTTCACTTCATCATATGAGTGAGTATAGAATACTTATGCCTATTTATATCTGCAAAGTATCTGCATAATTTCGAAAACCTAACGATAAATGAGATTCATTATAAAGATGATTGTTTCAACATTATGAAAAATAATTAGTGTATGCTTGAAAAAAATTAAAAATAGGTTTGTTATCAGTTGCGTTTTATACCCCTTACCCGTATAATGTATTTAAAGAGCGATGATTACTATAACTGAGGTGATATTGATGGGGCATTGTGAAGGTAATGAAACAAATCCAAAAATGGTTCCTCGAACAGAAGAGGAAGTTCAAAATGTTATAAAACGTTTAAAGCGTATTGAAGGGCAAGTACGTGGGGTTCAAAAAATGGTTGAAGATAATCGGTACTGTGTTGATATTTTAATTCAAATTTCAGCGATTAATGCAGCTTTAAATAAGGTAGGTTTTTCTTTGTTAGAACGTCATACAAAACATTGTGTAGCAAAGGCGATTCATGAAGGGAATGGAGATGAGTCTATTCAAGAATTAATGAGTGTCATAAAACAGTTTTCAAAATAGGAGGGGTATACAATGGATAAACAAAAACATGTTACGCTTGGCGTTACAGGAATGACATGTGCAGCTTGTGCAACTCGGATTGAAAAAGTACTAAATAAAATGGATGGAGTAGAAGCTAATGTAAATTTAGCTATGGAAAAAGCAAGTATCAAGTATGATCCATCCCAGCAAGAAATCGCTACTATAAAAAATAGAATTGAAAAATTAGGCTATAACGTAGCGGAGGAAAAAGTTACTTTAGATATTGAAGGAATGACATGTGCAGCTTGTGCAACCCGAATTGAAAAAGTGTTAAACAAAATGGAAGGCGTTTCGAATGCGACTGTAAATTTAGCTACAAATAGCGCGGTTGTAGAATATAATGAAAGCTTGATTTCGACGGAAAATATTTTAGGAAAAATAAAGAAAACGGGGTATAAAGGACAGATACGTAATGAAGATGTAGATCGTTCAGCAAGAAAAGAAGAGGTTATTAAGGCGAAAAAGCGTCAACTTATCATTTCTATTATTTTGTCTTTACCTTTACTCTATACAATGATTGGCCATATGCCATTTGATACAGGTATACCAATGCCACATATTTTAATGAATCCATGGTTTCAACTTCTATTAGCAACACCAGTTCAATTTTATATTGGTGGTCATTTCTATGTTGGTGCTTACCGTGCGCTTCGAAATAAAAGTGCAAATATGGATGTACTAGTTGCCTTAGGAACATCAGCAGCTTATTTTTATAGCCTATATGAAGCATTGAAAACATTAGGAAATCCTGCATACGTTCCAGATCTGTATTTTGAAACAAGTGCAGTTCTAATTACATTAATTCTAGTTGGAAAGTATTTTGAAACATTAGCAAAAGGACGTACAACAGAAGCAATTTCTAAATTGTTGAGTTTACAGGCTAAAGATGCACTTGTTGTACGTGAGGGTCAAGAAATACGGGTACCACTTGAAGAAGTAGTGATTGGAGATACGATCATTGTAAAACCAGGTGAAAAAATACCTGTGGATGGTATTGTAACTTCCGGGGTATCTTCCGTTGATGAATCTATGATTACAGGAGAATCTATTCCAGTTGATAAAAAAGAAGGAGACGCTGTTATTGGCGCTACTATTAACGCAAACGGTGTTCTGACTATTAGAGCTGAAAAAGTTGGAAAAGATACAGCTTTAGCAGGCATTATCAAAATTGTTGAAGAAGCGCAAGGATCTAAAGCACCTATTCAAAGATTAGCAGACATCATTTCAGGTATTTTTGTTCCTATTGTTGTGGCTATTGCTTTAGTTGCTTTTATTGTATGGTATTTCTTTATCACACCAGGGGATTTACCAAAAGCATTGGAAGTCGGGATTGCCATCCTTGTAATCGCTTGTCCGTGTGCGTTGGGTCTGGCAACACCAACTTCTATTATGGTTGGTACAGGAAAGGGAGCTGAGAAAGGAATTCTCTTTAAAGGAGGTGAATTTTTAGAAGGGACGCATAAAATCAATGCTGTGTTACTTGATAAAACAGGAACAGTAACAAAAGGGAAACCGGAAGTTACTGATGTGTTAGAATTTGAAGAAGGCATGCTCGGTTATGCTATTTCAGCTGAAAGTGCTTCTGAACATCCATTAGCACATGCAATTGTTGAATACGGAAAGAAAAACGAAATTCGATTGAAAAATTTAAAACAGTTTTCAGCAATTCCAGGTCATGGGATTGAAGCAAGCATTGAAGATAAAAAGGTTCTTGTTGGAACACGTAAATTAATGAATGAACAATCAGTAGAAATATCACAGCATGAAGAAGTTATGAAAGAATTAGAGTATCAAGGTAAAACAGCAATGCTTATCGCAATTGATGGAAAACTTGCTGGAATTATCGCTGTAGCTGATACAGTAAAAGAAAGCTCAAAGTATGCGATTCAAACATTAAAAGAAATAGGAATCGAAGTATACATGGTAACAGGTGATAATAAACGTACAGCTGAAGCGATTGCGAAGCAAGTTGATGTTGATCATATATACGCAGAAGTATTACCAGAAGATAAAGCTAAAATTGTAGAAGATTTACAAAAACAAGGAAAACGAGTAGCGATGGTGGGAGACGGTATTAATGATGCACCGGCTCTTGCGAAAGCTGATATCGGTATGGCTATTGGAACTGGTGCAGATGTAGCGATTGAAGCAGCGGATGTTACTTTAGTTGGTGGGGATTTATCTCATATCTCAAAAGCAATTGAGTTAAGTCGTAAGACAATGAAAAATATCCGTCAAAATCTATTTTGGGCTTTATTTTATAATGCAATTGGAATTCCTGTAGCTGCCGCTGGATTATTAGAACCTTGGGTAGCAGGGGCAGCAATGGCATTTAGCTCGGTATCTGTTGTGACGAACGCGCTTCGTTTGAAACGTGTTAAAATATAAAATAAATGGAGGAATTTATTATGACTATCACATTAAACGTACAAGGAATGACATGTAATCACTGTAAAATGGCAGTAACAAATGCACTTACAGAGTTAGACGGAGTACAAAATGTTGAAGTGCATTTACAAGAGGGAACTGTAAATGTAGAGTATGATGACACAAAAGTAGATGTAGAAAAAGTGAAAGAAGTTATTGAAGATCAAGGATATGATGTGAAGTAAGAGGTAATCTCAATTATTTTTAGGAAAAAGGTCGCTTTATAAAAGGGATACTACATATTATACATGTATAATATGTAGTATCTTTTATTTTTTATAACTTTTTACGATTTAGGTCTTGAATAATAGTTTGTCTCTTCTCAATTAGATGGTGAAGTGGTATCAATTAATATAGCAGAGGTTTCAAATAATAAAAATCGTGAACTCCAGGTGGAAGCGTTTATAGATGCAAAAGATATTTCAATAGAGGAAACCCAATTGATGAACACAATTACCAAATTGGATTATTTCTTTTACGGCTACTGTATTGCTGTTTTTATTGCAGATGATATTTATATTTTCTCAGCTATTGTAAGTTTAATTTTATTGTTATCTATTAAACCCTTGAATATTATCAAAAGTGAGTTTCTGAATAGTGAATTTATATCTACAAAAGAAACATATTTTTCTTTTATTAATTATTATTTCTTTTATGTGATTTCGATAGTTTGGTTCATGTTTTTCCCTAATCTTTCAGCCCTATTAATTGGAAGCATTAGTTTACTAACTATCAATATCTATATTCATAGAATTGCCAAAAAATTCATGATGAAAAAAATGGTTCCTAATACTTATGATAAGGAGCTAAAAGGTTTATAGTGAAGTTCATTACTCTAATGATACCTTAAATAGGTATATTATACTTAGGTACTTTTTATAAAAATTAAAATTATCCTAAATTAAAACCCACGCATTTTGATTAAACTTTATTCAAAATGCGTGGGTTTCTTCGAGTATAAAATCAACGTTCTTAGCGACCTTTTAATCAAACTTTTTTCCACACCAACAATTGATGTTATATGTTTCTAAAAAACTACATTTGTATGAGAACTAGATTTCTTCTTTATGATGCTTGGCGAATATTTATTTTTTTCCCTTCTTTACGCCACTCTTTAAATTCCGCTGTTGCTGTGAAAAGTACGTCTGTGGATGAGTTAAGTGCCGTTTCAAAAGAGTCTTGTAAAACACCAATAATAAAGCCTACTCCAACTACCTGCATAGCAATATCAGGTGAGATTCCAAATAAGCTGCATGTTAGAGGAATCAGTAATAAAGATCCACCAGCAACCCCTGAGGCACCACAAGCACTTATAGCTGACAGTACGCTAAGGATGATTGCTGTAGGCAAATCCACTTGAATACCAAGTGTATGAACTGCTGCAAGTGTCAAAACAGAAATCGTGACAGCGGCTCCGGCCATATTAATTGTTGCGCCTAATGGGATGGATACGGAATAACTATCCTTATTCAAACCTAAATTTTCACATAATCTCATATTTACAGGAATATTCGCAGCTGAGCTACGTGTAAAGAATGCTGTAATCCCACTTTCCTTTAAGCACTTAAAAACAAGTGGGTAAGGATTTTGGCGTATAAATGCAAATACAATGATTGGATTGACAATCAGCGCTACAAAGAACATACAACTAATCAAAACAGCAAGTAATTTCCCATAGCTTAGTAATGATTCAATTCCATTTGTAGTAATAGAATCCACCACCAGACCCATGATTCCTAATGGCGCAAACTTAATAATCCATGTAACTATTTTGGATATAGCGTCTGAAAAATTTGAAATCGTCGTTTTTGTCGTATCAGAGGCATTTCGTAAAGCCAAACCAAGGAGTGTCGCCCAAGCTAAAATACCGATATAGTTTGCATTATAAATTGCTTTAATTGGGTTATCAACAATGTTCAGCAGTAAAGATTTGAGAACCTCTGTAATCCCTCCAGGAGCAGTCACACCTTCAGCGCTCTTTGCAAGTGTTAAAGTTACAGGGAAAATAAAACTTACAACAACGGCGATTAATCCAGCTAAAAATGTTCCCATAAGATATAGGAAGATAATGGACTTCATATTTGTTTGTTGACCACTCTTATGTTGTGCGATGGCTGACATAACCAAGAAAAGTACCAGCACAGGTGCAATTGCTTTCAAAGCACCTACAAATAAAGTACCTAAAATTACAATAGGCTTTGCTACTTCTGGGATTGTTACAGATAGAATAATACCAATAATCAACCCTACAATGATTTGTTTTACTAGGCTCACTTGATTCCACTTTTTCAGTATACTGTTCATAAATACTCCCCCATTAATTGAAGATAAAATTGCAACATTGCTGCTATAGAGCTATTCGTTTCTCACAACCCTACAATAAAATTAAACCTATTCCACATAGATTCCGTTGAATAATAGATGACTTTTCTAGGGTTGTGCTTTTGATTGTATCCGACTACGCTGTTTCGGAATATACCAAAAGATTTTTTTAATAAAAAAATTCAGACATTTTTTGTGGATAGCCCCTTTTAACGCATTTCACCCCATAAAAACAACTATCTTATTAATAAGTAGTATTATAATGATTTTTTTCGTATATAACAATATTATTTTCTTTGTTTTTAGAAATATCTTAATTGTTAAATTATTATAAAGGTAAATAATACATATACATAATCAACCTTTTAAATTATTCATCACATTTCTTATTTGTATAACTAGTAGAAGTAGTAGATAGCATAGACTTAGTAGGGAAACAATATAGGAATAAAAACAGATATTCTTCCATATAACAATTTCGTGGATAGATTGGTAGAGAAAATAGAGGGATTACAAAGTGATTTAGCAAATATTTCAAGGCAGTTGAATAAGAAAAGTGATATAATAAAAAACTTGGAGAATGAAAATGAAAAATGAAACACGTTATTAGATGGGTTTTCTTTGCTTGTTCGAGTAGAAAAAGTAATACATACAGGGGAAGCGAAGTGTGAAAAAATAAATTATGCTCTGACAGAAACTTTTGGTAATCCTATTATGTATGTTGAAAAGTTTAGTCAAAATGTAGATAGGAGTAATCCGAAAGAAGAGCGAGATGACATTATACAATTAAAATCCAAAAATAGTATAAATATTCAAAAAGATGATTTTGATTGGTGAAAAATCTTCGTTTTGAATATTTTTTTGACTATAAAAAAGTCGAGAAGCGTTAATGCCTTATTTTATAAGGGGTAAAGGAGAGTGACTTGAAAAATATGGTCGCATTAATAATCGCTGAAAAACCAGATCAAGGTTTGGCTCTTGTTTCTCAATTTAAATATCGCAGAAAAGACGGTTATTTAGAAGTAGAAGCAAATGAGTTATTTCCAGATGGAGCTTACTGTACATGGGCAATTGGTCATTTGACACAGTTGTGTAATCCGGAGCATTATTACGCTGAATGGAAAAAATGGTCATTAAATACATTACCAATGATTCCGGAGCGTTTTCAATTTGAAGTCACAAAATCGAAATATAAGCAATTTAATGTTGTGAAACAGTTGTTACATAATCCGCAAGTGACGGAAATTATTCATGCAGGCGATGCGGGGCGAGAAGGGGAATTAATTGTAAGAAATATTATCAATCTTTGTAACGTGCAAAAACCGATGAAACGTCTATGGATTTCTTCCTTAACGAAGCAAGCGATTTACCAAGGGTTTAAAAACTTACTTGATGAGTCAGATACGATTAATACGTATTATGAAGCATATACAAGGTCATGCGCTGATTGGGTCGTTGGGATGAACGCATCACGCGTCTTTAGCATTTTGTTAAAGAAAAAGGGAATGAATGATGTGTTTTCGGCTGGCCGTGTACAAACGCCGACATTAGCTTTAATTGTAAAGCGTGAAAAGGAAATTGAAAATTTTAAATCAGAACCATTTTGGGAAGTGTTTGCAACTTTTAATATCGAAGGAAAGAAATATGAAGGAAAGTGGGAGAAAGATAATGAATCTCGTTTAACAGATCCTGAGATGGCAAATAAAATCGCAGCATTTTGTCAAAACAAGCCGGCTGAAGTAAAAGAAATGAAAACGGAGCGGAAAGAATTTCAGCCACCGTTTTTATTTAACCTATCATCACTGCAAGCAACAGCAAATAAAGCATTTAAATTTTCGCCGAAAAAGACTCTTGATATTACACAAGCATTGTATCAAAAAGGGATTGTTTCTTATCCACGTTCGGATTCTAACTATGTAACACAAGGAGAAGCGGCAACATTTCCTGATATCTTGCAAAAGTTAAGCCAGTTTGATGATTATAAAGATTTGTTACCAGCACCTATTGATTCAATTATGAATAATAAGCGGTATGTGAATGAGAAAAAGGTTACAGACCATTATGCCATCATTCCAACTGAACAGGTTACAAATCCAAGTAAATTATCTGGGGATGAAAAGAAAATTTACGATATGATTATTAGAAGATTAATTGCGGCTCATTATGAAGTTGCGATTTTTGACTATACAACAATTACAACGCTTGTTGATGGACGTGCGGAATTTATTTCAAAAGGGAAACAACAAATTCAAGAAGGATGGCGCAAAGTTATTTTCCAAGATGATAAAGATGATGAAACGATTCTTCCGATCGTAGCAGAAGGCGAGCAAGGAAAAGTCGTAAAGGTGAAAGTTAAAGAAGGAAAAACGCAGCCGCCAAAGCGTTTTACAGAAGGACAACTCATTACATTAATGAAGACGGCTGGAAAGTACTTAGATAATGAAGAGCTTGAGAAAGTATTAAAGAAGACAGAAGGTTTAGGGACAGAAGCAACTCGTGCTGGCATTATCACAATGCTGAAAGATCGTAAGTATATTGATGTTAAGAAAAACCAAGTATACGCAACGGATAAAGGGAAAGTATTAATTACGGCAATTGGTAATAAAATTTTAGCTTCTCCAGAAATGACGGCAAAGTGGGAACAGCGCCTTGCGGAAATTGGAGAAGGTACAGCTTCACCAGCAACTTTTATGGAACAAACGAAAAAGTTATCAGCCAAAATTATTGAAGATGCGATTGAAATGTCTGAGAAATGGGATTTTACCGGATTGAATGTAGAATCGATCGAACGTAAAGGATCGAAATTTACAACAGGTAAAAAAGTCGGAACATGTAAAAAATGTGATGGCGATGTAATCGATAAATCGACTTTTTACGGTTGTTCAAACTACAATACAACCCAATGTGATTTCACGATCTCCAAAAAAATATTAGGAAAAGCAATTTCGCAAAAGAATATGACGAAGCTATTAAAAGGTGAACAGACGGATTTAATTAAAGGTTTTAAAAAGAATGATAAAAGCTTTGATGCGAAGTTGGAGTGGAAAGAGAATAAAATCAATTTTGTGTTTGAGAAATGAGGGTGTCGACAAATAAAAAAATTCTATACTGGGTGTGAAGTGACAAGAAAGTTGTGTACTTTACAAGAAGGTTGTACATTCAACAACAAAGTTATACATGTTACAAGAAAGCTGTACACTTAAAAGTGAAACTACTTTTAGGTTATATGAGAAAAAGCATGACAATTTTATGTCATGCTTTTTTGTTTTCATCTGTCACTTTTATAATTTGTGCCACTGATAAGGAAGTAGCACCTGCTTGGTTTGATTCAGGAACAGGAAGATTCTCAGCAGCCCAAGGTACTTTTTCCACATCCTTAGATGGAACAGTAGACTGCGGCACATTTCCGTCCCGTAATCCTGTCAGGTATCCTGTTTATGTAGCAGTGGCAAAATGATGATAATGCATTTGCGCAGTTCTTCGAAGTGTTGAAGGTTCTGAAGAAGAGTTATTATCTCTTGCACGTACTATTGAAGAGTATTCCAATCACCCGATTGCAAAAGCTATTACGGCATATTCACAAGAACGTAACATTCCGGTACAACAAGGAATAGATTTCCGTGCTATTGTAGGAAAAGGTGCGCAGGTGACCATACCAGGAGAAGTTTATTATGCTGGAAATGCTACCTTATTTGAAGAGCATGGCGTATCTACTGATATTTGGAAAGAGGCAATACAGAATATGCAATACATGGGGCAGACTGTTGTTCTGATTGGTACCAATGACAGCATTTTAGGAATCATTGCGGTCGCTGATTCCATACGTTCAACAACGTTAGAGACGGTTCAAGAGCTTAAACGGTCAGGAATTAAAGAAACCGTGATGTTGACAGGAGATAATGAAGGAACAGCGCAACATATCGCACAGAAAGCGCAGATTGACCGCTACTTTGCTCATTTACTTCCGGAAGATAAGGTTCGTGCCGTGGAACAGCTGCAAGCAGAAGGGAAAACCGTCGCCATGATCGGAGACGGTATCAATGATGCACCAGCACTTGCAACAGCCAATTTAGGTATTGCCATGGGTGGAGCGGGAACGGATACAGCGATGGAAACAGCGGATATTGTTCTCATGGCAGATAATCTAGAAAAACTGCCATACACGATGCATCTCAGCCGAAAGGCATTACGCATCATTAAACAAAATATCTGGTTCTCTCTCATTGTAAAGTTTATTGCGCTCATCTTGATCTTTCCGGGTTGGTTGACACTGTGGATTGCTGTGTTGAGCGATACAGGGGCTACACTACTTGTAATACTTAACAGTATGCGTTTATTACGAAATAAATAATATGATACGGAGCTACCTAGTGGCTCCATATCATAAATACAAAGTGAAAGGGTATACATATGAAAAAAATACGTTTAATTAAATTGCTTATGTTTATTTTCGTAATTACGATTTTAGGAGCATGTAGTGATAATAAACTAAGAGATTCACTAAATTGGGATGTAGAGAAATTTTCATTTACAGATTAAAACGGGAAAAATTTTGGTTCATCTGAGTTAAAAGAAAAGGTCTGGGTAGCTGATTTTATCTTTACAAGTTGCCAAACAGTTTGCCCACCTATGACAGCCAATATGGCAAAACTTCAGAAAATGTTGAATGCTGAGGGAATTAAAGATGTAGAGTTTGTATCATTTAGTGTAGACCCTGAAGTAGACACACCTGAAAAAATAACAGAATTTATGAAGGTTTATGAAATGGATACAAAGAGAACGCATTTCCTAACAGGATATACACGACCAGACATTGAAAAGTTTGCAAAAAAGAACTTCCAAACACTTGTAACCAAACCAGAAAATAATACACAAGTTATACATGGAACAAGTTTTTATCTTGTCGACAAAAGTGGAAAAGTTGTGAAGAAATATTCAGGTCTACAAAAAACACCATATGAAGATATCATTCGAGATATTAAAAGAATTCGTTAAATTAGAAGATTGTTAGTGTTATCTTGTTAAACTCTAAAAATTCGAGGTGTTCACATGAAGAAAAAGCAATCGTCTCACGTAAAGCTACTACTTGTTGTCACATTAATAATCTTTGCTGTAATTACAGCCTTTGTTGTGATGGATAGTAAAGAAGAAACAGCAACAGAAAATAAAGTTATGAAGAAGTTACCTTCTATAGGAAATCAACCTACTTTAGGAAAAGAAGATGCACAAGTTTCTATTGTAGAATTCGGTGATTATAAGTGTCCTGCTTGTAAAGCATGGGGAGAACGAATTTTCCCTCAACTTCAAAAAGATTATATAGATACTGGTAAAGTTAAATTTTCATATGTGAATGTTTTATTCCATGGAACGGAATCCAAGTTGTCTGCTTTAGCTGCTGAATCTGTTTATAAACAAGACCCACAATCATATTGGATATTCCATAAAGAGTTATTTAACGCACAGCCAGAAAATCACGATGATCCATGGATTACTTCGGAGAAGCTACTAGAGATAGCGAGAACATATACACCAAATATAAATGTAAATAAGTTAGAAGAGGATTTAAAGCAACAAGCGGAACAAGAAGAAGTAAACAGAGATGAAAAGCTGGTGCAAGACTATGGCGTAGAGAAAACGCCAAGTATTGTTGTGAATGGAACGATGTTATCCGATCCTTATGATTATGAACAAATCAAAAACTTAATTGAAAAAGCATTGAAGGAAAAGAAATGATGAATACAGTACAAAAAAAATTTGAATGGCGTAATTACACCTTATATATGGCTTGGATCGTTTCAATGTTTGCTACATTGGGTAGTCTGTACTTCAGCGAGGTTCGTGGGTTTATACCATGTGAATTATGCTGGTTCCAACGAATCATGATGTATCCACTCAGTATCATTTTAGGTGTTGCGACATTCTATAACGAAAAGAAAATCAAGAAATATGTATTGCCGCTCTCTATTATTGGTGGAAGTATTTCGCTTTATCACTATTTAATACAGAAAGTCCCGGGTTTTTCAGAGATAAAATCATGTGTCCAAGGAGTTCCTTGTAATGTAGATTATATTAATTGGCTAGGTTTTATCACAATTCCCTTCCTAGCTTTAATAGCTTTTTGTCTAATTACTTTGTTTATGTTGTTAACAAGATCAAAAATGAATTGATTAAAGAGTATTGTGTGGGATGTATTGTTACATATAAAGGTATTTCTACAGAGAGGAGACAGTATGATGTCGAAGATCATACCTGTAGTTTTATTAGTAAACCTATTATTTGTAGTACTAATTGGTTGTAGTTCCGTTAATGATTCATCAGCCAGTAAGAGCAATGCGACACAGAATCAAAAAAAAGTACAAGAGAATAGCGATGATCATTACAAAGGAGATATCCTAGAAACAACAGCTAGTATTGAAACCCTTCCTTCTTTCTTATCATCAGCTAAAAATGGCCAAGTCTCTCAAATTTATGGGATGGTAGGAAAAAACATCGAACTCTTAGAATGGATTCCTTGTTACTGTGGTTGTGGAGAAAACTCAGGACATAAAAACAATAAAGATTGCTTTATCCGTGAGATAAAGCAGAATGGTGAAGTTACATGGGGATCTCATGCAATGAATCACGCAGCTTGTGTAGATATTGCTTTTCAATCTGTCTTAATGAACCAAAATGGAGCATCTACTTTAGAAATTCGTCAATATATCGATAAACAATACAACAAAGAAGGTATAAGCGTCACTCCAACACCAATGCCAAGTGCATAATATATATTTTTTACAAAATAGAAGACATGTAGAAAAAACAAATGCATGTCTTTTTTGTACATTCCTACAATTAAGAGGTGTAAAAAGATGAAAATATTAGAACCAGATATGAATGTGCAAGAAAAAGGAAATGCTAAAACAAGTGCTTCTGTGTTTCCTAAAAACATCATTTGAATAGAAAAGAAACTTTCTAACTGTAGAAGCTTCACTTTATATAAAAGTGAGATTATTGAATATGAAAAAGAGTAAAATGGTCATTAAAGGTTTATATCAGTTAGTGATATGAGGAATATGTAATGTTTTTTTAGTTTTGTATTCAAAGTGAATTTAATTAAAAAATTCAAAAAATAGTATTGAAATATATTATTCTTAAGACTATAATAAGTGAGAATAGTACATTCGCTAATTAAATATTCAGAATCTTCAATTAGTTAAAATTGGAAATGAGATAATGTATTTTGTAATGGAGGTTATATCATGACGAATAAAGTACCTTTTTCGTTCATAGTAGTTATCGGATTAATGTTATTTGCTCTCTTTTTTGGAGCAGGAAATTTAATTTTCCCTGCAATGTTAGGTCAATCAGCTGGAACAAATATTTGGTCAGCGAATGCAGGATTTTTAGTAACTGGGGTTGGACTACCATTACTTGGTGTACTAGCATTTGGTATTTCAGGTAAAGAAGATTTACAATCACTGGCAAGTCGTGTTCACCCTGTTTTTGGAATTGTGTTTACAACAATTCTATATTTAGCAATCGGTCCATTATTTGCAATACCGAGAACGGGTAATGTTTCCTTTGAAATTGGTCTTAAACCTTTTGTACCAGAAAGTTTAGGTTCTATGCCTTTAATTATTTTTACAATTATATTTTTTAGTATTACTTGTTTTTTTTCGCTCAATCCTGCGAAAATTGTCGATATTGTTGGAAAAATCTTGACGCCAATTAAATTAACGTTCATCGGAATTTTAGTAATTGTTGCTTTCATTCGTCCGATAGGGGATATGCAAGCACCTGTTGAAACGTATACATCTAACGCATTCTTCAAAGGGTTTCAAGAAGGATACTTAACAATGGATACGCTTGCATCTTTCGTGTTTGGCATTATTATCATTAATGCTATTAAAGAAAAAGGTGCAAAAACGAAAAAACAAATTATGGTTGTTTGTGCAAAAGCAACGATTATTGCAGCGACAGTATTAGCAATTCTATATACAGCGCTTTCGTATATGGGAGCTTCAAGTGTAGCAAAACTTGGGCACTTAGAAAATGGTGGGGAAGTTTTAGCGAAAGTGTCAAACTACTACTTTGGTTCATATGGTGGAATCCTATTAGGGTTAATGATTACAGTAGCTTGTTTAACGACTAGTGTAGGACTTGTCTCAGCATGTTCTTCATTTTTCCATAAACTATTTCCAAATGTATCTTACAAAAAAATCGTTGTTATTTTATCTGTTTTTAGTGCAATTGTTGCGAATGTAGGATTAACGCAACTCATTGCAGTTTCTGTCCCAGTATTAACAGCGATTTACCCATTAGCGATTGTACTAATCTTTTTAACATTTTTGCATTCATTATTTAAAGGGAGAAGGGAAGTGTATCAGGTAAGCTTACTGGTGACGTTTATTATAAGCTTATTTGATGGGCTAAATGCAGCTGGAGTAAACATCCAAGTAGTGAACCATGTATTTACTAAATTTCTTCCGATGCATGAAGTAGGTCTAGGATGGATTTTCCCAGCTATTATTGGTGGATTTATTGGGTACGGTATTAGTCATTTAAGAGTGAAAAATGAAATTCATTCCAGCGTAGCAAAAGTAAATAAGTAATTATATGTCACAAAAAAGTTATAGCATTTATTTCTATAACTTTTTTGTTATTATAGGAGATAAATGGCTGAGTTGTTATAGTTCGTAGCCGTACGAAAAATATAGCCATTTATATATCTTATATAAAAAAGTAAAAATGAATTTAGGAGAAATATAATGAACAAAAAAATTGATCATATTGGTATTGCTGTTCGCGATATAGATAGTAGTATACGTTTTTACGAGAAGGTTTTATCAGGAACATTAATAGATCGTTATGTAAGTGAGGCGACAGGTGTTGAGAGTGAAGTGGCTATTCTTGAAGTGAATGACGATAGAATTGAATTGCTTGCACCAACGAATAATACTACTTCACCGATTGCAAGATTCATCAAGCAAAAAGGAAAAGGTGTACATCATATTGCTTATCGTGTAGACAATTTGGATCAAGCTTTAGAGGAATTAAAACAACAAGGGATTCGAACGTTGGAGCATACACTACGTATAAACAAGCATGGTAGAAGATTAATTTATCTTAATCCAGCCGATACAGAAGGAACGATCATTGAATATTGTGATTATCCTGAGGGGAAATAGCTTGTGGTTTTAAAAACTTAAAAGAGTATGAAGAGGTGTTACGTCTATACGTAGCACTTTTTTGTTTTTTAATGTTTAGGAAGTGTTAGGGAATCATAAGGTTGGATTTCACAATTCCTTCACAAATGATTCACTGTTTCTTTTCGTTCTAAAAAACTTATATTTATATATTATATGTTATAATCATAACTAGCTTTAAAAAGATAAGTAATGATTATATAAATAGTATCTTAATTAGTATAAGTTCAGGGTGGTGTATGAATAGTTCACAATGAAATTTTTAATTTATATTTTATTATTTAATATTTAATAAAGTTAATTTTTTGGGAATAGAATAAAAATAGTAATGCTTTATTAACTTCCGAGTGAAATACAGCGATGTAAAAGAAAGAAGTGAACTGAATGTGAGTGTATTAAGAAAACTAGGAGCATGGATGGTAATGGCATATGTACTGATGATATTGCTACCTACAGCGGTTTCTGCTCATGCTTATATTGTAAAATCAAACCCTACAGAAAATGAAACATTAGAGAAAGCACCTTCCGTTGTAAGGATTGAATTTGATGAAATGCTTCAGTCTTCGCGCTTTAATACGTTATTGGTAAGGGATGCTTCAGGGAAACGCGTAGATTTAAAAAATGCTCATATTGATAAGAAAAATTCCAAAGTCTTAGAAGCTGGAGTGAAAAAAAATACACCAAATGGTACGTATTCCATTCAGTGGAAAGCTGTTTCTGCTGATGGACATCCTATTCAAGGAGTCATTCCATTCCGTGTTGGAACAGAGGAAAAGGGAGAAAGTAGCATACAAGCAGAAGAAATTGGTTATTTCCCGCAATTGGATATGCTCATAGAAAGAGGCATTTTATATACAGGTTTTTCTATCTATATAGGTGTTCTATTTTTTAACCTGATAATCTATAAGGGGAATTCCAGTATAGTTCAATCAAGAAGTAATAAACTCATTTGGACTTCATTGCTTGGTATATTCACTAGTTTACTATTTAGTCTTCCTTTGCAAGCAAAGATAAATGCTGATGTTTCGTGGGGAGATGCATTTCAACCTGCATTATTAAAAGAAACGTTACAGTTACCTGTTTTTGGATATGTATGGAAAATTCAAATGACGCTCACAATTGTGTTGATCGCTGCTACATATGTTGCCTTAAAACGAGGAAAGCTCTCATCGTTTAAAACATGGATAGTTCCAATTCTTCTTTTTGTTGGATTGCTTATTATGAAGGCGATGAATAGTCATGCATATGGTCTAAAATATAAAAATGTTGCAGTCGTTATGGATTTTCTACATCTATTCGCAGCTTCGCTATGGATTGGAGGTTTAGTATCGATTCTTCTTCTTTTACCTAAAGACGATGAGAAAGAGAAAGGGACAAAGTATTGGGATGCTATTAAAAGATTTTCACCATGGGCAATGGGGACAGTTATTGTTATTTTTGTGACGGGTCTTTTTAATAGTACTTTCTTTATTCCAACGATCCATTCATTATTTGATACAAATTATGGCTTAGCATTGTTAACAAAATTTCTCTTATTTATTGGTATGGGGATATTGGGACTTATTCATTACGTAAGGGGAAGGATGAGAAAAGAGAAAAAATTGGGGGCTACGCTGAAAGGTGAATTTGGTATAGGGATAGTAATTTTCATCATAGTAGCTTTTCTAACAAATGTACAAACGCCACCAATGCCGCCAACTGGACCATTTACAGGAAGCCAAAAACTTGATAATGGATATGAACTTACTTTACAAGTAAATCCAAATAAGGTGGGGATGAATACATTCCGCATTGATTTAAAGGATACAAATGGACAGCCTGTTACTGATATGGAACAAATTGTACTGACCACAAAGTCTTTAGAAATGGATATGGGAAAAGGTACATTTAAGGTTTCGCCGGTTTCACCAGGAGTGTATCAAGCGGAAGGGATGTATATTAATATGACCGGTGAGTGGAATATACATGTTCATGGATTAACGAAAGCTCTTGATAGTTTTGATACGGATTTTAAATTCATGGTCGGCGGTCGATAAAGTAAGTTTGTAGAGAATGAAAAAGGAGTAATGGAAAAATGAAACGTATAAAAAAATTAGGAACAACAATGATAGCAACAGTAATTGCAATGGGACTTTTCGCAGTACCTGCTAGTGCACATGTAACGGTGAAACCAGCTACTTCTGGCGTTAGCTCTTGGGAAACGTATACAATAAAGGTCCCTGTTGAAAAGGATATAGCAACAACGAAAGTTATCCTTAAAATACCAGAGGGAGTCGAGTTTCAACAGTATGAGCCAGTACCGGGATGGAAGATTGATGAACAAAAAGATGCATCTGGAAAGATTAAATCTGTTACGTGGGAAGCGACAGGGGAAGGGATTTTACCAGGTCAATTTCAGCAATTTACTTTTGTTGCGAAAAACCCAGATAAAGAGCAAAAAGTGGTTTGGGACGCCTATCAACAGTACAAAGATGGAGATATTGTAGAATGGACAGGCGATGAGAAGGCTGATAAACCACATTCACTTACAACAATTACAAAGGGTACAGCATTGACTGGAGAGCATGGAGAATCAAAAGTATCTAATGTGAAAGAGAAAGAAAGTACAAGTATGCAAACGGTAGCTATTATTTTATCCATTCTTTCTATTATAGTTTCATTAGGTACATGTATCTTTGTAGTACGCCGTAAAAAGTATTAAATAAGAAAACGCCTATTTGATGATAGGCGTTTTCTTATTTATATTTGACTAGCATCTTTTAGGTTCAACAGACTGTTTCATGGTAAGTGATTTTGGTTTTATATTTACAAAACAAATACTTACGACAATAAATAAGAGTCCGACGAATAAACTAATGGTAATAGCTTCATGCAGGAAAATAGAACTTACAATAATTGCGATTAGTGGAATAAGAAATGTATAAGCTCCAACTTTACTAGCTTCTCCAGCTCCGACAAGTGTAAAGTAGGCAAGCCAACCCATTGCAATAACAAAGATTGAAATGAATAGTAATACGATTACAAATGGTATGCTCCAAGCAATGCTAGACCAGTTTTCAAATTCTGAACCGAATCCAATTAAGCAAAATCCCCCGATAATCAGTTGAAGTGTAACCATCCAAATTGCATTTACACGGTTTCCAGTTTTTTTGATAAATACTGTACCAAGTGCCCAGCCAACTGCACATCCTAAAGCAAGGAAAATACCGATAATAGAAATATGTCCGGTTAAGCTACTAGAGCTAATAACAGCAACGCCCGTAAATCCAAGAATAAGGCCGAAAATTTTCAAGCCATACATTGTTTCTTCAAGCCAAATCCAAGAGAAAATCCCAAGTAAGACAGGCTGAAGAAATACAATAGCGGAAAAGAGTCCGGCAGGCATATACTGAAGTCCTACAGTTTGTAGTCCGTAAAATAAAATAATGTTGAGTAAAGCGGAAATAAAGTATAAATGCCAAGTTTCTTTTAGATGTAATTGTTTGTATTTCGGTAATGCGAAAATAAGTAGAATAAATCCTCCTATTAATGTTCTGACTCCTGCAAATAATACGGGCGGTGTATAATGCAGAGCAAATTTAGATAAAGGCCAATTAATCCCCCACATAAGAACGAGGAATGAAAGGATTATGGCTGTTTTTGTTCGTGAAAGTTGCACCACGATAATACCTCCTTGTTGTATATCATTTCACTATGATATGATATTGAACACGATAAATAAAATGAATCTTTTTTATAGGGAGTATAAGTGATTTGTTATGACTATTACACAACTTCAAGTATTTGTAAAAGTAGTTGAACTAGGAAGTTTTACGAAGGCAGCTCGAGTCTTAAATATGACACAACCAGCTGTGAGTCATGCGATTTCCAGTGTGGAATCGGAATTAGGTGTAACACTTATCATACGTGATAAACGGAAAGGACTCATTCTTACAGATGTAGGAACTCGCCTTCTTGTTCATTTTCGTGAAATTTTAAATGGTGTTGAGAAAGTAGAGCAAGAGGTTGCGATGGAGAAAGGGCATGAAGTTGGTACAATTCGGATTGGAAGTTTTCCGAGTGCATCGGCATATTTCTTGCCTAAAATGATTAATATATTTCGTGAAAAATATCCGAATTTAGAGCTGATTCTCCATGAGGGAACACTCAAAGAAGTGGAAGAATGGTTATTATCACGTGCAATTGATCTGGGAATTGTTATTTTGCCAAATACAGAAATGGAGATTGTACCGTTAACGAAGGGGAAAATGGTTGTTGTTCTAAGAAATGATCACCCTTTGGGTAAGAAGGCGACGATTACAATAGAAGATTTAGAAGATGAGCCGATCATTATTTGTAAAGGTGGGTATGAACCGCCAATTATAGAAATGTTTAAGCAAGCTTCCGTACCGCTTCGCATTGAATACGTTGTGTCTACTGTAACAACATCCTTGAATATGATAAAAGAGGGACTAGGTTTATCTATATTAGCTGAATTATCCTTATCAGATCTACCACCTAATGTTCAAACAAGAGAATTAGAACCACAAGTATGGAGAGAAATTGCGTTAGCTGTTCCTTCCTTGAAAGAATCTTCACTAGCTGTGCAACTTTTTATTGAAGAATTTCAAGGGGTGTTTGCAGAATAGTAAAAAGGCATCTTGTTTGTAAGGTGCCTTTTTACTTATTGCTATCACATGTCAAAAAAGTTTTATAGAAAGGGTTGACTTATAACCTTGTTGTAACTATAATGATTACATCAAGGTGGTGATCATGATGAAAATTAGTAGCCGCTTTTCTATAGCTGTTCATATTTTATCTATTTTGAAAAATAATCCATCTTCTATTTGTACTTCAGATTTTATGGCCGAGAGTGTAAATACAAATCCGGTTGTAATTCGAAAAATAATGTCTTACTTAAAACAAGCCAAGTTTGTTTATGTAAATCGAGGGCCAGGTGGGGCTGGGTTATTAAAGGGTTTAAGTGAAATTACATTATTAGATGTATATCATGCAGTAAATGTAGTTGAGGAAGATAAGTTATTCCATATTCATGAACAACCCAATCCAGATTGTCCAATTGGAGCGAATATTCAAGCGGTATTAGAGATGATTTTGGTTCGAGCACAATCTGCAATGGAAGAGGTTTTGAAAAATATTACTATGGAGCAGTTATTTGAATCTTTACAACAAAAAATAAATGATTGAAATAAGGGTTGCAAGTCTCTATAAGGAGAGAATGTATATTTTTTTGTTATAAATGTAACCGAAACAGTTACAACTGATAATAAGAGAAAGTAAGGTGTAATACTATGACTGTAAAAATGAAAGTGTACTCTGATTTTATTTGCCCATTTTGTTTTTTAGCAAAAGGTCCATTAGATGAAGTGGCGAAGGAGAAAGATGTAGAAATCGAATGGATGCCATTTGAATTACGCCCGAGTCCATATTCAAAAATCGATCCTTGGAACGAGCCAGATAAGTTAGGTTCATGGGATTCTTTCATTCTTCCTACTGCAAAGAAATTAGGAGTTGAAATGCGTCTGCCCCGTGTTTCACCGCATCCATATACACATTTAGCTTTTGAAGGATGCCAATTTGCGAAGGATCGTGGACTTGGAAATGAGTACCATCACCGAGTATTTACTGCGTTTTTCCAGGAAGAGCAAAACATTGAAGAGATAGATGTATTAACGAAATTAGCGGTTGAAGTAGGGATGCCTGAAGCTGAATTTAAAGATGCTTTAGTAACTCGTAAATATAAAGAAAAACATCAGGAAGCAATTCAGCATGCATACGATGAAGCAAACATTATGGCTGTTCCAACTGTAATGATTGGAGACGAAGTCATTCAAGGGCTTGCTAGTAAAGAAACGTTAAAAAGAGTAATTGATAAAGAAATTGAAAAGGATAAAACAAATTCATTTGAAGGTATGCAATGTAATACGGATGGATATTGCTAATCCGTATTTAATTGAGGAATCAACTTGAATTGTTTAAATAAATTATAAAACGTATATATTTGGAGGAACTAACATGTCAGCAACTACAACAAATTTAAAAGAAGCAATCATGAACCGTCGTTCAATTCGTAAAGTAACAAAAAATGCTACAATCACAAAAGAAAGAATCAATGAAGTTTTAAAAACAGCTTTACATGCACCAACATCTTTTAATATGCAAAGTGGTCGTATGGTTGTATTAATGGACGCCGAGCATGAAAAGTTTTGGGATATCGTAAAAGAAACGCTTAGAGTTCGCGTGCCAGCAGAAAACTTTGAAGCAACAGTAGAAAGACTGAAAGGTTTCCGCGAAGGAGTAGGAACAGTATTATTCTTTGAAAATCAAGCGACAGTAAAACAAATGCAAGAAAATGCACCATTATATAAAGAACAGTTCCCATTCTGGTCTCATCAAGGGAATGCAATGCTACAACATACTGTATGGATGCTATTATCTGCAGAAGGAATCGGGGCATCATTACAACACTATAATCCAATTGTAGATGCTGAAGTGAAAGAAACATGGAATATTCCAGCAGAATGGAGCTTAGTAGGACAAATGCCATTTGGTGAGCCAAATGAACAACCGGGTGAAAGAACGTTCTTACCTACTGAAGATGTAGTGAAATTTTACTGAAATATCTTTGGAAGTATAGGGAGTAATATATGACAGAAAGTACAAATTTGCAAATCATTCGTAGTACGTATAAAGGTCCAGAGTACTTAATAAAGGCCCTTTCAAAAGAAGTAGAGTGGACAGAAGCGGCAGGGTTCCCATATGGTGGCACGTATGTTGGGGCAGAAGCTGTCATAGAGAATGTTTTTAGTCGTCTGGCATCAGAATGGAATGATTTTAAAGCGAGCATTCATACGTATCATGAGGTGAATGGCAAAGAAATCATTATTGCTGAAGGAATATACTCTGGAGTATATAAAAGAACAGGTAAAGCATTTCAAGCTGATTTTGTACATGTTTGGGAATTGCGTAATAGAAAAGTTGTAAGGTTCAAACAATATGTTGATAGTCATACTGTTCAACAAGCGCTACGACCTTCTTGAAACTAAATAGAGAGTGAGAGAAGAAGCTGTTTAAGAAATAGCTTCTTTTTTTCATGCTTTTAAATAAAGGTTTGTTATGGTAGGAGTATGATTGCTTCGTTTAGGGAATTAATATAACAAAATAATATATTGGATTGATTCAATGAACAGTTATCAAAGGATGTGTCGTCATGAATAATGAGAAGAAATATACAGTAGTGGGTACCGATATTGATGAAGTGAAGCGTTTAAATAAAAATTCAGGGTTAACGTATAATCAAGTAAAGGAATTGTTAGCAAAAAGAATGGAAAGAAATAAAGCTACGAAATGATCGCCATAAACTCATTGTTTAAGGCGATCATTTCGTAATTAGGACAAGGGAAATTACGAGTATTTGTAATGCTGTTTATATGGAAGTATTTCGATAGAAATGAAATATGACAATTAAAAAGAAAAAAGAGGATTCCTTCAAATTAGTGAGAAAGATTGTCTTTAGGAGTTCATACAATGTCTTAATATAGTAACGAATAAACGGTTAGTATTTTCATAAATATATGAAATTCCCATCCGTTGAAGGGGGAGATTGAGACTTAATGATTCAAGTGAAAAATTTCTTTCAAAGTAGAGGGTTCCAGAGGTTCTTTATATTAATAATTTTAGCTCTTATTTTATACGGGCTAAAAAGTATGATTAATTTAATTTTGATTACCTTTATCCTTACGTTTCTAATGGATCGATTTCAAAGATTTATTTCTGAAAAGCTTAATCGTTTTGTACGGATAAATAGGAAATTGATTATTGCCTTTTTGTACATCGGTTTAGTGGCATTTATTGTTACTACGTTATATAAATATTTACCGGTATTAATGATACAAATTTCGCAATTGATTCATCAGTTTAAAGTATTTTTTAAAAATCCACCTGATAATGAAATGGTTAAATATTTGTTCTCGACAATAAACCAAATGGAAGTATCAAAGTATATTGAACAAGGTGTGGATGTTATTTATCAATCTTTAGCGAATATTGGAAAGGTAAGTTTGCAAATTTTACTTTCTCTTATTTTAAGCTTATTTTTCTTACTAGAAAAAGAGCGTATTATTACTTTTACTTCTAAATTTAAGGATAGTAAACTTAGTATTTTTTATGAGGAAATTGCATACTTTGGTCAGAAATTCGCCCGTTCATTTGGAAAAGTCATTGAAGCGCAGTTTTTGATAGCTGTTGTGAATTGTATTCTCACTGTGATTGCACTTGTGTTTCTCGGTTTTCCACAGCTCCTTGTATTAGCTGTCATGGTATTCCTATTAGGACTCATTCCTGTTGCAGGTGTGATTATTTCCCTATTTCCACTTTGTATCATAGCGTATAACATTGGTGGGATTGCATATGTCGTATACATATTAATTTTTATCACGGTCATTCATGCAATTGAAAGCTATTTCTTAAATCCAAAATTTATGTCCGCAAAAACGAATTTACCAATCTTTTATACATTTATGGTTCTTATCTTTTCAGAACACTTTTTAGGGATATGGGGTCTTATTATTGGGATTCCGATCTTTATTTTCTTACTTGACGTGCTTGAAGTGCACGATGGAGAGAAGTCTTACCCAAATGCGGAATGAATTTTTTAACTATGTAAAAAGCAATCCGAAATATTTGGATTGCTTTTTTATAGGCTTACAACCAGTATATGTTTTTTAAAGTACGGGAGCCATTGTTTCTTTTAGTACTTGAACAGAATGATCAAATTTTAATTCTTCTTCTTCGCTTAATTCAACTTCTAAAATTTCACGGACACCTTGACGGTTTAGAACGGCAGGAACGCCAATATAAACATCGTTTTGTCCATATTGACCATCAAGATAAGCGGATACTGTTAATACGCTGTTTTCGTTGTTCAAAATTGCTTTTGTTACCCGTAAAAGGGACATACCGATTCCGTAGTATGTTGCACCTTTTCGTTCAATAATGTGATACGCAGCATCGCGAACGTTCACAAAGATTTCATCTAAGTCTTTCTGATTATGTTCGTTATCTTTTTCAAGGATTGTTTGTAGTTTTTGAATTCCAATTGATACGTGACTCCAAACAGGAAGCTCTGTATCGCCATGCTCGCCGATGATGTAAGCATGAATATTGTGAGGTCCAATATTGAAATATTCTCCTAGCATATAGCGGAAACGAGCAGAATCTAGAGTTGTACCAGAACCGATTACACGCTCTTTTGGTAAGCCAGATTCTTTCCACGTTACATAAGTTAAAATGTCTACAGGGTTTGTAGCAATTAAGAAGATACCATCAAATCCGCTATCCATAATACTACGAACAATTTCTTTAAAGATTTTAGCGTTTTTCTCAACTAAATCTAAACGTGTTTCACCTGGTTTTTGTGGTAAACCAGCAGTGATTACAACAAGATCTGCGTCTTTACAATCTTCATAGCTACCTTTCCAAACTCTTGTCGGTGCTGGAGCAAAGGGAACCGCATGACTTAAATCCATTGCTTCTCCTTCTGCCTTTGCCTCGTTTACATCAACGAGAACAAATTCTTCTGCAACGCCTTGGTTAATCATGCAGTAAGCGTAGCTACATCCTACTGCCCCAGTTCCTACTAATACAACACGGTTAATACCTTTTTTCATATGACAATTCCTCGCTATTTCAGTAATTTTGATATGTAAGAAAAAACAGGCCTTACTTCTATAGAATCAAATCTAGTTTATTACATTTTATGAAAGATATTCAAGTATTTCAAAATATATCTGTTCACATATGTATTAATTATAAGGAATGAAACATAGGTATTTCTTAGCTGAAGTCAAAGTTCATATTTTTGCGGAGGAGTAACAGCTTTTGAACAAGGGCAAGAACTCGAATTATTTTCTCATATTACATTGCCAGAGGGGTGCATACATTTTGCAAGAGAATATACAACGTTTAGGAACAGTTGAATCTGGAATTTGGGTTGCTGATAAAATAAATCACTGAACATATAGAGGGAATCAACATAGTTAGCTTGTATTGTTTACAAATAGCAGTTATTTTAATAAAATAATAAGTATAAATCGTAATAGTTACGCTTTAAAACATATTAGAAACACAGAAATGGATGGTCGGTAATATGAATAAAGTAGAAATTCATATATTAGGTGGTTTTTTGGGAAGTGGAAAATCAACACTGCTACAAAATCTATTATTAGCGGAAAAGAAGAAAAATCGAAAAGTAGCTGTTTTAATGAACGAAATAGGTGAGTATTCGGTAGATACAGATATTATAGGAAAAGAGAATGTTTTAAGGGAACTTTTAAAAGGTTGTATTTGTTGTACGTTGAAAGATGAACTTGAGATTCAATTACATTCTTTATATCAACAAGAAAGGCCAGATGTCATTTATATAGAAACAACAGGAGTGGCTCACCCGATTGAAGTATTAGATGCATGTTTGTCACCTATTTTAGCTCCTTACCTTGACGTGAAGTCCATCGTTGTTATAGTAGATGCAATAAGATGGTTAAATCGCGATACATTAAGTAAAAATATTCAGCAACTTTTACATGAACAAATCAAATATGGAAGTCATATCCTCATTAATAAATTAGACTTATTAAAAGATGGGGAGAAGAAAAAAGTTTTAGAAGAAGTAGCAGCAATGAATAAACATGCTAAATTGTATGAAACACAGTATTGTAATATATCTTTAGGGGATATAGAAGGTGTGGAATTTAAAGGGAATGAAGAGCATGAAACATTACATGTGAAGCAGCATTTACATATACAAACGATGACATATCAATTTACAAAATCAATTGACCAAGATCAACTATATGAATGGCTTTCCAATTTATCCCAGGAGATTTATCGAGTTAAGGGATTTGTAAAATTTCATGGGGATAAATATCCGCACTTGTTACAATACTCATTTGGGGTACCAATTTTATTAGAACAGGATTTTGGATTTCCGACAAATCTTGTAATTATCGGTGAAGATTTAGATAAGAAACAATTAAAGGAAGGGTTAGAAATTCTAGAACATACATCAAATTGAAAATAACAAATACGAAGTGAATAGTATATTTCAAGCAAACATCTTGTAGGTAAGGGCGTGCCCTTTACTTCCAAGATGTTTTTTATTAGCAATAAATTGTATTTTTTATAGTGTCGAATTTTATCTAAATAAAATAGTTGTAAAATTCAGTTAAATACTTATAATCAAATTTAAGAGGTGATTCAGATGTCAGAAAAAATAATAGTGGATGTAAAAAACTTAACACCAAAAGGATTAGAAACAAGGGAAAAACTATTATGTGCTGCGGAAGAAGTGTTTGGTAGTAAGGGGTATTATGAGGCTTCTATTGTGAACATTACACAAGAAGCGAAGGTGGCACACGGAACATTTTATAATTATTTTCCAGCAAAAAAAGATATATTTGATGAACTCATTCATAGATTTAACCGTGAATTACGCTTGACAATTAGAGAGGAAATGAAGGGAGTAATCGGTTATGAAGAAGCGCAGCGGAAGGGGTTTCAAGCGTTTTTTCGTTGGGTAAAAAAGCGTCGGAATTTATATAGCATTGTGCAACAAGCAGTTGTTGTTGATGAAGAGATGTACAGATGGTATTATTCGAGACTTGCAACTGGATTTTTAAAAAGTTTGTCTGCTGGTATGAAAGCAGGAGAATTTAAAGAACTTGATCAAGAAACAATTGCATACTGTCTCATGTCGATCGGTCAATTCCTTGGTATGCGCTGGGGATATTGGGAAGAACAAGATGTTCCTGAAGAGGTTTTTGAGACAGCAATGTCATTAATATTTGAAGGGTTGCGAAAAAGATAGGAGGGAGAAATATATGAAAGGCATTGCCTATTGGGTTGAAAAGCGTGCATATTTACATCCAGAGCGCATTGCTGTTATTGCTGAAGATGAAAAACTAACTTATAAAAAACTGCATCAGTATGTGAGTAAAGTAGCTTCATATTTGACTTTGAAGTTAGGGAGAAAAAGAGGGGATCGAATTGCTATTTTGTCACAAAATCGATGGGAGTACATTGTTCTTTTATTTGCGATAGCGAAGATAGGATGTATTGCTGTTCCTCTTAATACAAGATTAACGAAAAGTGAACTTGTTTTTCAGTTACAAGATAGTGGAGCTACCGTTTTATTTGCAGAAGAAACATTTCAAGATATTGCACAATCTATAGCAGAGGAATCTAGTATAGAAAGAGTTATTCCGATTGCGTGCTTAAAAGATTTAGAAGAGAACATTCTGAACTCTTTTGATGTAATGAATGAAAGCGCTCCTTTTATTATCTGTTATACATCGGGAACAACTGGGAAGCCGAAGGGAGCGGTATTAACACAAAAAAATATGTTTTGGAACGCACTTCATAATATGTTAGCGATTGATTTAACTTCTAAGGATCGGGTTATTGTATTACTTCCTTTATTCCATATTGGGGGGATTGGCTTATTTGCTTTTCCTACTTTGTTTGTAGGTGGAACAATTATTATTCCAAGAAAATTTGAACCCGTTAAAGTTCTTTCTATGATAGAAGAACATCAAGTCACTGTGGTGATGGGAGTCCCGACAATTCATCAAGCTTTGCTCCATTGTTCAACTTTTGAAACGACAAATTTACAATCTGTTCGGTGGTTTTATAATGGGGGAGCACCATGTCCACAAGAATTGATTAAAGGATTTTTGGATAGAGGATTTTTATTTGGGCAAGGATTTGGCATGACAGAAACCTCACCTACTGTGTTTATGCTTTCTGAAGAGAATGCAAAACGTAAGGCAGGTTCAATTGGCAAGCCTGTGCTGTATTGTGATTATATGCTTATTGATGAAAATAGAAATAAAGTGGGTATAGGTGAAATTGGAGAGTTAATTATAAAAGGGCCAAATGTAATGAAAGAATACTGGAATAGACCGGAAGCAACTATGGAAACAATTCAAGATGACTGGTTATATACAGGTGATTTAGCAAGGGAAGATGAGGAAGGTTTTCTATACATTGTTGGCAGAAAAAAAGAGATGATGATTTCAGGTGGAGAAAATATTTATCCTCTTGAAGTAGAGCAAGTTATTAGTAAACTTTTAGAAGTAGATGAAGTAGCTGTTGTTGGAGCGCCAAATTCAAAATGGGGTGAGGTTCCAATTGCTTTTATAGTAAAGGTGGTTGGAAGCAGGTTAACTGAAAAGGAAATAGTCGATCATTGTTGTTTATTTCTAGCAAAATATAAAATTCCAAAAGAAATTATATTTCTAGAGAAATTACCTAAAAATGCAACGGGAAAAATTCAAAAGATGGAGTTAGTGAATCAATTGAAAAGTAGGTGAAACGATGACAATCTATACGATTGGGCAACAGGCATCATGTAGCAAAACGATAACAGAAACGGATTTTGTACTATTTGCTGGTTTGAGTGGTGATTTTAATCCAATCCATATCGATCATGAGTATGCGAAGCAAACTAGGTTTAATCAGCGAATTGCGCATGGGTTATTAACTTCAAGTTTGTTATCACAACTGTTAGGGGTTCATTTGCCAGGGAAGGGCTCTGTTTATATGGAGCAAACGATTCGTTTTACAGCTCCTGTTTTTATAGGAGATACGATTACAGCGACAGCTACCGTCCAAGAGTTTTTTAAGGAGAAGAGAATTATAAAATTGGTAACAGATTGCCATAATCAAAAAGGGGATTTAGTGTTAACTGGTTTAGCTACAATGATGGTCCCAAACGAAGGGGGATTGATATGATGAATATTGGGATTGAAGCAACTGGTGTGTTCTTCCCAAAAGATGTTGAAACAGCGGCTGATTTAGCTGGTAAAACAGGTATTCCTGAAAACGTTATAATAGAAAAGTTTGGTTTATATGAAAAACATGTAGCCGATGACACGATGCATGCTTCAGATTTAGCAATTGCAGCAGCCAAACCCATTTTATCAAAGGTTGATCCTCTAGCCATCGATGTAGTTATCTACTTTGGCAGTCCACATAAAGATTACCACGTATGGTCAAGTGCCCCGAAGATTCAGTATGAGCTTGGAACAAAAAATGCTTATGCTTTTGAAATCATGAATGTCAGTTCGTGTTTTCCAATTGCTTTAAAAGTTGCAAAAGACATGTTGAATTCTGATAAATCCATTGAAAATATTTTATTAGTAGGCGGGTGTAAAGAATCTCAAATTATAGATTACGATAACCCGCGCTCTCGTTTTATGTTTAATTTTGCCGATGGTGGGAGTGCGGCATTAGTAAAACGAGGAGCTAGAAAAGGTAGAATCTTAGAAAGCGCGATTATAACAAACGGATCTTTTCATGAGGATGTTCGCATTCCCGCTGGTGGATCAAAGCAATTTGCTAGCTATGAGACTGTTGAAAAACGTCAACATTATATTGATGTTATCGATCCAATGAGTATGAAGGAGCATCTTGACCTTGTTTCAATTCCAAATTTTGAAAACGTTATTCGACAAGCTTTGAACAAAAGTGGATTAACTACTAAGGATATTAAAGTATTACTACCACTACATACAAAACGTTCCATGCTAAAGGAGTTATTACATTCACTACATTTAGTGGAAGAACAAGTTGTATATTTAGATCATTATGGACATATGTCAGCACTTGATCCTTGTATTGGCCTTCATTTTGCGAATGAGCAAGATAAATTACAACCTGGTGATATTGCAGTAGCAGTTAGCGCTGGTACTGGATATACTTGGGCAGCAACTGTCATTAGATGGTAGGAGAACGGCTATTATTTATTCAAGGAATGAAATGTGTAATTTAAATAATTGTATGAATATTTACAAATGTATTGGAAGGTATTTGGAAATGTCTGGCGAATGTAGAGGTACTTCGAGAAATTTCTATTGACAACCTGATTTATATTGTTAAAAGCGAAAAGTCATGATTACGGATGGTTACTTTGGCGTATTTGATTCTATCAGAAAGTAAAGTATGGGGAGGATCACAATGTCAGCAAAAAAACGTAAGTGGCTAAAAATGGTGTTTACCGGATGTATTCTTGGTTCATTGTTAGTAACAGCAGGATGTTCAGGGAAAAAAGCAAGTACAGATGATGAGAAGACGATTAAGGTAGGTGTTCTTGCTTCGTTAACAGGCCCGCTTGAATCATATGGGAAACAAACGGTAAACGGCTTTGAACTAGGGCTAGATTACGCAACAGGCGGAACAGGAAAAGTAGAGGGGAAGAAGATTAAGTTTGTTGTAGAAGATACAGAAACAAAAGCGGATGTAGCAGTTAAAAAAGCTACAAAACTATTAGAAGAAGACAAGGTTGACTTTCTCGTTGGTTCTTCGAGTTCAAGTGATACATTAGCAGTGTTACCACTAGCGGAAGAATATGAAAAAATAATGGTTGTTGAACCTGCGGTTGCAGATAGTATTACGGGGAAGAACTGGAATAAATATATTTTTAGAACAGGCAGAAGTTCATCTCAAGATGCAATTGCTGGCGCAGCATCTATTGCTAAGAAAGGTGTAAAGATTGCAACGTTTGCTCCAGATAACGCTTTTGGTCGTGAAGGAATTGCTGCATTTAAAGCTGGAGCGAAGAAATTAGGTGCGAATATTGTAAACGAACAATATGCTGATACGAATTCTACGGATTTTACTGCAAATATTCAAAATATTATTAGTTCAAAACCAGATTATTTATTTATTGTTTGGGCTGGTGCGAACTCACCATGGAAGCAATTAAAGGATATGAATGTGGAAGCACAAGGGATTAAGATTTCAACTGGAGCACCAGATATACCAGCATTAAAAACGATGGATGCATTAGTAGGTATGCAAGGATTTTCAGTATATTATCATACACTTCCGAAAAATAAAGTAAACGATTGGTTAGTAGAAGAACATAAGAAGCGTTTCAATGGAGCAGTTCCAGATTTGTTTACAGCTGGAGGAATGTCAGCAGCAATTTCTATTGTTGAAGGGTTAAAGAAAGCAAAAGGTGATACAGATGTTGATACGCTTATTAAGAAGATGGAAGGAATGGAATTTGAGACTCCAAAGGGAAAAATGAAATTTAGAGATAAAGACCACCAAGCATTGCAAACGCTTTATTCTATCACGCTGCAAAAACAAGATGGTGTCGATTATCCAGTACCTGTTTTAGAGCGTGAACTGACAATGAAAGAAACAGAGCCACCGATTCAAAATAAATAATCAGAATTTTTAGTTAAAATTATATAAAGAGAGGGTCGTTCCCTCTCTTTATCGTTAGTTTTTGAAATGAATAATAAAAATTTCTTATGAGGAGGGATAGAGTGAAGAACCTATTAGAGACTCGGAATCTTTGTGTCTCATTTGGTGACCACCATGTTATTAAAAATGTGAATTTGACAATACCAAAAGGAAAACTTATTTCTATCATTGGACCGAACGGAGCAGGGAAAACAACTCTATTTAACTTGTTAAGTGGGCAAATTTCTCCAACAAAAGGTGAGATTTATTTTAAAGAACGTGACATTACAAAGTTATCGATTCCAGAGCGAACTCGCCTTGGGATGGGACGCTCTTTCCAGCTTACAAATATTTTTCCAGAGTTGACAGTGATTGAAAATATACGTTTAGGTGTACAGGCGTTTGCTCAAGATTATTATAGTTTTTTTCCAAACTTCTCCCGATTTAAGCAACAGATGGGAGAGGCGAGACGTTTTTTGAAGACAGTATTGCTTCATGAAAAAGAAGAAGTGCTAGCGAAAGATTTAGCGCATGGGGAAAAGAGAAAATTAGAACTGGCTATGCTGCTAGCACTCAAAACAGATGTATTGCTACTTGATGAACCGACAGCGGGTATTTCTGTTGAAGAAGTTCCAGCTATTCTACAAGTAATCGAGAATATAAAGAAAAATCGAGAGAATACGATTGTACTCATCGAGCACAAAATGGATATGGTTCTGCATTTATCAGATCACCTTATTGTATTATTTCATGGTGAGTTATTAGCGGAAGGGTTACCGAAGGATATTATGAAGGATGAGCGGGTACAAACGGCATATTTAGGGGGATTGCAAGGTGACACTATTAAAAGTGGATAATATAGAAACGTATTTAGATCAGTTTCATATTTTGCAAGGTGTTTCTTTTGAGGTTGAGACAGGAACGATCACCGTATTATTTGGGAGAAATGGGGCTGGAAAAACAACAACTTTACGTTCAATTATGGGGTTTCATCGGATTTCTAATGGTGAAATTTATTATTGTGATGAGAAAGTGAATGGTTTATCTACTCATCTAATTTCGCGAAAAGGAATAGGCTATGTGCCAGAAAATCAAGGGATTTTTCATGATTTAACGGTAGAAGAAACATTTGCTCTTGCGGGAGCGAAGAAAGGGATAGAGGTCGCGGAAAAAGTAGAATGGATGCTCGATTTATTTCCAGATTTAAAACAATATTGGAATAAAAAAAGTGGGTTGTTGAGCGGAGGACAAAAGCAAATGCTGGCGATTTCAAGAGCGTTCATTAATAGTGATGGATTGCTATTAATCGATGAACCAAGTAAAGGATTAGCGCCGATTATGATTGAAAAGTTAATGTCGGCTATCTTGAAAATGAAAGAGAAAACAACTGTTTTACTTGTGGAACAAAATTTTATGATGGCAAGCCAGATCGGTGATTATTTTTACATTATGGATAATGGTGAAATTGTTCATAATGGTCCGATGCATGAACTGAAAGAAGATAAGGAAACATGTCATAAGTATTTAGGGATTTCTTAACATTGATACGGAGGAGGTATAGAACGTGGATGTGTTAGTGAATTTGTTTGTAAACGGTGTTTCGACAGGTATGCTTATTTTCTTATTAGCATCTGGGCTTTCACTTATTTTCGGTTTAATGAGTGTGCTCAATTTTGCTCATGGTGGATTGTTTGCATGGGGGGCTTTTACGGGGGTATGGCTATTCAACATGACGGGTAGTTATGCACTTGCATTAATAGGAGCGATTTTGATGGGAATGTTTCTTGGTTTCGTTTTAGAAAGATTTCTCATTCGTCCTGTCTATGGAAATCATGTTCGGCAGCTTCTCGTTACACTCGGTGGAATGCTCGTACTTAGTGAATGTATAAAAGTGTTTTGGGGACCGAATCCAATTGGAGCTAAATTACCATCATGGCTGCAAGGAAGTTTTACATTTGATGGCATTATATTAATTAAGTATCGCTTATTTGTTATTGTCGTTGGAGTCGTGATTTATATTGGCTTGATGTTGTTATTACGTAAAACAAAAATAGGACTTATGATTCGCGCGGGTGTAATGGATAAGGAAATGGTGCAAGCTCTTGGCATTAACGTAAAGGCTATATTTTCATTTGTCTTTTTATTAGGGGCAGGAATGGCAGCATTAGGAGGGTTTCTTCTTGCGCCATATTCAGGAGTTATTTTTGCTGAAATGGGTATGCAGTATGCGATTTTAGCTTTTATTGTTGTCATTATCGGAGGGTTAGGCAGCGTGCAAGGTTCGGCAATTGCATCTTTAATTGTTGGGTTGGCTGGAGCGTTTACGGCGTATTATATACCTGATTTATCACTCGCAATCAATATGTTAATGTTATTGTTTTTCTTAATAGTCAAACCGACGGGACTTGTTGGTGAGAAGGGGTGAAATGGTGAACAGTACATTTAACCGTGGTGGGATATATTTTGGGATAGCTGCATTGGTTTGTTTAAGTGTATTCCCTTTCGTAAATGATTCACGAAGCTTACTCATTTTGTTCACACAAATTTTCATCTTTGCTATATTTGCAATGAGTTTTGATCTTCTTCTTGGGTATACAGGAATTGTTTCATTTGGTCATTGTATGTTTTTTGGAATCGGTGCTTATTGTGTCGCGCTTTTATTAGATCGACAAGAAATTTCGATAACCAGTTTTTTAATGGGCATTGGGATAGCGGTTCTATTATCAGCGATAGTGAGTTATATAATTGGATTGCTCTCTTTACGACTAAAAAGTCATTTTTATGCAATGTTAACACTGGCTATTTCCCAATTATTCTTTGTACTGGCTGAAAAATGGCGGGCTGTCACACATGGAGGAGATGGATTTACATTCGGGGTACCTGATATGTTTCGTGACCGCCTCACATTTTACTATATTACACTCGTATGTCTACTTGTGATTTTTTTATTGCTTCGCCTATTTACTCAATCTTCTATCGGAAAAGTTTTGAAGGCAATTTCACAAAATGAGCAACGGGTAGAAGCACTTGGGTATAAGGTTCTTCACTATAAAATTATTGCAAGTATAGTTGCAGGAGTAGTAGCAGCGATTAGCGGTGGTTTGTTTGTTATTACATTACGATTTGTAAATACAACTGTTTTTTCAATTGAAATGACTTTGAATGCTTTATTGATGGCAATGATTGGGGGAGTTGGAACATTAATCGGGGCAATTGCAGGCGCAGGGATTATTGAATCTCTAAAGTATTATTTATCAGAACTTGCGACGCAGTATCCAATCTTTGAAAGATGGACCATTTTTCTTGGATTACTTTATATTATTGTGTTATTAGGTTTCCCGACAGGATTGGTTGGAACGGTGAAAAAAATAAGAAAGGTAGTACAAAATAAAAAGACAGAGAAAGGCAAAGAAGTTGAACATAGCGCATGAAACTTTGTCTCAAGGTTTAGAAAGGAATGCGGAAGATAGGTAAGAGTTAGCCATCAGCGGGAGAGTCTTCTGCTGATGGAGGTTTCAATTGATAAATTTTTTTGCTTGCAATTTTATCAATTGAGTAGTAAAGTGATAGTAAGATCAGTGATGAGGAGGGATTCGAAATGCGTGAAAATACGATAGGATCGTTAATTTGGTTACGTTTAATTCGTTTTACAAACCAAAGTAATCAGTTGTCAAATGATTTTTTAAAACGCTTTGATTTAACGACTGCTCAATTCGATGTACTCATGCAAATTCGAATTTATCAGCCACTCACGCAAATGGAGTTAGCTGAAAAAGTTACGGTTACGCAAGGCGGCATTTCGCGTATGCTAACGCGCCTTGAAAAAGAAGGATACATTGTACGCAAGCAAGATTGGAAAACGAAAATGATTAGTCTTACGGAGAAAGCTGAATCTATTTTAGACAAAGCGTTACCTGAACAAGTTGCATTTCAATCATCATTTTTTAACGATGTATTAAACGAAGAAGAACAAGAAACACTATATAAGCTGATAACACGTGTTCATAAGCATAGTGTAAAAAAAGAATTACCAGCTGAGTAATTTTTTTTACACTATCACTTGATTAGTCAAATGATAAAAGGAGGAACAAAAATGTATAAAATTCCTGGACATCACCACATTTCAATGATTACGAAAAATGCTCAACTGAATAATCAATTTTATCAAAAAGTATTAGGACTACGCCGCGTAAAAAAGACAGTGAATCAAGATAACCCTAAAATGTATCATTTATTCTATGGAGATTTAACAGGTAGTGCGGGAACAGAACTTTCATTTTTTGAAATGCCTATGGCAGGAGGAACAACTGGTGGTACAAATGCAATCACACAAATTGGTTTACTTGTTCCATCTCTTGAAAGTCTTATGTTTTGGAAAAAACGCTTTGAACAATTGGATGTAAAGCATAGTGAAATTACAACATATGTCGGCCGAGATGCTTTGCATTTTGAAGATCCAGATGGATTACGATTGGTACTGTTAAATAATAAAGGAGAAGAGGTACCAGCGTATTGGTCTGCGTGGGATGGTTCTGTTGTAGATCAAGAGCATCGCATTTTAGGAATGGGAAGTGTTGAAATTACGGTACGGGACTTAGAGAGTTTAGGGAAAACATTAAAGGATATGTTTGGTTATGTAGAAGCATCTCGTTCTGATGGAGAGGCAATTTATCAGGCTGTTCGTGGACAGTCATTTGGAGAAATTGTTGTGAAACAGAAAGAAGGACCGAAAGAAAAGCCTGGAAGAGGAAGTATTCATCATTTAGCAATTCGAGTAAAAAACGAGGAAGAACTGCAGTATTGGGACAATATTGTTAAAGAAAATGGGTTTCATTCAACAGGGGTTGTAGACCGCTTTTATTTTCAAAGTTTATATTTCCGGGAATCAAATGGTATTTTATTTGAAATTGCAACAGATGGACCTGGATTTACTATAGATTCAAAAGTAGAAGAACTTGGTAAAGCGTTAGATTTACCACCATTTTTAGAAGAACGACGTGCAGAAATTGAAGGGAAGTTAACACCACTTGATTAAAAAGGAGAGAGAAATGATGAAACAATATCGTATAGATACAAGTAAAGGGATTGAGTTTGGTTTATATTCGATTGGGGATCATATTCCAAATCCACATACAGGTTCAAAAATTAGTGCGGAGCATCGCATTCGAGAATTAATTGAGGCAAGTAAGTTAGCTGATGAAGCAGGACTTGATGTATTTGCTGTTGGGGAAAGCCATCAAACGTACTTTACAACTCAGGCCCATACGGTCATTTTAGGGGCAATTGCACAGGCAACAAAAAATATTAAAATTGCTAGTTCGGCAACAGTGTTAAGTACATCGGATCCTGTTCGTGTATACGAAGATTTTGCCACACTTGATTTAATTTCAAACGGCAGAGCTGAAATTGTTGCTGGACGTGGTTCACGTGTAGGTGCATATGATTTGCTAGGTTATGATGTGCGTGATTATGAAGAGTTATTTGAAGAAAAAATGGAACTATTGCTGAAGTTAAATAATGAGGAAAAAGTAACGTGGGAAGGTCAATTTCGTGCTCCATTGAAAAATGCAACCATTTTGCCGCAACCAGAAGGTGGATATATGCCGATTTGGCGTGCAGTAGGTGGCCCGCCTGCTAGCGCAATTAAGGCTGGATATGCGGGTGTACCGATGATGCTGACAACACTTGGTGGTCCTGCTATCAACTTTAAGGGATCGGTAGATGCGTACCGTGAAGCAGCAGAGCAAAGTGGTTTTGATCCAGCAACTTTACCAATTGCAACAACAAGTTTATTGTATACAGCAGATAATTCACAAGATGCACTTCGTGAGTATTATCCACATATTAATGCTGGAATGTTGGCATTACGTGGCGGAGGCTATCCAAAACAACAATTTGCACAAGCTACAGATTATCGAGATGCACTAATGATTGGTAGTCCAGAGCAAATTATTGAAAAAGTACTATATCAACATGAATTATATGGTCAGCAGCGTTTTATGGCACAAATTGACTTTGGCGGCGTACCATTTGAAAAGGTAGCGAAAAACATTGAGTTGCTTGCCACAAAAGTAATACCAACTATTAAGAAACATACAGCGAAACAATAAGGAGTGAATAGAATGAAAATCGTAGGAATTGCAGGTTCCAATGTGGGTTCTAAAACAAGAACAGCGATGGATTATACGTTGAAATTAGCAAGTGAAAAATATCCCAATGCAGAAATCACATTACTAGACCTCGCAGAATATGAAATGGTCTTTAGTGATGGGCGAAATTATTGGGAATATGAAGGGGATACAAAGTATATAACGGAAACAATCATGGCAGCAGATGCGATTATTATTGGCACACCAACATTTCAAGCATCGATACCGGCGACATTAAAAAATATTTTTGATCTATTACCAGTTAACGCTTTTCGAGATAAAGTGGTGAGCATGCTTGTTACAGCCGGAACAGCGAAGCATTATTTAATGGTGGAGCAGCAGTTAAAACCAATTTTAGCATATATGAAGGCACATATTGTTCCAACGTACGTATTTATCGAAGAAAAAGATTTCCATCGAAAAGAAATTATCAATGATGATATTCTTTTCCGGATGGAGCGTTTAGTGGAAGATACAGTACTACTTGTTGACGCATATGCAGACATTCGCCAAATGAAAGATGCGGAATATGATTTTTAATTTTATACTCTGAAAAAACGCCGATGAAGCAGGAGAATACTGCGTAGTCGGTGTTTTTTATGTTTTGCTTTTCCATACTGATCACGTCCTTTTTAAGAGTAATAGTATCAGGATGTCCAAGCTTCAGAGATTAATTGCAATTGTTTTAAGGTTTTTGCACCAAAACCAGATAACTAATAAAACACATGAATGGGACAGAGTAGAAATAGCGTATCATTATTTGCTACTTTGCCCCTGGGCCTTATAACGAAGGGTTCTTTTTACGATCGTGTATTTTTAAAATAAATTTTGCAAATTGATTTGTAAATGGTAGGAATAGAAGTGAAACTAATACATTAAAGATAACACTAACATGTGCTAGCTGAACATCTGGATGGGAGGACATCAGTTGACCAAGGTCAGTAAGCCATCCTATGAAAGGGAAAAATACAGCAACTCCTAATATATTAATCCACACATGAGCCCAGGCAGTAAGTAGCGATTCCTTTGCACGTGAGACATAACCAGCAAATAATACATCTACACATGTACCAATATTAGCCCCCAGCATAATTGCAACTGCTGTATCTAACTCCATAACACCTGACGTAAGGAATCCCATTGCAATTCCTACAGTAGCACTGCTTGATTGGATTATTCCTGCAATTACTATTCCGGCTAAAACAGCATAAAAGGAATTATCACCTATAGTTAGAAGAAATTGGTTAGCAAATTCCATTTCTAACAATGAAGATGCCAAATATTCAAATCCCCACATAGCTCCAAAGACGGCAGCTAAACCAAGTAAAATAAACCCTGAACTGCGGAGGATTTTTCCTTTTATCAATGCAAACACTCCACCGACAACTGCCATAGGAATGATGAGCGAATCAATGTCCAGCGTAATAATTTCTGCATCTACAGTTGTCCCAATATTAGTACCGAGTATAATTCCAATGGCTTGTGGAAATGTTAGTTTTCTGGCGGAAATGAGCCCAATTGTAATGACCATTACTGCAGAACTGCTATTTAGAACAGCTGTGACTAGAGTACCTATTATTAGACCTTTCCATGGCGCACCCGTTATAGTAAATAGCCATTTATTAAGGGATTGTCCTGAAAAATTAAATAGTCCCTTACCAAATAAGAACATTCCATAAATGAATAACCCTATAAATAGCAGAAAGAGAAATAATTCTAGCACCTTTAACCTCCTTTCTAATTAATCGATATTTTTTACCATGAACATGCAATGCAAAGGTTTAGCCTCCTATGGGACTACTAGTACTTTTTAGGATTAAATGCTTTAATTAAAACAGGGTTTGGATTCATATTTTTCTTTGAATAGATATTATCTGGAACAAATCCTTGGCCTTTAGATAATATGTTAAAGATCTTATTAGTTTGATTTGCAAAAAGTATTCTTAAAAGTGTCAGCTCAAGAATGAAAAAGACTGCCAGGAAAATAAATAGCATTAATTGGTGCATTTTTCCACCTCCTTTAGATATCAATATATGATTAAAATCTCTGAAATGCTTGGACAATTGATAAATTAAAAGAAAGAGTCTGTAAAAAATGAGAGATTAATAGGGGATGGAAAAAGATATTTTCCTAATATTCCGATTAAACTAACGTATATTTTATTATTCTGTAATAAACGCACAGACAAAAGCTGCTGGTATGAAATATAGTAAAGTAATTGAAAGTAAGGAGGAAATCAAATTGACTAATCCGATTTGTCTGCTATTGGAACAAACCCCTCCAGGTACTCTCATACAAGAACTAATGATCAATGGAGAAGATGTATCAAGAGTTGAGGAATTTGTAAAGTATGATAGAGTAACAGGTTTAGCTTTTTTTACTAATAAATCTAATAGTGTTTTTGTGGCAATCGCTGAAAAAATTGACATGATTGAGTTTATACCCGAAATCGAAAACTAAAAAATAGGACTGTCGTATGAATGAAATAAAGTAAAATAATTGAAAGCAAAGGAGGAAATCGAATTGTCTAATTCTATCCGTTTTCTATTGAAACAAGCCTCCCCCTATACACTTGTAAAAGAACTAATAATCAATGGAAAAGAAGTATCAGGGATTGGAAAGTTTGTAAAGTTTGACAGATTATCAGGCCTTGCTTATTTCAGTAAAGAGTCTAATGGTATTTTTGTGGTAATATGCGAGAAAATTAACAAAATTGAGTTTGCATCCGCAGCCGAAACCAAACCGAAACCGATACGGGAACCGAAACTGATACTGAAACCGATACGGGAACCGAAATCGAAACCGATACCGAAACCGAAACTCAACTTTAAAACAAAAACTGAGTAATAATAGGCCTGGCTATATGAATGAAATATAGTAAAGTAATTGAAAGTAAAGGAGGAAACTAAATTGCCTCACCCAATCTGTCGGCTGTTGGAAGAAACCCCTCCAGGTACATTTGTAAAACAAATATTGATGAGTGGAGAAGATATCTCTGGATTTGACACATTTGTAAAGTACGATAAACTAGAAGGTCTTGTCCATTTTACCAATAAATCAAATAGTAGTTCTTTTGTGGCGGCCGGTGAAAGAATTGACATGATTGAGTTTATAATTGAAACCAAATCCAAGCAAAAATGAGTTTGGATTTATATCAAATTTCTGGATATAAAAATGTAGGTTTTAAATCTTATGCATGCCCCAGGCGTCTGTGAGCATGCTTTCACACAAAGGGTATATTCCCTTTTTTTTTATCATTTTATTTAAATTTTTGAAACCGTTAAAAGAAAAAATTTATTTTTTGGAGGTGATATTGATGTTTTCAATCATTCTTTTAGTTTTTCTCTTTTTATTGTCCTCATTCTTTGCCTCAGCAGAAACCGCTTTATCAAGTGTGAATCAAGTAAGGTTAAAAAAATTTGTTAACGAAGGAAGAAGGGGAAGTGGTAAAGCTCTTTATCTTACTAAACCTGAAAATTTTGATAAATCACTTTCTTCAATTCTAGTGGGAAATAACATTGTGAACATTGCAGCGGCAAGTATATCAACTAAATTGTTGACTGATATATTTGGCGGAAATATGGGTGTATGGATAAGTACAGTAATCATGAGTATTCTGATATTGGTATTTGGAGAAATCATTCCGAAATCATTAGCGAAGAATCATGCAGAATCTTATTCTTTAGCTATATCAAATGTTATATATGTTTTAAATAAATTGCTTGCCCCTATAAATTCTCTTCTCCTCAGTTCAAAAGCACTGTTCACAAAAATGTTTTCAAATAATAATAAATTACCTTCTATCACTGAAGAAGAAATAAAATTAATTATAGATATGGGTAAGGAAGAGGGAGCAATTGATGCTGTAGAAAGGAAACTAATCCATCGATCAATGAATTTGGATGAGATCTCCTTGAAAGAAATTTTAACTCCACGTGTGGATATTGTTGCTATTGATATCACCTTAACCACTGAAGAAATAACAAAAGTTTTTTTTAAAGAGCGTTTTTCAAGAATTCTTGTTTATGAAAAGAGTATGGATAATATTATTGGATTTTTATCTAAGAAGGAATTTTTATCGCATTTACTAAAGTATAAAGAGATAAATATTAAAGAACTGCTAAGAGAACCATTGTATGTAGCGGAATCTATGAAGACTTCAGCTCTATTACCGCGCTTGCAAAAAGACAAAATGCGTATGGCAATTGTTTTAAATGAATTTGGAGTAACAATAGGTCTCGTAACTTTGGAGGATATTTTAGAGATGATTGTTGGTGAAATATTGGACGAACATGAAGGACCGAAGAAATTAGTATCTCAAATAAATGAAAATGTATACATTTTTGATGCTCAATACCCTTTACGTGATTTCGCTGAGTTGATGCATGTATCCTTACCTAAAAGTGCCTATTTTGTACTAGGAGGATGGATTCTCGAAAAGCTTGAAGTAATTCCTTCAAAAGGAGATTTATTTTATTATGAAAAATTAAAGATAAGTGTCGATGAAGTAGTAGACAGACGAGTAAGAAAGATTAAAGTTGAAATTCAGGGCAACGAAGTAGCGCATAAAAACAGCTCTGAGGAGTAAAAAGTTTTCGGAATAATATCGAATCACACACCCCTAAAATACAACAAATTTAAGATGATTTTCTTTATCAAAAACATGTTTAAAGCGTATTTTATGGGGTTATTAAGAGAGATTATGAAAAATTTCAAAGCCCGGAATTTCAAATTGTAAAATAGTTAGGAGAATAATTAAATAATCTATAGAACACAGGTGGTGAACCAATAACATACTTTCTTTCTTGAATTGTTAACTTTATATGATTATTAGTTTTAGAAAGGAGAGAATTGGATGGAGTCATTATGGCTAGAGTATGCTTGGGCATTGTTAATTCTAATAGGGTTAGAAGGATTGCTATCGGCAGACAATGCCCTTGTACTAGCAGTGATAGCCAAGCATTTACCCGAAAACCAGAAAAAAAGAGCTATAAATTACGGAATCATTACGGCCTTTGCTTTCCGATTTGCTGCCCTTTTTGCCATTTCATTTATTGCAAATGTCTGGCAGATACAGGCAATAGGAGCAGCTTATCTTCTTTACCTAGGATTAAAGCATGTCATTCAGGCACGGTTCGGAAAAGACAATAAGAATATTCATAAGGACAATGAAAAGGAATCGGCAGGTAAAGGCTACTGGTTCACAGTAGGAAAGATTGCATTAGCTGACCTTGCTTTTGCAATGGATTCGATACTAGCTGCGGTTGCTCTTGCCCTGGGTCTTCCAGATTCACCGCTAGACGATTTCGGTGGTATGGATGGAGGACAGTTCATTGTAGTTCTTCTTGGAGGTATTGCCGGACTTGTCTTAATTAAATTTGCAGCAACCTGGTTTGTGAAACTTCTTGAAACACGTCCAGCATTGGAAACAACAGCATATGCAATTGTTGCCTGGGTCGGTGTCAAACTTACTGTAATTACCCTTGCCCATGAGGATATTGGTATCTTAGATCATCATTTTCCGCACAGTACAGCTTGGACTCTGATTTTCTATGGAGTTTTAGTCGGTATCGCCCTAATTGGTTGGTTTGCACCAAGAAATAAGTCTTTCAGATAAATCCTAAAAGGTAAGGTAATTGTAAAATAACTTGTATGCAAATCACTTGGATACATGATGTTATCAAAATATTATAAATTATAGTAAAATTAAAGGTGGTGAATAAAGCTGCCTCATTAATGGTGATCAGATTGCTGAGAAAGGGAGTATACACTCTTTCTCTAAATTTATTACAGTTATAAAATGAATGAATTGCCATTCGTTTTATAACTGATATTAATTATTTCAGCCATTCGATGAATATCAAGTCTTCTCTCGCTTTGTAAAGCAGATAATATTAAAAGCGAATAAATAGGTAATGATCTTCCTGTTCTGTTTTCTTCATTTGAAATCATTTTAGTAAAAGCAAAATCTGGTTTTGCCCGTTGAATAAATAACTTTACATATCTATCTGTAGACTCTGAACAATCCGTCCATGGTCTTCCGTACATAATAGATCCTTCGAAAATCCTATCAATTCCACGCTCAGTTTTCTCCGCCAAACCAATTCTTTTTAGAGTATCTGCTAAAGCCTGATTCCGTCCATGCGGCTCAACCGTTAACAGATTATTAAAATTAACCCCTTCTATAAATCCACCAGGGCTACTAATAGTCATCCCTTCATCTTCAGTAACCAATGACAAATACAGCAAAAAAAATAGCAAATTTATTTAAAATTTATATGGATTTTTGAGGAAGGTTATTCAAGGAGTATTCAAACCGAAATTTTGCGAATTAAAAACCCTTTCTCGGAAATTCGAGAAAGGGCCGTAAACGTTGATATACCAATAATATTAACGATTTGAGAACTGAGGTGCACGACGAGCGCCTTTAAGGAAGTATTTTTTACGCTCTTTTATTAATTTGCGGGATATATATCTTCACGAGAGAAATTAGATTATCGTTTACCGGTTAACCCCTTTTCACTAGGGTTCGAGAATTTGATGTTATCTTTTACCGTTTGATCTAATTCAACCTGTGAATGGGCTTGGCCTATACTTAAAATCAAATATCCTCTTCAAAATGAGATGTATCACCTACCATTTCAAATAGGAATCTTTTACCATCCCAATGAAAGACAGTAAGACTTGTCCCATAAATGAATGGAGGATCCCACATTTTTTCGGTAGAGATATTCATGGTGTAGAGTAATAGGGCTTTAATCGTTGCTGCATGTGAGACAATTAGAACATTACCACTGGGATTTTCAGCAAGGATTTTATTTAAAACATTCTCGACCCTTTTTTTTAAATCGTTGATTCCTTCCCCTTTATGTGGTCTATGATCGTATAGATGAGGAGCGTTCCAATAATGGAAATACTCTTTTTTAAAATTTTTTTCAATCTCTTCCTTTGTCTTCCCCTCCCATTCTCCGTAACTTATTTCTTTTAAATTTTCGTCCGTTATAATGGGAATGTTTCTTCCTGAACAAATATATTTTGCCGTTTGAATGGTACGCTCGTTAGGGCTTGAATAAACGGCACAAAATTCAATGTTCGATAATCTTTTCCCCAACAATTTAGCATTTCTTATTCCTTTTTCCGTAAGCGGAGAGTTTTTCCATCCTTGTAAGCGATTCTCCGTATTCCATTGTGTCTCACCATGACGTACTAAATAAATCGTTAACATAAATTCCTCCTCCAATTTTAAATTTTTTCTATCATATACAAAAAAATGAAAGGACTTTACGCCGATCCTTTCTTTGACATCGAATATAATATTTTTACGACATTAACATATTCTTTTGAAACGCACCTTTTTAATAAGAGTCTTTCTAAACCCGAATAACCCTGGATTTGTGTAGGTAATTCTCCGGTCTAGCACCTTAGACATCATCGTTATACTATATATTATGTAATAACTTCCTATCAGGAAGTGTATAAGCCTACTTCACATGAAAGTGTGCTGTTTCAAAAGGCCTTTTTAAGAGTAATAGTATCAGTATGTCCAAGCTTAAGAGATTAATTGCAATTGTTTTAAGGTTTTTACACCAGAACCGTTTGAAAAGTAGGTTGTATGTTTAAAAAACATATTTTTATAATATAAAATTTCTATTTCAAAAAAATTACAAAAGACATATTTCAGACAAAATCCTGTCAATAATACGTCAAAAATCACCTGAATTTATTATGCAAGTATATTATACAATTTGATTAACAAACAAAACACTGTGGAAATAGTGAAAAGGTAAAGTGTAAGTAAGAAATGTTTACTTTGATGTATTAAAAGACTGAAAATTTATACTTTCCGACAATACATAAGTGGTACTATTTTTTCGTATTTCCAATGGATTGGATTGCAATGAGAATCTCTTTAATCATTATGACTCAATCTATTTAAAATATAAACATTTAAGAAGGAAGTGACTTTGACATGGATACGCTCGAATTAGCACGAATACAATTTGCATCCACGACGATTTTTCATTATTTTTTCGTTCCGTTGTCTATTGGTTTAGCTTTTATCATTGCGCTAATGCAAACGTTGTATGTGGTAAAGGGACAAGAAATTTATAAGAAGATGACAAAGTTTTGGGCGCAGTTATTCCTTGTTAACTTTGCAGTAGGTGTTGTAACAGGAATTTTACAAGAATTTCAGTTTGGTATGAACTGGTCAACGTATTCACGTTTTGTTGGTGATGTTTTTGGACCATCACTTGCAATTGAAGGGCTATTAGCCTTTTTTATAGAATCAACATTTCTTGGGTTATGGGTATTTGGTGCGGATAAACTTCCGAAGCGAATCCACCTTTTATGTATTTGGCTCCTTTCACTAGGAACAATGTTATCAGCATTTTGGATTTTAACTGCAAGTGCCTTTATGCATGCTCCAGTAGGATATGAAATGACAGCAGATGGACGTGCACAGATGAATGATTTCTTGGCAATTATTCAAAACCCGCAATTATGGGTGCAATTCCCTCATACAATTACAGCAGCATTGGCAACAGGAGCATTCTTTATTGCTGGTGTGAGCACTTGGAAAATTTCAAGAAGACAAGAGACAGAGATGTTTAAAAAGTCTTTCCGGGTTTCAATTATTGTTGGAACAATTGCAACAGCTCTTGTATTATTTTTCGGTCATGCGCAAGCACAGCATTTAATTAAATCACAGCCAATGAAAATGGCAGCAGCTGAAGCATTGTGGAATACGAGTGAGGATCCAGCACCATTCACGGTGATAGCAGGTATTAATCCAGAAACAAAATCAAATTCATTTGAAATTCAAATTCCATACATGTTAAGTCTATTGTCTTATGATAAATTTAGCGGTCAAGTAGAAGGTATGAATCAAATTCAAAAGCAATATGAAGAGAAATACGGACCTGGAGATTATATTCCGCCAGTAAAAACGATGTTTTGGAGCTTTAGAGCGATGGTAATGAGCGGAACATTTATGTTACTTCTAGGAGCATACGGATGGTTCTTATCAAGAAAAGATCGTTTAACTGAAAAGCCTTGGTATTTAAAATTAATGGTGTGTGCGATTGCTCTTCCATTCATCGGTAATACAGTTGGATGGATTATGACTGAAATGGGTCGTCAACCGTGGGTTGTCTTTGGTGTTATGAAAACAGAAGATGCTGTATCACCAAATGTAACATTTGGCGAAGTATTATTCTCGCTTATTTCATTCACATCATTGTATTTAATTATGGGTGGAATTTGCGTTTACTTATTCGTTCGTATTATTAAAGGACATGCGAATAAGAAAACGAAAAAGGATTATCAAAGCCATGATCCGTTTGATAAGGAGGAAGAGTATGTTATCTCTTAATGAGTTGTGGTTTTTAATTATTTCAATCTTATTTGTTGGATTTTTTGTACTTGAAGGTTTCGATTTTGGTGTAGGAACAGTTTCAAGGTTTTTAGGAAAGAACGATTTTGAAAAACGAGTTTACTTAAATACAATTGGACCGTTTTGGCATGCGAATGAAGTATGGCTTGTTTGTGCTGGTGGTGCTATGTTTGCGGCATTTCCACATTGGTATGCAACATTATTTAGCGGCTTCTATATTCCGTTTGTATTTATGTTACTTGCCTTAATTACGAGAGGAGCTGCCTTTAAATTTCGCGCGAAAATAGACAATCATAAATGGAAGAGCGCATGGGATTGGGGCATATTTATTGGAAGTTTGCTACCACCTATCCTTTGGGGAATTGCGATCGCAAACTTTATGGTAGGTGTACCAATTGATGAAACTAAAAATGTTGTAGGTGGATTCCTGCAATTACTGCATCCATTTGCGTTACTTGGAGGAGCGATGTTCCTACTATTATGTATCGTCCATGGATTACAATTTCTCACAATACGTACAACTGGTAAATTACGAGAACGTGCACGTATTGCTGCAATAAAAATTGTACCTTTTTCCTTAATAGCACTCCTTATTTTTGCCGGTGTAGGATTATGGAAAACCGATATTTTCACTGCTCATGGCACAGAGTGGATTATGGTTCCAATTGGAGCTTTTGTAGCGTTATTTGCGTCAACATTATTAAATAAAAGAAGAAGAGACGGTTGGGCTTTCTTTATGACGAGTTTAACAATCATTTTGCTAAGTGCAAGTGTGTTTATTGGCATGTTCCCGCGTGTCATGATTAGTACGTTAGGAGCGATGAATGATTTAACAATTTATAATGCAGCATCAGGGGCTTACGCATTAAAACTCATGACGTATTTTTCGATTGCTATATTGCCGTTTGTAATCGGAAGTCAAATATGGAGTTTTTATGTGTTTAGACAACCTGTAAAGTCAGACAATGATTTGGAGTACTAATGAAAAGAAAAAGAGGACTTCCATCGTATCCTGGTAGCCAGTTTTTATATATTATATTAGGTTTTATTAGTGTGTTAGAAGCGTGTAGTATTGTTGCACAATCTATATTTTTAGCTCGTGCGATTACATTTTTATTTCAAGGAGAACAAGTACAGGGGGTACTGAATGAAATTTTATATTTTGGAATTTCATTTGCTGTACGTCAAATATTGATTCGAATATCACAGCTACTTGTTGAACGCTTTGCTGAAAAAGTAGGATTACTACTGCGCAAACAATTAATTGAGGCATATTTCACATTAGGACCAAGATTTGTTCAAACAAGCGGAACTGGTCATCTGGTGACCTTATCAATTGAAGGAATAGAAAAGTTTAAAACATATGTTGAGCTAACCATTCCCCGAATGATCAGAAGTTGTATCGTTCCAGCACTTCTTGTTATTTATGTCTTTACACTTGATGTGGAGTCAGCGGTGATTTTAGTTGTAACAATCCCAATTGTCATTGTTTTTATGATCCTTTTAGGACTAGCAGCACAAAAAATGGCTGATAATCAATATGATACGTATCGCGTTTTATCAAATCATTTTGTTGATACGTTAAAAGGATTAGAAACATTAAAGTATTTAGGGAAAAGTAAACAACATGAAGGCAAAATTGAAAAGGTGAGTAAGAGATATAGAAAAGCAACGATTCGCACTTTGCGAGTTGCTTTTCTTTCTTCTTTTGCACTCGATTTCTTTACAAGTTTATCAATTGCTTTTGTAGCAGTAGGTCTTGGAATTCGTCTAATAGATGGAACGATTCTGTTGTTGCCAGCTCTTACAATTTTAATTTTAGCTCCAGAATATTTTTTACCAATTCGCCAAGTTGGGGCCAATTATCATGCGACATTAGATGGACAAATCGCGATGGAGCAAATGGAAGAGATTTTAGAGCAACAAAAAGATGTGTCAGCTCATATAAGCAGTGTAAAAATGATGTGGGATGCATCTAGTAGTATGGAATTAAAAGATATAAATGTTTGTAATGATGAAACAGGAAAAGCGATACTAGAAGATATTTGCTTTTCATGGAAAGGTAATGGAATGATTGGCATGATTGGAGAAAGTGGAGCAGGGAAATCGACATTCATCGATGTGTTAGCAGGGTTTCTTCAGCCGTCACATGGAAGCGTAATTGTGGATGGAAATACAATAAATATAAGTACGCGTGAAGCGTGGATCAAAAATATTGCTTATATTCCGCAACAACCATATATTTTTCCAATCTCATTAAGAGATAACTTATGTTTTTATGAGCCAAATACAATGAACGAAGAAGTAGAAAGAGTAATAGATGAGGTCGGTCTTCGTTCACTTATTGATTCACTTCCAAATGGAATGCATGAAAGGATTGGAGAAGGCGGTCGTATGCTAAGTGGAGGACAAGAACAGCGTATTGCAATGGCTCGTGCTCTTTTAAGTAAAAAGCCGATTATTTTATTAGATGAACCGACAGCTCACCTTGATATTGAAACTGAATTTGAGATAAAGCAAGCGATGTTACGTGTATTTAAGGGGAAGCTTGTCTTTCTTGCAACTCATCGTCTTCATTGGATGAAACAAATGGATCATATTCTTGTTTTGGAAAAAGGTAAGATTATAGAAAAAGGAACATATGAAGAGCTTTTTGCGAAAAAATCATTCCATTTTCATACTGAAGGGAGGAGAGAGAAATGAATAACTGGATTGGGCCTTATATAAAGAAAAATAAAGGGAGAATGACTCTGACCCTTATTCTCGGTCTTCTTGGGGTAAGTTCAGGGGCAATGTTACTTTTCATTTCAGGCTATTTAATTTCCAAATCTTCCCTTCGACCGGAAAATATAATGGCTGTATATGTTCCGATTGTGGCAACGCGTGCATTTAGTATCGGACAAGCGGTCTTTCATTATGTAGAGCGCTTAGTTGGACATGATGTGGTTCTCCGTATATTAGAAAAAATGCGTACAAAGTTATATAGAATAGTAGAACCGCAAGCTTTATTTTTAAGGTCTCGCTTTCAAACTGGCGATGTATTAGGTGTATTATCTGAAGATATCGAGCATCTACAAAATCTATATTTGCGTACAATATTCCCTAGTATATTAGCGTTAGCTATATATAGTATATTTGTTGTTGTCCTTGGTACATTTGATTGGATGTTTGCACTTATAGCAGGAAGCATGTTAGCTGTTATTGTCTTTCTCCTTCCATTCGTATCGCTATTCATGATGAAACAACATCATGTTATATTGAAGCGAGGTAGGAATCGTTTATATCAACAATTGACAGATGCCGTATTTGGTTTATCCGATTGGCAAGCAAGTGGCAGAACAGCTGAGTTTGTAAAAGAATATACAGAGCAAAATGTCCAGTTAGTAAAGATTGAAAAGAAAATGAAGCGTTGGCATCATATTCGAGATGGGATTATTCATTTAATAGTAGGAATGGTTGTCATTTTTATGATCATTTGGACTGGAAATCAAGCGGAAAGCGGGCAAATTGCACCAACAGTGATAGCGGCATTTATATTAATGACACTATCAATAACAAATGTGCTTATCCCTGTATCAGATGCAATTGATCGAATTCCGTCTTATATAGAGTCTGCACGACGGCTTACTGGTGTAGAAAATGGTATGGCTCCGCAAGATGAACGAGGGAAGGATGAAGACAAAAGCGATGTTGTGCCAAAAGATGTAGAGATTGAATTGTGCAATGTGTCGTATAGTTATCCGGAAAGTAACGAGTTGGTATTAAAAGATGTATCGCTTAAAATAAAGGCGGGAAAGAAGATTGCTATTTTAGGGAGAAGTGGAACAGGGAAATCTACTTTATTAAAGTTATTAACCGGTGCGCTGAGTCCAATAAACGGTCAAGTTTTACTAAATGGAAAATTAGCACATATGAATCTGTTATCAAAATATATTTCTGTGTTAAATCAAAAGCCACATTTGTTTGACACGACGATTGGGAATAACGTGCGCATCGGAAGACCTGAAGCTGCTGATCAAGATATTTGGAAAGCTTTAGAACAAGCACAAATTGCTTCTCATATTCAATCTCTTTCGGATGGGTTACAAACGAAAATGCATGAGATGGGGAAGAGATTTTCCGGAGGTGAAAGGCAAAGAATTGCTTTTGCAAGAACTCTTATGCAAGAAGCACCCATTATTGTACTGGATGAACCAACTATTGGCTTGGATCCTAAAACGGAATCAGCTTTATTAGAAACGATGTTTGCAGCAACGAAAGATAAAACTGTAATTTGGGTAACACATCATCTTGTAGGGATTGAGCATGTGGATGAAATTATTTTTCTTGAAGATGGTCACATCACGATACAAGGTAGTCATGAACAACTTCTTGTAGAGAGTGAGAAATATCGTAGACTCTATGAGATGGATAAAGGAATATAAGAACATCATTATGAAAAGCACGAATTCTTGATAGTTTAAGATTTGTGCTTTTTTATTTTGGAGATTTTAAAAGAGTGGTTCGTATGACTATGGGACATGAATGCTTTATCGAATGGAGAGTATCGTACGATTTATAAGTGGGTTTAGAACCTAGCAGATAAAGGCAATACTGAGCAGTAGTAGGAATGTAAGTGAAAGGATGATTGTATGTTTGAAGAAGATGGGATAATTTTACTTATGGAACCTCTAGATGAAAGAAATCTTAGGAAATTTATTTTGACTATACCTCAGTCAGTTTATAAGAGAAAAGAAATTTCTTTACAATATGGAGCGGCTATAGGGGAAGGATACACAAATGTTATTGAGGAAATTATCAGTGTTCATATAGAATCAGAACTTGTCACAGTTATAGGATATGTAAGAAAGTAAGCGGCAGGATAAAAAAATTGACATACTTAAGCGATGCTTAAGTATGTTTTTTTTATGAAAAATCCGTATGCTTTTCAAAATTGATTATAAAAAGGAAAATGAAAAGTTTTGCTAGAATATATAAGTTGAGGTATTAAATAGCTAGTATTTTGAATGAAAGTATAACGAAAGGAATAAGTGTTTATAAATGTATAGAAGAAACAATGAATTAGTATTCATTTAGGAGGTAAAATATGAAATTAAAAAAGACAATCTTACTTGTGTTTTTAATTACAATTGGTTTAATGGGATGTTCTGTAATTGAAGAAGGTAAGAATTCAATTGATTATGCTCAAAAGGCTACAGACTATGTGAATGAAGTAAGTGCGTTTGCAAATGAAGCGCCGGGATTAGTAGAAAAGGCAATCAATGATAGTGCAGCCCGAAAAGAGTTAGAAACTAAACTCGGAGAAATTCAAAAGGATATTCCAGCTTTTAATGAATTGACACCACCAGATGCAGCAAAGGACATTCATCAGCAAATTGTTGGATATAATGAAAAGTTAAATGCGCTAATTGATACAACTATGAAAAAGATAGAAGAAGGGAAAATGGATGTAGAACAATTCAAAAACTCAGAGCTTATGAAGACAGTGCAACAAGTTCAAGATTTAAAAGATAAAGTTCAAAATTTAGGGCAGTAGAGAGGATATGAAAAAAGTCCGTTATAAATAACGGACTTTTTTCTATATAATAAGGATGTATTTTCTTATTGTATGGAAAACAACAACTCTAATTTCAATGATAATGTTACCGATTACTTTTTCCTTTATAATGATTTCATCTAGGAAATATCAACCGAACATTGAAATGATGAGGTAACTTAGTGACGCTAATGCAGATGCTTGTTTTAATGCAAAAAATATTTAGCCCAGCATTAATTCCTAATAAAGAGTTATTTTTTTGTTAAATTTGTAAGTAATTTAAAATAAAGATATTCAAAGAATCGCTAAACTTCATATTTATTTTTTCCATTGCTCAATGATACTTACTCTTTTATTTGTTGCATCCATCTCAACTTGAGCACCAATTGGCATAGTAATCATCGGATGTGTATGGCAACAATCAAAGTCTGCAAGAAATGGCAATTTACGATCCTTTAGCACTTCTAGTAATATTTCATGTGGTTTTCGATTTGTACTGCAATCGTTGAATTGCTCATGTTTGCCAAGAATGATTCCTGAAATTTTATCAAATACGCCGTTAATTTTAAGCAATGAGAAACTTCTTTCAATGGTAGCGGCGTCTTTGGAGCTATCTTCAATAAAGAGAATATCTCCTTCTTTAATATCAGGCATAAATGGGCTACCCCATATACCTTGTAGTGTATTTAAGTTTCCGCCCATTAGTCTTCCCGTTGTTTGTCCACTATTTACACAAATCCACTCGTTTTTTCTTAGTTCTTTCTCCTTTGTTTTTTCTTCCCAGTTTATAAATTCATCTGTCCAAAATAAAGGTATATCTAGCTTATAAGGGACGTCTTGATTATCCATTAAAGCTTCTTTAAAGTATGTATAAGTAAAGTCTACAAAAGGTTCAAATTCACCAAAAGAGGGAACAAGTGCTGGTCCATAAAATGTAGTAATGCCTGTTTTTGCATAGATTCCAAGTAGCAAAGCTGTAGTGTCTGAGTACCCAACCATAATTTTTGGGTTTTCTTTAAATGCTTCATAATCAATATAAGGTAAAAGAGAGTTTGAATTCATCCCGCCAATTGTTGACATGATGCATGTAACATCAGGATGTTTAATTAGTGCGTTTAATTCTTCAGCACGTTCTTGAATGCTTCCTGAACGATAAAAATCCTGCTTGCCTGTAAGATGGCCTTCTAATATGCGGAATCCTTTATCTTGTAAATATTTTTTAGCCCGACTAAATCTTTTGGGCGATGTATATGTTACGGGTGAAGAAGGAGAGTAAATACCAATAGTATCTCCTTTTTTTAAGGGATTAAGTAGTATCATTGTATTGATCCTTTCTTGTAAAGATGGGGAGCATTTAAGTAACTTCAAAATATAATATTAGAAAATTTTTATTATTCAATATTGCATTTTAGTATAACATATACTTAACAAATAATCTTGAGAGAATAGCTATCTTGGATTCTTTCCTGTTTGACCTTGACGATTTAAAGGCATTGTTGTTATGGTTAAATTTGAAATTATAAATAGGTAGAGTAAAAGGAGATTTAGTGATGAAAAGGTTAGGGTGGGGAAGCATAACAATACTCTGTGCTATTATTTTGGGTACATGTTGGTTCTTTTTCCAGGGGAGTATCCTAGAAAAGAATGGTACAAATGTTTCCAAAGCAAAAGAAAAAATGACAATAGATGGTCCGCCTCTACAAGTAGCAGAGTTACCAGAGACGGGGTTATCTGAAAAGGTAATTCCACAAAAATATGTCCCAGTAGTTGAAGTGAAAGCAGCAATGATTATTGATGCAAGTGATGGACAAGTTATGTATAAAAATAATGAAGAAGAGCAGCTTGCCCCGGCGAGTATGTCAAAGATGATGACAGCATATATTCTTTTAGAAAATATACATAAAGGAAAGATTCATTGGGAAGATCAAGTGAAAATAAGTGCTAAATCAGCACAGGCGGAAGGCGCTAGAATACCGGTGCAAATGGGAGATGTAATAACGGTTAAAGACTTATACCATGCGTTAATGATCCAATCTGCCAATAATTCTGCAGTTGCTTTAGCAGAGCATATAGCAAAGACGGAGCAAGATTTTGCACAACTTATGAATCAAACAGCGAAACAATTGGAGTTATCTGAAGCGACTAAGTTTGCGAATGCTTCTGGATTGCAAGAAGCTGATGGAAGTGAAACAAAGATGACTGTAGCTGATGTAGCGAAGTTAGCGTATCATCTTGTAAAAGATTACCCAGAGATATTAGATGTTACACATTTACCTCAAAGTCAGTTAGCATTTAAAAGTACGATTGTTACGAGTACAAATGAAATGTTGAATCCAGCCAACCAAGGACTTTACGTAGAAGGAATGGATGGATTGAAAACAGGCTTTACTGATAGTGCGGGTTATTGTTTTACTGGGACTGCAAAACAAGGTGATAAACGAATCGTAACAGTTGTTATGGGTACGAAGAGTAAAATGAAACGTTTTACAGAAACACATAAATTAATGTCCTATGGCTTTGAAATTGTTAAGTAGGTGAAGGAAGGCAGCTTGTTTAAAACTCGAATTGAGTGGAAGATAAGCTGTTTTTTTATTTTAAGGGAATATAAAAGAGCTCAGAAACAAAAACTGAAAAAGTATGAGCGTTATTGTTTGAAATTACTTTTCTGTGTAAATATAATAAAGTTATGAACTTATTATTAATAAGTTAGAGGCGAAATATACCACAATATATATTAGTAAGCCTCAAATAAAAATTGGAGGGAATTAGTATGGCAAAAGATTTTTATTCAGCAATTGAAGACAGAAGATCCATTTATGCAATTAGTAAAGAGCAAGTTGTTTCTGATGAGAAAATTCAAGAAGTAGTAAATCATGCCGTAAAGTATACACCTTCAGCTTTTAATTCTCAGAGTGCAAGAGTTGTTGTTTTATTAGGTGAGCAACATGACAAACTATGGGATATTACGAAAGAAACATTACGAAAAATTGTGCCGGAAAATAATTTTGCATCAACCGAAGAAAAAATGAATGCTTTTAAAAGTGGCTATGGAACAGTTTTATACTTTGAAGATAGTAAAGTAGTAGAAGATCTTCAAGAAAATTTTGCGTTATATAAAGACAATTTCCCGACTTGGTCTCAGCAATCCTCAGGAATGCTGCAATTTGCGATTTGGACAGCATTAGAAATTGAAGGATTTGGGGCAACGCTGCAACATTATAATCCATTAATTGATGACGAGGTAAGAAAAGAATGGGGTATTCCAGAAACTTGGAAGTTGATTGCGCAAATGCCATTTGGTAAACCAGTTGCACCGACAGGGGAAAAAGAGTTTCAGCCGTTAGAAACTCGAGTGAAAATTTATAAATAAAGTAAAAAAGGATTATCAATTTTGATAATCCTTTTTCTATGCCTGTTATAGAATATCTTTATAATTTATAAGGGTTTTTTTTTGCTAATTCATCTCTTTGTTGTTTTATAGCCGTTTTTAATTCATTCTTTTTGATTTCGATAGTTGCTACTTTTTTGAATGTTAGTAAGGATAGTAAGTATACGAGTGCATAGTAGAATTCGGTATAATGTTTTGAACTATTATTGATAATTTGCTCCATTAGTAACAATAAGCCTCCTGATATTTCGATGTATAAAGGTTATTTTATCAATTAAGTTCTACAAATACCAGATTATCTAGTTCTTGTTTAGACAATTCCTAAATAATCCGCAATATTTTTCCCGATAAGAAATAACGTTACAATGATAAATAATACTCGTATATATGAAGTGTTGAATGCCCTTGAACAAAAAGGCATTGTAATGAAGGAAGAAATAAATGAAGCAGTGCCAATATTCTCCTTTACCTGTAGATGTGTTTTTAGAGGCAGTAAGAAAGACATGGGAGGAGACATACACATATGTAGAAAAAGAATTAAAAGTATTTGAAAAAAAAGAACCTGAGGTGGATCCAAGAGTAACTACTTTGAAAGGTGAAGAAAATATACTAGCTTTTTGTAGAATATTAATTCGAAGAGCGCAAAAAAAGGTTGTTTTGTCAATTTGGGATACTATGTATGAAAAGCTGTTAGGAGATTTACAAGAAAAAGAAAGAGAATGTAGCTTAAAAGGTATTGTTTTTCATGTTGAAGATCCGTTGCGAGGATTAGAAATTCATAGGAAAACAAGTTACATTGATAATATTGGGAGTCATAAATGGTTTATTTTATCAATTGATGGGAAAGAAATGGTATATGGTCATTCAATAGAACAAAAAGGAAATGCTTTTTATACAGATGATCCAGTCCATGTATATTTGCTAGAAAATTATATATGGCATGATATACTAGTGAATCGTTTAGTAAGGAATAGTGATCAAAATATGGACTCTTGGATTGCTCCAGAGAGGGATAAATGCTTTTCTATATAAGATAAAATTTTAATTAATGTGGGAGCATCTTATAGATGATTCCTTTTTACTTAACATTTTTAGTGCTACTTCATTTGAGAAAAAGTATTACTTTTAGTGAATAGTGAATGACATATAATTTTTTAGAATACTATATAGTTGATAAATGCTTAAATTTTTGTCATGATAGAAAGGTGACTCATGAAAAGAACGATTATGTAAAACCAGTAGTAAGATTCAGCGTTTACTAAGGTACTACGTTTTTATTTGTGTCATAGGTGAAGAATGGATTATACTGGGGACTTCGATTCGTTTTGTAATAGAAGAAGTATAGCTTCTATTAAGAATAGGTTATATTTGAAGTTGAAGTTCACATGAAGTTCACACAGAAGTCACATTGATAATTTAAAATAAACGACGTGTGAAAAAGAAAGCCCTTGTATAAAAATGGAATTTCATGCGGATGTTATTTCTAATATCTATATGAAATATTAATCTCATTTTTTAAGAGGGTAGTAGGGAAAGGGAGTTTATACAACTTATGAAAAAAGTACTAGCAGGTTTAGCAGCAGCATCTGTAGCTGGCGTAGCAGTTCCTGGAATGGATTCTGCTCATGCACAAGTTTCATCTGATGCACTAAAAGAAATTAATGGACAAACTCAAACGCAAACTCAAAAACAAACAATTGAAACAAAGGCAATCGAAACAAATTCTGAACTGAAATACACAGTAACAGCTGATGTGCTAAATGTTCGTTCAGGTGCTGGCACAGAACATAACATTATTTCTAAAGTAAAAGAAGGTCAAGTACTACAAGTAACTGGTCAAGAAAATGGCTGGTTTAAAGTATCTGTAAATGGTCAAACAGGTTATGTAAGTGGAGACTTCGTAACTACTGGTGGAAAGAAAGAAACTGCTGTTCAACAAGGAACAGGTAATTATACAGTTAACGTTTCTTCACTTAACGTACGCACAGGTCCTAGCGCGTCTCATACTGTTTTAGGTTCTGTAAATAAAGGCCAAACAGTACAAGTTGTAGGTGAAGTACAAGATTGGTTTAAAATTAACCATAATGGTGGAACTGGATACATAAGCAAAGACTTCGTAACAAAAGGTGGTACAGCTGTATCTAACCAAACAGAGAAACCAGCTACTAACAATAATGTTACACTTCAAACTGGTGGATCATATGTGGTTAATACAGGTGCTTTAAAAGTACGTACAGGTCCAGCTACATATAACGCTGTAATTGGTGGCGTAACAAATGGTCAGACACTACAAGTTTCTGGTGTGGAAAATAATTGGTATAAAATTAACCATAACGGTAGAACTGGTTATGTAAGTGCAGACTATGTGAAATTTGTAAAAGGCGGAACAAATAACGTAACTACGCCTTCTCGTCCAACTACTGGCGGTGAGCAAGGAAATACACAAACGGAAAAACCAACAACACCATCTGCTAATGGATCATCAATTGTGTCTATTGCACAATCACTAAATGGTTCACCATATACATGGGGAGGTACAACACCTGCTGGCTTTGACTGCAGTGGTTTCATTTACTATGTATTAAAACAAGCAGGTCACTCTGGCGGACGTCAAACTGTTGCTGGTTACTGGAGCAGCAAGACACATACTAGCAATCCACAACCAGGCGATCTAGTATACTTTAGCAATACTACTGGTGCTGGTGGTATGACTCATATGGGTATTTACTTAGGGAATGGTCAGTTCATCAGTGCAGAAACTGAAAAAACTGGTGTAAGAATTCAATCAGTAAGCAATTCTTACTGGAGTAAGCACCTAGCTGGTTATACAAAAGCATAATAAGAGAATTTAATTCTTCAATATTATAAGGAAAAGCTTTCTAGGAAACTAGAAAGCTTTTCTTATCTTTAGTTTTGTTTTTTTACACAAATGAATGATAGAAATGAAAAGGAGGGAAACACTTTTATAAATACTTGTTTCTCTCCTTTTCATTTTGTACGAACATATATTTTTCTATTTTAAATCTCCGTGTAAAAAGCGAGAATATAAATCATGGAAGTAACTAGGGCGAAATAAATTTGCGGCATGCCCAGCTAGTGGGATTTCTCTGTATAATACATTTGGTAGAATAGATTTTAAGTCAAATAGACAAGATTTGTAGAGGTGATCATGTTCTCCCATTACCCATAGAATAGGTTGCGACAGCTCTTTTAAACGAGATTTTAAATCGAATTCTAAACGGTGCTTGAGCGATTCAACAATAATTGACGAGTGTAGTTGTAAGCCAAAGCGATAATAAATGTTTTTTGAAATGACTGCAAAAGGATTTGCTTTTAATATTCCGCTTGGGAAAATTGTATTTGCATATTGATACAGCCAAGTAGAATAGTCATGTTCTCTTTTATCCCAAAATTTTCGAAAGACATTATATAACAGGGATGGATTGTTATAATGCCCACCAATATGACAAAGGCTTAATACTTTTTCAGGGTATTTGTGTGCAAATATAGTGGCAATATAGCAACCATAGCTTAGGGCACAAATATGAGCTTGTTCAATTCCTTCTTTTTCATAAAGATCGGATAGCTGTTGTACTAATCGGTCTAAAGAAAATTCGATTGCTTGTCCTTTGTCTTCACCATGTCCTAGTAAGTCATACGTTATTATATTGTAGGAAGAAGAAAAACGTTTATATTCCTTTTTAAAAGCACGACGATTTCCAACTAATCCATGAATGAATATAATGGTTTTCTTTTCGGGATTCTTGTTTGTTTGCAAAGGGATACTCCTTTCAATCAATGAAGATTAGTAAGGTTTGTGTGATATTCCTACAATAGTAGGTTGTAAAAATACATTTTATATATATTTGAATCATTATTAGTTCCTTTTTGTTTAAACGTAAGAATGCTTATTTACATAAGTACCAGGTAATAATATCAGATGATTATGCCTGTTGTAAAGATGTGATTTGATGTGTTTTATTACCAAATAAGTAGACTGTTTACATTCAGTTTACATTCATAACGTATTCTAGTTTTAGAAATAACCGCTTGGTTTGAAATAAGGAGATGACCAGAAATGGAAGTACAAAATACAGAGAAGAAAAAGGGAAGTTGGAGGAAGTTTTTACGGCTTATTCAAGATACAAATCCTCCGAAAGGTATTCTTATATTTGCATTAGTAATGAGCTTGTTTTCAACAGGGGCAAGTCTGTTTATTCCAATGCTTACAAAAGGGTTAGTTGATAATTTTTCGATTTCCTCAATCGGTACAATGCAAATTGTTGGCTTAGTTGCATTTTTTGTTGTTCAAACAATAGCGTCAGGTTTATCCATTTATTTACTCAATTATATTGGGCAAAAAATTGTAGCTGGAATTAGAGAACGACTATGGAAAAAGGTTTTGATTTTGCCGGTTTCTTACTATGATCAAAACAGAACGGGTGACACAATTAGCCGTATGACAAACGATACAGGTGTTGTAAGAACGTTAATATCAGAGCACCTGTCTAGCTTATTAACGGGTGGTATTTCTATTGTTGGATCGTTAATTGTATTATTTGTTTTAGATTGGAAAATGACAGTTCTACTATTAACTGTTATTCCGTTATCTGTATTGATTTTAGTACCACTTGGAAGAATGATGTATAAAATTTCTAAAACACTACAAGATGAGACAGCTTCTTTTACTAGTGTGTTAAACCAAGTGTTATCAGAAATACGTTTGGTGAAATCTTCAAATACGGAATCAAGAGAGTATGAGAATGGTAACAAAGGAATTCAAAAGTTATTACAATTTGGTTTGAAAGAAGGAAAAGTGCAAGCTTTAATTACACCCGTTATGTCATTTGTTTTAATGGCGTTGCTTGTTATTATTGTAGGATATGGCGGAATGCGAGTGTCTAGTGGGGCACTAACAACGGGAGAACTTGTAGCGTTTATTCTATATTTAGTGCAAATTATTATGCCCATGAGTCAACTTTCTATGTTCTTTACACAATTCCAAAAGGCAATTGGTGCAACAGAACGTATTCATACTATTTTAGAGTATGAAGTTGAAAATCATATAGATGGTATTCAGGTAACAAATGCAAAGCAATCTATTTTGATTGAAAATGTAAATTTTGAGTATAACGAAGAAGAAAAGGTACTACAAAATATTCATTTTACAATTGAATCAGGAAAAGTGACTGCCATAGTAGGACCTAGTGGTAGTGGGAAAACAACCTTATTTTCTTTATTAGAACGCTTTTATGAACCAACGAGTGGTGTAGTAAAGTTAGGAAAAGACCCTATTTCAACATACTCATTACAATCATGGCGACGTCAAATTGGATATGTATCACAAGATAGCCCGTTAATTGATGGAACAATCCGAGATAATATTTGCTACGGAGTTGAAGGGAATGTAAGTGACGAGGAGATAGAACGAGTATCGGAGATGGCTTATGTTGATGCATTTATTCATGATTTACCGAAAGGATATGATACGGAAGTCGGGGAACGTGGTGTGAAACTATCAGGAGGGCAAAGACAAAGAATTGCGATTGCTCGTGCGTTGCTCCGAGATCCTCAAATTTTAATGCTAGATGAAGCGACCTCCAGTCTTGATAGTAAATCGGAATCTGTTGTTCAAAAAGCGTTAAATAACTTAATGAAAGGCAGAACAACTTTAGTTATTGCACACCGACTTTCTACTGTTGTAGATGCAGACAAAATTATCTTTATTGAAAAAGGAAAACTTACAGGAAGTGGCTCTCACGATGAATTGTTACGTTCTCATGATATGTACCGAGAATTTGCAACGCAGCAATTGAAAATTAAAGAGGGAGCACTATAAAACGATTGTAGAATTGGATTTTGAAGCAGTGGGGGATTTTCTTTAACTTCACTGCTTATTCATCATTATAACTGGCATGATGAAAGAGGAGAGGTGATGATTTGATGCCGAGAATTTTAGTAGTAGATGATGATCCACACATTAGAGAGTTAGTTTCTGTGTTCTTGGAACGAGAAGGTTTTCAAACCTATGAGGCCATTGATGGGGTGGATGCTCTTCGTAAAATAGAAGAAGTAAAAATGGATATGGTTATACTCGATATCATGATGCCGAATATGGATGGCTGGGAACTATGCTATGAATTAAGGAAATATTACGATATCCCGCTTCTAATGCTTACAGCAAAAGGAGAAACTTCGCAAAAGGTGAAAGGGTTCCAGTTGGGAACAGATGATTATCTCGTAAAACCTTTTGACCCATTAGAATTAGTTGTACGAGTAAAAGCGTTACTGAAGCGATATCAGATTACTGTGTCACAGTCTATTCAAATCGGAAATGTATTGTTAAATCGTAAAACATTTGAAGTTACCATCGGAGAAAAAACGATAACATTACCTTTAAAAGAATTTGAGCTATTGTTTACTATAGGCTCAAAAGTAGGTAGAACATGTTCAAGGGAACAATTGATTGAAGAAGTGTGGGGTTATGATTTTGAAGGGAATGAAAGGACATTAGATGTTCATATTAATCGTTTACGTGAAAAGTTTCAGGAAGAACAATCAGGTTTTACAATAAAGACAATTCGCGGGCTAGGTTATCGATTAGAGGTAAGGAAATGAGTACGAGAAAGTTTTGGAAGGTAACGGGGAGTATTATAGGAGTGTTTTCCACTCTCATTGCTATGTGGTCAATTGCATTCTTTGTATCTTCAAGCGTGGTATCTGCCCTTAAAATAGAAGTGTCACCTTTTGTTACGTTTCTCATTAGTGATATACTGGGATTTTTATTTGTTGTTCTTATTTGTATGCTGATTGGACTTTTAATGAGACCGAAGCGAGAAGCGATGGTTTGGTCTATTATTGAGCCAATACAAAAAATTACAAAGGGCGATTTTTCTGTGAAAATAAGGAATGAAGAGCAGTACGATGGAGAAATAGGTGTCCTTGTGAAAAGTATTAATGAAATGGCGGATGAATTGAATGTAATGGAAAGAATGAGACAAGAATTTGTCTCCAATGTTTCGCATGAAATTCAATCGCCGTTAACATCGATTAAAGGATTTGCGCGTGCTCTTCAAGATGATCATTTACCGGATGAAAAGCGAAAACATTACCTTACGATTATTGAGACAGAGACAACAAGGTTATCTAAACTTAGTCAAAATTTGCTTAAGTTAACATTGTTAGAATCTGAAGAGCATTTGCCAGAACATATAACATATCGATTAGATCAACAATTAAAGCAAATCGTACTAAATTGCGAACCACTTTGGAGTGAAAAGGAGATTGAGCTAGAAGTATCTCTAGAGAAAATGTATATCACTGCAGATGAAGAAAGTATGAGTCAAGTATGGATAAACTTACTTCACAATAGTATAAAGTTTACGCCAAATGGCGGAGCGATTACAATCAAATTAATACAAAATGACGAACAAGCTGAAGTTCATATTCGTGATACAGGAGTTGGAATCTCAGAAGAACAAAGAGAGCATATTTTTGAACGCTTTTATAAAGCTGATTCATCACGAAATCGTGTACATGGTGGGAGCGGTTTAGGATTGGCGATTGTGAGGAAAGTGATTGATCTTCACCAGGGGAAGATACAAGTAAAAAGTGTGGTTGGAAATGGAACTGAGTTTATCATTTCAATCCCTGATAGTGAATTAATAAATTAAATGATAGATGGTTAAGGCTAGGAAAAATAATCTTTTATAAATAGGGCATGCCCTATTTATAAAAGATTATTTCTTTAAAAGAACATTTCCCATATTCACAACTATGTTGATAAGCTACTCCTTCACTATTGATGCGATATACATAATGAGATTCTTTATTCTTCTTAAAATCTACAAAGGCTTCGGCTCCATTTTTATCATCATCCACATCAATGAATTGAACATGACGTACTGGTTACATATGTAATTTATGAATTGTACATTGAACACAATAGTTACTTACAAGTAACCTACGCACATCAAAGTGCATAATTGCATTTCAAATTAGATGCAGATAGAATTCATGATAGGAAAAAGCAATTTAGAATCATTGAGGAGTGTTATATTTGGCAGAATTATTACAAGGGAAAAATGCATTAATTACAGGAGCGGGAAGAGGAATTGGTCGTGCTGTAGCGATTGCTTTAGCAAAAGAAGGCGTCAATGTTGGTCTTTTAGCGCGCTCTGAAGAGAACTTAAAAGCAGTTGCGAAAGAAGTGGAGGCAGAAGGTGTAAAAGCTGTAATTGCTACTGCTGATGTATCTTCATATGAAGAAGTGACTACTGCTATTGAAACATTAAAAAGCGGATTAGGTTCTATTGATATTTTAATTAATAATGCGGGTATTTCTAAGTTCGGCAAATTTTTAGAATTAGATGTTGCTGATTGGGAAAAAATTATCCAAGTCAACTTAATGGGTGTATACTATGCAACTCGTGCTGCATTACCAAGTATGATTGAACAACAGTCTGGTGACATCATTAACATCTCATCTACAGCAGGACAAAAAGGTGCACCAGTAACAAGTGCATACAGTGCTTCTAAATTTGGTGTTCTTGGTTTAACAGAATCGTTAGCGATGGAAGTACGTAAACATAACATTCGTGTAACGGCTTTAACACCGAGTACAGTTGCGACGGATATGGCAGTAGATCTAGGATTAACAGATGGTAATCCAGATAGAGTTATGCAAGCGGAAGATATTGCAGAGTTTATCGTAGCGCAGCTGAAATTAAATAAACGTACATTTATTAAGTCTGCTGGGCTTTGGTCTACTAATCCGTAAAAAATAAATAAAAAAGATTTGGCCCTAAGCCAAATCTTTTTTATTTATTTTTTAGTCTGAATTTTTCATCTATAATGATGTTGAAGGATTATCTTACATAATCGGAAGGGAATGGTATTGACATGAATCATGTTGATAAATGGAAGGCTGTCGATGAATATATTACGGACTTACTTGTGCCAACTGATCCTATTCTGAATGAGGTACTTCAAGCGAATGCTAAAGCTGATCTGCCAGCACATGATGTTTCATCAACGCAAGGAAAGCTCTTACAATTGTTAGTGCAAATTCATCGAGCACAGAATATTTTAGAGATTGGAACTTTAGGGGGATATAGTACACTATGGCTTGCAAGAGCATTATCAACAGGTGGTCGTCTTATTACGCTTGAAGCAAGTGAAAAGCACGCTGAAATTGCCCGTATTAATATTGAAAGGGCTAAATTGAGTGATGTGGTTCATGTACGAACAGGGATGGCAATAGACTCATTACAACAAATAGCTAATGAAAATCATGAACCATTTGATTTTATTTTTATTGATGCGGATAAACAAAACAATCCAGCGTATTTTGAGTGGGCTCTTAAACTGTCAAAGCCTGGTAGCTTAATAATAGGGGATAATGTAGTACGTGAAGGAGAAGTACTTGATACTTCTAGTGATGACCCACGTGTGCAAGGAATACGTCGTTTTTATGAGTTAATAGCTAATGAGCCACGTGTTACTGCCACAGCAATTCAAACAGTAGGGAGTAAGGGATATGATGGATTTGTAATGGCGCTTGTAACAGAGTGATAAAATTCAACTGGAGGCTATAGATCTATTAGACTAGGAGGAGAAAAAATGAAGAAAATGTTTGATATGTTATAACGTGTATGGAATACAGGTAATTCTTCTCGTGCTCCTCCAAAACGAATAGAGTACAGTGGATTAATAAAATTTGGAGGTTATAAAAATATGAGAAGCGAAAAAGAAATGATGAGTTTAATATTAAGTACAGCGAGAGAAGATGAACGGATTCGTGCAGTTATTATGAATGGCTCTCGTGTGAATCCGAATGTAAAGAAAGATTGTTTTCAAGATTACGATATTATATATGTTGTGAAAGGTATAAAGTCATTCACATCTGATCACAGATGGATCAATAGATTTGGAGGAATAATGATTGTACAAATGCCAGAAGAAATAAGTCTAGTTCCACCAGAAGAGGATGGAAGGTTTCCTTATTTAATGCAGTTCATAGACGGAAACCGAATTGACTTAACTTTAGTTCCAGTAGAATTAATAGATGAGATTCTTGATAGAGATAGTTTGAGTGTCCTTCTTCTTGATAAAGATGATGTTATTGAGCCGTTTCCACCAGCAAGCGATTTGGATTATCTTATACCTAGGCCAACAGCAAAACAATTTGCAGATTGCTGTAATGAGTTTTGGTGGTGTAGTATCAATGTTGCCAAAGGGCTGTGGAGAGAAGAACTACCATATGTAAAAGGGATGCTTGAAGGTCCTGTGCGAGATATGCTGGTGCAGATGCTGGAGTGGCATATTGGGATGAAGACAAATTTTACAGTAAGCGCTGGAAAGTTTGGGAAGTATTTTGAAAAATACCTTGAGCAGGACATGTGGAAACGATATGTGGAGACTTTTTCAAATGCGGAGTATGAAAACATTTGGAAGTCTTTCTTTGTAATGGGGAATTTATTTAGAGAAACTGCAAGCGGGATTGCTAGCTATTTTAGTTACAAATATCCACAAACTGATGATGATAGAGTAACAAGCTATTTAGAGCATGTGAAGTCTTTACCGAGAGATAGTCAAAAAATTTATTAAGTGTTTAGATAGAAGGGAAATAAGATCGTCCCAAAGGTGGGACGGTCTTATTTCTGTTTGTGAATATGGACCTTTCTAACAAAATTCGAATGAATGACATATAAAATATAAGGGAGGTTTTTATCATGTACTATTTTTATCCATCCGAAATGTTTAGTCCTTTTCAGTGGACTCTAGAACGTAATATTCCTTTTTATACTCCGTATTCTTATATACCGTATTCAGATTCAGATCCTTTTTATTATCAAAATTATCCTAGTTCGATTCATAATTTATCAAATGTTGGTTTAGGTAACGAAGTGCAAAGTGGGGAGGAGGTTCGAGGCTCTTGGACTCCATTTTCATGGGTTGAAAAATTTGCTTATGCGTTTTCAGGACCATTTAATAAGGCTGAGATTGCTCTTACATTTGATGATGGGCCAGACCTTGTATTTACTCCACAAATATTAGATAAATTAAAAAGTTATGGTGTGAAAGGTACTTTTTTTCTTCTAGGTGAAAATGCAGAAAGATATCCTAATGTAGTAAAGCGAATTGCGAATGAGGGCCATATTATTGGGAATCATTCGTACAATCATCCCAATTTCGCTAAAGTGAGTGATGAAGAATACCGGAATCAAATTGTAAAAACAGAAGAGACATTGAAGAGATTGGTGGGGTATGCGCCAAAGTTTATACGTCCACCCTATGGTGAAATACGTGAAAAGCAGCTGGGATGGGCGACAGAGCAAAACTTTATGATTGTACAGTGGAGTGTAGATACAGTTGATTGGAAAGGGGTAAGTGCAGAGCAGATTACAAATACTGTATTAGGAAATGCGTTTCCGGGAAGTGTTATATTACAACATTCTACGCCAGGAGGAAACTTGCAAGGTTCTGTAGACTCATTAGACCGAATTATTCCTCAGATGAAAGTGAAAGGGGCGCGTTTTGTCACGCTTCCTAGCATGTTTCAAACGTCGAAACAGAGAGAGTAAATATAAAACAATAAAATTGGGAAATGAACATAAAATACTGTATTCAGCTTGTACATCATTTAAACAAGAGTGATGTATTTTTTTGTTATGGAAAATATAGGTTTGTGATTCATTTTTGTTATATAATAAAGGTATAAACTGACAAAAAAATTGAGAATATGTGTGTGGATGCGGGGAGGGGGGATAAGATGATATATGCACTTGTAAATATTGGAATGAGCATATTAATCGGTATTATATTCATATTAGCTGCACTAATATTGAGGAAAAACCCACCAACAGATATTAATGCAGTATATGGGTATCGAACAAAGCGGTCAATGAAAAACAAAGATTTATGGAATGCTGGAAATCGATATAGTGCTGAAGTTATGAAACAAAATGGTGTTTTTATGATTTTAGTAGGGAGCGCAATTGGATTACTATTTAAGTATACGCATACAACGATTGCAATCTTAAGTCTTATGATTATATTAATCATTCATATGTTTGTAAAGGTAGAGAAGAAATTAAAGACACTAGAGAAATAATAAATTGTATGTATCAATCTTTGGTGATTAAAGTTTGAACCCCCTCTTTAGGTAGGGGGGATTCGAACTTTAAAAGCTATTTTTTAGCATAGTTCGTCCTTTTTCCACAACAAATTCATAGTATTCAAGTTCATACGGATAGATATCTTCAAATGTTATTGTAATAGGCTTAGCACTTTTGTTTAAAACTGGAATGCCTGTTGTAGTTGCAACTTCTCCTTTTAAAAGCTGTAAAAAAGAAGCCGCATTTACTTTCATTACATCTTCAACCTCATCACCTGGTGCAAACGGAAGTGATTTTGTAACAACGTGAAAATACATATGACACATTTCACGGTCAATGAAGTACGGGATTTCATGATTGATTTTAAAAATGCCTTTGTATTCTAAATCAGTAGCTTGAAAGGATAGGCCTAATTCTTCTTCTACTTCACGAAGACCACCTACTCGAATATCTTCACCATACATAATATGTCCAGCAGATGTAATATCCCATTTTCCTGGGAAATATTTCTTGTTTTTAGCTCGTAATTGGAAGTATAACAACATGTCTTCATTTTCTTTTTCCACAAACCAGCAATGGAATGTTTCGTGCCAATCACCGTCACGATGTACATCATCACGTAGTTTTTTTTCAATTTTGTTTCCTTCTGCATCAAATATCGTTAACCATTCTGTCATTTATATTCCCCTTTCTATATAGTTTAGTATACAATAATTGTATGTAATTTTGGGAAAATAAAGAAAATACAAGGGGTGTATATTGAATGGGACTGGAGGAAACAAAAATCAATTCTTTCATTTCAACGGAAGAAGAATTACGTCTTATTTTAGGGTATCCAAGTGAACGTGCGGTGAAGAAAGTGATTCCATCTCTTGATCATCATTGTCGTGATTTTCTATCTAAATCTCCGTTTCTTGTAATGTCTACTTCAGATAAGTTTGGGCATTGTGATGCTTCGCCAAGAGGAGATGCACCTGGATTTGTACATGTTTTAAATGAAAATCAAATTGTAATTCCGGAAAGGCCGGGGAATCGCCGAGTTGATTCGATTCTTAATATTTTATCTAATCCAAAGGTGGGGCTTATCTTTCTTATTCCAGGGCTTGGAGAATCATTACGAATAAATGGGCGTGCAGCTATTACAAACGATGAAGAGATTTTAGAAAAAATGCAAGTGAATGGCCGTAATCCATTACTTGGAATTGTTGTAGAAATAGAAGAGTGCTTCATCCATTGTGCGAAAGCGTTTATACGTTCTGAATTATGGAATCCAGATTCTTGGTTAGAAAAAGAAGCATTACCATCAGCGGCAAAAATGCTTGCTGATCATGCCAAAGTGAACGCAAATGAAGAAGAAGTTGCACGCTCGTTAGAAGAAAGTTATACGAAAAGGTTATATTAAAAATTCGCATAGTCTATCATTTGATAAAGTATATAAGCATAATTAATATAAAGACGATGGAAAGGCATTTTCTTCAAGGGTGATCAGTATGGATTGAACGATAAAAAATATTGCTATAGGTTATTAGCATCATGTAATATACACTTTTTTAATGGGGAATCTGCAGATTTGATATGTTCTTTTATTGGTGGAATTATTATTTTAAGATATAAAGTAAAGCTATAATTATGTTATGTAGTAAAGAATATATGAATAATAAAATGAATGTTTTTTCAAAAACGGGCTTGCTTTTTTGAATTGTCGTAATTATAATAATTTAACAAATAGACATGAACGAAAAGTAATGATAAGGACACGAGATCATTTTTACGGTTTGCAGAGAGGGAGGCCATAGGCTGTGAGCTTCCTAACACGGAAAATAATCTTACCACCTTTGAACTCTGGTAGTGAACGAGTAATCTAGTAACTATTGGCGGTCTCAGCCGTTATCTGAACTTGAGCAATCCAGAGCGAATGTATATTTGGATTGGAACAAGGGTGGAACCACGAAAACACATTCGTCCCTTTTTTAGGGATGAGTGTGTTTTTTTATATGAAATGAATATTGAATATTAAAAAAATAAAAACTTTTCTTGCTTTTTTGTAATATGTACGTATAATGAATTAACAAATAGAACCGAACGAAAAGTAATGATAAGGACACGAGATCATTTTTACGGTTTGCAGAGAGGGGAGCCATAGGCTGTGAGCTTCCTAACACGGAAAATAATCTTACCACCTTTGAACTTCAATAGTGAACGAATAATCTAGTAATTATTGACGGTCTCAGCCGTTATCTGAACTTGAGCAATCCAAAGCGAATGTATATTTGGATTGGAACAAGGGTGGAACCACGAAAACACATTCGTCCCTTTTTTAGGGATGAGTGTGTGTTTTTTTATAAAAATTATTACTGAATTGAAAGGAGGTGCAGTTGGAGTGAAACAATTGATCCGAACGAGAACCACCATTGACTGCGCAAATAAGAAGAAAATCATCGGATATTTTAAAAAATAGGAGGAGATTTTAAAATGGGAAATGTAGTACACGTTGGAGTATTAGGGCTTGGAACAGTAGGAAGTGGCGTTGTTCATATTTTGAAAGATCACAAGGAGAAAATAAGTCTTGATACAGGATATGAAGTAAAGGTAAAGGCAGTAGCAGTACGTGATGTAGAAAAAGAACGCGATGTTTCAATTGATGGAATCCTGATAACAAGTGATGCAAATGAAATTTTAGAAGACCTCAACATTGATATCGTAGTAGAAGTGATGGGCGGAATTCAAGAAGCAAAACAGGCTATTGTAAGGGCGTTACGTAATAAAAAACATGTCGTAACTGCAAACAAAGACTTAATGGCTGTATATGGTAATGAATTATTAAAGTTAGCAAACGAAAATGGCTGTCAGTTGTATTATGAAGCAAGTGTAGCTGGAGGGATTCCAATTTTAAGAGGATTAGTAGACGGCTTAGCTTCTGATCATATTGAAAAAATTATGGGGATTGTAAATGGCACAACAAATTATATATTAACAAAAATGAGTCAAAATGGTTGGTCATATGAACAAGCGCTACAAGAAGCGCAAAAGCTAGGGTTTGCAGAATCGGATCCATCAGCAGATGTAGATGGACTAGATGCTGCGCGAAAGGTGGCTATCCTTGCAAACTTAGGATTTTCGATGAATGTTTCGTTAGATGATGTACGTGTTCGAGGTATTCGAAATGTAGAAAAAGAAGATTTAGAAATGGCTAAGAAACTAGGGTTTACTATGAAACTAGTTGGAAAAGCGGAGAAGGAAGGTTCAGCGATTAATTTAAGCGTAGCGCCTACTTTATTACCAAGTCATCATCCGCTATCTAATGTGAACAACGAATTTAACGCTGTATATGTACACGGTCATGCGGTTGGGGAAGTTATGTTTTATGGGCCAGGGGCTGGGAAATTACCAACAGGATCTGCTGTAGTGAGTGATATTATTTCAATCGTTAAAAATATGAATCAAGTAATGAAAAATCAAGATGTGCTAAAAGAGTTAGTGCCTTATAAATTAAAACGGGATGAAGAAGTTGTTTCAAAATACTTTTTACGTATTTTATTAGGAGATGAACCAGGAATGTTTCAAAAAATAACAGAATGTTTCGTTAATGAATCAATTAGCTTAGAAGAAATTATACAATTGCCATTCAATCAAGAGCTGGCGGAAATTGTAATTGTGACGCATCAAACTTCAAAATATCAGTTTGAAAAAGTTTTAGCATCAATAGAGAATGTAGCGAATGAAATAAAGAGTTATTACGCTATTGAGGAGGAGAAACAATATGTATAAAGGATTACTAAAGCAATATGCTTCTTATTTACCAGTGAATGATCAGACACCAGATGTAAGCTTGATGGAAGGAAATACACCACTCATTCCACTTCTGAATATTTCTAAAGAATTAGGGATTCATTTATATGGAAAATATGAAGGTGCTAATCCAACAGGATCTTTTAAAGATAGAGGAATGGTAATGGCCGTAGCGAAAGCAAAAGAAGAAGGATCACAAGCAATCATTTGTGCTTCAACAGGCAATACATCAGCAGCGGCAGCGGCATATGCCGCTCGCCTTGGGATGAAGTGTATTATTGTTATACCAGAAGGGAAAATTGCTCATGGGAAGTTAGCACAAGCAATCGCATATGGAGCAGAGATTATTTCAATAGAAGGAAACTTTGATGATGCGCTTCGAGCTGTACGCCAAATTGCGGCAGAAGAGCCGATTACATTAGTAAACTCGGTGAATCCATATCGAATTGAAGGTCAAAAAACAGCTGCGTTTGAAATTTGTGATCAGTTGCAAAAAGCACCAGATGTTCTTGCTATCCCAGTTGGAAATGCAGGGAATATTACAGCATATTGGAAAGGTTTCTGTGAGTATGAAAAAGAAAAGGGGTTTAAAAAGCCAAGAATTCATGGTTTTGAAGCAGAAGGAGCAGCTGCAATTGTTAAAGGTCATGTCATTGATTCACCAGAAACAGTCGCAACTGCGATTCGCATTGGTAATCCAGCAAGTTGGTCCTATGCTGTAGAAGCAGCGGAACAATCAAATGGTGAAATTGATATGGTATCAGACGAAGAAATTTTAAATGCGTACAGGTTGTTAGCGAAAACAGAGGGAGTTTTTGCAGAACCAGGGTCAAATGCTTCTCTGGCAGGTGTAATCAAACATGTTCAAGTAGGAAAAATCCATAAGGGCGAGACGGTTGTTGCTGTGTTAACAGGAAATGGTTTAAAAGACCCTGACATTGCTATTGCTTCTAATTATTTGGAAATTGCAAGTGTTTCAAATGATATGGAACAAATAAAAGAACATATTAAAGGAGTGATTGTTTCATGATTCCTTTTAAAGTTCGTGTTCCAGCTAGTACAGCAAATGTAGGTCCTGGTTTCGACTCTGTTGGAATAGCATTATCATTATATTTAGAAGTAGCTGTGAAAGAAAAGTCAACTCATTGGCATGTTACACATTCATTTGATTCTTCAATCCCGAATGATGAAAGAAATTTAATTGTAAGTACGGCACTTAAAGTATGTCCTTCTTTATCTCCACATAAAATAGAAGCTACTAGTAATATTCCGCTTGCGCGAGGGTTAGGAAGTAGTGCATCAGCCATTGTAGCGGGAATAGAACTTGCAGATCAACTTGGAGAATTACATTTAACAACAGATGAAAAAATTCATCTTGCTACGAATTTCGAGGGGCACCCTGATAATGTAGCTGCTTCTATTTTAGGAGGTACTGTTATTGGAGCGATGGATGGGGATCATGTATCTGTTGTTAGAATAGAGAGTAAAGAATTAGGTGTAATCTCTCTTATTCCTGATGAAGAATTAAATACAAATAAAAGTCGTTCTGTATTACCAGAGACATTTCACTTCCATGATGCAGTTCGTGCCAGCGCAGTAAGTAACGTATTAGTGGCAGCATTGTGCCAAAAGAAATGGGGAATTGTTGGTGAAATGATGGAAAGGGATCTGTTTCATGAACCATATCGTTCACAGCTGATTCCCTTATTACCAGAAATCCGCCAGTATGCAAAAAAAATTGGAGCATATGGAACTGCGCTTAGTGGTGCTGGACCAGCGGTTTTTATTCTGACTCCGTATGAAAAACGTCAGGAAATTGCTGTGCAATTAGCAAAAGTATTTCCGGCTATGCAAGCTTGTCAGTTAGAAATTGATCATGAAGGAACGGTTGTGAAAAGAGAGCAAGGTGCTGGTTTATCAGTAAGAAAATAAAGTGTTAAAGCAAAAGGGTACAGATTTAATCTAAAAGATTAAGTCTGTACCCTTTTGCTATGCTCATTGGAATACTAGAGCTGTTTATAATGAATTATGTTCTTATCTATAATGATTTTTTATTACTTAGTATTGCCATATTCCTGTAACAAACCACCTGTATATTCAGAGGTGGAGGTGCAGAAGATGAAAAAAATGATGACAATATGTCTTCTTACAACAATGACAATTACGACTTTGGCGGGCTGCGATTGGAAACAAAACAATGTTTCACATGAATTCAAAGCAAAAAAAGTAATATATAAAGATTTTACGTATGAAGTTAATCCTGAAACATTTGCTTTAACAGTCGAGCATGATGGAGTGAAGGAACAAGCATCACATCCTTTACCGAAAATGAAAGTATCAAAGCTGAAAAAAGATGATACACATACATCATGGGAATATCCTGATCAGAAAGTGAAAATGAGTTTGGAAAAGAAAAAAGATCATTTAAATATTACGATTGAATCTACAGGTGCAGAAAGCTTTACTTGGCCAAAAGTACAAGCTGAGAATTATACACTTCCTTTATGGGAAGGAAAGTATATTCCGAGTAATGATGAGAATTGGAAGGGATTTTTAAAGGATGAGACGTATTCATTTACGGAGTCATTTTCAATGAAATTTTTTGCGTTAAATGGTTCGAAATATTCCACGGTATTTGTTGCAAACAATATATTTAATAACGAAGTGAAATTCCAATCAAATCCGAAAATCGGATTTGATTTCACTCATGAATTTCCGAGTATTAACAAAAATAAATCGTACGGTTTTCAACTGTATGTGACTGATAATGATGCGGTAAATATTGCGAAATTGTATAAGAACAATATTGTAGAGAAGGGTGAATTTAAAACATTACAAGAGAAAGCAAAACAAAATAAAGAAGTTGAAAAGTTATACGGAGCAGCTCATTTTTATTTTTGGAATCAAAATGCTTTATCGCAAAGCAATATAGATTGGCCAAAACTAAGACGACAAATCAATAGTCCTATATTTGGATGGATGAAAGAACTAATTCAAAAATATAGTAAAGAGCCTGGTGAATTACATGTATTTGATCAAATTAATAAACAGGATTTTATTGATAAGTATCAAAAAAATGTTGTTCTGCGTTATATAAATGAAGTGTTAGGGATGAAGGAGTTTTACAAAGAAGAGATGTTTCCGAAAGTTGATGATGAAGCAAACCGATTATTGAAAAAAGGTATAGATCAATTAACTGAAACGGAATTGTATAGCTTAAATAAACATTTATTAAAATCGGCACTTGGTGACGCAGTTGAGGATGTTGAGCAATGGGGTAGTGCAGATGGTACGGATGTTTTAAAAGAGATGAATGGAGCTGGTATTGATTATGCATGGATTGGACTGCCAAATTGGGAGCAAGGATTCATTCAACCAGAATTTGTGAAGCAAGCTGAGAAAATGGGATATTTAGTTGGTCCATATGATTCTTATCATTCGATTCATGAAAAAGGCGATAAAAATTGGAATACAGCTTCTTTTAAAGACCCTTCACTATTTGAAGATGCAACAGTTGCAAAAAAGAATGGTGAGAAAATACAAGGGTTTTTAGGGAGAGGTCGTAAATTAAATCCGACATTATCCTTACCTAGTGTGAAAGAACGTGTCAGTGGTATATTAAATAATGGTACCTCATTTCATTCATGGTTTATTGATTGTGATGCCACAGGGGAGATTTATGATGATTATTCTCCAAAACATATCACAACACAAGAACAAGATTTAAAAGCACGTTTAGAACGGATGGATTATATCGCGAAAGAACAAGGTATGGTTGTTGGCTCTGAGGGTGGAAATGATTTTGCAAGTCAAGTGATTGCTTTTGCACATGGTATTGAAACGCCTGTTATTAAATGGGCCGATGAGGATATGAGAAAGAATAAGACAAGCCCATATTATGTTGGAGGTTACTGGTCACCAAATCAAAATGTTCCAGAAAAGTATGCAAAGCAAGTGCCAGTGAAAGAAGAATATAAACAAGTGTATTTAAACCCAACGTATTCAATACCTTTATATAAATTAGTGTACAATGACTCTGTAATTACAACTCATCATTGGGAATGGGGTAGCTTGAAGGTAAAAGATGAAGTCGGAAATCGTATGTTATATGAACTATTATATAACGTTCCGCCTTTATATCACTTAGATGAAGTGGAATGGAAGAAGCATAAAAATGAAATTACGCATCATTTAAAAACATGGGAAGCATTTCATAAAAAAGCAGTAAAAGAAGAGATGACGAACTTTGCATATCTTTCAAAAGACAAACTTGTGCAAACAGCTTCCTATGGAAAAGACATAAAAATAATTGTGAACTTCTCTGATCAAGATGTGAAAACAGAAGATACAAAAGTATCTGCAAAATCAGCTGTTATTTTTGACGAGGGGAAGAAAGTGATTTATAAACCTGAAGTGAATGAAAAGAAAAAATAAATGTAGAAAAATGCCGCCAGTTATGTAATAAAAGCTCTAACTGGCGGTCTTTCTGTACAGGTATTGAAAATGTAATTGTAAATTTTTAGAACAATCGTTTGACATCTTGTTAAAATAAAGTGCGAGAGTATAATGTGAAATGAAATACATATTGATTTTACTTCTTTACAACGAAACCTTACAAAAATGTAAGGTGAATGAAATGAAATTCAATATGAAGATTGATAAACATGGAGTATACTAGGAAAAGAGAAAGAGAGGAGAATAAACATGAGCTCTGAATTAGAACAAAACACAAGAAGTAAAAAGAAACGTTCTAAACGAAAATCTGTAAAATGGTTCATTTTGATTCCATTTTTACTGCTCATTTTTGGAGGAGTAGGATATGGTTCGTTATTATATAATAAAGCAAAAGCGGTTGTAAGTGATGCGTATGCACAAATTGAAAAATCAACTAAACGTGATAAAGAGGTTGAACCGTTAAAAGATAATATTTCGGTTTTAATTATGGGTGTTGATGGAAGTGATATTCGAAAAGGGCAATATGGAGAAGCTGTTCGTACGGATGCACTATTATTAGCGACAATTAATAAAGATGATAAATCAGTGAAATTAGTAAGTATTCCGCGTGATTCTCGTGTGTATATTCCATCAAAAAAGAAACAAGATAAAATTACACATGCCCATGTATTTGGTGGAGTTGAAAGTACGCGGAATACAGTAGAAAGATTTTTAGATGTCCCAGTTGACTATTATGTGAAATTCAACTTTGATTCTTTTGTGAAAATTGTAGATTCACTTGGTGGTATTGATGTAGATGTCCCAGTTTCATTTACAGAACAAGATAGTAAAGATCAAGCAGGTATGATTCACTTAGAAAAAGGTTATCAACATTTAAACGGAGAGCAGGCTTTAGCGTTGGCAAGAACACGCAAAATTGATAGCGATGCAATGCGTGGTCAAAGACAACAACTCGTTATCGAAGCGATTACGAAAAAAGCAATGTCTGTTCAATCAATTAGTAAATTAGGATCGCTGTTAGATGCAGTTGATAGCAACATGAAAACAAACTTAACATTTGATGATATGCTTTCCATTACAAAAAATATGGCCGGAACTGATTTGCAAATGGAGAAAATGCAAATAGAAGGTACGGATAAACGTATGGGTGGGATTTATTATTACATTCCAAACGAAAAAAATGTGCAAGATATCTCTAAAAAGTTGAATGAGCATCTAGGTATTACGCCAAAAGCGGTTCGAAACTAATTGTAAAGGTTGGCGCCTAGCCAACCTTTTTTTGTTCATAATATATGTATTAAATAGATTAAAATACCATTGAGGTTATTTAAAAATGTTTACATATATAATAAAATAGATATATATGCTATGCATGGAAGAATAATAGAAAGAAAGGAATTTCGTAGAATGGGAAATGTATTTAATGTAAAAAGTATGATAGTTACAATCGTGGCTATTATTGCGATTGCAGTTGGGTATTTTATGTTTCAATCCATTACATCACCGGCTAGGGCAGTAGCAAATCAAGTGAATTCAGTACAACTTGCAAGCGAGCAGTCAAAAGTGGAGATGAATAAAACAGCACCAACTCAATTTAATGGTCAAGTGAGAAAAGTGGCTTATCTTACCTTTGATGATGGGCCAGGAAAATATACGGCTGAACTGCTAGATATATTAAAACAAAATGATGCGAAAGCAACATTTTTCTTAATTGGTGCAAATGTAAAACAGTTTTCAGATTTAGTAAAACGTGAGAAAGCAGAAGGCCATTATGTAGGTATGCATAGTATGACACATGATTTTAAAAAATTGTATACAAGTGGCGAGTATGTGAATGAAATGAAAGAAGATCAAGGATTAATAGCAAATATTATTGGAGAATCTCCGAAATTAACACGTCCTCCATACGGTTCTATGCCTGGTTTAAATGAAGCGCTTCGTAATAAAGTAGTAGAAGATGGCTTTAAAGTTTGGGATTGGACGATTGACTCTTTAGATTGGAAATATAATAAAATGCCTGTTGATGCTGCTTCAGCGAAAATCGTTCAAAATGTACTTACAGGTGCAACGAATCCTAAAGAAGTTATCTTAATGCATGATATTCATCCGCAATCTGTTGCAGCAGTACCAGCAATTATAAAAGGGTTAAAAGAAAAAGGTTATGAATTTGAAGCGTATCATGAAGGGGACCACTTCCCATTGAATTTTTGGCATGATAAACGTATGTAACATAGGGGGAAAAGAAGTTGACTTATAGAAAATTAGCATTAGTTGGAGCACTATCAGTAGGATTATTATCAGGTTGTTTTGGTGAAAAACCAGAAGAAAATCTATTTGTTGCGTTTGAAAATGCAGCTAAACAAGAGAAGTCGTTGTTTGAAGATGCGAAAAAATTAGAGACGTTGGAAAAACAAGGACAAGAATTATATGCTCAAATTATAACAGAAGGAAAAGAGCATAATGAGGCAGTTGCACAAAAATTAGATCAAGCAGTCTCAAATGTGGATGAACGTGAAAAAGTATTAAAAAATGAAAAAGAGGCATTAGAGAAAGCGCAGAAGGAAACGAAGTCAGTTCAAAGTAATGTAGAGAAAATTGAAGATAAAAATATACAAAAACAAGCAAAAAAAGTAGAAGAAGCTTATAAAAATCGTTATGATGCTTTTCAAAAAATGAACGAAAGTTATGTGAAATCAATGGCAATTGAAAAAGAGCTTTATGCGAAATTAAAAGTAAAAGAAACAAAGTTAAAAGAAGTTAGCGAGAAAGTGAAAGAAGTAAATAAATTAACAGAAGAAATGAAAAAAGAAAAAGAGAAGTTTAATGGATATACAAAAGAGTATAACGAAGGGAAATTAGCATTCTATAAAGAAGCGAAAATTAAGGTTAAGGAACAAAAATAAAGCTATATTTTTAATATAAGTAATACATAACTTGAAAATAACCAGCTTGTATATAAAGGTGTTAAATTAAAGAGATTCAAATAATATAAAGACTAAAAAGCCGGAAAAACAGTTTATTTATATGTTTTTTCGGCTTTTTAGCATCGGGAAATAGAAAAGACTGGAATTGAAACTTTAAAAGAGTTATAGTTTAATATCCAAGGAAAAAATGATGTTTAAAAAAAGAAATGATGAACATCATATAAGTAAGGAGAATGAAAAATGACATATGAATTTTTACTCAAATTAGGTTTGGCACTCTTTTTAGGTTTATTTATAGGAATTGACAGGCAGCTAAAGAATAAACCACTTGGTGTGAAAACAAGTATGGTCATTTCTGTAGCGAGTTGTTTAATTACGATGGTTTCAATTGAATCAGTGAATGTTTACTCTTCACCCGGACATACAAATATGGATCCGATGCGTTTAGCAGCTCAAATTGTGAGTGGCGTTGGTTTCCTTGGAGCGGGTGTAATTTTAAGAAGAAATAATGATGTGATTTCAGGATTAACAACGGCATCAATGGTTTGGGCAGCATCTGCTTTAGGGATTGCAATTGGAGCAGGTTTTTATATACAAGCAACCGTTGCAATGGTTCTCATTATATTAGCTATAAATGTATTGCCACACCTTGTTAAAATAGCGGGTCCTTATTCTTTAAGACAAAAGGATTTAGCAATTAAAATTATCGTAAAAGAGCACCGAGAATTAGATGGTATTTTTAAACAAATTAAAAACTTAAACATGCAAGTGAAGCGCGTGAAAATTAAAGATATTGACAGTGAATCTCAGCAATTAGAAATGGTTATATTAGCGCCTGAAGAGTTATATACAACTGAATTATACAGTTCATTAAAAGAAATTGATCATATTGTTTCGGTCGAAGTTGAAAGTAGATAAAGTACGCATTATAAAAAATCCTCCAGTTATGTAATTAAAATTGGAGGGTTTTTCTTGTTGTATGAAGTGATAGAAAAATAATGTGAGGCATACTTTATACTTTACATATCTATACAAAATCGAATAAACTATTCATTAATAAATAGACTGAATTTTCTTTGTTTATAGGATGGTGAAAAATTTGTTATATACAGAATTTATTTCTGAAACAGAAACGATATTGGAATCTTTAATGGATGATTTGATTGTAACAGATGTAAATGGAACGATTTTAAAAGCGACACAATTTACTGCTGATAGATATGGAATTGAGTATGAAAGTTTAATCGGGGCTTCTATTTATGAATTGGAACGAACGGGTATCATTACACCGATTGTAACGCCGTTAATTATACAAAAAAAAGAGAAAATTACAGTTGTTCAGCTTACAAAGACAGGAAATAAATTGCTAGTAACAGGTATACCTTTATTTGATGAGGAAGGCGAAGTGTATCGTGTTGTAAGTTATTCTTATAATGTTTCGGATTTGATAGAAATTCAGAAATATTTAGATCATATGCAAGAGGAATTGGAGCGTGTGAAAGAGGAAGCACAACTTATATTACGTGAAAAAATTACATCAGTAGGATTAGTTGCTGATGATCCTGCAATGTATAAAGCAATGGAGACAGTACATCAAGTTGCAGAGGTGGATGTAAATACAGTTCTGCTTGGAGAATCAGGAGTGGGAAAAACGGCTATTGCTCGTTATATTCATGATAAGAGCCCAAGAAAATATGGACCTTTTATTGAAGTGAATTGTGCTGCTATACCTGAGTCTTTATTTGAGGCTGAATTCTTTGGGTATGAAGCGGGTTCTTTTACGGGAGCGAAAAAAAATGGGAAACTTGGATATGCAGAACTAGCTCATGGGGGAACTTTGTTTCTTGATGAAGTAGGAGAGCTTTCACTTGACCAACAGGTAAAACTTCTTAAGTTAATTGAAGAAAGACAGTTTTATCGAGTTGGTGGAACAAAGCTTAAAAAGGCGGATTTTCGTCTTATTGTCGCGACAAATCGTGATTTAGAAGAGTTGGTAGTAAATAAAGAATTTAGACAAGATTTATACTTTCGTTTAGTTGTTGTACCAATTTTGATTCCTCCACTACGTGAGCGACCTAAGGATATTATGAATTTGATGTATTTATTTTTGAATAAGTTTTGTACGCAATATAAAAGAGAGAGGGAATTAGATCAAGCTGTTATACAAATTTTATTGCAACAAAAGTGGAAAGGTAATGTAAGAGAGTTAATGAATATAATAGAACGGCTCGTGATTACATCGCATTCCAAGTTAATTACCATTGAAAATATACCAGATTACTATAAATCTAATTCTAGTGATGAAATCGTTGTAAACTCGCCTCAAACTCTTACGGAAATACTAGAAATGGTAGAGAAACAAGTGTTATTGGATGCTAAGAAAAAATATAAGACGACTGTGAAAATGGCAGAGAATTTAGCGATAAGTCAGCCTTCTGTAGTAAGAAAGCTGAAGAAGTATAAGATAAATTGAAGTTATGAGTTGTGAGAAGATGGATGAATTATTTTCCTCCATCTTTTTCTTATTTTCGAACTTGGCATGATAGTTGCATTAATAAATAATACAAAGGCGGAAAAAATATTGCCTTCTATCATACTTGCCTTTAATACTTCAAAATTCAAAAACAGGGAAATGAGTAGGGGGAAATTGATAAGGCCAATCCTATTAGCATGAGGTGAAAAATATCCCATTAAAGGAAGCATCATTTTATTTAAAGTAACAGAAAAATAATTTGTAGGAGTGAGAAGATGTATAAACCTAAAGATTCTGCTATGTCGCCTCGTTTTTGTGGAGTGAAAACGTTTATGAGGCTAGAACAAAAAAATACGACTGAAAATGTAGATTTTGCAGTGTTAGGAATTCCTTTTGATACTGCACAGTCGTATCGTGTGGGAGCGCGTTTAGGGCCGAATCATATTCGGAATTTTTCGAGTTTACTACGTCCATATAATCCAGATCAAGCGATTGATATTTTTGATTATTGTTCAGGTGTAGATTATGGAGATTTAGATATTGTACCGGGTAATATTCATCGTACATATGACAACATTGTAGAAGGTTTAACACCTTTATTAGAAAAAAGGATTGTACCTATTATATTAGGTGGGGATCATTCTATTTCATTAGGAAATTTAAGAGCATTCGCAAAGCAATTTGGGCCTATAGCTCTTGTTCATTTTGATTCTCATAGTGATACATGGGATCATTACTATGGAGAAAAATATATGCATGGAACTCCATTTCGGCGGGCGGTTGAAGAAGGGCTCATTAATGTCGAGCATTCTATTCAAATAGGAATGCGTGGTCCATTGTATGGGCCAAATGATATAGAGGATGCAAGAAAGTTAGGTTTTGAAGTTATTCCAATGAGAGAAGTACGAAAAATAGGATATTCAGAAGTGTTACGGAGAATTCATAAACGAGTAAAGGATGCGGTAACATTTGTTTCATTTGATATTGATTTTATAGATCCTGCATACGCACCTGGGACGGGAACACCTGAAATTGGTGGGCCTACAACAATTGAAGCAGTGGAACTTGTGCAAGGATTAGATGGATTACATATTGTTGGATTTGATTTAGTAGAAGTATTACCTGCGTATGATAGTGGAGAAATTACAGCAATTGCGGCATCAAGCATTGCATATGAAATGATTACTCTTGTAGCGATGCAAAAACGACGTAATTTAGTAAGGCTAAAATAGTATGTATTGAAAAGGAGGATGTTATGAATACAGTAGATATATTACTAATGGTTGGTTATTTTATAATTATTATTAGTATTGGTTTTATAGGCGCAAGGAAAGCAAAAACATCCGAAGATTTTATGGTTGCTGGTCGTAGTTTAGGTTTAATGATGTATCTTGCTTGTTTAGCAGCAGTAATTCTTGGCGGAGCATCTACAATTGGAACTGCAAGGTTAGGATATGAGTTTGGTATTTCAGGGATATGGCTCGTTGTTATGATTGGCATCGGAATTATTCTATTAGGAATATTTTTAGTGAAAAAAGTATCGAGATTTAAAATTATTACAATTAGTGAACTGTTAGGCTTACGCTTTAATTCTCAAACAAGAGTAATTACTTCATTAATTACTTTTATATATGTAACGATGATTACTGTCACGCAAGTAATTGGAATGGGAACTATACTAAATGTCTTGCTTGGATGGGACATCAAACTTTGTATGTTATTAGGTGGTAGTGTTGTTGTTCTCTATACACTACTTGGCGGAATGTGGTCTGTAACAATGACTGATATATTTCAATTTATTGTAATGACAATTGGAGTATTTGCGATTATGTTGCCTCTTAGTTTACAAAAGGCCGGGGGATGGGTTGTTCTTCAAGAGAAATTACCACATAGTTATTTTGAAATAGCCAACATTGGTGGAGATAAAATTTTCTCGTACTTTCTCTTATATTGTTTAGGAGTACTAATCGGCCAAGATATATGGCAGCGGATTTTTACGGCAAAGACTGTAGGGATTGCGAAAAAAGGTACAATTGGCGCAGGGGTATACTGTCTTTTATACGCTGTTGCAATCAGTATAATTGGCATGTGTGCTGCTGTAGTTTTTCCGAATTTAAGTGATCCACAAAGTGCGTTTATAACGATGGCAATTACAATTTTACCAGCAGGCTTATTAGGGATTGTCATTGCAAGTGTTGTGTCAGCTCTTATGTCAACTGCATCTGCAACACTATTAGCGTCTTCAACATTAATTGTAAACGACATAATAAAAAGTACTACATCTAAGAATATGAGTGAAAAGGCTGTAATTAGAATTTCAAGAATTCTAACTTTAATTATCGGAATATTTGTAATAGTTAGCGCCATCTGGATTCAGGATGTTATTGTAGCTTTAGATGTTGCATATGCAATATTATCTGGGTCGGTATTCTTTCCAATAATTTTAGGGTTGTTTTGGAAACGCGTAACAGACAAAGCGGCATTTTACTCTATTATTTTAAGTGCAATCGTCACGATAGCTGGTTTAATTGTACAAGGTCTTTCGGCTACAGATCCAATTTTATATGGGATGGCATGTAGTGTTTTATCAATTGTCATCATTTCGTATTTAACGTCACCAGAATTTGAAAAGTATGAAGAGTGGAAAGAACAGCATACAAATGCAGATGTAGATGCATAAACAAATGAATCAATGATTTTTATACGCAATGGGAAGCTGATGCACAATCATAAGGAGGAATTCAAATGACTAAAAACTGGAATCATTTAATTGAAAGAATGCCACAATTACTAGCCCCAAGTATGGCAAAAGACCATCCAAATTTACCGGTTGTGAAAGAAGAGGGATGTTACTATTTTGGCCTAGATGGGAGAAAATATCTTGATTTCACATCAGGTATTGCAACGACCAATGTTGGACATCGTCACCCGAAGATCGTACAAGCAATTAAGGATAGTGCAGATTGTCTGACTCACGGTCCATCTGGAGTTATTATGTACGAGTCAATTTTACGTCTTGCGAAAGAACTTGGAGAAGTATTGCCACCTAAGCTAGATTGTTTCTTCTTTGCAAATAGTGGTACAGAAGCGATTGAAGGAGCGATTAAGTTAGCAAAATATGTGACGAAAAGACCATATGTTGTTTCTTTTTTAGGGTGTTTCCATGGGAGATCAATGGGATCATTAAGTGTAACAACTTCCAAAAGTAAATACCGTAAGTTTATGCAACCTACTGGGCTAACGTATCAAATTCCATATGCAAATATAAAAGATTGTCCAGAAGGGATTGATCCAGAGCAACATTGTGTTGAAAAACTAGAAAGAGACTTTGAAACTTTGTTTAACCATCAAGTTACACCAGAAGAAGTTGCATGTGTAATTGTAGAGCCTGTACTAGGAGAAGGAGGATATGTTGTTCCACCAGCAGAATGGTTAAAGAAAGTTCGTGAAATTTGTAATCAGCATGGAATTCTATTAATTTTTGATGAAGTACAAACAGGGTTTGGACGTACAGGTGAATGGTTTGCGGCACAAACATTTGGAGTAACACCAGATATTATGGCAATCGCGAAAGGAATTGCATCAGGGTTACCTCTTAGTGCAACGGTTGCTTCAAAAGAGTTAATGCAGAAGTGGCCTTTAGGAACGCATGGTACGACTTTCGGAGGAAATCCAATCGCATGTGCAGCGGCACTGGCAACGATTGAAGTAATGAAAGAAGAAAGACTGGTTGAAAATGCTAAAGAAATGGGTGCTTACGCAGTTCAGAAATTGTATGATTTAAAACAAAAACATTCTGTTATTGGAAGTATCCGGGCTGTTGGATTAATGATTGGCATTGAAATTATTAACCCTGAAACAGGTACACCTAATGGTGAGGGGTTATTTAAAATATTAGACATCGCATTAAAAAAAGGTGTACTATTTTACTTCTGTGGGAATTCAAGTGAAGTAATTCGCATGATTCCGCCGCTTTCTATAAATAGAGATCAGATTGATGATGGGTTAGCAATTTTAGATGAGGCACTTACAGAATATGAGGCAGAGTTGAAGGTTTTGGTGAAGAACTAAAAAATAATTGTATAGAAATTTTTGAGTTACATGAGTAGAGAACATTAATTAATCCCTCTTTTCAGTTTTTTATAATCTGAAAAGAGGGGAATGATTTTTAAACAATTAAAGAAAAGATAAAAATATATTGTATTTTCACTTCTAGTTTGCTATGATTCTTCATAGATTAATACAAGAATTCGAATCATTGTTTTCTAGGGTTCCGCAGTTATTAACTGGCCAGGTCCGAGGGAAAACGCACAGTAAGCGCTGTGTTACACGGAGGGATAAAAGCCCGGGAGGATATCTTTTACAAGGTATCTTTCCGGGCTTTTTTATTTTTTACTTACTGGAAGAGAGGGGAAAGAAAATGTGATAGATCTCGGTAATCTGATGGATATCAAAGGAGAGATGTTACACGAACACTGTAAAAGAGTTTAGTTTATGTGTGATTATAGAATTTAAAATAAACACATAGAGAGGGAGTATTTTAAATGAATTTAAATTGGATAAAGGTATTTATAGCGGCATTTTTTGAAGTGTTTTGGGTAATCGGACTGAAGCATGCAGATAATCTATGGGCTTGGGCTGGAACGTTAGTAGCAATTGTTATTAGCTTTTATTTAATGATTATGGCTGGACGTATTTTGCCGGTGGGGACAGTGTATGCGGTATTTGTTGGGCTTGGAACAGCAGGGACTATTTTTGCAGAAATTGTGTTTTTCGGCGTTCCATTTAAGATGACGAAAATGCTTCTTATCCTTGTCTTATTAGCTGGTGTAGTTGGATTAAAGCTCGTAACAAAAGAAAAGAATATGGAAGGGGCGGAGTCATAATGGCTTGGATTTACCTCATTTTAGCAGGTGTTTTTGAAATGATTGGTGTTGTGATGATTAATAAATTGCATAAAGAGAAAAATTGGCAGTCGCTTGTTATGTTGCTTTTAGGATTTGGCGCAAGCTTTGTGTTTCTGGCGATTGCAATGAAGAGTTTGCCGATGGGAACAGCGTATGCAATCTGGACTGGTATTGGAGCGTCAGGAGGGGCTATTTTAGGTATGATTTTATACGGAGAGTCCAAAAGTGTTCTTCGTATTATGTTTATCAGCATGGTGTTAGGTGCTGCAATTGGATTAAAGTTAATCTCATAATTAGGAGGAAAAGGGTGGTGAAAAAACCACCCTTTTTAAATATAGGTATTATTTTCTTAAATCAGCTGGAAATACAAGGCCAATCTGTTTTCTAGCTTCTTCCATAATCTTCATTGTAATCATAGAAGAAGTATGGGAATTTACAGTGGACTCTAATTGATTTTGCTGAATCAATCTAATAAATTCTTGTGTTTCATAAGACATTGTTTTATTTGATTGTGGCTTTGTAATATCTTCAACACGACCGTCTCTATAACGAATTTCAACTTTTGTAGGTGAGCTAATTTTATCAATGATTATGCTACCGTTTTCACCTTGAATTTCAGAAGGCACGTATGAATTTGTTATTTTTGAGTACATAATGACAGCATCCATCTCAGCATATTTTAATAAAAGGCTACCTTCTCCATCTACACCAGAATCTAGAAGGTAGGCATTTGCTTGTACATGAGATGGTGCTCCAAATAGCGCAACCATTGGATAAATGCAATACACTCCAATATCCATTAATGCGCCGTTTGAAAAAGCAGGATTAAAAGCATTTAGAATGGTTCCTTCCTTATAAGCATCATAACGAGAAGAATATTGGCAGAAACTCGCAAAATAACGTCGAACTTTTCCAATCTTATGTATGTTATCTTGAATAGCTTGGAAGTTAGGAAGAAGTGTAGATTTTACCGCCTCCATTAAAACGACATTATGTTTTTTTGCAGCTTGAATCATTTTTTCTAGTTCTGTTGTATGAGAGGCGATTGGTTTTTCGCATAATACATGTTTGCCATGTTTCATAAAGAGAATAGCCTGCTCTGCATGCAATGAGTTTGGACTTGCGATATAAACTGCATCAATTACATCGCTTTTTGCCATGCATTCTAAGTCTGTAAAAGTAGTATCTACATTATATTTGCTAGCAAATTCCGTTGCTCGGTCTTTTGTTCTTGAATATACCGCTGTAAGAGAAAAATTTGGTAACGTATGTGAATCTTCAATAAATCTAGTGGTAATTGTATTGGTTCCAATAATTCCAAATCGTATCATCTTAGTTTCTCCTTCTTTCAAATGATTTTGATATGAATTGCCGTAGAAGATTAATTATATAGGGAAGAAAGAGAAATACTAAATGATTTGCTTAACTGATATAGATGGTATGTTTTCCTTTGCTATAATGAAGAACAAGAGGGGGAGAAAAGTGGACATAAAAATCAGAAAGGCAATAGAAAAAGATATAAAAGGAATTACGAAAGTGCATGTTGATAGCTGGAAAACAACCTATAAAGGAATACTATCTGATGAAATTATAGAGGTTACAACGTATGAGAGTCGGGAAAAACAATGGAAAAGTATTTTTACACAAGCGGTAGGAAATCAATACAGGTATGTAGCAGAAACGTTAGATGGAGAAATTATAGGATTTATCGACGGTGGGCTCGAAAGAACAGGAAAATATGACTATGATGGAGAACTATACGCGATTTATCTTTTGGAAGAATATCATGGGTATAAAGTGGGACAACGATTATTCCAATCACTTGTGTCAGAATTTATGCAAAATGATATTTGTTCTGTATTAGTCTGGGTTATATCGAATAATCCTTCAATAGGCTTTTACGAAAAGCTTTCTCCAGAGCAAGTCAATACAAAATTTTTAGAAAGGTTGAATGTTCAAGAGACAGCTTACGGTTGGAGAGATATGGATAACCTTTATAAATTATTAATGCGCGATTGAAAGAGTTTAAATAATATAATTATGTAAACAATGAATAGATTTTAAAAGGAGATATACAACTTATTATGTATATCTCCTTTTTTATTACGCTATTTACTGGGAGTATGCCCCATGCCTATCAAGTTAAGATTTTGAAGTACCCCAAAAACAAATTTTTTACCTCTCTACAGTTATTTATGATAATCTAGTTCCGTTTTTCATTTTGAAGAAAATTAATTTTTTAACTTGATGACGATGTGACACTACCCCAATAAGCAATTATACGAACCGAACCGCTAGTTCATCCGTTCAAGATTCTCTCTTATTCCATATTTCATTAACGCTAAGTTCCTGGGGGCTAGCTAGCCCCCAAACCCCCAGCCAGCACTCTTGCCCAAAAGCAAGGAAAAGACTACGTCTATATACGAATGTAGTTTTTTAAAGACTTTTGATTATTTCTTTTTAGGGTTATTGATTTTTTCCGAGTATAGAAGTTTTTCAACATAATGTTTTGAAATAGGTAAAGGTTGTGTGTCTGTACTATTTTTAAATTTTCTATAATTTGGTTTTTTAATTGGTGTTGTTGTAGTTTCTGCAAATTCATATGGGTAATTCACTTTAGATTTATCTTCAAGCATATAGATTACTCCTTTTTTAAAGTGTTTGTTCAAGAAATTGTACATACAATACAGTATGTTTATATATTCTTTTGGGAACTGGTTATGTATTAAACAATTCATATGCTCGATGATTTAATTGGATTAGTTGCTTTTATTAGTGATAAAAGTAGTGAAAAGTGGATATGAATAAACATTCATGTGAGGTTAACATACGTCTCATTATCGGTAGCAAGGATTTCATAGAATCCTTGTTTTTACTAGGTTTTTTGTTTCTACACTTGTCTAATTGATATGCATGATTTTATAAATTGTTGTGATAGCGGGGATTCTAGGGATCCTCGCTATTCTTTTTTTGTATAAAATCTTGTATAAATTAAAAAGATTTTGATGTTATTATTGAGAAGTTGTTTAAAAAACGACATTCATGTTATTTAACAATCGGGCCATTTAATTGAATAAAGAAGAAGTTTTTTAAAAGTTGATTTAAGGGGTGTTTAGTTGAAATTTATTCGAATTAAAGATATAGCAAAATTTTTTAGCGATTTTACTTTACATCCTTTGCAATAAGATTGCATAATAATCTATTGTAAAGGATGCCTATTTCATTACTTACCTAAGGGAGAGTGTAACTTATGCGCAAAAGCTGTGTTCCGACTGGAGTTGAACTAAAAGACACTGGCTTTGGATATACGTTGTCCTTAATAGCCGGTAAATATAAAATGATCATTATATATTGGCTGTCTGAAAATAAGATTATGCGGCATAATGAGCTGAAGCGAAGTATCGGTACCATTTCATTTAAAACGCTAAGCATCATGTTAAAAGAGCTGGAGGCAGAGGGCCTTATCATACGCAAGGAATTTCCCCAAATACCTCCAAAAGTTGAATATTCATTATCTGACCGTGGTCTTTCTCTCGTTCCTTTGTTAAATATGATGTGTGAGTGGGGAGAGAAGAATCGTTTTCCATCTCTGAAGGATGTACACAAGTAGGTATAGCTATTTTGTTTAAATCAAAAGAAGTATCTCCCCAACAAAAAACTTCTTTTTTTGTAGCTTTAATAAAGCTTCCTATTACAGGTTGTCAACAAAATTCAAATATTCCTGAGCGCTTTTTTCCAATTCGCTTGTACCCGGCTCACTTTCTTCTTCTTCGTTTCCACCCGGCTCATTTTCTTTGCCGTAAAACGAAAAGAACGAACGATAATCTGCATTGCAATACAGGAATGTCGTTTCAAATGGAATTAATATTTGTTCAAGTGTATACTGATATCTTCCGCTTTCACTATAATCTTCTTTTTTGATTCCTGCAGATACACCTAAAGCAACTCTACGATTCTTTAATTTATCACCTCCATTTGAACCATAAGCCCATCCATAAGTTAAAACATTGTCAAACCATTTTTTAAGGAGAGGTGGACAATTAAACCAATATATAGGGAACTGCAAAACAAGATTACCATGTGATTCAACCAATTTTTGTTCTTTTTCCACGTTTATGTTTCCATCAGGGTAAACCTTAGACAATTCGTGAACAGTATACTTTTCTGGATATTTTTTCAGTTCTTCTACCCATCGCTTATTAATGACGGATGTTTCTATGCTGGGATGTGTTACGATAACAAGAGTTTTCAAAGATTTTTCCTCCTTAAGTATTTTTTATATCTTTATAATAAAGAGCACACTACAAATATGTAAGTATGCACTTTTAGTACAGGTACTTACATAAAGGTGAGTGTTAAATCAGTCATAAAAATATTTTTTCTATAAGGGGGAACCAGCGAACCTATTACACGTAAAGTAGAATAGCTGCATTCTCGGGGTCACCGTATGTTGTACGAAAAAATCGTTTATTTATTTATTCAAGAAAAGGGTGCTATGGTTGAATAAACCTTAGATTTTCAAACTACTTTATTGTTATATTTTTAAGTACAGTGAAGTATCTTATATCGAAAATTAAACAACAATATTTTAACCCCGTCCTAAATTTATAACGGGGTTATGCTTGTTTTAGATTTTAAAATTAAATAACTTTATTGTCTTTTTACAATTAGTTTTTACTTGGATTGGCAGCAAAGATTATTTGTTCTAATGCCTGTGCCACACCTTCTTCATCATTGCTTCCAGTAACAAAAAATGCAATCTCTTTTAGCTCAGGAATAGCATTACCCATTGCTACTGGTAATCCCGATTCCCTAAATAAGTTAAAATCATTCCAGTCGTCCCCAAAAGGCATAACATAATCCATAGGTATTTTCTTAGCTGTACAGATATCAATAACAGCACGCTCTTTCGACACATCTTTATCCATAATTTGAATCAAGCTTCCCGAGTCGGTGCGTATGATGTTAACTTTATTTGCAAAGAGTTCCTGTAAACTTTTATAGTCATAGCATTGAGAAATTAGTATTTTTGAAGCTTGTATCTTCCGTAGTTCATCAATGGTTACTACTGTAGGGTTTGTTGTAACTTTCATGATCTGTTTATAGTCTAAAGTTTGGCTGCTGTACCAAACGTCTTCAGACTCTATAGAAATATAAGCATCTGGCTGATTTGTATGTATATAGTTTAGAATTTCTTCCGTCAACATCTGTTCAATTGGGTAATGTTTTCTGCCTAACTGATTATCTACGGATAAAGCACCGTTATAATAAATAACAGATGCTATTTCCTGAAGCTCTCTACATAAAAAGTCATTAACAGATCTTGGTGGTCTTGCTGTTGCAAAAATAATAGCAAGACCTTTTTCATGAGCTGTCAAAATGGCTTTTTTACTTCTTTCAGACACTTCTTTTTGTGAATTTAATAAAGTTCCATCGAGATCTAAGACAATAGCTTTGACATCATTTGTGAGTTTCATGTATATTTCCCCTTTTTTAATATATCAACACTCTTTTAATGTTCTATATTGAGCTATGAAATCCTATATTCCGTATACATGTGAAGTTGCCATATAGTCTAATACTTTATTTTAATAAAAACTTTCTTCACGAAATGAAACTTAGTCATTAGTCTAAATCTTTATTTTACAAATGTAGAAAAATAAGAATAGGGGAATCTAATTAGACCAACAATGTTCGGTCTAAAACATTTTTATAATAGAACAATTTGTTTATTTGATACAGATCTGAAATAGCTATAAAAAGCGCTTCCTATCTCTATGATTCTACAGAAAGAATAGCGCATTTTTTCATTTTAGGGGGTATTTTATTTTGATAGCTTGATAGCGATGGGGTACCGTCACATATCCATCAAGTTAAGAAATTGATTGCTCTCCCTATTTAATTTTATATAAACAGAGGATTTTGATTAACTTTCTGTTGAATAAGAAAGAATTGTATAAAAAGTGAAGGGAGAGTGTTTTATTGAGAACGAAAGATGAGATTTTAGTCCAATATGCTTCTATTAACAATATATTGCAGTCATTATTAAATCTTAACGATCAAATTTGGTTTATTCCTATTCAATTAGATAAATGGTCGACGTCCGAAATTGTAGCGCATATTTTGTTTTGGGATCGCTTCATCCTTGAACGACTTTCATTATTACAATCACAAAAATGCTTAACAAAGGCAAACATCAATGTAGATGAATTTAATAGAAAATCCGCAAATTATGCTAAATCAGGAGTTACAAAAGATGAACTCATCCAGCAATTTAAAGAAGCTCGTTTTAACCTTATTCACTTTCTAGAAGCATTTTCGGAAGATGATTTTAGCAAAATATATATGATTCAAGATAAAAATCAGTCTTTACAAGACTACATGAATGCAATGGTAGATCATGACAATTTCCATTTTAATCAAATCACTACATTTTTGATTGAAAAGGGACATTATTGATATAATACCTAATTGGCCTCACCATATATGCCTATTTTTAAGGATAAATAGTGTTTTAAGAGTTTTTTAGTTTATTTGAACGAGAGTTCATTGTGTTTCCGTTCTTAAGTTGATAGGCATGTATAGTATTCTATAAGGTGAACTTCGCCAATTGTTCACCCCAAGATGATAATTGAGTTTCAACAAATCCAGCTTTCCTATAAGCAATTTTTGCTGAAAGATTTTTAGGATTATATCCAATCATGATTAGAGGAATATTTTTATTATTAATACTTCTTATTTTTTCAATAATGAGAAATATAGCCTGTATACCTAAACCTTGTCCTTGGTATTCTTTATCAATCATTAGTCTATAAATCCAATAATTATTATCATCAGAGTCTATTCCAAACATTGCAAATCCTATTAGCTTGTTATCAAGATATATACCATTTGCATAGAAATTATCTAAAAATTGAACCTCTGCAATAGAATAAAGATTGGAGGCGATAAATATACGTTGTTCTTCTTTTACTGATAATTTTATAGCCTCCTCCCAGTTACTTTTGTCAATGAGTTTTAAAGATAGTTTGTTCAATATGGATACTCCTTTCGAATATAGAAGGGAACCACGTAGTTTTTGGGCTATTAAAACGTTATCCCCTCATATTTACACACTAAAAATACTATTTCCTTTTGCATAGACAACACCTCCTTAGCATTAGGGTTTAAACTTCTAAATAATATATTTGAGATTTTTAAATACTTTCTAATTCTATCAAAATTTAATTGATTCTGGTGCAAATATAGTCTGTTAAAGTCTTGCTAACAAAACGCGAATTTCGTACGCTAAGCGATTGTTCTATATAGGGGTACGAATCGTTTCTGTACCCAATCGTTATCAAGTTAATGTAAGTTTGTATCCATACTACAGAAAAAGCGCTATTCTTTTTGTATCCATACTACAGAAAGAATAGCGCTTTTTGCATAACTTAAGATTTTCCTTGTACCGTATCTATAGTCTATCGAGAGATGAGATTATAATTAAGTTGAAAATTATAGAAAAAATATGACCTAAAAGATGAAATTTTAATTATGATAAAAAAATTCTGAAAGATATACTTGAATTGATAATGATAATCAATTAAAATCATATTTGATAATGATAATCAATTATTTCTGGTAGTTATTATTAAAAATTTCCGATAGCTTTATTTTAAAGAGGAGGACAAGTATGCAGCATGCGAAACAAATCGCGGAACATGCAACAATGCAAAGTTTTTTAAATTGTTATTTACGTGAAACAGGAAGCGGGGAATGGATTACAGAAGATGAGAATATGAGTGCCATCTTTAGTGATACAAAGGACACAGGTGCTGTTTCAACATATTTATGCTGTCGGTTATCGGCGCAAAACATTACTTTGTATGCAGAAGTTATATATAAATCACAAACAGATCGTCATCTGTTTGGAAAACATTTCTATTATCAAATTGGAACAGATTTTCATGTTGTGAAAGCTGATTATGTAACGGTTATTACATTACTAATAAAAGAGATGTCCATGAACTATGGAGAGGGGACAAACCCGGACGAACTTCTACTTCGAGTTATTCAAAGTTGTCAAAATATGAAGGAGTTTATTGGGGAGAGAGAGCAAGATGTTGCAAAGTTATATGGATTCCATACGACTTTTATAGAAGCAGAGCAATCTTTACTTTTTGGTCATTTAACCCACCCTACACCAAAGAGTAGACAAGGAATATTAAATTGGAAAAGTTCAATGTATTCGCCTGAATTACAAGGTGAGTGTCAACTTCATTATTTTCGAGCGCATAAAGATTTAGTAAAGGAAAAATCCGTTCTTATGGAACAGGCAACAGAAATTATAAAAGGGGAGTTAAGGAAAGACCCGTCTGTCAATACGGAATTTATTGAACGTTATTGTGAAGAAGATGACTATTCTTTAATTCCAATTCATCCACTTCAAGCAGAATGGTTATTGCATCAGCCACATGTTAAAAATTGGATAGATAATGGTGTTCTTGCGTATTTCGGACCAGTTGGAAAACCATATATGGCAACATCCTCACTTAGAACAATGTATCATCCAGAATCAAACTATATGTTTAAATTTTCTTTTCCTGTGAAAGTTACAAATTCAATGCGTGTTAATAAATTGAAAGAGCTTGAAAGTGGAATAGAAGGAAAAGAAATATTAAATACAAAAATTGGAGAAGTACGAGATAAATTCCCAGGATTTGATTTTATATGTGATCCAGCTTATATTACGCTAGGACTTGAAGGACAAGAATCAGGATTTGAAGTAATTATTCGTGAAAATGCTTTCTATGATGAGAATGCAAACAATGCAACTCTCATTGCAGGGCTTACCCAAGATGCGCTTCCAGGTGAAAAAACGAGATTAGCAAATATTATTCATCATCTTGCAGAAGAAGAAGGAAGAAGTTGTGAAGAGGTAAGTTTAGATTGGTTCCGACAGTATCTGAATATTTCCTTAAAACCAATGGTATGGATGTATTTAAAATATGGAGTTGCATTAGAGGCACATCAACAAAACAGTGTTATTCATCTGAAAGATGGTTATCCAGTAAAGTTTTATTTTCGTGATAATCAAGGATTTTATTTTTGTAACTCAATGAAACATATTTTGGATACTGAGTTGCCTGGTATTGGTGAAGAGAGTGGTAATTTATATGATGATAGTATTGCAGATGAACGTTTCCGTTATTACTTAATATTTAACCATATGTTTGGGTTAATAAATGGATTTGGTACATCGAGGTTAATAGATGAGGAAATTCTCCTTTCCGAATTACGTAGTGTACTAGAATCGTTCCTTCCATATAATCGGGAACCATCTACATTTTTAGAAGAATTATTGAAAGATAAAGAATTACCGTGTAAAGCAAATTTATTAACAAGATTTTTTGATGTTGATGAATTAACAAGTCCTCTTGAGCAAGCTATTTATGTTCGAGTTGACAATCCCCTCTTTCAAGAAGTGGCAGAAGAGTCTAATAAAAAAGAAAGTGTTGTTCGTTCATAAATATATTTAAAATTTCACGTAATACAAAAAATGGTATTTTTAATACTTTCTATCATGGAGGAAACGATGAAGGAAGAGGTTTATCATACGAAAGTAATGAAAGCGGTTCAATCGGATCGTTATATTGCTGTTAGGAGAAGAGTTTTTCGTCAATTAATAGAGTCGTTAATATACGAGGAAATCATTTCTCCAACTCGCATACAAGAGGAAGAAAATATAATTTTTATAATTTCAGGGCTTGATGAAAGTGGAAATAACGTCACATACAAATGCTGTGGTCAAGAGCGAATGACATTTGGCCGTATTCGGTTAATCGAAAAACCAATTGTAAGAATACAAAATGATAGAGAAAAAGAAGTAACATCAATTGCACAATTTTTAAATGAAGTTTTTAAAATGATTCAGATAGATGAAGTGAAATTACGTTCCTTTATTCAAGAGTTAGAACAAACAATCTTTAAAGATACAATGGCTCAATATGAAAGACACGAAACAAAAGAGAAGCTTATAGAGAAAACATATGATGAGCTGGAAAGTCGCTTAATGGATGGACATCCATATCATCCAAGCTATAAGGCACGAATTGGCTTTCATTATCGTGATAATTACCAATATGGTTTCGAATTTAAACAGTCGATGAAACTTATTTGGATTGCTATTCATGATACACATACTCATATAGGAGCTCTGTCCAAGGAAGATTTCAATCATGTTGTGAGAGAAGAAATAGGAGAGAAGAAACTAATTGAATTTTATTCTACTGTTCGAAATCTAGGATGCAATCCAAATGATTATACGGTCATGCCTGTTCATCCTTGGCAATGGGAGAATTATATTATTCCGAACTATGCTGAACATATACACAATAGGCACATTATTTTTATAGAACAATCAGAAGATGAATATTTTGCACAACAATCGATGCGTACTTTACAGAATGCTACCAATTGTATGAAACCTTATGTGAAGCTTTCTATGAACTTATTAAATACATCAACTGTTCGGACATTAAAACCACACTCAGTTGTTAGTGCACCTATTATTTCAAATTGGTTAACAGATTTGGTAAGGCATGACTCATATTTACGGGATAAGGCACGTGTTGTTTTATTACAAGAATTTGCCGGTGTAACGTATGATCCACCAGGTCAATCTACTTACGGTTCGTTAGGGTGTATTTGGCGTGAAAGTATTCATGCGCATTTAGAAGAGGCAGAAGAAGCCGTTCCATTTAATGCCTTATATGCAAAAGACCAAGACGGGAAACCTCTTATTGAGCCATGGCTAAAACAAAGTGGAATTGAAAATTGGCTTCGTGGGCTTATTCAAAAAGCAGTGTTACCAGTTGTACACCTATTAGCGGAACATGGCATTGCGTTAGAATCACATGGACAAAATATGATTCTGATTCATAAACAAGGAATGCCAATCCGGATTGCACTGAAAGATTTTCATGAAGGGCTTGAATTTTATCGTCCATATTTAAAAATTCCAGAAAAGTGTCCCGATTTTACAAAAGTCCACAATATGTATGCAAAGGGACAGCTTAATGATTTTTTTGAAATGGACAGTATGCGCAGTTTACAAGAAATGGTCTTAGATGCGCTCTTCTTATTTAATTTAGGTGAACTAGCTTTACTGCTTGCTGATGAATATCGATTTAATGAAGAGCGATTTTGGATACTTGTTGTAGAAGAATTGGAGAGTCACTTTACAAGTTTTCAGTCTTTATATGGACGTTTTGAAGAGCTGCAGTTATATACACCTACATTTCGAGCGGAGCAATTAACAAAACGTCGCTTATATAAAGATGTAGAATCACTTGTACATGAAGTACCGAATCCATTATATCATGCACTGCAACTTATAAAGGGTAAGACTTTTGTTATGGAGGTAAATCATGCTAATCGTTAACAAACAAGAATATAGCAAGAATGATTTTGAATTAAGACTACAAATGTATGAAAATATGGAACATTTTCAAGAAGTGAATGGAAAGAGATTTGCTCTTTGTATAACAGATCCTTTTGATATTATTACGCTTGTCTTTTTCTTAAAACAAAAAAAGGCATCTGTACTACTTATTCATGGAGAGACACCAAAAGCTACAGCTGCTGAAATGGCAAAACGTGCCGAATGTTTTGGGCTTTTATATGGAGATTTTAAGCAATTCATAACACTAAATAGTGAGCACCAAATAAAAAAAGAACCATCCTTACTGCAATATAGCTCAGGAACAACTGGTGAACCGAAACTAATTGAAAGATCATGGAAAGAAATTGAAAGAGAAATTGACGCTTATAATCAAGCCTTGCAGTGCGAAATTGATGAAGTACCGATTGTATTGGCTCCTGTTTCCCATTCATATGGATTAATTTGTGGAACGTTATCTGCAATAATGCGAGGCAGTAAGCCAATTGTTATTACAAATAAAAACCCGAAATTTGCATTAAATATCATTCGTAATACACCGAAACATATCGTATATGCGGTACCACTTATGCTACATATTATGGGAAGTTTTCCACAAGGGACTTTTCAGTTTCATAAAGTGATGACATCAGGTTCACCGTTACCAGAATCATTGTTTTATAAACTTAAAGGGATGACAAAGTATATGATGCAGCAGTACGGATGCTCGGAAGCAGGTTGCATTAGTATTTGTCACAATATGAACACACATCTAGATTTAGGAGAACCACTTCCTCATGCGTCTATTCGTATTAGTGGTGATCAAAACCAGCCTGAAGAAATAGTAGTAACAATTGGAGAGAAAGTGATTGACACAAAAGATTTAGGATATAGATCAGAACGTGGGCTACATTTTGTTGGGCGTATGGATGATGTAATTAACGTGTCTGGCTTGAAAGTGTTCCCAATAGAAGTAGAGGAAACAATGCTCCGTTTAGATGGTATTCAGGAGGCCATTGTGTATCGCGGAAAACACCCTGTAATGGGTGAAATTGTAAAAGCAAAAGTGATTTCTAGTATTGAGCCTGTTCAAATACGAGAATGGTGTATACAGCATTTACCGTCCTATAAAGTTCCGCATGAAATTGAAAATGTAACGGAAATTCCTAAAAATGCAACTGGGAAAGTGAGTCGTAAACTATTAGAAATGGAGGAAATGACAACATGAATCGTAAAATGTTAAAGGCGGCTTTACTAAAAATTATGATAGAAAAAATGGAATTAAAAAATGTTACTTATTTAGAAGATACAATGCGTTTAAACCAAGATTTATATATTGATTCGGTCATGATGCTTCAGCTTATTGTTTATATCGAAATGGATTTACAATTATGTGTTCCTGAGGATGAAGTGGATCCGAAAGCTTTTTCTACTATAGGTTCCTTACTGGAATTTATGGAAGAGTTACAACCGTTACAAATGGATGCGAATAACTAATATTTTAGAAAACGGGTGAGAAAATGACTTCAATTAAAGTGCACTGTTTAGTGAGTTGTTTTTGTGAAATTATTAAAAGACGTAGTGATATAGATTTTCGACCTTTTTACTTTGGTTTATGGGATGGGGATTTTGATATAACAGAGGAAGAGGTCATTTCTTATCATTCTGAAAATATTAGCCATGACAGTTACTTACATTGGTATGAAAAACTATACGGAATAAAAGTAAACGAATGGTACGATCATTCAAAAGAGAAACAAACGAATGTAGAGACCTTTTTAGAGTTAGTAGAAACAAAGCCAGAAAATCGATATGTCATTGTAATGGTAGATATGTCATTATTGCCAGAGAGGGAAAATAAATTCCATCAAAAACCATTCCCGCATTACTTAATGATATCAAAAACAAATCAAGAAGATGAATGGTTTATGCTGGATCCGGATTTTCGCTGGGAGGGAAATATGGCAAAGGATAAAGTGATTCATTCCATTGAAAATAATCCGTTCGGTGGCGGATATTTCATTGATGTACAGGCTGTTCGAGAACCCTCTCAGGAAGCGGTAGAAAGTTATTTTGTTGAGACATTCAAAAGAGATTACAATGAATTAACGATGAAATTAAAAGACTTGGTCATAAGAATGGTAAATGGTGAAGGTGGAACAGAACTTTCTAAACTAATACCAGCAGTGAAGCAAATACCTGTATTGGCCATCCGTAAATATAGTTATGAACATGCATTTGCATATTTTCGTGAAACATTACAATACTCTGAAACAGAATTTGATTATTGGTGTGACCGAGTAGAAGATATCGTACAAGGATTTACAAATGTACAATATAAAGTAATAAAAATGGCAATGACAAAAAATAAAGAGATGTTATCATCAATTGTTGAAAAATTAAATGAAATGAATGAAATTGAATTTGCGATTAAGCAGGAGTTAGAGAGACAGTTTGTAGCATGGAAAAACATAAGAATAAATCAGTCTGTCACTTTATAAACAATCATCATTGAATTTGAGATAAAGGGGTTTGAATTTATGAAGTATTCGTTATGTACGATTTCGTTTCGCCATCAGCTAATTTCATTTACTGATATTGTTCAATTTGCATATGAGAACAGATTTAAAGGGATTGAATTGTGGGGGATTCATGCACAAAATTTATATGCACAAGAGCGTAAAGTGACAGAAGAGCAACTAGATTTTTTGGAAAATAAAAATTTGGAAATTACGATGATAAGTGATTATTTAGATATTTCATTGTCAGCAGATTTTGAGAAAACAATAGAAAAATCAGAGCAATTAGCATCGCTAGCGAATTGGTGTAATACAGATAAGATTCGTACGTTTGCTGGACAAAAACGAAGCGATAGCTTTACAAAAGAAGAACGTCAGGAATATGTAAAACGAATTCGCATGATTTGTGATTTGTTTGCACGTCACAATATGTATGTGCTATTAGAAACACATCCGAATACATTAACAGATTGTTTAGATTCAACTCTAAAATTATTAGAAGAAGTGAATCATCCATATTTAAAAATTAATCTTGACTTTCTCCATATGTGGGAATCTGGTGCGGATCCAGTAGACAGTTATCGTCAATTAAAGCCGTGGGTACAGCATTACCATATGAAAAATATATCTGCAGCTGCTCATTTAGATGTCTTTGAGCCGAATAATGTATACGCTTCAGCTGGTAGTCGAAAAGGAATGGTTCCGTTATTTGAAGGTGTTGTGAACTACGAAGAGATCATTAGAGAAATTCAAGGTACGGAACATTTTGCTTCACTAGAATGGTTTGGATATGATGCAAAAGAGGTATTACGAGAAGAAATCATTCAGTTGAGAAGAAAACAACTGAAAGTATTGACTCCATAAAATAAAGCAGTTTCGACTGTTAGTGTAATGAAATGCAATATTTTCGTTTTTGAACAATGATAATATTAGAGCGGACATAAAAAGAGTCTCATTTTTTGAGACTCTTTTTTCATGAATTCAAAGTGTAAGTTACTTAAAAATAGTCTCAGTTAATTGAAAACCATAATTTACCATGTATTTTATTTTGAAATTTATACATTTTAATATGTAAAGGAGGTGAACGGAAATGGCTAGAAATCGTAATTCTAATCAGTTAGTATCGAACGGAGCACAAGCAGCTCTTGATCAAATGAAATATGAAATCGCGCAAGAGTTTGGTGTGCAACTTGGTGCTGACACTTCTTCTCGTGCAAATGGTTCTGTTGGTGGTGAAATCACAAAACGTCTTGTTGCTATGGCAGAACAACAGCTTGGTGGCGGGTATACTCGTTAATGTAAAGCTGTATAAAGAAGGGAAGAACTCTTCCTTTCTTTTTTTGTAGTGTTTTTCGAAAGTGAAAATAAATTTTCCATTTAATAGCATGGATATACTGTTGTAAGGATTGAAAAAATAGAAGTAATGCTATGTTATACTCCAATTTCTTTTGTTATATAAGTTAAAAAGCAGATGAAATATAGTAGCCCTGATGAAATTTACAATCGAATTTTATCAGGGCTACTACATGGAAAGAAATAAATGATGAGAGGTTTCGAAATCAACATGTTAAAAAAAGAAAACTGTTGTTTACTTGCACTTGCATCTGTTCCACTTGTTATGACATTAGGAAATTCAATGCTCATTCCAATCCTTCCAACAATCGAAAAGAAACTGCATATTTCTTCTTTTCAAGCATCTATGATTATTACGATATATTCTATTTTAGCGATTTTATTAATTCCTATTGCTGGTTATTTATCAGACCGGTGGGGACGTAAAATGGTCATGGTTCCAAGTTTATTAATTGCAGCTATTGGAGGCGCCATAACAGGATGGGTATCATGGAAAGTAGAAAATCCGTATGTATGGATTCTTATTGGAAGAGCAATTCAAGGAATAGGTGCTGCTGGAGCAATGCCAGTCGTCATTCCATGTGTCGGTGATTTATATAAAGATGAAAAGCAAGTAAGTACTGGCTTAGGAATTATTGAAACATCAAACACATTTGGAAAGGTTCTTAGTCCAATATTGGGATCTGCACTTGCAGCAGTTGTATGGTTTTTGCCGTTTTGGGCCATCCCAGTTTTATGTGCTGTTGCTATCGTCTTATTACTACTGTTAGTAAAAGCAAAGAAACAAGAAAAAGAAGCGCCGCCTTTCAAAGAATTCATCCAATCAATTGGTTTGACTTTCCGAGAAAAGGGGAGATGGTTAGTCGCAATTTTTATATTGGGTGCTATTATAATGCTTATTTTATTTGGAATTCTTTTTTATTTGTCCACCATATTAGAATCAAAATACAACATTCATGGAATATGGAAAGGGTGTATACTTGCAATTCCCTTACTTGTACTATCAATAGGCTCGTATATGGCAGGAAAGAAAATAGGGGATAATCAAGTTGTGATGAAAAAGTGTATATACATTGGTTTTACACTAGCTGCTGTTTCGGTCATTTTGCCATTATTTTTGAAAGGTATTTACTTGTTACTTTTTTGTTTGGTAATTATGGGAATAGGAATCGGTATAGCGTTACCGTGTTTAGATGCACTTATTACACAAGGGATTGAAAAGGAACAGAGAGGGACGGTTACTTCTTTCTATAGTTCGATGCGTTTTATCGGTGTAGCGGCAGGACCACCTCTCTATTCTTACTTTATGAAGGGGACAGATCATGAAGTGTTTTACTTAACCTGCATATTTGCAATTGCTGGAGCAATTATTACAATTATATGGATTAAACCTAAAAAGAATAATGAACCTTTACATTCAGTTCCGGAACCTACATCTTAACTTAAAATTTTATAAGAGATACCAAAAAATCTATCTGCAAATGATTACAAATGGATTTTTTGGTATCTCATTTTACCAGTTAGATAAAGAAGCTCTAGTTCGTGTGTATAAACATTGACATCCCATTTTTTTATGAGTTCAATGACAGCACGGATATGTTCAAAATTTCCGTGTGTTAAAATAATTGCCTTTACTTGAACATCTGGGCCAAATCAATTGGTTAATGCAGAAATAATTTAATCCGCAGATTTAGGCATACCTGTATCAATGAGTACACATTCGTTTGCTTCTTGTGGATTTCCAATTAAACAAACATTAACAATTTGAATAGGTAAACAGTAAATATCAGGAGTGACATCTATTCCTAATCTACTTTTGATAGATGTCATAGGGATAAATTTATAATTTTTGCTATACTCCGTATAAGTAGTGGCCCCTTTTGTGAACAGTAAAAATAAAATACAACTTCAATTATTGTTTAACAATTATCTATAAATATACTGAAACGTTATGCTTTTTTCTAAAAAATAACTTGTTTCAACATATAAAGAGCAACTCCCCAAATAATAACCCCTGAAATTTTATTTAGAATTGTAATTGCCTTTCCTGATGAATCAACTTTTCCAAGTATTCGGCCTGCAAAGGCTAAGCTAATAAACCAGACCCAAGAAATCGCAATTGTTGTGAAAGTAAAAGCCCATTTTTCGTTGCCTGCATATTGAATCGAGTTTGTGCCAATGACGCCAATCGTATCTAGAATTGCATGTGGATTCAATAAGGAAACAGAGGCGGCAAAGATAATTTGCTTTTTGATAGTCATTGTTTTTGTTTCAATCGTTTCTTTTTTAGACTCACTTTTCCAAATTATCCATCCCATATAAATGAGAAAGAAAAATCCAATCACATAAAGTGTGGTTGTTAACCATGAAAAAGTCAGAAGCATAAGTGATACACCTTGTACTGCAATCAAAATTAAAATTGTATCGCAGATCGATGCAGTTAGAACAACTGGTATAGCTCGCAAAATATTTGGCTGACTAGCACCTTGATTAAAGACAAAGACATTTTGTACACCTAATGGAATAATGAGTCCAAATGCAAGAATCATTCCGTGAAGGATTACTTCAGTCATTTCATTCCCTCCTATATAAATAGCTGAAATATGATAGTGTATATTGTATAAAAGAAAATCAAAATTGTATCCATCCATATGGTTGGATAACAAACCAACCAAAAAAGTGGAGTGATAATATGGAGCGATTTGACTGGAAGCCAAATGGATCCTCTCCGGTTCCCTTATATAAACAAATTGAGGAGTATATAAAAGAGAAAATTATAAATGGAGAATGGACGATTGGTACAAAATTACCGTCGCAGCGAGCTTTCTCTCAAGCATTTGAAGTGAATCGAAGTACAATGGTAATGGCGCTAGATGAATTAACAGCGCAAGGATTAATTGAGGGAGAGGGTAGAAGGGGAACAATTGTGAGAAACGATATAGGGAGTGTATCGACTTTAGCGCCTCCTCCAAACTGGAATTCCTATGTAGAAACAGGTATTTATTATCCGAATCTCCCGACCATTCAAGAAATTAATCAAGCCGAATTTTACCCCAATATCATCCGACTAGGTACTGGTGAACTTTCACCAGAGCTTTTACCTGAGAAAAAAATGAAGCAAATCTTAAAGGAACTTTCTCATAGGGAAATCCCTTTAGGATACGAGGAACCAAGAGGAGACTTCAAATTAAGGGAGCAAATAGCAAATTATTTGCAAAAGTATGATATTCTTGCATCGCCAGCATCTATATTAATTGTTTCGGGAGCAATTCAAGCACTGCAGCTTATTTCGATGGGACTTCTACGCAAAGGCTCGTCCATTTTACTTGAAAAACCATCATATTTATACTCGCTCAATGTTTTTCAGTCTGCAGGAATGCGTTTGTTCGGTATTCCAATGGATGAACATGGGATTCAACCATCACTTATTTCAAAATATAAAAGACAATTCAATGGTTCTATTTTATATACCATCCCGTCTTTTCATAATCCAACAAGTCTTGTCATGAATGAACAAAGAAGGCAAGAAGTTATAAAAGTATGTAATGAAATTGGATTACCTATAATTGAAGATGCTGTGTATCAAGATTTATGGCTTGATTCGCCTTCGCCTAAACCATTGAAGGCATATGATACAAATGGGATTGTATTACATATTGGAAGTATGTCAAAAGTGATTAGTCCTGGTTTAAGAATTGGCTGGGTTGTTGGACCAGAACCAGTCATTAAAAGATTGGCAGATATAAAGATGCAAATGGATTACGGCTCGAGTTCGTTATCACAACGAGCTGCTGCAGAATGGTTTGCAAGTGAGTTATATGAGAAACATATACAGCAAATACGAATTGAGTTGAAAAAACGGAGAGACTATATGCTTGAAATGTTAGAGAAATACTGCGGAGATGTGGCAACTTGGCAAATACCAACTGGTGGATTTTATATTTGGCTACATATTAAACCAAACATTTCGATGCGGGAATTGTTTGAAAAAGCATTACATGAAAAAATTCTGCTTAACCCTGGAAATGTGTATGATAGAAATGCTAGCCAATATTTACGTCTTTCTTATTCATATGCCTCAATGCATGATATAGAGAAAGGGATTGAAAAGGTTGCAAGATTGGTAAAAAATCTTTCGGTATAATAATCATATTTTCTTAAAAGTAAAAAATGATATCATAAATGCTAGTAACTGAAAAAGGGGAAAGAAAAATGAAACAATATGTCATTTGTCAGGTTATTGATGGAATCAAGTATTTAGCTGCCTATGCAGAAACGAGACAAGAAGCGATTGAAAAAGCTGAATTACTAGGGTTAAGGACAGGAGACCGCTATGTTGTTGTTACTGCCGAAGAAGCGGTGGGGTTACAGTATCCTTAAAAAAGCTACCATTTTGGTAGCTTTTTTAAGAGGTTTAAAGTTAGTCGTAATATCTTGAATTTTATTTATAATTAAAACTTATTATTAAAATAAATGATTATTGATACTTTCTTAATGACCGAAAAAAATATAAAAAAGGAAAAATGATGCAACTTTTTAGCGCGTTCACTCGTGTTATATATGAAAGGAGGAGGGGGATGGAAATTGAGGAAATATATAAGGTTTATATAAACGATGTGTATCGGTATTTATTTTCCCTCTCTCGTAGCCATCATGTAGCAGAGGACTTAGTACAGGAGACTTTTTATCGGGCGTATCTTTATCTAGAAGATTATGAAAACCAACAGGTAAAATCCTGGCTATTTAAAGTGGCATATCATACGTTTATTGATTTTGTGAGGAAAGAGAAAAAAATAGCTTTTGTAGGAACGGAGGAATTAGAAGCAATACAAGCAAGTGAGTCTACAGAAGAATATGTAGTTGCAAAAAATAGCTATGAAAAATTAATTCAGATTATTCATACATTTCCTATAATGGAGGCGCAAGCTATTTTATTATGTGATGTACATCAATTAACGTACGAAGAGGGTGCTTCTGTATTAGATTTAAAGTTAAACACATATAGAAGTCACATATTTCGAGGGAGAAAGAGATTACAACAATTGTTAAAGGAGGAAAAGAGTCAAGATGACAAATGATAAACCTCATTGTGAACAAGAAGGTTATAAAGATTTGTTGCAAGAAGCTCTTCAGCAAAAACCAGCTTCTCTTTCTGATGGGAAGCAGGAACAAGTATTGAAAAAAGGAAGAAATCGAGCGCGGCTTACCAATGTTCTAATTGTGCTTACTTTTTTATTAATTATTCAGCCTATTTTATACGTATCCACATTAGCATATTATGCATTGGCGCCAACAAACGCAATGGAGCTACGAAATGTAGTAAAACAAACATTAAGTATAACGGAGCCAAATGTATTTATGAAAGAAAGAGATATGAAGCAAACATTGTTACCACTTAGTTTGCAATTGCATTTTGATTTGTATAAAAGGGTCGGGAAGAAAGATATTAGAATTGGGGAAGAAAAGACGCATTATCTATTAAGTACAGCAACAAAAGTAAGCCGTGAGTATACAATAGATGAAAAAATCCTAGAAATCCCATATATAGATAACGAAGTGTTATCTCATCCTAATAATTATAACGTGTCTTATAATAGCAGCGAAGAGGCACAGATATTAAAAGGCCTTCCGCAGGAATCTGTTGTAGAGGTGTATGTATCTTTTAGAGAATTATTAAGTATACAAGAGGCAGAGCGAATGTTCCCTAATATAGACATTGTTTGGTATGCCGTAAATACAGGATTAGAGGAGAAGCAAAAGAATGATGAGGGTGTGTATGTCGCACCGATTGGTTTTCCCGCAGATGTGATTTCAAGCCTAGGTAGTCCATTTTCAAGTGAAACACCTCATGAGAAACAATTTATTGGTGTGTTAAAGTCATTACGGAAGCATGAAAATTTGGCGACGAAACTATCTAGAGCAAAAACATTGGAGTTGTCAAAGCGTGTTTCTTTCCTTGAAAAAAACGGGATCAAAACATATGGAGCAGTCGTAACTGGCCCTAAAGTAGAAGTTGAAAAGTTAATGACTCATGAAAAAGTTAGAAGAGTGAAAGTAGGTGAAGCAAGACTATGGAATTGGCATTCTTAAAGAAAAGAAAGAGTCATATTTTTAAACAAGAAACGTGGATGGGGATTATTTCATTAATCATTGCCTTTTTAGCATTATTGTATTTGAACATTACATTGCTTATTCAAGAAACATTTTTAGGCGAAGGTTTTCTGCAAATAGTTGGAGCTGGATTGTTGTGTTCAGTCATAGGTATGATTACAAAAAGAAAAAGTCGAAAATATGCATTGTGGGCATCTAGTTTATTTATCTTTATGTTATTGTTTGCTATATTAGGATATATGTTAGGGTGGATGATAAGCTTTACGCCGTAAATATGTAAAAAAGAGTGAACCTTAAGTTCACTTTTTTTATTTAAAATGTACAAAATGAAAATGAGTAAGCGAAGAAATTATTAAATTTGCAGAGCGCTATGCATCTAGATTTTGACTTTGTTGATATGTTTTTCGAACTTGATTTCCGTTCCGATATTGATTAACATATCTTTTGAAGTTCCAAGACTGTAAAAACTTTTCAGCAGCATGAAAACCAGACTCATAAAGCCATTCTTTCTCAGCGGTAGTTAATTGAAATTTTGTGCTTGTAATTGTTCCAGTTGGAATTGTAATGGTGCGTGCTTTTGTTTCTTTATCTAGATGACGTAAATCATGTGCTTGCATCATTGTTTTAAATAAACCTTTGAACATAGAAATAGGCTCTGTGTAAGGGACAGGTTCTGCTTGGATCTCATCTCTTACAAAATGAAAGCCAAAAGTAGGCCAGTGCGGGATAGCGGGTGAATCAAAAATCCATATTGGATAATTGCTTAGAATACCTCCATCAACCATATAGCAGGGTTGTTTCCATTTAGGTGTTTTCCATTTTATTGGTTCAAAATAGAACGGAATGGTACTGCTCATTTTGACTGCTTTTGCAATAGAGAAATTGTGACTTTTAAATCCATATTTCGGTAAATCGTCGGGGAAAATGACCATTTTTCCATTGCTAATATCTGAGGCGATAATTTTTAAATTTTGTGGATTAGATAAGTCACCAAAATGATGGATGCCTTTTTTGTGTAGGATATCTTCTAACCATGTTTCTAAAAAGTCGTTTGAATAAATCCCTAATTTTGTCCAAGCGCTTAAACCTTTTCCTATAAAAGGAATTTTATCAAGTAAAGTTTTTTTTATGAATTGATGGTAATCAATGTTATTTATAATGCCCTTTAGTTCTGTACATGAGTAACCGGCTGCTAGAAGAGCTGCAATGATAGCACCGGCTGATGTACCGGCTACACGTTCCCATTTATAGCCTTGTTTTTCTAAGGCACAAATTGCCCCAACATGTGCAATTCCACGAACACCGCCGCCTTCAAAAACTCCATCAATTTTCATAAGAATATTCCTTTCAAAGATTGGATTTGTTATGTAGTAAAAAGCACGTCATTCACGTGCTTTTTTACAATAGTTGTTCAAGTTTACTTAGCAACCGATGAAGCCGCCCCAGCAGCTAGCACCAATGATGATTAGAAGGATAAATAAAACGATTAATAAAGCGAAGCCACCGTGACCGCAACCACCGCCGCCATAACCACCACAACCGTATCCGTAACCCATGTGGAATGCCTCCTTATAATAAAAGTTGGAATGAAGCAGAATGAACAATGTGAGATCTGTTAGAAGGAATGATGAAAAATCTTGTTTGTAGGAACAATGTATACTATGCTGTTTTAAACTTGTTCGCGTCCTAGGGATAAGCCCGTTTTTGATTTATTTGTTTTCATTTTTCATGATAAATGTTGTACAATATTTGTGCTAAGATACGAATAAGTACATGATGTAAGGAGAATTTATGAAAAAAAAAATTGAGTCGTTAATTGATAAATATGGGTTGACACATTTAAAACAGGAACTAATAGATACTATATTTCCTTGTATAAAAGTGGTTCCTAAGCAGATGGATACACTTTCAATTGGTAGCTCTAAAATGGGCGGAGTTCCTGATGTGCCGGTTTCATTCGAATATCCAACCTATGAAGGGAATCCATTAGATTTTATTGCACAATTTAATTTAACTGATTTACAAGGTATAGGTATGAATCACAATTTTCCTGACAAGGGGATGTTATATTTCTTTTATTATGGCAATTGTTTTGAAGAAGAGATAAATCACCATGAGGCTGGATGTGTTCTTTATTGTGATGTTTCAATTGAACAATTACAAAGAATGGATGAAAATCTAGCGAAATTTACACAATGTGAAATTTCATTTGAACTCACATATAAGTTACCAGAGCTCTTTATTGAAGACGAAGAAGATTCGGATCGTTTTCTGCAGTTACTTGAGGAATTAATCCCAGATCATTATGATAACCATCAGTTATTGGGTGAACCTTTCTCTGTTCAAGAAGATGTGTTTCAAGAAGCTGGAGAATGCATTGGTGCGAATGTTAACGATATAACACTCTTATTCCAAGTCGATTCTGATTATCAAAACTGTAATATGATGTGGGGAGATTTAGGAATGTTATATTTCTGTATTGATAATGATGATTTGAAACATCATCGGTTTGAAAATACATGTGTTTTATTACAGACTTGTTAGAATAAAATCAGTAGTTACTTCTAATGGAAGAACTACTGGTTTTTTTATATTTTCTGAAATATTATCGAAATTTCCTTTAATAATAGTAAAATAGCAATTAATAAATATGTAGGATCTCATATTTTCTTTTTGAAAAAGTATTGTATACTTTAAAGATATATGGACATTTCTTTCATATGATTTTAAATAGAAGGATGTGACTAGATGGGATGAAAAGACAAAACAAATATATAACAACTGTTGCACTATGTTCAACGTTTCTGATTGGGGGTTTACAAGTTCCAGCGGTATCTTATGCGGCTACAAACTCAAAAGTTGCTGTTGCGCAAACAGATGCTAAACTGTTAGAAGGTTTCCGCAAAGAATTAAAAAAACATGTGGATAATCGCAAAGAAAATATTACAATTACGTATAAAGCAAAAACTAAAAATGGCAGGGAAGTATTGGATACGCTCTATAAAGAGTATACGAAGATAGTAGATAAAGATGAATACTTAAAATATAATGTAGCGGGCACAAAGTATTCCATACGAGGGATACCAGGAAATTATACATTTACATTAAAAATTACATATCGTGAATCAAAAGAACAAACCCAATATGTGAAAAAACAAGTTAAGTCAATTATAAATTCTGCCTTGAAGCCTGGTATGGATGAGCATGAAAAGGTGAAAGCTATACATGATTACGTTGTGAAACATGTTTCATATGATACGTCTTATAAGGCTTATACGGCATATGAAGCGTTAGTAAATCGTTCAGCTGTTTGCCAAGGATATACATTATTAACCTATCAATTATTACAAGAAGCGGGTATTCAATCGCATATTGTAACAGGGAAAGGGAATGGGCAGGCACATGCATGGAACTTAGTGAAGATCGAGAATAAGTGGTATCATATGGATACCACATTCGATGATCCAGTTCCAGATAAAGCAGGGCGTGTTACGTATTCATATTATAATATGTCTGACGAGCAGTTAGGAAAGGATCATGAATGGGATCGAAGTAAGTATCCAAAAGCATCAGCTAATTACTATAACGAATTAACAAATAAAATAAAAACAGGCACTCCTAAAGCAGTAGTATACAAAAAAATGCTAAAGGATACGAACTTAATTTATTTGTCCTCGCAATACGGAGCTGAAAATTATAATGAATTTAAAGTGAAAGTGCAGAAGCAATTTACCGCAAAGCCTACAAAAGTAGAAATGCGCTATAAACAGTCGATGGATGGAACGATGCAAGATACTAAAAAAGTATTAAATGAACTTTCTTGGCCAATAGGGGCGAAGCGAGTTTCATATCAAGTTGCGCCGTACAGCGTGATGGCAGGTTATTCATTAGCAACAATCACATTTACGTATTAATGAAAAAGAGCATCTATAATGAAGTGAACCCAAAAAGTTAGACACATATTTTTAAGCAGCTTGCGAGAAATGAGTTCTGTATTGTACAGGACTCATTCCTTTTAGTTTTATTTTAATACGATCATGATTATAGTAATGAATATATT
>NZ_JBCGHT010000007.1:0-202375 GCF_039549175.1 Paenibacillus sp. 102 | reverse complement strand
AAAAAATTGAAACCCGTCAGGGTTTATTTGATATGCCCACTTTTATAAAATCTATAAAAGATAATAATAAACTATATGAAAAGACCGCATTTTGTATGAAAATATACCTTAAGTTGATGGATGTGTGTGTTCACCCCATACGGCGTACATGTAATTAATGTAGCATAATCTTGATCTTTCACAACTGCTAAATCATCAATTTCATTTGGCAGCACAACTTTAATTTGGTCGACTTTATAAGCGAGAACTTTATCCAGTGAATGAATATAAAAAATATCAGATTCCACTAACTTATCTAAATCAGTAAATAATACTGCAGAAGGTAATCCCCGATGACCAGTCAAAATCGTATGAGTGCTTTCTCCCCCTACCGGTAAAGATGACTTCTCTATATGACCTACCCCGCGGCTTAAAACCGCTTCAGAGGTTCCATGATAAATCGGGAGTTTTACATCAATTTTAGGTATCTCAACATACCCCATTACTTCTCCTAAATTTAAAACATCTACATATGATTTCGAATCATCATTTTTATTTTCACTAAACGGATCTGTAAAAGCTTGATTCTCTTTTTGAATCTTTTCATTATATTCCTTCGCTTCTCTTTCTCGGCGTTCAATCTCTTCCCTCTGAAGCGCCATTACTTTCTTATCATACGTGCTAACTTCAGAATAATGCGCTCTTGTCGCTAACCAATTACTTACAGTTGGGTATAAAAAAATACTAAGGCCTACTAAAAAAATACATCCAAAAATGATATTACGCTTCATAATATGCCCCTTTAAGTCTGCAAAATGTCGAAAAGAGGAAGCATTTGCTCTTCCTCTTCTCACATTATATCACTATATTTCTCTATAACCTTAGTTTTTTGCTGGTTTCTTTCTGAAGAACACAAATGCTGCCCCAGCCATTACTACGGTGAAGAAAATTGTACCCATACCAGCTGTCACAGAAAGTACCCAGCTGCTCTTTTTGTTTCCTACTTCTAATTTAACTTCCTTATGTTGCTCATCAATCGTTACTTCAATTAACTCTCTTACTTTTTGATAAGAAGCTTTTGTATAAGTTGGTGCTTTTGTTTCGACTTAACACCTTTAAACATAATGGTAATAAAACCTTTTCTTGTATAAGAAAAGTGGCCATTCCAAAAGCAATACTTTTGGAATGGCCACTTTTTTCAAACGTAACGACTCTAATCTTTCCGCTATATTTTTATTGCTTATCCATTTTCAATTCCGTCTCAGCTAACAGCGGCAACACATTATCAAAAATATGTGTGTTATCCTCTTTCCCAGTTACATATCCGCCATAAAATCTGCTGAATACATTGTCATTCCGAAATTCACTCATGCGCTCGTACAATTCCTTAGCAAACTTTATATCTCCAGTTTGTAACACATATAGAATTGTCAGGCCATATGCTGCTGGTGATTCAAAATCTACCACTGGTTTTCCTGTTTCTAAATCATACCGACCGTATAGCTTTCCATCGTTACGGAATGCCTTTTTTATAAAATCTAAATATGCTTCAGAGGAAATTCCTCCCAAACTACGATGATAGGCAACATACGATTGATCAATTAAATTCACCTGTTTTTCATATGTGAACGTGCCATCTTCTTTATATTCTTTCGGAAATGCCCAGCCCTTTCTTGGATAGTCCGCTAAAAATTGAATCACTCCTTGATACTGGGCTTCTGAAATTTTCCCGTACTTTTTCATATAAGAGAATGCACTTGGATTTATGTAAGATGTCGTTAATATGTTGTTTTGCATCCCCTTATCTGCGTCATAATAATCAACATAGTCTTTTCCTTTCTTATTATAACGAAGTACAGCATCACTCACTTGATCTGCAAAATGTTTATACCGCTCTTCTTTATACATATCATAGGCACGATATAGCTGTTCGATAATACGAAGGTCATCAATAAGAGCATTCGTAGCCGCCTGTCTTTCCCCTGTTTCCGAAACCTTCCACAAAACAATATGATCTGGATGGATAAAATAATTTTGAATAACCTTTACTTGTTCATCAAACAATGATTGCTTGTCCATATCAAGCGTATATTGTAGCCATAGCCCTGCTGATTCTGATAATGCTTCACGGCCAGTTGCCTCGTTCGTTCCTACCTTTGAATCAGCTATTCGATATGTTGCAAGCGTCTCATTCTCGTTCATCATATGTCTCATAATAAAATATTCTGTCCGGTTTCCTTGTAGTGCAGTCCAAAAAACAATTCCACCTAACACGATAAATAAAGTAAACGCAATCCATATATACAAACGTTTCCGCACAATTTCTCACCTCTATAATAAGACTAACCGTAATCTTATTAGAACATACAGAAACATTAAAAAGACAATCCTTTAGATTGTCCCTCACTCTCTATCCTTCACACACACTAATTAGCCTCTTTCGTAGGGCGATACAGTGATTGCACAAGGTGATCATACTCACGCCGTGTAATTTCTTTATTGTATAACTTTAATAACAAATCTTTATGCTCTTTCGAAAACGCCATTTTTCTAATGACTTCAGGATACATACAAACATCCCCCTCCGTTTCACGTGAACTTCCGGCTTGGCCTTCTACAAATGAATCCACCAGACAGAACTAACGTTCGCATAAGAATTATAAAAGATTTTATTCTAAAACACAAATGAAATGTTTTTTCTGAAGATTTCAAAATTATAATATCATACTCACTTTTTAAAATACATATATATTTTTGGTATCTTTTTGAATAAATTTTCCAGTCCAATCAGAAAATAATGGCAAAAATGAAGAGGAGTAGAGTTATGGATACTGTTACATTGTCACGGGCTTTCTTTGGGTCATCACTAGCATTCCATATTATTTTTGCAACCCTTGGAATCGGACTATCTTTAATGATTTTTATAAGCGAAGTATTATTTCACTGGAAGAAGGATTCAGATTACGCTGTTATGGCAAAAAGGTGGACAAAGGCTTTTGCCATCCTTCTTGGTGTAGCAATTCCTACTGGAACAATCGTCGGTGTACAAATTTCACTTCTTTGGCCCGGGTTCGCCAAAATTGTTGGTCAAGTGATTTCTGTTCCATTCCAGATTGAGATTTTTGCCTTCTTCTTAGAAGCTTTATTTATGTCCATTTACGTCTATGCGGCAGATAAATTACCACCATTCATGAGATTAATCTCACTTTTTTTTGTCATGCTTGGTGCTACTGCATCCGCCGTGTTAATTACCTCAGCAAATACATGGATGAATACACCAGCAGGCTTTTCTATGAATCCTGATGGCTCTGTTTTTAACGTTGACCCTTGGAAAGCATTCTTTAATCCAAGCTTTTTCACAAGCTCTTTCCACGTTGTCATTACTGCTTATGCAACAGGAGCGGCCGTCATTGCTTCTATTGCTGGATTCAAATTATTAAAACGAAATGTGAGCGCACGAGAGATTGCTTATCATAAAAAAGGACTATTTTTAGGTCTTGTCGTCACGTTTATTAGCGGAGCAATTATGTGGCTTTCTGGACATGAATCAGCTATTGCCTTGCACGAACATTCTCCAGAAAAATTAGCATCAGCAGAAGCATTATTCGATACGACATCACACGCTCCCTTATCCATTGGCGGAGTCGTTGACCCTGCAACTCTTGAGTTAAACTATGCACTTGAAATTCCAAACATGCTTAGTTTACTCGTTGGTTTAGATCCTAATACCGTTGTAAAAGGACTCAACGAATTCCCAAGGGAAACGTGGCCACCATTTTATACACATACATTGTTTAACTTAATGGTAGGTACGGCTGCATTCACATTCGCTGTCGCAACAATTGCCCTTTTATATTGGTACTTTATCTATCGAAAAAAAGGAGAAAAGTTACCGAAGTGGCTACTATGGGCAACTGCTGCATGCGGACCGATTATGATGCTCGGTATTGAATTCGGTTGGATTTTCAGTTGTAGTGGACGTCAGCCTTGGACAATTTATGGCATGCAACGTACAGTTGATGCCGCAACACGCGCTGACTTTGTTGGACCTTTATTCGTTTTATTTATCGTTTTGTATATCGGTCTTGGTGTTTTAACAATTTTCGTACTACGGACGTTCTTTAAAAGACATCCCTTGAAAAATGATCTAGGGCCACAAGGAGGAGATTCTCGTGCATGAGGCAAGTATTGCGATTATCATTTTATGGGCTCTTATTTTCGTTTATAGCATTTTAGGGTCCATTGATTTCGGGGCCGGCTTTTGGGGCATGGCGTATGCGAAACATCCAACACTTGCTGCTAAGCTTGCCAATCGGTACTTATCACCAACTTGGGAAGTAACAAATACATTTCTTGTCTTTGTTGTTGTCGCTTTTCTCGGTTTCTTTCCAAAAGCGGCCTTCACCCTTGCAACAGTTATGTTCGTACCAGTTATGTTAATTTTAGTGCTCGTTGCCATTCGTAGTACATTTATGGTATTCGCCTATTCTGTCCCGAAATATGAACATCTGCTTCGTCTTATTTCAGGTGTTACCGGACTCTTAATTCCAGCTTTATTAATCACCGTTTTACCTGTAACAGAAGGCGCTTATATTACAACTACTGGCGGAAAAGAAGTTCTCCTATACGGAAAGCTTTTGTCCAGTCCCGTTATATACTGCTATATGCTATTCGGATTAACTTCTGAATTGTTTTTATCTTCTCTATTTCTAGCTGACTTTGCGAGAGAACAAGGATCAGAGGATTCGTATCGTCTTTACAGACGCAACGCCATCATACTTGGCCCCGCAACGCTCGTTACAGCCATCATCGCTCTTGTTGTGATGGATCCAGAAACACATTGGCTCATGCAAGGCTTAATTAAACAATTTCCATGGTTTACTGTCTCTATTATTTTATTTGTCATTGGATATTCTTCGCTTTGGTGGACAAATAAAAAATACAGCGCACTCGGTTGGCCAAGGATTGCTGTTTTAGCAGTTGTTGCACAGTATGCATTTGCAAGCTACGCTTATGGCGTCGCGCATTTACCGTATATCATTTATCCGGATGTTACTGTATATACAAGCTTTACAACGAAAGAAACATTCTATGCGTTGCTCATCCTCTATGCAATCGGCATTGCGATTTTACTTCCAGGCTTTATCTTCTTCTGGAATTTATTCTTAAAGGATCGAACGTTCCTAAAGGAAAAATAATAATAGCCCCCTTTGCTACCGTCTTAGCAAAGGGGGCTTCTTCTATATTTAAGTTAGGTACACGTGATCAATCAAGTAACAAGGTGTTCGGAAGCAGTACATATCTCCCGCTATTTGTGGGTATTTGTTCCCTCACTCCAAACACAAAGAAGTTAGAAGGGGGACAAACTCCCTGAAAAATCTCAAATTCAATTATTGATATAAATGACTACCAGCTTCTTTAAATTCTTCTGATTTCTCTTTCATACCTTTTTCAATTGCTTCTGTTGTTTCTAAATCATTTTCTTTCGCATATTCACGAATATCATGTGAAATTCTCATACTACAGAACTTTGGACCACACATTGAACAGAAATGAGCTGTTTTTGCCCCTTCTGCTGGTAATGTTTCATCGTGGAAGTCCATTGCGCGTTCAGGATCTAAAGATAAGTTAAATTGATCGCGCCAACGGAATTCAAAACGAGCTTTTGAAAGTGCATCATCACGTTGCTGCGCTGTTTTATGTCCCTTTGCAAGGTCAGCCGCATGCGCCGCAATTTTATACGTAATAACCCCTTCACGAACGTCATCTTTGTTTGGCAAACCTAAATGCTCTTTCGGTGTTACATAGCAAAGCATAGCGGTACCAAACCAGCCGATCATCGCTGCACCAATCGCCGATGTAATATGATCATAACCTGGTGCAATATCCGTTGTTAAAGGCCCTAATGTATAGAACGGTGCGCCTTGGCAAATATCAAGTTCTTTATCCATATTTTCTTTAATTAAATGCATCGGTACATGCCCTGGTCCTTCAATCATAACTTGAACATCATGCTTCCAAGCAATTTTTGTTAACTCACCAAGTGTTTCAAGCTCAGAGAATTGCGCTTCATCATTTGCATCCGCAATCGACCCTGGACGTAATCCATCTCCTAAAGAGAAGGAAACATCGTACTGTTTCATAATTTCACAAATCTCTTCAAAGTGCGTATATAGGAAGTTTTCTTTATGATGGAATAGACACCACTGCGCCATAATCGAACCACCGCGTGAAACAATACCTGTTGTACGTTTTGCTGTAATTGGAATGTAACGAAGTAGTACGCCAGCATGAATTGTAAAGTAGTCAACGCCTTGCTCTGCTTGTTCAATTAACGTGTCACGGTATACTTCCCACGTTAAATCTTCAGCAATCCCATTTACTTTTTCTAACGCTTGATAAATCGGAACTGTTCCAACTGGTACAGGAGCATTACGGATGATCCATTCACGAGTTGTATGAATGTTTTTCCCTGTTGATAGATCCATAATTGTATCCGCGCCCCAGCGCGTTGCCCATGTCATCTTCTCAACTTCTTCCGCGATAGAAGAGGAAACCGCAGAGTTCCCAATATTCGCATTTACTTTCACGTGGAAATTGCGTCCGATAATCATCGGTTCTGCCTCTGGATGGTTAATATTTGCTGGTAGGATTGCGCGGCCTTCAGCAATCTCTTTACAAACAAACTCTGGCTCTACGCCTTCACGAATCGCAACATATTCCATCTCAGATGTAATGATGCCCCTGCGCGCATAGTGCATTTGCGTTACGTTTGCACCTTCTTTTGCACGAAGTGGTTTGCGATCCATTTGTGGGAACACAGGTGTATGATTAGATGCGACTTTCACACCATCATCTTCCGGTTTCATTTCGCGTCCTTCATACTCTTCTACATCTCCGCGGTTAACAATCCAACCGTGACGTGGTGTTGGAATTCCCTTTTCCAACTCTACTTTGTACTCAGGATCTGTATAAGGTCCGCTCGTATCATACACACGAATTGGTGGGTTTGGTACACCATTTGTATCACTTTGGGCAATCTCACGCATCGGTACTTTCATACCATCACGCGGGCCATCAACATAGACTTTCTTACTCCCTGGTAAACTCGACTTCAATTCAATTTGCTCAGCTGAAACAGATTGCTTCATAATTTGTGTTGCCTCCCCTTTATCATTTCAAGAAATCTCCCTTACTCAGAACCTCCAACCAACCCCGAGCAATTTCAGTTATCTTGATTTTTACTTCATCCGATCATAGTGATCGGTTCAGCTTTAGGACGAGAAGAGAACTAGTGGCCAGCGCATGCCAAAATAAAAAGAGCCAGGTCCATAGTAAAACAAAGGACCTGGCTCATAAAGACATCATTATGTAAAGCCGTTAACTTCCCTACGCTGGTACGAGCCAGATCAGGTCCAAAGGGTTAAGAAGTTCTTGCGCTTCTCTCTCAGCCCACGCTTTGCTGGGCACCCCTAGTTTATCACTGATTTAATTTTCAATACTTTCTCATCATACACGATAATCAGAAAAATGCAAAGGAATGAATTCTAATTTTTATATGTTGTTTTTTTGTCTGTTGATCGATATCTTCTGTCGAACGGTCGATATATATCCATTTTGATTTGCTGACATCTACATTGCGGCTATGAAAACAAAAAAAGATTTCCACTCATTTTCTCCGTTTGTTTTCACTCGGCATGGAGCTAAGAAAGGGTCTGACCGCTACTATGCATGACTAGACGCTCTCTCCACCTAGAAAAATTAGGTTTTATGTCAACTTTTCAATGTGTATTTACATATTTTAAAAATCGCCGATATCTCAAAAAAAAGATGCCCGCGCGCGCGCGGGGCATCTTTTTCTTATTTACGGTATCATCCACGTTAAATAGTAGGCTTGTACATAGGTCATAATGCCCACAATGATTACAAAGAATAAACTATGCTTTACTGTAAATCGGAATAAATCGGACTCTTTTCCAGCAAGTCCTACTGCCGCACATGCAATTGCAATCGATTGCGGAGAAATCATTTTACCCGTTACACCGCCTGTTGTATTTGCAGCAACAAGTAATACTTCTGATACGCCAACTTGCTGCGCCGTAATAGCTTGCAAGTTGGAGAATAATGCGTTTGCCGATGTATCTGACCCTGTTAAGAATACACCAATCCAGCCAAGGAATGGTGAGAAGAATGGGAATAATCCCCCTGTTCCTGCTAATGCTAACGCGAGTGTTGAGGATAAACCAGAATAGTTTGCGATGAATGCGAATCCTAATACGAAACCGATAGATAGAATTGGCATTTTTAATTCTTGTAATGTTTCTTTAAATGTTTCAACCGCTTGTTTTGCGCTCATTTTAAGTATAAAGATTGAAATGATACATGCGATTAAAATCGCTGTTCCTGTTGCTGATAAGACATCAAATTTTAATACTGCATCATAAGGTGTTGGTTTATTTACAATCGGTTCTGCCTTCATTACTAAATTGTGCAGACCTGGAACTTGAAACTTAAAGACAAGACTTTCTAACGCCCCGCCCGGAGCAAATAATGCTTTGAAGAATCCTTGACTCCAAATAACAACCATAACTGTCAAAATAATAAATGGTGACCAAGCTTTCACGACTTTTCCAGCCGTTAATTTCGGCATGGATGAAGCCGTTGTTGTCGCTGCCACTTCGTCGTTTGCTTGCTTAGATTGATAAATTTCTTTCGGTTGCCATACTTTTAGGAATAATGCTAAACATACTAAGCTGACAAGCGCTGATGTAATATCCGGAAGTTCTGGCCCTAAGAACGTAGCTGTAATAAACTGTGTAATTGCAAATGAACTACCTGCTACAAATAATGCAGGCCATGTTTGTTTTATACCTTTGAAGCCATCCATTAAAAATACGATAAAGAATGGAACAAATAATGATAAGAACGGTAATTGGTGCCCTGCCATTTGTCCGATTTTATGAGCATCAATACCCGTTACTTGCCCCGCAACTGTAATTGGAATCCCCATTGCTCCGAACGCTACCGGCGCTGTATTTGCAATTAAGCAAAGTCCAGCTGCATATAACGGATTTAAGCCAAGACCAGCAAGAAGCGCTGCCGTAATTGCTACCGGTGCACCAAACCCAGCTGCCCCTTCCAAAAATGCGCCAAATGAAAAACCAATTAAAATAACGAGTAAACGATGATCATTCGTAATCGATAGTACCGATGCACGAATCACATCAAACTGTCCTGTTTTGACAGAAATTTTATATAAAAATACCGACATTACAATAATCCATGCAATTGGCCATAACCCATATAGGAAGCCATATCCCGTTGCTGCCATCGCCATTGTAAACGGCATTTTATACGCAAATAGCGCAACTAAAATTGTTAATACAACTGTAATAAAGCCTGCCACATACCCCTTCATACGAAACACTGCTAACGCCAAGAAAAAAAAGATAATTGGAATAAGTGCTACCGCTGCGGAAATCCAAATGTTACCGAACGGATCGTAAACTTGTGTCCATGTCCCCATTGTCCTCTCCCTTTCTGTAATCCCCTGTTTTAAAATCTTTATAATCTTATCAGTAGACTATCCGGTCATCATACCTTTAAGTCTAAAATAAAAAACGTTTCAAGAAAACGTTTTCAACGATTGTATTTCTACTTTACCATATCATTTTTAATTTAAAAAGATTTTTTGATCTAATTTTCTAATTTTTTCGTTAAATCGCACTTTCGAATTAATCCTATATATAGGAAAAAAGTCGATTTCATTTCTCCCTCATTCTTTTAAACAAACGTTTGATTAACAACTGAAAAGCCTGTCACCTCAGCTTATTTCACTTTAAACAAACGTTTGATTAAAAATCTTATGAACGTTCAGTACAAAAAAGAAAAAAGCACTCGCAATTCGCAAGTGCCCTACCTTCTTCTTCTTTTTTTCTTTCGTCTCATAAGCTTTTTTCGGCGTGTATTTAATCGATCCGCGATAATATGGAGTGTACTCGCAGCAATAACTCCTATTACAAATGTTGTTAAAGCAACATCATGTTCCTTTGCAATCTCGAGTAATCTTCCATCTAGTACCGTTTTATTTAATATATATAGGAATGGAGAAAAGACGAGCAGCATATACAATATACGAATAAGGTCACCGATTACAATCGTATGTGTTAAAAAAGAACGATGCGGCATCACACATTGATACGGATACCAAAAAATACGAAGCAAGCCCCATTTATTATAGGCGTTACTATGAATATCTAAATCTGGTGTTAAGAAAAATGTGCCGATTAAAAATCCTATCGCAAAAGTGAGTAAAAAATCAAAATTTGTTAGTCCATACGAAACAAGCATAAACAAAACAATCGGAAGAGAAAGTAAGTTTATTTTCGTATGTGTTTTTCCTGATGGCATAGTACACTTCCTCGCTTATGTTTGCCCTGCCACTTCTGGCAGCTCTCACCTATTGATCTAATTTTTGATCGATAAACGATGTGTCTATATCCGAACCAAACCAATCCGCTAATTTCATCCGTGCTTTTTCTTTTACATCTTCATTTACATACATGGATGCTTGCAAAAGGGCAGCTGTTAATGCCCCTAAATCATCCGTATAACCAATTCCGGCTATAAAATCCGGAATCGCATCAATTGGAGCAATAAAGTAAGCAAGTGCTCCGATAATAGTTGCCTTTACTCGCTTTGGAACATCCGGTCTTTGCATAACGTAAAACAGCAATAAGCTCGCATAAACAACCGATTGTCCCGCTTGTTTTGCTACATGTTTCACCTTATTCCAAAACGCTTCGACTGAAAATTTTCGTTCCATATAAAGAGCCTCCATGTTTTGTTTTTTTCATTATACGAAAAAAGTGGATGTGCCTTCAAAAATAAGGAACTAGCTCCATTAGTTAATTAAACGTTCATCAAATATACACATAACCGATCCATGAAATCTTATTGTAACAGAGAAAAGAATAAAGAACAAGCGTTCGCAATTGTTTTCCCACTTATATTTCCTTTTTCATTTCTCATCTACATCACAGCTATGCAAACAAAAGAGGGTCCGCTCTCTTTTTCTCCCTTTGTTTTAAACGCGGCACGGGGCTAAAAAAGGATCTGACCGCTTCTATGCTTCGGCGGACGCTCTCTCCACTCTAAAAAAGGGTTTGGATTGTTTTTTCATCAATATTTCTCAACATAAAATGTTCTATTTCTCTTACTATTCTTTATTATCTTTGTTATATTTTCTAGTTGACGAGCATATAAACCAATGTTAAAGTTTTCTCTGGCAGCAACAATAAAAAATACAAAAACTGTAAAATGTTATAGTGTTTCTAAGAATTGAATTTTGTTGTATAATACAGAAATGACGTTATGCTTATGGATCAACAAAAGAATTGGCAGGAAACCAAAAGGGTATGCATAGTTAAAGTCGTATATGGGGGATATAGAAAACTCTACTCATGGCCAAGAAAACTATGTATTTTTTATTTTAGCATTTTTCGCTCCAAAATCGACCAAGCCTGATAGAGAAAGGGTGGAAATGGATGAAGGAATCTTTAAAATCACAATTTTATAATGTGCGCTTTACTTTGTTTGTTGCTTTGGCTTTATGGTTAAAGACTTACATCATAACGCGTACGAGCTTTGATTTGAAACTTGAATCTTTCATGCAAGAATTTATCTTATTCATTAGTCCATTAGCAGCATCATTACTGCTTGTGGGTCTTGCATTATTCGCAAAAGGAAAAAAACGTAATTATATAGCACTTGGGATTGATTTTGTTTTAACAATCGTTCTTGTTGGTAACGTAATGTTCTACGGATTCTATAATGACTTCGTTACTTTACCAGTACTTGGGCAAACATCTAACTTTGGACAGCTAGGGTCCAGTGTAAAAGAACTATTTAATTACAAAATCATCGTTGCATTTGCTGATATTATTCTGTTCTTTATTCTATTAAAGAAAAAGAAAGACTTTGCAAAAACTGAGCGTGTATCACGTCCAATGCGTTCTTTATACTTTGTATCAACGATTGCTATTTTCTTTGCAAACTTAGGTCTTGCAGAAACTGAGCGCCCGGAACTATTAACACGTTCGTTTGACCGCGTTATGCTTGTGAAAAACTTAGGTTTATATGCTCATCAAGTGTATGATCTTGGTTTACAAGCAAAATCTAGTTCACAAAAAGCATTTGCTGATGGCAGCAAATTACAAGAAACAGAAAACTACGTAAAAACAATACAAAGTAAACCAGATCCAAATATGTTTGGCACAGCAAAAGGGAAAAACGTAATTGTCGTTTCTCTTGAATCACTGCAAACATTCTTAATCGGTGCAAAGGTAAATGGGCAAGAAGTTACACCATTCTTAAACCAATTTACAAAGGAAAGTTATTACTTCGATAACTTTTTCCACCAAACGGGACAAGGAAAAACATCGGATGCTGAATTCTTAGTGGATACATCATTATATCCATTAGACCGCGGTGCCGTATTCTTTACACACGGTAATAACGAATATACTGCAACTCCAGAAATCCTGCGTCAGCAAGGGTATTACACAGCTGTATTCCATGCAAACAACGCAACATTCTGGAACCGTAACATCATGTATCCAGCACTTGGTTATGATCGTTACTACAACGAGCTTGACTATAAAATTACTCCAGAGACAAAATTAAACTGGGGATTAAAAGATATTGAATACTTTAATCAATCAGTGGATATGTTGAAAAAAGTGAAACAACCATTCTATACTCGTTTCCTTAGTTTAACCAATCACTATCCATTTACTTTCGATGATGATACAAAATTAATTGAACCTTACAACTCTGGTGATCGCGTATTTGACGATTACATGGTAACAGCTCGCTATTTAGACGAAGCAATGAAAAACTTTATTGAACGTCTAAAAGCAGAAGGTATTTATGATAACTCTGTTATCGTATTCTACGGTGACCACTACGGTATTTCTGAAAACCATAACCGTGCGATGGCACAATTCTTAGGTAAAGAAGAAATTACAACATTTGATCATATTAACTTACAAAAAACACCTATGTTTATTCACGTTCCTGGTCAAAAAGAAGGTAAAACAATTTCAAAACCAACTGGTGAAATTGATATTAAACCAACAATTCTAAACTTACTTGGTGTTGATTCAAGCAATGACGTTCGTTTTGGTCATGACGTATTCTCACCAGATAATAAAGGATTCGTTGTTCTTCGTGACGGTAGTTTTATTACAGACAAGTATATGTATACAAACAGTACATTCTATGACCGTATAACGGGTGAAGTCGTAGAAGTACCAAAAGAAGAAGCTCAAGCAATGATTGATCGTGCTCAAAATGAACTGCGCATGTCTGATAAACTCATTGAGGGAGACTTACTTCGCTTCTCTGAAAGCAACAAAATTAAAACAGGCGAAGTAAAAACAATTATTAAAGAAGACAAAAAAGGCGCTGAGTAATCTCAGCGTCTTTTTTTGTCTAGTGGAGGTTCTTACTGCTCGCCAACAACATGATAAAATTACACAATCTTCACCAAACATTTACATGAAATTCATGAAACATCTCTATAATAGAATTTGTAAACAATGTTCTGTCCATTCCCCACCTATCATTTCACAGCTTTGCGTTAGGTCCCCATGGGGAATACCAGAATCATTTGTATCACAATGCCTTTGATGTTACTGAGGAGTAACATTGATTGTCTTAGTAAAGCCGATTGGTTTACTGGTCACTTTTCTAGGCTATACCAAGGCAATATCCCTATGAAACAAGCTACCCTCCTTATGCAACATTGTTGCAAGCAACGTTCTATATGAATGTTGCTTTTTTTTATTTCTAAAAAGCAGGATTCTCATTTCCCATTTGCGAATTTGTATATGCGAAATACAATAAGTTGAAGCCCAACGCTCATCATTCAAACAATTAAGAAAGGATGGGAAATAAAATGGCATACGAAAGATTTGTATTATGGAACGATAAAATTATTGATACAAATAAAACAGGGCCGTACATACAATTAGAAGAACGTGGTTTACAGTTTGGAGATGGTGTCTACGAAGTCATTCGTATTTATAAAGGAACCATCCACTTATTAGATCCACATTTAACTCGGCTATACCGTTCCATGGATGAGATAGAATTAACACTATCTTCCTCTAAAGCAGAACTCATTACACTGCTTTACAAATTACTCGAAAATAATAATTTCCAAGAAGATGGTACCATCTACCTACAAGTTTCTCGAGGAGTACAGCATCGTGCACACGCACTCTCTTTTGATGTAACTCCAACGATCTATGCTTATATCTCCAAAAAAGAAAGACCAGCTTTATGGATTGAATATGGAGTACGTGCTATATCAGAACCTGATACACGTTGGCTTCGCTGTGATATTAAATCATTAAATTTATTGCCAAATGTATTGGCTGCTACAAAAGCAGAACGCAAAGGATGTAAAGAAGCCCTCCTCGTTCGTAATGGGATCGTGACAGAAGGAAGTCATTCTAATTTTTTTCTTGTGAAAAACGGGACTCTATATACTCATCCCGCTAATCATCTAATCCTAAACGGGATTATCCGCCAATATATTCTTTCTTTAGCCCATAAACTACAGATTCCTGTTCAGGAAGAACTATTCAGCATTCGTGATGTTTATCATGCTGATGAATGCTTTTTTACCGGAACAACTGTAGAAGTGCTTCCGATGACGCATCTTGATGGCACCGCCATCCAAAATGGTCAAGTTGGGAGAATCACCAAATTACTACAAAAAACATTTGTCCAAAGCTTCTCAACTTCTAATATCTCATTCCCTTAAATGCGAACGATTTTATCTAAAACACCTCTTAATATATGTATTTTTATTTAAAATCAAGGTGGAGTATGCACCTTGATTTTTTTTTGTAATATTTTTGACATATTCAGATTACCGCATAACCCTTGACAGTAATCGACATGCCTTTTAGAATTTTTAACAGTTGGTAAATATTTCATCACTACATTACAGACAGAAAGGAATCGACAAAACATGAAAAAATATCTTGCCGGTCTTGCGGCAGTGTCTGTAGCAGGAGGCGCAGCCCCGACATTAGATAGCGTTCAAGCTGCCCCTGAAAACACACAAAAACCTGCTGCACAAGCTGTTCAAGCTGCACCACAAAACAATTCAAATTACACAGTTACTGCTGACGTATTACACGTTCGCTCAGGAGCTAGTACTTCTCACGACATCATCTCTCGCGTATATGAGGGCCAAAAATTAAACGTAATCGGTGAAGAAAATGGTTGGTTTAAAATTAATCATAATGGTAAAACTGGTTACGTTAGTGGACAATTCGTATCACAAAATGGTGCAAAAACAAGCGTAAGCACAAGTGGTAAAAACAAAGTTACCGCTGACGTATTACGTGTTCGCACAAGCCCAAATACTTCTAGTTCCATTATGGGACGTGTATTTGAAGGACAAACATTACAAGTTATTGGCGAAGAAAACGGATGGGTTAAAATTAACCATAACGGCAAAACTGGTTACGTTAGTGGACAATTCGTATCTGGCGTTTCTGCAAATGCTGGTTCTTCAAATAACGACACAAATGTTCAAGCAGCAAGCGGAAACTATACAGTAAATGTATCTTCCCTTCGCGTTCGTACAGGTCCTAGCACATCTCATACAACTTTAGGCTCTGTTCATAAAGGACAAGTTGTACAAGTTGTTGGTGAAGTTCAAGATTGGTTCAAAATTAACTATGCAGGACAAACAGCTTACCTTAGCAAGGACTACGTAACAAAAGGTGGTTCTAGTAACAACGGTAACCAAGGTAACAATCAGCAAGAAAATAACAATACAACCGTTCAAACTGGTGGTACTTATGTTGTTAATACAACATCATTACGCGTTCGTACAGGCCCAGCTACATACCACGGTGTACTTGGTGGCGTATTAAATGGTCAAACATTAAACGTAGTTGGTGTAGAAAATGGTTGGTACAAAATTAATCACCATGGTAAAACTGGTTATGTAAGCAGTGAATTTGTGAAATTCGTTAAAGGTGGTACAACGACACCTGAAAAACCTGAGCAACCACAAACAACTGCTGGCGAATACTATATTAATGCATCTGCATTAAATGTACGTAGCGGCGAAGGCACAAATTACAGCGTAATCGGTGCTCTTCCACAAGGTCAAAAAGTACAAGTTATTTCTGAACATTATGGATGGAGCAAAATTAACTACAACGGTCGCACTGGCTATGTAGGAACTCGTTTCCTATCTAAAACACCAGTTGGTGGTGCTGTAGACAACAATAATAATAACAATAATAACAATAATAATAATACAGGCAACAACAGCGGTGATACATCATCTATCCTTGCATATGCAAAATCAATGGCAGGTGTACCATATGTATGGGGCGGCACTTCTGCTAATGGCGTTGACTGCAGTGGTTACATTTTCCACGTATTTAACAAATTTGGTCACAACATTAGCCGTCAAAGTGTTGCAGGATATTGGAGCAGCCTATCAAAAACTTCAAATCCACAACCAGGTGACTTAATCTATTTCCAAAACACTTATAAGCCAGGTCCTTCTCACATGGGTATCTACCTTGGTGGTGGAACATTTATTCAAGCTGGAGATAAAGGTGTAGCAGTAGCTTCATTAAGCAACTCTTATTGGAGCAAGCACTTCTTAGGATACACAAAAGCACCTTAAGTTATAGTTTCAAAGCCTTCTAGATTACTAGAAGGCTTTTTATATAGATTTAAATAAGTCCTTTTTGATTTTTCACATATAAGTTCCTGCTATGAAAACAAAAGGTGGCCTGCTCTCCCTTTGTTTTTAAACTCGGCATGGAGCTAAAAAAGGCACGGACCGCTTCTATCCATGGCTGGATTCTCTCTCCCAACTAAAAAGAAAGGGTTTCTATCTATTCGTATTCCTACAAATATGTTTCTACCCTCTTATTTCATACACTACATTCCATAAAAACAGTTCATAACGTTACAATAATAAATATATTTCCTCTAAAAAACATAACCTATTTTGCTCAAATAAGACTGATATGTGTTTTCTTACAAAATTTTCTTTCTATTTAAACTTTTAGACAGACGTTTGACCTCTGATGTCCGGTATGATACGTTACTTAAGATGCTATTTTCGTAGAAGTATAGACATCTATTAATTATACTTTTTTACTATGAGAGAGGAGATTTACACTGCATGAATGTTTTATGGGGAATTGGCGGCGTGATTGGAATTTTAGCAGTTGCTTTTTTACTATCTTCCAACCGCAAAGCTGTGAATTGGCGCACAATTTTAATCGCGCTAGCATTACAAATTACGTTTTCTTTCATCGTATTACGATGGGATGCTGGAAAAGCTGGCTTAAAAGTTGCCTCTGACGGGGTTCAAGGCTTAATCAACTTTTCTTATGAGGGAATTAAATTCATCTCTGGTAACTTATTAGATAAAGATGGTCCTTGGGGATTTATTTTTGTAATTCAAGCACTACTTCCAATTGTATTTATTAGTTCATTAGTAGCAATATTATATTATTTAGGTATTATGCAATGGTTCGTTAGTATCGTTGGTGGTGCATTAAGTAAACTTCTGGGAACTTCTAAGGCAGAGAGCTTAAATGCAGTAACAACTGTTTTCTTAGGACAAACAGAAGCACCAATTTTAATTAAACCGTACTTAACACGTTTAACAAACAGTGAGTTCTTCGCAGTTATGGTCAGTGGTATGACGGCTGTTGCCGGATCGGTTCTTGTCGGTTATGCAGCTATGGGAATTCCGCTAGAGCACTTACTAGCAGCAGCAATTATGGCAGCACCATCAAGCTTATTAATTGCAAAACTAATTATGCCAGAAACAGAAACACCAGATAACGATGTAAAACTTTCAACAGAGCGTGAAGATGCTAACGTTATCGACGCAGCAGCACGAGGTGCTTCTGAAGGGATGCAACTTGTTATTAACGTAGCAGCAATGCTAATGGCATTCATTGCGTTAATCGCTGTATTAAACGGTCTATTAGGATGGATTGGGTCTTGGTTCGATATTAAACTTAGCCTTGATTTAATCTTGGGATATATTCTATCTCCATTCGCTATTCTAATCGGTGTTTCACCAAACGAAGCTATACAAGCAGCTGGCTTTATTGGACAAAAACTTGCAATCAACGAATTCGTTGCCTATGCTAACTTAGGTCCACACATGTCAGAGCTCTCTGATAAAACAAATATGATCTTAACATTCGCAATTTGTGGCTTTGCAAACTTCTCTTCTATCGCAATTCAATTAGGTGTAACAGGGACACTTGCTCCTTCTCGCCGTAAACAAATTGCACAGCTAGGGATTAAAGCGGTAATCGCTGGTACACTAGCGAACTTCTTAAACGCAGCAGTTGCAGGTATGATGTTCTTATAAATCAAAATCAAGCTGATCCGAATTTTCGGGTCAGCTTTTTTTATGAATGTATATCCCCCCTTCTAGCACATATTACATATAACAACCTATGTACTAGGAGGACCGTGATGAAGCAAATGCCCAATCAAATTATACTATTATGGATTGTACAAATTTTATTCTATTTCACCACAGTTCATATAAGCTCATTTCCCTATGCTTTTTTCTTTACAATTATTTATGTACTCATCAACTTACTATTTCTACTCATTTCAAATAAATTTGCTTTCACTTTGTTTATTACTGGAACTCTCCTCTCCGTCTTCTATTTATTCTATGAATCATGGTTATATTTATGGAGTACTTCCACACAGCTTACTTATATCATCATTCATTTCCTAGCAATCGTTAATTTCTTTCTTATTTATATATCGACCTACATGTTAAAAAAACTCTTAAATGAAAATAGACGCCTACAAAAACAAGTCCAAACACTTGAACAATACATTGGAGAAACAAAGTTGTTAACAAGACAGGAATTTGAAAGACGTGGTTTATTACTCGAAGCAGCTATGAAAAGACGAAGTGAAACAGGTATGCTCGTTTATTTTTCGTTCACCTCTTTTAGCAGCTATACAAAGCGAAGTGTCATGGATCGCGTTGCTTCCCTCCTACTCGATACAGTACGGAGTGATTTTGATTTAGTTGGAAAATATGATGACAATACATTGGTCATTTTACTTCAAAATACAAATGAAGTTGGTGTAAATATTGTTTTGATGCGCCTTGAAAATAAGTGGGAAGAATGGTTAACGGAGGAGGCTCTTTCAAAAATCATAATCAAACAAGAAAAACTTGGAGAGCAGGTGTTAACGACATGATGACACTTATTCTTCTCCTGCTATTTCTTCTATTTTGCCTACTTGTTTTTTGGATTAGCGTGACTTTTTCTATTAAATATGTGCTTATTTTTACAGCTTTCTTATTTTCCGGCTTGCTCGTCTACTATTCCTTACTAACACTTGCCGGCCTGGTTCATCGAAATCGTAAGCTAAAGAAGCGGACATTAAAACATTATCCAAGCGTAGATATACTGATTCCTGCACATAACGAAGGCGTCGTTATTATGGATACGTTAGCTGCGATGGCAAATATCGAATATCCGGGAAAGCTTACCATTTATTTATTAAATGATAATTCCCAAGATGAAACTGGGGAAATTGGCGATGAATATGATGAGGCATATGCTCATATAAAGCATATTCGTGTACCGCCTGGAGAACCGAAAGGAAAATCACGTGTATTAAACTATGGACTCAGCATATCAAATGGAGAATATTTTTGTGTATATGATGCCGATAATCAACCAGAACCCCATGCTCTTCGCATGCTTGTTGAATACGCAGAAACGACAAAAGATGCTGTTGGTGCTGTCGGTCATGTTCGCACTGTCAATGAAAAACGAAACTGGCTTACAAGGATGATCTCTCTTGAATTTCAAATCTTCCAGTTGCTCATGCAGTCTGGCCGTTGGCTCTTATTCCAAACTGGCTCATTAACAGGAACAAATATGCTCCTTCGCCGCTCCGCACTTGAAGAACTTGGCGGCTATGACCCTTACGCCATTGCCGAAGATGCGGAACTCACATTGCGAATTACACAAAAGGGGTATCTATTACCAATCGTACCCGAATCCATTACATGGGAACAAGAACCAGAACATTTAAAAATTCTCATTAAACAACGAACGCGCTGGCTTCAGGGCAACTTATACATTTTAGAAAAGATGTTTTCCTCCTTCAGCTTCTTTAAAGGAAAACTACTCGTTCACTCATTACAACAAGTATTAGTATATGTTGTCTTTTGGCTGTTCTTAATTATTTCAAATGTATGGTTTATCATTGGTTTACTAGGTCTCTTTCAAATCAGCTATACCATTCCATTACTATTTATGTGGTACGTTGCCTATATCACATACACATCGCAACTCTTTAGTGCACAAAGCGTCGAAAATACGTTTACACCAACGAACATCTTAATCAGTATCATCATGTATTTCACATACGCCCAGCTCTTTACGTACCTATTTATCCGAAGTCTCATCCTATACTTACGCGCAAAAAGTAAAAAGCAAATTATCGGATGGGATAAGACGGTGAGATATAAAAAATAAAAGCGCAAGCGGCTCGTTCAGAATGGGAGGGGGATGGAGCTTCTGACGTAGAGGCGCCCTTTGCCTCGCAGGAAGACGCGAAGCCACCGACCATTCTAGCCGCTGGAGCTGGATATATTTAAAAGCGGAGGTGGCTTGCCCAGCTCTGACTGGCTAAGGTTCTTTCGCACACAAGGCGCTCTTTGCCTTTTGTGCGGAAGGTTCTTAGACACGAAGAGCTTGCCACCGCAGCTAGATACATTTAAAAGCGAAAGCGGCTCGCTCAGAATCGCAGGGCGTTGGAGCCACCGACAGAGAAGCGCTTTTTGCTTCGTCCGAGGAGGCGAAACGACCGGAGATTCTAGCCGCTGGAGCTGGATATATTTAAAAGCCGAGCCGACTGTTCAGCCCCGTTGACTAAGGTTCTTTCCCACAGAAGGTGCTTTTTACCTTCTCGTGGGGAAGGTTCTTAGACATGAGGGGCTAGGACATGAGGGGCTAGGAGGTGGAGCTGGATACATTTAAAAGCGCAAGCGGCTCGCTCAGAATGAAACAAACGTTTATAAAAAAATAAGCACAGAGCGCCGTATGCTCTGTGCTTATTTTCACTTTAAATCTATATATCGGACAATACCCCTTAGTCGAAAGTAATTTTTCACGTCCATCCCCCAACGAACGATCTACTTTCATTTATATACGAAAAAGTGACTGCTATTTTTGTAAAACCAATTGCTTCTCTTGTTGTTCTTTAGATACTTCAGTCTTTGGTTCCGTGTTTTCTTGGACACTTCGATGTGCCACACGTTTCAAACAAATATGCTTCCACTTTCTTTCGTAACGCTTCATTATTCTAGTTGTCCCCCTTGAATACGCTTAAAAACTATTTGAAATCGCTTACAGGAAATAATATAGCACATATACGAAAAAGTGACAACACATTTCCGACAAATTTTTGTCAATAATTTGGATTACTTTTGACAATATATCGACCGTTTGTACGAATATATCAGCGATTCGACACAACTAATCAACCTGCGACAACCGCTAATCAATAAAAATTAGTACAACCATATGTTGAAAGTTCAAATGGATATATAATATAGAAGAAAAAGAGCTGATTTGGAATCAGCTCTTTTTCTTCTATATTATTATTTATTTATGATGGTGATGTCGACCTTCCTTTTGCAATTCTTTAAATAAAGCTGCAATCATAAAGAAAATAACAAATACAAACGGGAATGCTGCGATAATTGAAGCTGTTTGTAAAGCCTCTAATCCACCTACATATAATAAAATTGATGCTAATGCTGCCTGCACAAGACCCCACACCATTTTAATACGATTTGGCGGATTTAAACTACCATGTGTCGTTAACATACCAAGGACAAATGTCGCAGAATCTGCCGATGTAATAAAGAATGTTGAAATCAGTAGAATCGCCAGAACAGATAAAGCTGGTCCCATGCTACCCATATGATCTAACACAGCGAATAGGCCTACTTCTGTACCCATCTCTTTAATTTGCGCTTGAATATTTGCTCCGTCAAATAACTCCATGTGAATACCCGTTCCTCCAAATACAGAGAACCAAAGCGCACCAATCAATGTTGGTACAAGTAACACACCAATAACAAACTCACGAATCGTACGTCCGCGTGATACACGCGCAATGAATGTACCAACGAATGGGGACCATGCAATCCACCATGCCCAGTAGAAAATCGTCCATGATTGAATCCACTGGTTTCCACCCTCATCTAGCGGGCTTAAACGGAAACTCATACTTGGTAGTTCTTGAATATATGAACCAATTGTCGAAGTAAAGTAATTCATAATAAAGTTTGTTGGACCTGCAAATAATAAAATGGCCATAAGGGTAAAGGCTAAAATAATATTCGTATTACTTAAATATTTAATACCTTTATCTAATCCTGTTTGCGCAGATAACATATATAAAACCGTTACAATTGCAATAATAACTAACTGCGTTGTTAATGAGTTTGGAATAGATGTTAAGTAGCTAACGCCACCTGCAATTTGTTTTGCACCAAGCCCTAATGAAGTTGCAACACCAAATACTGTCGCAAATACAGCTAACACATCAAATACATGTGCAATACGGCCATGTTCACCACTCTTAAATAAAGGACCAACTGTCGCACTAATTGTACTTGGTTTTCCTTTTCGGAACGTAAAATAAGCGATACAAAGTGCTACAAGCGCATATAAGCCCCATGGATGTAATCCCCAGTGGAAGAATGAAAAGCGAAGTGCAAGACGTGCACTCTCTTCGGTTGCACTTTCTCCAAATGGCGGCGCGTATAAATGATTTAATGGTTCCGCAACTCCCCAGAAAATCAAACCGATTCCCATACCAGCACTAAATAACATAGCAAACCATGTCATATAACTATAATCAGGTTCATCATCATCTTTACCTAAACGGATAGAACCGTACTTTGAAACAATTAAAAAGATGGCAATCCCTAAAAAGATAGAAACAGAAATAATATAAAACCAGCCAAACTTACTAACTAGTGCAGTTTGAATTACAGTGGTTACATTTCCTAAGCTACCTTTTCCAATTATAGATTCGGGAATAATCCCCCAAATTGTAAATGCGATACATAATGTTAATGAGACAATAAATGTTTTTGTCAGTTTCCTCATAAAATCCCCCTTTTGTAGGTTTCTTGTTCGTAAAATGTCTCTAATTCCGATATGTTAAATCGGATAAAGTGAAATGTTTTGTGCGGTGATTTTCTTCAAACTCTCTAAAATCAACCTTCACCAATTAGAATTCTTATGGACAGTTCATCCTTCATATAACCGTTCAGATTATAAAATGGGGATGCGGCCGCCAAATCGTGCGAGATAGATGTGGATGGGAATATATTTTCCCAAAAAATGGTGCGTTACAGTTGTAAAAAGGGCAAATATATCGATTGCCACTCTTTCTTTTTGTAACAATTATGCGGTTGTTTTGTCAGGATATCGTACGTATTTATAAATTCATAAACAAAATGTTTATGTTTATATAACTATTTTAGGCATAATTCGGTAAAATTCTCAAGGAGTGTAACACTATAGTAAACCTTTTGTAACATTTGTGTAACATTATTATCTTCATTGAAAAATATCCTTTGTGTTACAAATCATAGAGATATCTACTAAACATCCTGAAAGCATGGAATAAAAAACGCTTTCTATCATTTTTTTCTATATTACAGAGTATTAATGCTTTGTTACGAATGGTTTGTAATTGTGTGTTTTCCCAAATTCCGAAAAAAACAGTTGCTATAATGAGGACACGAAAACAAACGCAATGGAGGCTATCATGAAAAAATTAATTGGTATAGCAACAGCAGCAGTTTTTGGTCTTGGGATTTTCACTACTTCTGCTCAAGCAGAAACTGTTGTAACAACAGACGTATTAAATGTACGAGAGAACCCAACTACTGAATCAAAAGTTGTAGGAAAATTATTAAATGGTCATAAATTAGATGTTACAAATACAACAAACGGATGGTCACAAATCAAATTAAATGATAAAGACGTATTCGTAAGTGCAGAATTCACAAAAAGCATCTATTACGTAACAGCAAACGTATTAAACGTACGTGCTGAAGCGAACACAAACTCAGAAATTCTTGGTACGCTTAAGAAAGACGATATGATCGAAACAACGAACCAAGTACAAAATGAGTGGTTACAATTCGAATATAATGGGAAAACGGCTTACGTTCATGTTCCTTTCTTAACAGGTACAGCACCTGTTATTGAAAAACAAGAAACGCCTGCTCCTGCTAAAGCTGAAGCACCTGCGAAAGCAGAAGCAAAAGCACCAGTAGCACAAGCAAGACCAGCTGCTAAACCTGCTGTCAAAGCAGCAGAAACAAACGCTCCTTCTGGTGGTCGTGAACTAACAGTTGAAGCTACAGCATATACAGCTCATCCGAGCGAAAATGGCGGCACATACGGTGGGCGTGTATTAACTGCAATGGGTCATGACCTAACAGCGAATCCAAACATGAAGATGATTGCTGTTGACCCGAAAGTGATTCCATTAGGATCAAAAGTATGGGTAGAAGGATATGGAGAAGCAATCGCTGGTGACACTGGCGGTGCAATTAAAGGTAACCGTATCGACGTTCTTGTTGGCTCTGACGCAGTTGCTAACAAATGGGGACGTAAAACTGTTAAAGTGAAAATTTTAAAATAACCAATGACTGCTAAAAATTCAGCCAGTTCTCATATATTGAGACCTGGCTTTTACTTGTTTATATACACATAATAACTGAAAAGATTCTTTTTTTCTTTAGATAGAAGAGAGCGTCCGTCTATGGGTAGAAGCGGTTAGGACCCTTTTTAGCCCCATGCCTTGTTTCAAACAAAGAGAGAACATGAGTGCAGATCTCCTTTTGTTCTTCATAGCAGCGACTTATATGTTGGAAAATTGAAATGGATATATATATAATGACGATAAGGAGGCTATAGAATGGACCTACATGCAAAAATAGACTGGATTGGTACACCAAAGCCTTATCCTGATGGGGCAACAATTGATTTTTCCCTTGAACATGATGACAGTCGCTATAAATTGATTGTACTCAAGCACGAGCAATCCGTTCAATATAAACTTGTGCAATACGGTACAAAACCTGGCTCACAAAAACCGTTTCCAATTGATATACCATTTCAAGAAGAAATGCTCCCATTAATAGAAAAAATTCTACAAGATCCATATGTAGAAGCTTACCGTATTTTCTAAAAGCACCAATATTGCACACAAAAAAGACTACCTCCTTCTAAAGAGATAGTCTTTTCGCATTTTAATCATTCTTCCATAATTCATTTTTTCTGTTTTCCCATCTTTTTGTTTATAATGGTAAAGGAAAGAAATCTTTGTACGGAGGAAAACTTATGCTGCAACATTCAATTACGAAAGATGAAATTATGATGATCGCCAGTGAGTTTGTTCAAGGGCTCGATCCGCAGCAAGCAGCCGATCAAGAACATGTTGCCACTGCTCGCCATTTGTATCGCAGCGGCTTTGTCTACAACGTTGATTTTGATGGCTATACGTTATCAGGTACGGTAGATGCTGAAGGAAATGTGTATAGCGTTCATATTCCGATTCGTAATATCGCAGAAAGCTATTGTGATTGCTTTGCGCCGACGCAGTGTGAGCACATGCTCGCTGTTTTACTATCCGCTGCTTCTAGCTTTGGACAAGTGGGAGAAGTATTAACATTATTTAAGAATAAAACGAAACCATCACTCCCCCCAATCCGAACAGCACGGCAAGTATTACAATCGTCTGCGTTTGAAGAAACGGATTTTAAAAGTTGGCATGCATATTTCGAATCTGAATATAGCGTATTTAAAAAAGAACAAGCACGGCTCTCATATAAACAAATGTATTTTCTTATGAGTATCTTTACAGATTTTTATATGAAATTAGAACGTAAAGCGCCGCGCGTCGTTGCCATACATGAACTGTTCAAGTTACATGGCGCACTTTTTAGCTTTCGCAAGTTACTAGAAGAAATCACGGACTTTGAGACAAACAAAACGTATTCCTATCACCAACCAATTAACGTTGTTCGTCTATTTGTCGATAAAGTGGAATCAATTGTACGTGACTTGAAATCAGAATCAATTCCAGCTGAATGTGAGCCAATTTTGCAAGAAACAGCTCAACAAGTACACGATATTTTCTTCTCTACCGACTCCTATACACAGGAGAGATTCTTTATTTACCGGCATATATGGGGAGAACTACTAGCAGAAGGATCTTGGATACAAGAAGAAGAAAAACGAATTGATGCCAAGATAAATCCAATTTCGAAAGCTCTTGCCTCTTCTCACCTATTCTTTTTAAAACAAGAGGATCATTCTGCTATGAACTTGCTCGAAACACAACCAGCCCAAGTGGTCGGTCTTTATTTCGACTGGCTTGAGGACTTACTGAGCACAATGCAATGGGAGCGCGCCAAAAATTGGCTGTCTTTCACCTATAAACAAGTGAAGAAAACGATGAATGATCAGGCCGATCCCCTTTTTGTAAAAGATATCGTTCGTTTGTTTGTCATGATGTATGAAACATACGCAACACACACAAATGAACAAGCGGGTCTTGAGATGATTTTGCAAGAACTATTGCCATACAGCTTCACAAACTACGAGCAATATGTACTAGCAAAAAAACAATATTATGCATGGACAGAACTTCATCTTTTATATGGATTTGAAGCAATTGAATTGCTAAAAGAACCACTAAAAGAAATCGAAAAAGAAGCACCAGAAGCAGCTCTTCCGCTCTATCATCTCGCCGCTGTGCAAGCAATTGAAGAACGGAATCGTAAGTCCTATCGCCGTGCAGTTCGCTACTTAAAGAAATTGCGTACGCTCTATAAACGACTTAAACGAACAGATGAGTGGCACATTTTTATTGTCCAAATCGCTAACTTACATTCACGCTTACGAGCACTACAGGAAGAACTGCGGAAAGGAAAGTTAATCGATGATCATACAAACTGAAGTAACAATTCGGCTCCAGCATGTAAGTCAAGGTTGGTTCCTTTGGGGAGAAGATGAAACCGGCAATCTCTTACCTATAAAAGATTGGAAACAACATGCTTTCACATGGCACACAACGTCCTTTTTCGGTACCTTTTTAAAAGAAGCTACATATGAGGGACGAAGCGGCTTCATGCTAACAAACGTTCAATCGTTTGAGTATATTGCCAAACAACCGATGAACTCCTTTGCTGGATTGCAAATAAACGGCCCCGTGACTGCGCTTATGCCTGGTGCCAAAGAGCTATGGGATCACTTTACAACCGGAAACTTTGTACCAGATATCAAGCGTTGGAGTGATTATCCATCCTGGAAAGCCACCAATGTTTCAATCCAGGATGAAACGCTTGTATCACTTTTCTCCCACGCGATTAATGAAACGATTCGGCAAGACGCTCGCTCTAGCGATGGCTGGGAAAATGCGAAACGATTATATGAACACTATGACTTTACGAAAAGACAACTGGAAACAGCACTTCATGAGGAAGATTGGTTTCGAAAGATTGGTTACATTGAAGACGATCTTCCATTTACAATTGGCCTTCGTCTTCAAGAACCACAAGATGATTTTGAAATGTGGAAACTTGAAACGATTATTACGACAAAGCGTGGAACTCACCGAATATATGTATATAATGGCATCGATTCACTACCAAAAAGATGGCATAGCTATGAAGAACGTATTAAAGAAACGCAGGAAGGATTCGGCAAGCTAGTCCCATGGCTTCGTGAAGATGATCACTTTCGAACGGAGCTCTATGAAACAGAAGCATGGAACTTCTTAACAGAAGCGAGCAACGAACTATTAGCCGCCGGCGTTGATATCTTACTTCCGTCTTGGTGGCAAAATTTAAAAGCAACGAAACCGAAGTTACGTGTTCAATTGAAGCAAAGTACAAATCAAGCGCAGTCCTTTTTCGGGATGAACACTCTCGTTGATTTCGACTGGCGCGTTTCTACAGATGGTATCGATCTATCAGAAAGTGAATTTTTTGACCTTGTCGAACAAAATAAACGACTCTTCAATTTAAACGGACAATGGATGAGACTGGATCCTGCCTTTATTGAAGAAGTGAAAAAACTAATGAAACGCGCAGATAAATATGGGCTTGAAATGAAAGATGTCTTGCAGCAACACTTATCAAATTCTGCCGAAGTAGAGGTTGTGGAAGAAGACAATCCATTTACAGATATTGAAATTGAGCTAGATGGCTATTACGAGGAACTCATCCAAAAGCTACTCCATATCGGAGACATTCCAAAAGTTCCAATACCATCCTCCTTAAAGGCCACACTTCGCCCATACCAAAACCATGGTGTAGAGTGGCTCTTATATTTACGAGAACTCGGATTTGGAGCATTGCTAGCGGATGATATGGGTCTTGGAAAAAGCATCCAAACCATTACTTACTTATTATATGTGAAAGAAAATCGACTCCAAACAGGACCGGCGTTAATCGTAGCACCGACGTCTGTTCTTGGAAATTGGCAGAAAGAATTTGAACGCTTTGCGCCGAATTTACAGGTTCAATTACATTATGGAAGCAACCGGTCAAAAGGCGATTCGTTTAAAGACTTTCTTCAAAATGCAGATGTTGTGTTAACTTCTTATGCATTAGCGCAGCTTGATGAAGAAGAGTTAAACGCGCAGTGCTGGGATGCGATCATCCTGGATGAGGCACAGAATATAAAAAACCCACAAACGAAACAATCTAGAGCGGTTCGACAATTGCGAGCAAATCACAAAATCGCTTTAACAGGTACGCCAGTGGAAAACCGATTAGCAGAGCTATGGTCTATTTTTGACTTCTTGAACCATGGATATCTTGGTAGCCTAGGACAGTTTCAGCGCCGCTTCGTAACACCGATTGAAAAAGATCGTGATGAAGCGAAAATTCAGCAAGTACAAAGATTCATCTCACCGTTCTTACTGCGCCGAACAAAGCAAGACCAAACAGTCGCATTAAACTTACCGGACAAACAAGAACAGAAAGCATACTGCCCGCTAACAGGTGAGCAAGCATCACTATATGAACAGCTCGTACAAGATACGCTGCAAAACGCTGAAGGCTTAACAGGCATTGAAAGACGCGGCTTTATTTTAATGATGCTCAGTAAGCTAAAGCAAATTTGTAATCATCCTGCTCTTTACTTAAAAGAGGAAGAACCAAAAGATATTGTACAGCGTTCTATGAAGACGCAAACATTAATGGATCTCATTGAAAATATAAAAGATCAAAATGAAAGTTGCTTAATTTTCACCCAATATATCGGAATGGGCAATATGTTACAGAAAATATTAGAGGAGAAATTCGGTCAGCGTGTTCTCTTCCTAAACGGTAGTGTACCGAAGATAGAACGTGATAAGATGATCGATCAGTTCCAAAACGGAACATACGATATCTTCATCCTATCATTAAAAGCTGGCGGCACTGGTCTTAATTTAACTGCCGCAAACCACGTCATTCACTATGATCGTTGGTGGAATCCAGCTGTAGAAAATCAAGCAACAGACCGTGCTTATCGAATCGGTCAAAAACGATTTGTACACGTCCATAAACTCATTACAACAGGCACACTGGAAGAAAAAATCGATGAAATGCTAGAACGGAAACAGTCACTAAGTAGCACCATTATTACAAGTGACAGCTGGATGACCGAACTATCAACAGATGAATTGAAAGAATTACTTGGTGTATAACATCACGTCGTACATTGCCCAGCGGTCAATATATTTCAAAAACCAACGATATACGCGACAAGATACGACCAATATATATCCAACTTGATTCTCCAATATATAAATTGTGGCTATGAAAAACAGAAAGAGACTTTCACTCATTTTCTCCTTCTGTTTTCACATGGCATGGAGCGAAAAAAGGCACTGACCGCTTCTGTATATGAGCGAATCCTCTCTCCCACCTAAAAGAAATGGTTTTATGTTGGTGTTTCAATCTGTATTTATATATGAAAAAGGAGCTATCCCGAAGGGTTAGCTCCTTTTTCTATGCCAAAACCAATTACTTATTATAATTCCTGTCAATCCGCCCGACGTATCTAAAACAGAATCTTGCCACATCGGTGTACGGTCACCTGTAAACCATTGATGGATTTCATCGAATGTTGCATATCCAGCGACCAAAAGAAGTGCGAATACGAAGGAACGCATTCTTGAACAACCAGAACGATGCAATGCATAATACGAAAGTAGGCCAAGAATCAAGAATACTGTGAAATGAGCTCCTTTACGAAGGAAAAACTCAACAAAACCACCAACACCTTTATTTTCAATACTAACTGGTGTTCCTCCGCCATAGTCAATCGATACACCGGAGAATTTTTCTTCTACAAATTGAGACGGAACATACTTTTCAATATCTGAACGCATATCCTGCTTCTTATAGGGCTGTGCTGAAGAATAAAAAATAATCCCCATCCATAATAAAACGGGAATCCAGAATAACCATTTACGATTCATCTTTAGAAACTCCTCTCTTATTCTTCTAAGAGTACCAAAAAAAAGAAAAAATTTCACGCCAAAATATGACCGTTGCCCCCTATATATATGACGAAAAGGGGGTGAAAAACATGGCGATTGAAACAATTGTAACTGATTTAAGCTTACGTCTTGTCCTAAACGGCGGCACAGACAAAAACGGGAAAGCAATTTTAAAAAACAAACAGTTTAAACGAGTAAAACCAAACGCTGATGCCGCAAAAGTCCATGAAGTGGGACTTGCTCTTTCTTCATTACAAGGATTAAAGCTGCATGCTGTTCAGCTTTTAAGCACATCTGATATCTCGAATCCGTAAATTTTAATGAAAAGGAGGTAACCGACAATGACAGTACTCGAGCTGATTTTCTTAAAAGAGGATGGAAAAACCGTCGTCTTTTCCATCGACAATCCGATTACACCTGTGAATGAACAAACTATTAGCCAAGTGATGGACACGATTCTCTCCTCTGCAATTTTCTTATCGCTTAGTGGGAACACTCGTAAAAAAGGAGCACGCCTTGTTGAAAAGACAGTATCAGAAGTAACACTTGCTCCTTAAACCAAAAAGACGAAGCTGCATCACTTTGCAGCTTCGTCTTTTTTCTTCGGCATCTCAATCGGAATAAAAATATGAGAGAATCCAACTGAAACATATTTGTATTTTTCTTTCCCTAGTGTAAATTCTGTCGTATATGTCGAGAAGAAAATATAATCGCTTCGCTTTGTATAATGGTTAATCAACACGTCAACTTGTGGCTCTACATATTTCTTCGCTAACTTCTTACCAATTGTTGCAAGTTCACCAACAAGCCCCTCTGGATCTTCTTTTTCAACCTCTGTTAACTTTTTACTAATATCGTTGCGATTCATAAATTGCTTTGCCGCCCATTCTGTATATTCCGCTTTACTCGGGTTGCTATTTGCTAAATATACGAAAAGAAGGACAACAAGTGCCATAATAATATACTTTCGTTTCATACTCTATCACCGCCTAACTGTTTCTATTTTCATATATATGTACAAGCGATGCAAATTAGAAAACTTGCTCGTTATAAAAAGAGTAAATCCTTCTGAAAACTTTACAAATATTTACAATACTTTAAAATCATTTTTATATTCCATCTATATACTAAAATATGTAAAATACAATTTTTAAAGGAGGCCTTTGCGTTGGATGCTCCAGCTAATCTTCATGCTATTTCTAGTATTGTAATGATGCTGCTGCCTTACGAACATCCTTTTTATCGTACTCAAATTCATACCACCAAAGAAATTATCTGTTCACCGAAAACACCATTAGAACTCATAAAAGAACTTATCATCTTACACAATTATTCCACATATGAAGGAAGACGAAAAGCAATTATTAAGAAATGGGATTTACGACAAAACACACCAATTCCAATTAATCACCGTCGATTTCTTTGTACGATTCCAACAAAATCTCCTACCGCTTGGGATTGCATCTGGGTCTCCTACAAAAGCATTAAAAGTATCACGAACAGCAAGGATAATCAAGCTATACTAAATTTTTGCAATGGAGACACAATAACTCTCCCCATATCCTGCTACAAAATGAAGCAGCAATGGAGAAAAGCTGGTAATCTAATCGCTCAAATGATGCTCGATGATTTTCATAATGATTTCTAGTATACATGATAGTATGGAGACAAGGGATCTTGTCTCCATTTTATGCTTCCTATATCTCAGCTCGCATCTTTTTTATTGCCTGCCGATAGATCCATCTCACTTGATGATACGTCATCCCCAGCTTTTGGGCAATTTCATGTATCTTCTTCCCTGCATAAAAATGTTCCAAAATAATATATTTCTCTTTCTTATCTAATAAGCTCATATACTCCTGAACTTCTGACGATACTTCTGCACCGCATACATTTTGCAAAATTTCCTGTGAGGCGAAAGTATGACGCTTTTGAAATCTATTTTCTTTCTTTAATTTCTCTAATAAATAGCCGCGCACTGTTACAAATGCATACGCTGAAAAAGTACCTTTCTCCTCCTCATATTTTTCATACGCCTTCCAAAGTCCAATTAACCCGCATTGATAATATTCTTCATAATCCCGGTACAGACAAAGCTTCTTCATTTGATTTTTAATCATCTTTTCATACAATGTAACTGCCTCTGTAAAAGTAGCCGGTTTCATATTATACCTGTTTCTAAAAGGTATACCTCTTTGTTATTCCGCGGTACCTTTACAATATAAGAAGATAAGGGAGATTTCATGGGAGGTTATTTCAAATTCTGCATAGGGAAATTTCAAATTTAGTTGAGGAGAATTTGAAATAATAAGATGAGTATTTGAAGTACATATACAATAAAAAAACGGCTCCATATGAGGAGCCGCTTTCATCCATATATCTTATTATGCTTTCGGGAACATACCGCCGATTGCACCGAATCCCAATGTTAAAATGAAGAAAACAACAACAAGAATTGTTGCTTGTTTCTTACTTAAACCAGCCGTAATGTGTAATCCTAATCCTGTTACTACTAATCCCCAAATTGCAAATACCTCAAACTGTTTTAGGACGCCATGTACAACACCACCAGTGGAAGCAAACACTGGCCCTAAACCTGTATACATTTCTTGTCCATTTCCACCAAGAATAAATGCTAGTGCTATATTTATAATGCCACCAAAAATAGTAATAATACTAGAATAGACAGTGATTGTTAATAACTTTTTATAAGAAGTATCATTGCTCATAAACATCATTAACACTTTATACACAACTGCACCAAGAAAGAATGTAATCATAATAACAATCGCTGCAAAGAGAAAACCGCCACCTAAAGTGAATGCCAATGGCACTTCAATACCAAGCTCTTTATTTGTTGCTATAGACGCAGGATCTTGAGAATATAGATATGACGCAAGAGCCCCCATGATACCGCCTAATACGGTCATTAACCAAAATGCACCCCATACCACATTACTATTCTTCATTTTCTCAAACTGTAAGCCAGGAGATGTAATCATTCCCAGTAACGATGGTTTTTCCCCGCCAACCTTTTGCGAATTAACATTCGGTTCCATTCTAACAACCTCCTTGTATTTATATCACCCGTTCTAGCGGGCGGTTCACTTTCTCTTTTCTAGAGACTGTGAACCGCCCGTTAGAACAAAATATACGTGTAGTAGAGAGGCGTCTCGCTACTACACTAGTAACCTATTCATAACGAAGTGCTTCAATTGGATCTAATTTCGCTGCTTTATTCGCTGGAATTAGTCCGAAAATAATGCCGAGTGTCATCGAGAATAATACGCCTCCAACGACAACTTCCCATGAAACGAGCGGTGGCCATTTTGCAAATGTGGACACAATATAAGCTCCGCCATACCCAAGACCAATTCCAATTAATCCACCAAGAAGTGTTAACATAACAGCTTCAATTAAGAATTGTAGTAGGATTTTACTGCGCGTTGCTCCAAGCGCTTTACGTACCCCAATTTCACGCGTACGCTCCGTTACAGATACAAGCATGATATTCATAACACCAATGCCACCAACGACTAATGAAATTCCAGCGATACCGCCGATGATCATCGTCATGATATTTGTTACTTTCGAAACACCTTCTTGGAATTCTTTTAAATTCACCATCTCATATTTGCCGGAAATCTCACTCGGCTTACGACTATTTAACACTTCAACTGCCTTTTTACCAGCAGTCTCCAAACTATCTACATTTTTTGACTGCACAGCGATACTTTGAATTTCATCTGTTCCATATAAAGTTGGCCATAATGTAAGAGGAACTAACGCTTCTGAAGGCCCCATTCCCATAAACGAATTTTCTGATTTATAGACACCGATAATTTGCATCGGTTGGCCTTTCATCTCAATAATTTTCCCAACAGGATTTTCTTTCTTAAACAAATCATCTTCCATTTTCGTACTAATCATGACCACATTATTTCCTTGCGAAATATCATTTTCATTTAGCAAGCGGCCTTTTACTACTTTCGTTTTATTGACTGCAAAATATTCATTATCTAATCCGATAACATTAACCATCTCTTTTTTATCATTAATCTCAAGTGGTTCCATCGTACTATTTGTTGTAATAACATGTGAAATTTCTGGGATTTTCTTTACTTCAAAAATATCTTCCTCTGTTATTTTTGGTATTTCTGTTGCTCCCATCCCATACGGGTCATTAATATCCGCAGCAAATTGAATTGGCATTACATTATTACCAGAGCCAGCAATTTGCGACTTTAACATCGCTTCCCCGCCTTGCCCAATCGCAACAACAGTAATAATGGAACCAACGCCGATAATAATCCCGAGCATCGTAAGTGCTGAGCGCAGTTTATGAGCTAGAATAGAAGATAGTGCAATTTTGATACTATCTAGTAAACTCATACCGCCCACCTTCTATCTTCTGTAATTTTCCCGTCTCGCAGCACGATTCGGCGCGAAGAATACGCAGCAACTTCCTCTTCATGCGTAACCATAACAATCGTCGTACCTTCTTCATTTAACTTTGTGAAAATGTCCATAACCTGCTGTCCAGACTTTGTATCAAGAGCACCAGTTGGCTCATCAGCCATAATGAACGTTGGGTCATTCGCAATGGAGCGCGCAATCGCTACACGCTGCTTTTGTCCACCTGAAAGTTCACTTGGCAGGTGATGCACGCGGTCGGACAATCCGACTTTCCCAAGTGCTTCAAGAGCTCTCTGACGACGCTCCGCTTTCTTCACTCCGCCATAGATAAGTGGAAGCTCTACATTTTCCACCGCTGATAAACGCGGTAATAAATTAAAGTGCTGGAATACAAAGCCGATATATTCATTACGAATAAGAGCTAGTTTTGCCTCATCTGCTGTTAAGATATTCACATCGTTTAACATATATTCGCCCTCTGTTGGACGATCTAAACAACCGATAATATTCATAAGCGTTGATTTCCCTGAACCAGATGGTCCCATAATCGAAACAAACTCACCGCTTTGAATCGTTAAGCTAATACCATGTAAAATCGGTACCGCTAGCTTCCCTTGATAATATGTTTTATGAATATTGTTTAACGTAATCATTTTTCTTTCACTTCCATTCCGTCATATACATTGTCGGAAGGATTTTTAACCACCTTTTGCCCCACTGTTACGCCTTCAAGAACTTCTGTCCAGTCTCCATCAGTAGAACCTTTTTTCACGTTTTGTTTACGAAGTTTTCCTTTTTCTTCTACATAAACAAATGCATCATCATTCTTTTCTACAATGCTCTTACTAGGCACAGCAATCATCTTCTTATTTTCTAAGTTTACTTGCAGTGATACGTGATAACCTGGAGATAATCCTTCTTGCCCATCAAGACTTGCTTTATATGTATACTGAGACATGTTTTGTGTTCCCTCAGCACCAGCTGCTTGCGCCATCTCTGCACTTGTCGGGAATTCACTTACTTCTGTAATTTTTCCTGTCCATTTCTTCTTATTATTTGCTTTCGCTGTTGCAGTAAATGTTTGATCCTTTTGAATTTGTGATTTTTGAAGTTCTGTTAACGTCCCTTGAATTTGGAACGGATCTTTAGAGGCAATTTGTAAAAATGATTTTCCTTGTCCACCCATTGCTTGCGCTGAACTTTGTGCTGCATCTTTATCTAACTTTTGTACAACACCAGCGAAATTACTATAAATTGTGAGTTCACCTTGTTTTTTCTTTAACTCTTGGGATTGTAATTGTCCTTTTTCTTTCTCAAGATCAATTGTTTTTTGTCCCATTTCTAATTCACTTACTTGCTCTTCCATAGGATCTGTTACTTCTTTGCCAGCACCGCTATCTTTCGCTTTTTTAATTTCTTTCTTTAATGAATCTATTTTCTTTTTCCCTTGATCATAGCGCATAGTTGCCATTTTTTGATCAAGCTCAGCTTGCTTCAGCTGTAAGTTAATTTCTTCATTATCATAAGAGAATAATTTCGTTCCTTTTTCTACCTCTTGGCCTTCTTTCACCGCAATATCCTTCACTTTTCCTTTGGTCGGATCTGCGTAGAAACTCTCAATATTTCCAGGTTTTACTTGTCCAGAAATCAACTTCGTATTATTAAGTGTACGTTCTGTTACTTTCTCAAAGCTAACAGCGCCAGCATCTCCTTTTGCTGCGCCCTTTTTCTTCCCTTGCACCATAAAAATATTGATTGCTGCAACGGCGACAATTAATGCAATAACCCCCATGATAATCCATTTCTTCTTTTTGTTTGGAGTACGAACGGTATTTGGTAACATATTCTCGCTCCTTCTATATCTTTATATAGTGGTTCTATAATTATATAAAACTTCCAGAAAACGATAACTTTATTTTTACATTATTACGCTTTCTTTACAAAGTTTTACACCATCACTTATATTGTAACAAAAATACCAATGTTTAGAAATATGACAACTTATCTTTTAAGCAAGTTTTAAGGAACCTAAAAGACATACGAACAGATTATACCCCTTATAGAAAGACCTATATAAATCCAATTTGATTTTCTAACATATAAACGGTGGCTATGGAGAACAGAAAGAGACTTTCACTCATTGTCTCCTTCTGTTTTTTACATGGCATGGGGCTAAAAAAGGCACTGACCGCTTCTGTACATGGGCGGATCCTCTTTCCACCTTAAAAGGGATGGTTTTATGTTGGTCTTTCAATTATCAAAATAGTATTTTTGATTTTGGATTAGCTGATAGTTTACCAAGCTTCTTTTATGTAATCGGAGTCATATTCATTATATTTTCTTTTTCTAATCCTAAAACAGCTAAAAAAGCTCTTCAGGTCATTGTATTTGGTACAGCAGGGGCGCTACTTTATGAATTTGAACAATTATCCTTCAATATGGTATTTGATATAAAAGATGTAGTATCCACCATACTAGGGGGAATCGTATCTTTTATTTTATATAAATCTATCCTTTTTTTAAACAAACGTTTGATTAAAAAGAGAACCTATCAATTGATAGATTCTCCTTCCATAAACGATTATGCAATTTTACCTTCAGGACCTTTTCCCTCATGTCCACGTTGAACGATCAACGATAACACCAATCGCTGCGTTTGCTACAAGACTCCCTCCACATATTCATATTAAAAATCAAATATGGTATAAGAGGTGTTTTTCCTTATCTTATTTTATCCCGCTATTTGTGAGGGCTATTAATTAGTGGAGGTTGGAGACCCCCACTCCACTGATTAAAGTTTCACTTTATTAGATCACTCCAAAATTTTCATAGAAGATGCGTATTATGCTCCTTTTTCTGCATGTAGATGTGCAGTTTCTTTTTCGTCAAATAGGTGCTGAATCACTAGGTTTGATTTGTCTGCTGTTTTCTTTACGAATAAAGGATTGAGAATAACGAGAGATAGAACGTTTGCAGTTAATCCCCAAAAACCTTCATAGACTCCGAAAGAATACCCCGTTGTATATACGGTAAAAGTAGTAGCTAAACCGATGATGAGACCAATGATAGTTGCTTCTTTTGATTGGTTTCTCCAAAACAAACTAATAACGATGGCTGGAAAGATTTGTACCATACCAGATACGCCTAAAAGTTGCAGTGATACAAGGGCAGTTGGGAACAATAATCCAAATAGCAAAGCAAGTCCGATGACAACAAACACCATCATCCGGTTCACAAGTGTTAAACGACTACCATCTACCCTTGGATTCATGAGATCACGATAAATGTTATTTGCAAACAAATTGGAAGCACCAATTGCCATGATGGAACAAGGAATTAAAGAAGCTAAAGCAATTGTCGAATATGCCAATCCTTGCGCTACCCCACCATAAGAAGTTTGAATGAGATGTAATAAAGCAAAGCGTGGGTTTGTATCTTCTGGCAGTACAAGAAATGCAATAAAACCAAGAAAAATAACGAGTATTAGTACGATATTGTATAAAGGTAGATACATTGAATTTTTTCGAATAGCATCAGCACTTTTAGCGGTAAATACACCTGTTGCTGCATGTGCCCACATAAATAATGCAAGAGCTGATACGAGAGATGCTGTTATAAACCATACAATCCCTTTTGGTCCTGCATCTGGAATCGTTAACAGTTGTGGTGCCTCAGTGGCAAGTGTATGTATCATAGGATTCCAACCACCAAAATGGATAATAGGAAGTGAAACAACCATAAATAACATAATGGCCCAAACGAGAATATCTTTAATAATTGCAGTATATGCCGGTCCTTTAATACCGCTAAAGAATGTATAAAGGGCAACAAGAAGAAAAGAAATAATGACGACTACCTTTACATTAATATAACCTGCACCAGCTACTTGAAGCGTATCTTGAATGCCGCTTAATTGTAAATCAATATAAGGAATTAGCATACATACACCGATAATGGCAATGAGTGAAGAGAGGAACTTACTATTAAAGCGTTCTCTCGCATAATCTGCAAGAGTCGTTAATTTATGTACACTTGCAACTTTCCAGAGCTTTGGAAGGAAAAAATAAGCGATAAAATAGGCTAAAACAGAATAAGGAATCGCAAAGAAAGCGATACTGCCACCTTTATATGCAGTACTCGTTAATCCTAAAAATGTATAAGCGGTATATAAATCTGCACCAACTAAAAACCAGACAAGCAGTCCACCAAATCGTCTGCCTCCCACAGACCATTCTTCTACAGAACTTCGTGCGGATTTATTCCGTCCTGCTAGAAATCCAATTAGAACGACAGTTAGTACAATGAAAGCAGTGATACTTAATGCTGTTATGTTTCCTTTCATTACAGAGAACCTCCTTGTGACTTATGTAGAGAATAAATACCAAATGTACATAATGGTGTTAACACAATCCATAAAAATAACCAAAAGTGCAAAAAAGGCAAGCCAACTATAAATGGCTCAATTCGATTAGCGAATGGTAATAATACCAACTGTAGAAAAGGAATCAAAAAAAGAATGAAAATTGCGAACTTTTTCAATGTAATAACCCCCCTTTCTTAAAATAATGAATCTAAAAATGAATTTAATGGTCATTATAGCAGTATTAAATTATTAGAACAAGATAAAATTTAGAATTAACAGAATTTTCTTTTATAAAATATTAAAAATGTTATTATATAAAACTAATAGGGATACGTATGAAGTAAAAACTCGCATCGGAATTAGCACGAATGGAGAGGGAAAACAAATTCGAATTTCATCTTATATTATGGAGTGATTGACTACTATATATCCACTTTGATTTTCCGACATATAAGTCGCGGCTATGAAAACAAAAAGGAATCTCTACTCATTTTGTCCTTTGTTCTCACGTGGCATGGGGCTAAAAAAGGCACTGACCGCTTCTACACATGGCCGGATGCTCTCTCCCAACTAAAAAGGGTTATTTCGTTTTTTTAATTTGGATGTATATAAAATTTTAAACAAACGTTTGATTAAAAAAAGAGAACCTATCAATTGATAGATTCTCCTTCCATAAACGCTTATGCAATTTTGCTCTCAGGACCTTTTCTCTCATGTCCACGTTGAACGATAAATAAGAATAATGTTGATAAAATACCGCCTGCTAATAGTAAGATGAAGCAACCGTCCCAACCAGAGCTATCAACCATGAATCCAATGACTAAGTTTGCTGTAAGACTTCCTCCTACATAAGCGAATAGACCACACATACCAACTGTTGTACCTACTGCAAATTTCGGCACTAATTCCATTGCACTTAAACCAATTAGGAACTGTGGTACGTAAATTAAACAACCGATGATAGAAACTGCAATACTCACAACAAGTACGCTAGATGCTTGCCAATATACAAACGTTCCAATAACAACACCAGCCATACTAATAATACATAACGGCATACGTTTACCTTTAAATAATTTATCACTTAAGAAACCAACGATTAATGAACTTGGAATCGCAGCTGCTTCAAAGATAGAAAATGCTGCATGTGCCTCTGCTTTTGTAAATCCTTTAACAGTTGTTAAATAGATTGGTACCCAGTTAATTACACCGAAACGAATTAAATATACAAATGCATTTGCAATACATAAATACCAAACAAATTTGTTTTTCAATACATATTTCACCAAAATTTCTTTTGGTGACATTTTGTTGACATTGTCTGCCTTCTCAAGATTTTCATAATCATTGCGGTATTCTTCAATTGGTGGAAGACCGACAGATTCTGGTGTGTCCTTCGCATTTATCCACATAAGAACTGAAATTACCATTGCAATTATCGCCGGGAAGATAAACACGCCGGCTTGCCAATGACTTTCACCAAAAATACCAACACCAATTCCAACAAGCGGTGGTACAAGCATCGCACCAACATTATGTGAAATATTCCAAAGTCCTGTTTTTGTACCGCGCTCTTTCTTCGAGAACCACTTTGCCATTACGGTACTACAAGGCGGTGCTCCCATCCCTTGGAAAATATTATTGAAAACTAATAATGTTAAAATCATTCCAAATGAAGATGCAAAACCAAAACAAATATTTATAATTGCCGATAAGAATAAACCAACCGCAATAAAACGCTGAGCATACGCTTTATCTGATAAATTTCCCATAAAGAACTTACTTAATCCATACACAATCGCCACAACGGAACCTAATAAACCAATTTCCGTTGTACTAAAACCATATTCTTTCATTAAATACGTACTTGATAAAGTAAAGTTACTACGAACTAAATAATACGCTGCATATCCAACTGAAATACCGATTAATACACGAAGACGCAGTAGTCTGTATACTTTATCAATCATATTCGCTGGTAATCTTTCTACCATTGGTGCTGGTTTCAACCAATTAAACATACCATCTCTTCTCCTTTTCTCATTCCTGAGAGAGACGTTGTCTATTCCATATCTCGATGATTCCACTATCTGATATATTTTTATTCGTCCTTCTAACAGGCTGACCTTCTATTTCTGTCTGATTCTTCGCAAGCATCGTTGGTACGCCAAACGAAACCTTTTCTAAAATGTGCCCTACTTCTTCTGATAAACAATAATCAATAAATAAATCCGCTATAATACCACTTGGTGCATGTTTTAGTTTCGAAATCGCATTGACAGATAATCCAGTCTGCGCTGGAACTTTGCTTACAATCGGAAAGCCTTGTTTTTGAATCATCCGTTGATCTCCCATAAAATTAATACCGATCATATATTCACCGCTTGCTACATACTCAGCCGGCATATAACCATTCATCGTTACTTCTGTCACTTGCCTAGCAAGGCTCTTTACATAACCTTCAGCCTCTTCTTCGCCGAACATATCAATAAGCGAACCGAAAAACGTATATGCTGTTCCTGATATGTTCGGGTCGGGCATGACAATCTTTCCGGCATATGCAGGGTTTAATAAGTCTTTCCACTCCGATGGATAGGAAAGACCAAGCGGCTCTATTTCCTGCTTCCACCGCTCTTTATTAATGGCGATGGCAAGCTGCTCTACTTCATAGCCATACCAAAAGCCATCCTTGTCTTTAACGGCGTTTGAAATGCTACTTGCATGCTTACTTGCAACAGGAATCGATAAATCCTTTTGCTTCATCATTTGATGTGCATCTACTGTGCCACCGATGATGATATCCGCCTTCGGGTTTCTCCCTTCCTCTTCTACTCTCCTAAGAATCTCTTCTGTAGAAAGACGAATAAATTCATACGTGCACCCGCGGGGTTTACAAAAAGATGATAAAAGCGCTTCACCGACTTCTTCACGCGCTGCTACATACGCAACAAGATGGCGATCTTTTAAATTTGGAAGACCATTTTCACTATATTTGATAGAGGTAGTATCTCGAGAGCAACTAGACATCGCTCCTCCAATTACTAGCAAAAAGAAGAAAAAGGCTATCTTTCTCATGAAACATTCTCCTTTACAAATAACGTTGCTAGGGAGCCTTTCATATACATTACATTCCCATTATTATCGCCAAGATATTGAACGACAAAGTAAGAAGGATATACAGAAATCGTTAAAATATCTTCGCGTTCATTCTTCACATGCTTACCATTTTGATAAGCTGTAATATAAACGACTGGATCTTTCTGCGATTGCAGCAATTTCTGAATTTCCCCGTAGTCTGTAATTTGTTTTGCTTGCCGAATAGAATCAAGTATTGGCGTAAGATTCGTAGTACGCACTGCATCGCCTTGCCGCACTATGACCTCCTTCGCCTCCGAAAAGAAATTGCTAATAGACTCCGGCGTATAATACAGGCCCAGCAAATACGTTTGAAATGCGGAAATCATTGGATCCAGTCCTTGCTTTCCGTATACGTTTTCCTCGTACTGGAACAAGTCACCTACTGCAAAAGTACGCCTATGCCCATTTAAGTACGTTACTTCTCCAGTAAATACTTGTTCGCGAGCCTTCGCTTCTGTTTGCTTCATTCGAATCTTGTCAAAGAATGAAACAATTGCATGTAGACGGACTTCATCTGTTACAACTACTTCTCCCCACTTTTCATGTCTTACTCTCACTTCAGTAGGAAGAGATTCACTTGCTCTTTCTAAAACAACCTGTTTGTCATCCAGAATTGTAACGCGGTTATACAATTGCTTCTCTATTACATAAAACAAAATAAGAGCAGCAATCGTACAAAAGACAAACAAGAGAATTTGAAATGATAGCCTTTTCATTTCTGCCTACCTCCACAATAAAAAAACGTTGTTTCGAAAATACCGCATAATTGTTTCATAAATGTATCATTTAACCGCTTTCAAGTTTTTTATATCTTCCATACGTCTTGGCAATAAAAATGTGATCGCAATCATCGTTCCCATTTCTTCACTACTTTCAATTCGCATGCTTCCGCCTTGCTTGTTCATAATCTCCTGACAAATGAACAAACCGTAGCCATTTCCATAACTAGAAGAGAGTATTTTTCCTTTCGGAGAACGATTCCATTCTGCAAGTACTGCTTCATCCATACCAATCCCATCATCATGGATGAGAACTTTTGCTTCCTCTTCATTTACAACAACATTCATCCTCATTTGCGTAGCATCACTATATTTAATCGCATTATCAAACACATTTAAGAAAATCTGCTTCGTCTTATCAAAATCAGCAACAACATGTGTCTCTGTTAATTCATTTATCACTTCTATCTCGTATTGCTCTAGACGAGGCTTCACAATCGAAATGGCTTCTTCCGCAATTTTCTTTATATCGACAATCGTCGGAGAGACTTCAAACGTACTCGTTCCGTACTTCGAAGATTGTAACAATTCCTCAACGAGTGATAATAGACGATGACTTTCAATCGAAACATAATGAAGACTTTCCTCTACATCCCGCGTGGACTCAAGTTTCGGAATTAAATCTACATAGCCAATAATCGCAGTAAGCGGTGTTTTCAGCTCATGTGTAATTCGGTCTAAGAAATCCTTTTGCTTCTCCTTCTCTTCCTTTAGCTGCGTTATATGCAGTTCAATCGCATCAGCCATCGCATTGAAAGATGCTGATAACTGAGCAATTTCTACATACTCATTTAGCTCGATTTTACTTTTATAATCCCCATTTGCGAGCCGCTTTGCCATTTGTCTTAACTGATCAATTGGCTTATGAAGAGATTTCGCTAAACGAATCGCAAAGAAAATCCCGCCAGTTGCTAAACAAATCGATGTAATGAGAAATGTCCAGCTCACATTCGTTAACACTTCTTTCTCATCTTGCAATTCATTAATAAAGCGAATCGCTCCGATGACATCGCTTCCATAATAAACCGGACTCGAGAATAAAAGAAGTGGTGCTGGATCACCATTTTCAAACACATATGCCTTCTTCCCACGTAACGACTGGTCAATATCTACATTCTTATGAAGCAAGGCCCCTTTTTCTGTATCGGCAACGACATCTCCATTCTTCCCAATCATCTGCACACGAACGTCCATCCGCTTCGCTAAATAAGAAGCAATAAGCAGTGAGTTTGGTCCAAGTGTCTCCATATCTGCTTCCTTCTCTAAATAGTTCATCGTATAAATTTGTGCTTCTACACTTAATTTCTCTAAAGAGCCTGCCGCATTATGATACATATTCTTTTCCAGTGTAATATAAATCACCGTATAAAGAAGAAACAAAATCGGAATCAATAACCCTACTATACCAAATACCATATTTCGTTTTAACGACATCTTATCACCTAACACTCTAACTTATATCCAACGCCATAAATCGTCTTAATACTTTCACCGCTTGCTCCTAGCTTCTTCCGAAGACGCTGCACCATAATATCCACCGCTCTCGTATTTCCTGTGTACTCAAACCCCCATACTTTCTCTAATAGCTCATCACGCATAAACACACGCTGCGGATGTGAAGCAAACAACTGACATAAATTAAACTCACGATACGTTAAATCAATTTCTTCCCCATTCACATGCACTTTCCTTTCTTTCGGATAAATGACGAGCTCACCAGCTCGAATGACCTCATTATTCTTAGGTATCCCCTGTTTCATTACACGCCGCGCCATATTTTTCACCCGAAGAATCAGCTCTGCATGATTGAACGGCTTCGTCACATAATCATCCGCGCCAAGCTGAAGCCCAAGTAACTTATCATTCATCTGACTCTTCGCTGTTAACATGAGTACTGGAATATCCCGGTCCTTCTCCCTGAACAAGCGAAGCAGCTCATAACCATCCGTATCTGGAAGCATCACATCTAAAATCAATACATCCGGCTCTTCATTCCATCTTTGCAAAGCTTCTTTCCCATCAGCTGCAGTGAGGACTTCATATCCTTCCATCTCCAGCTGCATACGAATCAAATTACGAATGCTCGATTCATCATCGACTACGAGTATTTTCATGATTCCCCTCCTTTCGCAGTACATTTTAGTATAGCAAATATCTTATACAAAAAAAGAGTGTATTGTCGAACATATATTGAACGACAGTACACTCTCTTTTATCAATCATTTTTACTTATCATATCCATCCGGCTTGCTTTGATGCCAATTCCATGCGTGTTCAATAATTGTTTTCACGTCTGTATATTGCGGATTCCAGCCTAGCTTTTCTTTTGCTTTTTGAGAAGATGCAACAAGGCGCGCTGGGTCTCCAGCTCTTCTTGGCGCAACTTCTGCTGGAATCTCATGATTTGTTACTTCACGAACTGCTTCAACAATTTCTTTTACACTAAATCCGTTACCGTTTCCTAAGTTATAAAAGTCACTGTCTCCGCCATTTTGTAAATCTTTCAGCCCAAGGAAATGAGCTGCTACTAAGTCATCAACGTGGATATAGTCACGAATACATGTACCATCTGGTGTATTATAATCATCACCAAACATCATGATTTTCTCGCGTTGTCCTAAAGCTACTTGCAGTACAAGCGGAATTAAATGCGTTTCAGGACGATGATCTTCACCGATAATACCGCTTGGCGTTGCACCAGCTACGTTAAAGTATCTAAAGATCTTATATTTTAAATTAGAAGCTTGGCTATACCAATGTAACATTTTTTCAATCGCTAATTTTGTTTCACCATATGTGTTCGTAGGGTTTGTTGGTGTTTCTTCTGAAATTAAATCAACATCTACATCTCCATATGTTGCGGCAGTTGATGAGAAGATAAATTTATCAATTTTAAACTCATCCATTACCTCTAGTAAGCATAGTGCACCATATACGTTGTTATTATAGTATTGAAGTGGTTTTTCCATACTCACGCCAACTAAAGAGTCCGCTGCAAAATGCATCACTGCGTCAATTGTTTCTTGCTGGAACACGTCTCTTAAGAAACCTTTATCGCGAAGATCGCCTTTATAAAATTTCACGCCTTCTGCAATTGCATCTTCATGACCTGTTTGCAAGTTATCCACTACAATTACAGATTGTCCTTCGTCAACTAACTTTTTTACAGCGTGAGAACCAATATAACCAGCTCCGCCACAAACTAAAATAGAACCCATATTTTCCACCCAACTTTTACTGAATTATTTTATAGAACTTTTTAGCCTATAAAATATAGCTTATCTACTTTTATTTTATATAGCAAGGAAAATTCCAATTATTTCATGACACCATCAACAATTGTTATTTCGCTAAAACAGCTAACTTTTCTTCTACTTTCTTCAAGTCCTCGATAGAATCAATTTCAAAACTATCATTGCTATCGATTTTGTACAAATGAACATTTAAATCTTGAATATTATCTTTGACGATATTGTCCCAGTATAGTTCAGTGAAATCTTCTTGATTTACTACTTCTTCTAGTTTTTTCACAATATGAATGCCATCTTCTTTCGACCAATAGGAAATACCACATAAGATGTAGTCATCATCACCGTCACCGATCTCAATATCGTATACTTTACGGTTTTCGTCATGCTTAATAATCCATTCGTTACGGAAATCTTCTTTCTTCGCACTAAAGTATAAAGAAGACTCTGGATTCTCTATAAAAATATTACGGTGTAAATACACATCTGCATCCATTACATATGCATCTTGTAAGTATTCGCGAACTAAATACATTGTATAGATGTTGTTGTACACATTATATTTGTCATTGTGTACAAGCTTCACATTATACTTATCAATAAGATAATCGAATTTCTCTGCTAAGTAGCCTGTTACAACAATAATTTCTTGGACGCCGATTTCTTGTAAATATTCAATTTGACGCTCTAGCATCGGCTTACCGTTTACTTCTACTAATGATTTTGGAGTCGTTAACGTTAATGGACGTAAACGTGTTCCCATACCTGCTGCTAATAAAATCGCTCTCACGTTACTTCACCTCTATATTTTTTCGCTTTCATAAATTCAGATATATCCGCAACTGTTAATATAGCCCCTACAAGGATCGCAATACAACAAATAATTAACTTCCATGAAAAAGGTGCTCCTAATGCTAACATAGAAATGACAACTGCCCATGCCGAATACGTAATGTTAAGTGCCATTGCTTTTGTCGGTCCAATTTCATGAATTGCCTTATAGTAGAACACATAAGAAGCCGTTCCAACTAACGCAATCACAATAATTAACATAAACTCGCTGCTCATCACAACTTCTCTTGTTAAGAAATGTCCGCCAACTGAAGGTAAAATAACAAGTCCATATGTTGTCGCTGAAACAAGCTGACGAATTTGTAATGCTTCTTCCGGAGATACTTCTTCATCTTTCATACCGTACGCACAGATCACACATTCTAATCCCCAGCCAACAATACAAATCAGGACAAAAATAAATCCTAACATATAATTTTCAGTTGCAAAACCATCACCTGTAAATCCAAGTATAATAATAAATGTAATACTAATGACTAGGCCAAGCCAGTTCCATGAACGAAGGCGATCCTTCAAAAACACAAATGCAAAAAATGCACCAACCGCTGGATATACAGCTGAAATCGCAGCTGTATAAGAAGCCCCGATATACTTTACAGCTAATACATAAAACGTCATCCCAATCGGTCCACCCATAAGTGCTCCTAACATAACGAATCGTCCACTTCTCGTTTTCAGCTTAGAAAGAGCCGTTCTCAGTTGACCCTTTATCGCCATGTATAGCATCATCCACAGCGAGGACATAAAGTCATGTAAAAACGTACTTACAAGCGGCGCAAGAAACACAACTTGTTCCGTCGCTAACATCAGTTGCGAAGATAAGATAATTCCAATCAATACCGTATCTACAGCCCAAGCAAAACCAGAAAAGATTCCATAAAATATGCCTTTACTTTGCACTTTTCTCATCGTAATATCCCCCATTACAACTCTAAGAAGAGCTGTAAATTTCCCTTCGCACGATTATAGCGATCCAGTCCATATGTCCCAAAGTCGCTTCCAGTAGCTTCTTTAATCTTTGTCCAAGTACTCCATAAGAAATCTTGGAAAATTTTATTAATCAATATTCTTTCCTTATAAGATTCATCTACTTGTCCATTAAAATAGTAATTTAAAAATAACTCCTCATCTTCTGAAGAAAAACCACACTCTAAACTATGTGCTGCGATATCCCACATCGGATCATTCATACCGCCATATTCCCAGTCGATTAGGTATATTTTGTCTTCCCCACTCTTAACAAAGTTTTCAGGAACCGTATCATTATGACAAGGCACAAGCGTAACATCCATTGCCTCATACATATCCTTTAATCGCATTACTTTGTCCTTCACTTCTCCATAATCATCAAAGTTAGATCCGTTTACTTTATTTAATAGCCCTTCATAATGCTCTATTTTTTCAAATACATTGAAGGTATTATTCATCTTAGCACCCGAACTGTGTAATTCCTTTAATACATTTGTAGTTAACTTCATATTGTCGATACGTTTTGCCGTTTTCGGATTTAATGTTTCTGCATTTGGAATTAATTCTGCTAATTTCACACCTGTTTCTTCATTAAAGTATAAAAGTTCAGCATCAATTCCTAATTCGCTTGCTAAATTAGCAGTTACCCTTTCATCACGACGACTAATCATCTCTTCTGTACCGCTTCCTGGAATACGCAGCACATATTCTGATGTTCCAACACTTACTTTGAAATTCGTATTCGTCATGCCACCAAATGGCTGAATATCTGTAATTTCATCTTTTGAAATAGAAAGTGCTTCTGAAACATACTTTTTAATTTGTCGTTCTTTAAATTCTGCTTCTTTTTTCACTAAGCGAGGATATATTTTATTTTTCACCACTTCATATTGCTTCGGTGTATCAATCTCTGCCCATACAACATCTGGTAACTTCGCATAACCGACATCATACAACCTTGCAGCATCCAGAAGTAAATATTCATAGTTCACATATGGATTTTGATTGCGGCTGAACGTCGCTAACATGTTCATGAACACGTCATACGAGATTTTAGAAATCCCAACCATCTCACCATCAATGCGGTTTAACTGATGAATGTCTTTTGAAATTTTATAAAGATAGCCATCTTGAATCTCAACAAACGCTTCATCACCAGATCCACTCTCGTTTGTAATTAATACACAATCCGGTTCTGGATGATTTAACACTTGAATAAGAGCTTTCTCTTCGATTAAAATATCATCTTCAATTAATAAGAAATCATCTGTAATAAGTTCCTGAACCTCTGCCAGCGATGCCATTGATCCCGTCCACTTATATTTCGGATTTTCTACAAAGTGCACATTATGACGACCTGTCCAACCTTCAAACTGCTCCTTCTTGTAACCAACAACTACCACGATTTTTTCAATCCCATTATTTTTAAGGATTTCTAAACTACGATCTAACAAAAGCTTTTCCCCAACTGTTAACAAACCAGATGGCTTCCCAAACTCATGACGCTTTCCAGCCGCAAGAACAACAGCTTGCATAACTTTCTTGCTCTCTTTGCGATGAATGCGAAGCTTCTTCCCTTGATACGCAGCTAACTCCTGCTGCATATAATCAAAGCCTTTCTTATACAAATAATAATTCATGTACTTTCCTGACTTTTCACTATAGATATATTGATTCTTCGTTAAATCATTCATAATATAATTCACTTTACCAACAGATATATTGCAGTGCTCTGCAATCTTTTTTTGGTTCATCTGTGGATTTTGATTAATAACCTCTAATATATTTAGTACTTGTTGCATAGAGCTTCCCTCCATCACCCAATTCATCCGTTCATTTTTTGAACATGTCATTATTTTATCACTTATAGGCGCTAACGTAAATATTTTGTAAATTTAATGTTTCCTTTGTAAAGAACATCCTTTATGAATAATATTACGAAAAACAACATCAATAAACGTATAAGGGACAATATATAAAAAGACGGTGGTTGCGTATCAATTTATCACTGATGTATACTTATTTATGATGTCAGAATTTGTCGTATTGATTAAAAAAATGGAGGAACTTGATTTGAATGCAACACAATTATCGCCGTTAGAGCAAGCTCAAAAAGTAATGCTGCATATGCTTATAACAATTCATAAAATTTGTAAAGAACATAATATTAAATTTTGGATCACAGACGGTACTTTACTAGGGTCTGTTAGACATAAAGGATTTATCCCTTGGGATGATGATGCAGACCTTGCGATGCTAAGAGAAGACTACGAGAAATTTTTACGTATTATTCCAAACCATTTACCAAAGCCATATAAACTAGAAACAGAAAAAGTAAACACACACGGCAAACATAACTGGACGAAAATTCTCTACTTAGATGATTTTGAATGGGAAGAAAGCGACGGTACGCATAGAAAAGGAATATCAATTGATATTTTCCCATTTGACTACGTTTCAGAATCAGCTACACCATTAGAAAAAATTGTACGCAAACTTGCCGCAATCAATTATCCTTCGAAAATAAACGGCCCTGCAGATGTAGCAAGACGAATTCTAAACAAATCGAAATTCTTTAAACTATATGCAAAAGGCCTAAAGAAGACAAACGCTGTAACGTACGGACTGGAAACTGGCTATTACAGATGGCACAACTTCGAGCTTAGTGAAATCTTCCCATTAAAAGAAGGTATTTTCGATGGACACATGTTCCCTGTTCCAAACGATGCAGATCGCTACTTATCGGGAATGTATGGAGACTACATGCAAATACCAGAAGAAAGCAAACAAAAAGCTCATATGGAAAATTTAAAAGTAACAAAGAAAAACATATAAAAACAGTACAAAAATAAGGCGCTACGTAAAGTATACGTAGCGCCTATTATTTAAATTACTAAACCCTTCTTTTTAGGTAGGAGAGAGCATCCAGCCACACGTAGAAGCGGTCAGATCCTTTTCTTGCCCCATGCCAAGTGAAAACAGACGGAGAAAACGAGTGCAGATCATCTTTTCTATCCATAGCCGCAACTTATATGTGAAAAATCAAAATGGATTTATATACATAACATCAAAAAAGCCTAATTCCCCAAAACAGGGTCACTAGGCTTCTTATCTATATACAACTACTATTTTGTTAACTCTAAATGTGCTTTTAACTTATTAGACAAGTCTTGACGGTCTTTATCTGGCACGAAATAGTACCAAACACCACCTTGCTTACGACCATCACCAGGAATTTGAATCTCTTCTTTCTTATTCATCGCAGCTTTATAGTTGCTTTGAAGATCCCACATTTGATCCTGATTTAAATTTGTTTTTACGTTTTTCTCAACAGCACCTAACATCGTGCCAAGTTTTGTAACGGACGATATATTCGCACCTTTACTAATAACTGCTTCTAGCACTTGACGCTGGCGCATTTGACGACCGAAATCACCGCGCGGATCTTCCTTACGCATACGTGTATACTTCAGTGCCTGCTCGCCATTTAGATGAATATTTCCTTTTTCAAATGACATGCCTTCAAGTGTAAATGCTAAATCATTATTCACATCAATTCCGCCAACAGCATCAACAATGTCACTGAAGCCTTCCATATTAACTTCAATATAATAATCAACCGGAATATCTAAGAAATTCTCAACCGTATTCACAGACATATTAATTCCGCCAAATGCATACGCATGATTAATTTTATCTTTCTTCCCCTTACCAACAATCTCCGTATATGTATCACGAGGAATACTTACCATCTTCATGGAACCTTCCTTCGGATTTAACGTTAACAACATAATTGAATCCGAACGGCCTTTATCTTCACCACGCTCATCTGCCCCTAACAATAGGATAGAAACAGGCTGCTTATTACCAAGCTTAACATCCGTAGATCGTTTCGTAGAATGATCCCGCTCAAGTGGCGTATGAACCTTATCTAATGTGCCCGTAACAGATGAGTACATATAATACGCATAACCGCCTCCTGCAATTAGAAGAACAACAATAATACCAAGTATCCAAAATAGAATTTTCTTCATTATGTAACCTTCTTTCTTGAATCGGCTTTATAGGTTTGCTAAGGGATAAAGTACTACACCTATTATACATGGAATTAGTTTCCATATCTAACTTATACTATCGTATATATTATATATTTCCTCATTAGATACCTTCCCTATACACAAAAACACCTCGTCTTATCCTAGACGGGATAAGACGAGGTGTTTTACATTGCTTCTCAAAAAATATATTATGTATCTCTTTTGCCAATAATCAAGAAAAAATTAATTTAGAATTCCGTTATTTATATATCCGTTTATCAAGTATAAGTAATTAATATGACATACTTTTTGGAAAAATCACCTAACATATCTCTTCTGACTTATCATTTTCTTATATTCAAAACAGCAACATTAACAAGATCATACTCATCGAATAAGTTCCGCTTCTTGGTAGCCATTCTTATTATTCGACTGCCATTTCCATGAGTCTGCACACATTTCCTCAAGCCCGCGCTTTGCTTCCCATCCTAATTCACGTTTTGCTTTAGATGCATCTGCAAAACATACAGCAACATCCCCAGGTCTGCGCTCAGTAATTTTATATGGAACTGTCTTTCCTGAAACTTTCTCGAATGCTCGCACCATCTCTAGCACACTATAACCAGTACCTGTACCAAGATTATACGCATCCACTCCTGTTGTATGTAATACTTTTTCAAGAGCCTTCACATGTCCACTCGCAAGATCAACCACGTGAATATAATCACGAACACCTGTACCATCTTTTGTTGGATAGTCATTTCCAAATACACTTAATTCCTTTAACTTACCAACTGCTACTTGCGTTACATATGGCATTAAGTTATTGGGAATTCCATTTGGATCTTCTCCAATACATCCACTTTCATGTGCACCAAATGGATTGAAGTAACGAAGTAATGCAATGCTCCACTCTGAATCAGCTACAGCTACGTCACGCATCATTTGTTCAATCATCAATTTTGTTTGACCGTACGGATTCGTTGCACTTAAAGGAAATTCTTCCGTAATTGGTGATGTCTCAGGAATACCATACACCGTTGCTGACGAGCTAAAGATCATTTTCTTCACATTATGTTTCTGCATAACATCACATAATACCAATGTACTTGTAATGTTGTTGTGATAATACTTAAGCGGAATTGCTACTGACTCACCCACCGCTTTGAGACCAGCGAAATGAATCACTGCTTCAATCGTATTTTCTTTAAAAATCATATCCATTGCTTCGCGACTCAAAAGATCTTCTTTATAGAAATTAAATTGTTTTCCTGTTATTTCTTTCACTCGATTTAATGATTCTACTGAACTATTAGAAAGGTTATCAGCGACTACGATTTCATAACCATTATTTAATAATTCTACACATGTATGACTACCAATATACCCTGCTCCACCTGTTACAAGTATTGCCATGATGAAACCTCCCAGAGTCATTTACTTCTTATTTATAAGATTTTCATTTCACCGAAAGAAAAACCAATTGCCCAAAAGGCAATTGTGCTTTCTTTCGACTAAGATTGCTTCTTTAAATCCGGCTGAGACACAAGCTTCGTATACACAATAAAGCGATCTGGCGCATCACCGATATAATCGAACGGATAACATGTTGTTAACGTTATAGCCTCATAATCAGTTGGAACGATAATCGTCTCATCATTCGCTCCCGTAATTTTGAAATCTGTTATCTCATAAACAAACTCACCATACGGCGTTCCGAATTTAATTTGATCACCTTTCTTCACATCTTCCAGCTTACGAAAACTCGTATTCCGGTGTCCACTTAACACAACATTCCCGCCTTGTCCTGGCAACGTACTCCCAGCAAAATGCCCAACTCCTGATTTCAGTTCTTTCGGATGCGTCCCTTCTACAACAGGAACTTCATACGAAAGAGAAGGGAACTTCAGTTCACCAAGTTTCTCTCCTGGATCAGGAATCTTGGACCAAATTTGTTTAAACTCTTTCTCTTCTTCCGCAGGCTTATACGGTGTAATAACCGTATGAGCTAACAACGCTGTTTGCTTCGTTAACTCCCAGCCAAAAAACGCAACAATACCAAGACCAAATAAAATAATGGAAACGGGAATCCCAATGATTACCCATCTCCATTTTGACTTACGCTTATGTACTTTCTTTCGCTTTTCCATAGGGCGTATTATGCTTGCTCTGTTTTACGAGCTAATCGTACTGCTGGAACTAATGCAGCTGCACCTAAAAGTACAATTAAACCACCAATTAGCATATAAGTTTGCTCATTAGATGCTGTATTTGGCATTTCAGCATTTGTCATTGGAACGAACTTACCAGTTGCGTTTAGTTCACGCTTTGCTTCCATCGCAACTTTTAAAGAGTTCACTAAGCTTTGGAAATTAGCTGCTTTTAACATCTCTTGTGTTGGGTTAATTGTAGCTAACAATTTACCATTTAAATCTTTTAATTGAACTAATACATTACCATTCAATTTGTAGTTCAAGATGTCTAACTCTTTGCCTTTTCCGTCAACGATTGCTACTTGTAAATGAGCAAGCTTTGCACTATCAAGGAACAAACGTAGCACTTCTGCTTTCTGAGCATTTGTTAAACTCATCACATCATTTGTGCTTGCAAGAATTTCACTCACTCTTGCTACATTTGCATTAATTTGCTTTTGCTCTTGATCTGTTAAGCTTGTCTTTTGTAAATAAGCATACAAATAATCTACTTGATCTACATGCAGAGCTTTCAACGAACTTACCAACTTTTGTGAAGCTTCCTTACCACTTGTCTCTGCATGTGCAGCTGGGGCAGCAAATGCTGTTAACCCAAGACCAAGTGCAGCGACTAATGACCCCTTTTTCATAACGTCTTTGAAATTCATGGTTGTTTCTCCTTTTTATTACAATTTAACAATTTAAATATACCATAAGAGCTTCAATGAAAATAACTTATATTTTATTTTCAATATAACACTAGTGTCGCATTAAAATAATTAACCCCATTTATATAAACATAATTTTCTGCAATCTATATATTTTACAAAAAAATTCTTAATATCATCAATGTAGGTGAAATCTCTATATAAGTCCTTTTCAAAATCACCATTGTTAAATATCTTAATAGGCTTACCAGCAAAATAATTATTAGTAAATCCAGAATAGACCATATCCGATCGTCCTATCGGTCCATAAACCAAAAGAACCGAAGTCCTGTCTCTGGAATTAAGTGGATATAAGTATCTGCCATCAATTCAATTGATCTCTTAGTAGATGCATAAAATGATACTGGTTAATCTACAAAATCTGTTTCTTCGTTTATTTAATTTGATATTCATTGTCTTTCCAATAATTTCATTTTAAGGTTAACCAAAAGATCATTAACCTCTTTTATTTTCATAAAAATTATTAATATAGCATATACAATTGCTCCTAATAGAATAGAAATTAATAAAGCACCTGATTCCCCTGCAAAGTTAGTAAGATTATAAAATATTCCTTTTACGACTATAGCCATTATAATAGTAGCTATCAGTATTTTAAGAAAGGTTTTAACAAGATGCTTATTCCATAAACCTTTAGTTTTACTTTGTAATCTAATTCCAAGTAATATTGAGGCGACAAAACCTGATATACTTGTAGCCAAGGCAAGACCACTAATACCTATGTATCTTGACAGTATTATGTTTAATATGATATTTAAAATTAGAGCTAAACTAGCATTATATAACACAGATTTTGTGTCTTTAAGTGCATAAAAAGCTCTTGAAATGACTTCTCTTAGTGCAAACCCAACCATACCAATGGCATAATAAAATAATACGTTTGATGTCATTTCTATTGCTGCCATATTAAATGCCCCTCTACCAAATAATAATAAAATAACCTGTTTTGAAAATATCAATGCTCCTGCTGAGATAGGAATCATGAAAATTAATATATATATTACTGACTTAGAAAATAAGTCTTTAAAATTATCCATATCTTTTTTTTCAAAAGCATTACTCATAGACGGAAAAACTACTGTGACAATTGTAGTTACAATAATTCCTTCAATAAATAAATAGACAATATTTGCATACATAAGAGAAGATATTCCACCTGATCCAAACTGAGAAGCCATAGTTCGATCAACTAATGTATTGATTTGGGTTATCGATACACCAATTAATACCGGTAACGAAAAGCGAATAATTTTTTTAAAATATTTATCTTTTCTATTTAGTTCTAGACTATATTTAAATCCCCCTTTTTTTAAAGGCGGGAACAATAAAATTAACTGTGAAATCATACCAATTATGAAACCATAGGCTAAAAATAATACATTATCAGTGATATAACTAATAAAAATAAATATTATAGTAATAATATTAAATGGAATACTCCTTAAAGCTGTGGTAATAAAATTTTTATTAATGTTTAGAAATCCAGAAAAGATATATATAGCTGAGGTAAAATATATTGAAAATAAATTAATTCTAGTTAACATCTTAGCAATTTCTTGAGTTTTATTATCAAAACCAGATGCAAAAATATTCACCAAGTCTTCAGTAAATAAAAATCCAAATAAAATAATTATTGTACTCATTAATAGACTAAAGTTTAAAAGATTAGAAGTAAACTTTAGTGCTCTTTCTTTAGTTTCATTATTTAATATCTCTTGGTATATAGGAATATAACCTGTTGCAATTGCAGTTCCAATAAATCCGAATATTACCGTAGGAATTGTATTAGATATGAAATATGCATCAGTAATATTAGAAACACCGAAAAAATAAGATAAAGTTAGATCTCTAGCGAAACCCAATAGTTTAGATAATATAGTAATAATCATCAATAGCAAAACAGTTTTTTTCATATTTTAGCCTTCTATAAATTAATATTTTTAAATCTAAAGGATTTATGAATCTGTTCATAAATCCTTTTTATAATCTTTTTTCTTTAGAAATATCCCCCACACTAAAAGTAATACTTCCAATGGTAACATCTTAGCTCTATGACGCATTGCAGTACCATAATTAGCCGTACCTCCAGCATGGATTAAATAAGTAACTACTATTATTGAAATAAATGTCCATTTAATAATCATTTCATAATTATTTTTAGGTTTATATCTCTTTATCCAACACCCAATTCCCATAAGCAATAAAAGTCTAGGTAAGCCATCAATAAGCCAAGCAATAAAAGTAGGAGCCCCATTTATTTGCCAGGGTAAAGGAGATAATGTAAACATTAATACTCTATATGGCATTTGTACAATTACTTCTGGTATACTACCCGGTGTACTAGAAACATAAGCGGTGTCCCCAGCGGAATATGAAACTTTATCAATTAAGTCTTCAGTATTTTCTATACCTGAAAACTTCTGAGTAACCACATCTGATAAAGGTGTTAGCCATATAAATAAAAATAATAAAATAGTACTGACTAACTTAACTGGAAATACAGATATGAGACTTCTTTTAACATCATAGATAGAATTAACAACCATATAAATAATTACTACTCCAATCATCCCAGCATGAAATGCAGAAGCAATTAAAGAAAAAATAATTGATAAAATAAAAAAACTATATTTTTTCTTATTTAAATACAGCAGGAAAAAATATAAAGACATTACGAAAGACCATTGAATAGGCATCTCTCTTAGAACAGTTATTGAAAAGATAAAATCTATTGGCCAAACGAATATAAGAAGGCTTGAGATATCAGCAATCCTTTTACTTTTAGTAAGTATATATGAAATTTTGTATATATACTTTATCATTATTATTGATAAAATTAATACAAAACAGTTTATCAAAGCTAAATGTGTACCAAATAAATAATAAACTAATGAAATAAATCTACTAAATAGATTTACTTCTGGAATTATTAATAAATCAAAAATACCTTTAGATTCAGCTAATAAATTAATTGCATGTCTATTATATCCTACCCAGTCATTTCCACCCATTGGAAGATCCCTATATTTAGCTTGATAAACTAACATGAGGAATTTAAACAGGAAAATTAAAATAAAAACTATTTTTGACCCTTTGTTACTAAATTCATTTAATGCAAGGCATGATACTATTAATAACAAGCTAAATGGGATTATTAAGTTTAAAAAGGGTATTCCCCAAATTATTGACATACTGTAGTTTAATAGTCCTATTATTCCTACAATAGCGAGGCTTTTAACTGAATCTTTAATTTTAAATCTTACATCCATTACTATTCACCTGCTGTTTTAATGAGTCTAAATATTGTTTAATAATCAAGGAAATATAAAATTACTTCCTCCTACTATAAAAATCTTTACATAAATTATGCTACAATTTATATACTTCCACAAAAAGGATTTAATAACAAATTTAATATCTACTTCTGTCTGAAGCTTCACATCGCCATTCATCAAAACTAAACTGTACTTCCTTTAAGTTTTTTTCGAATTGAAAACTTAGCTAAATCCTTTTTTAAAAATTAAAATTATTCGTTTACTTGGCAGCGAAGATTTAGTATAAATCTTCGCTATCTTAACCTTATCCCAAGTCTCAAATAACTCAATTTATGTATGGATATCAGAATTTCCTTTCTGATTATTTATTTCAATAACTATACTTATTGAAATATTTAATAAAAACTATTCTATCCTCTAGGACTATTTAGCTTCTATTAGAGTTGTAATAGTTCAATTTTAACTTCTGATAATGCTAGCAAAATTTCAATCTCCCTCAATATCTAACCTATTTTTTCATTAATAATTTATAATCCTTACACTGATTATCAAGCATTATCGGTCTATCAAAGTATGTCTCAGTTCTTTTTCTTGCATTTAAGCCTAGCTGATTACATAAATATTTATCTCTCATAACCTGCTCCATAACTTTATAAAGTGATTTTTCGTCTCTAGCTTCTGCTAACAAGCAGGATTCCCCATTTTCCATTACTTCTGAAGCACCTGGTATGTTCGTTGTAATGATTGGGCATTCCATAGCTGCAGCTTCTTGTAAAACCATGCCAAAACCTTCTCTATATGTTGGATGTACATAACAGTCAAATGCAGCATAGAATTTAACTAACTCTTTTTGACTTTTACGTCCAGTAAAAATGACATTTTCACTTTTTTTAGCCCATGTAAGTAAATCTAAAGAAACATTTTTATCTATTTCCATATCTCCTATAATAAATAGCTTTGCTCTTGAATTATTAACTATATTTTTAAAAGCAGTTAATATTTCATTTGCCCCCTTATCTCTAGATAATCTACCTACAAAGCCAAAAACAAACTCGTCGTTTATTTTGTACTGCTTTCTTATCTCTTCTCGGTATGCTTCTTTCTTTGATAAATCATATAGACTTAAATCAACCCCAATGGTTCCACCTTCACCAATAACTTTCACTTTTTCCTTTATATATAATTTTTCATTTAAAGCAAACTCAAGGTTCTTTTTACTTACAGCACGAATGTCTGTTGACAAAATACATACTATCTTTTCTATTAATCTAAAAATTCCCCTAGAAAAACCACTCATACCAACATACCTTATACCCCACTGACAATATAATCTTCTTGGAGAATGAGCCAAGATACTTGAAATACTTGCATATAGTGACGCATTAGGTGTAGCATATTGGACTAAATCAAACTTTTCCTTCCTGAATAATAAATACATCTTTAAAATTGCTAATATACCAGAGGCATTAACACCTCTTTTCATTTTGATTGGTATATAATGAATATATTCTGGTAAACTTTGAGCAAAATCCTCGTCTTCGTCACATATAAATGTAATATCTACATCTTCGTTATCATGAAGGTATTTTGCTGTTTCTAAGACAAATGTTTTAAGAGTAATAGGTACTGTTGTAATGAAACAAATTTTCATCATAACTCACCTACTGACCATCGTGACCAAATTTATTTTTTGTTCTAAAATTTGATAATTTGTTTCAAATTGTACTTGTGAATAGAGAGATGCTTCTTTTTCTTTTTGACGGATATTTTTTATCCCCTCTTTAAAAATCTCAGATACCTTATAAGGATCCTCGACTATATTTGCATCGCAAAAACTTCTTGATAATATTGCCAAACTTGAACCTAATCGATAATGTTCTGTAATGATATACTCTGCCGGAACCGAACCAAATCCAACTCTTGCTATGCCTCCGAACCCATAGACATAATTTTTATCTTGAAGTATTTTACATAAACGTTCTACAGTTCCATCAATAAGAAGTTCAAACATAAATTTCTTTTTATATGCTAAATGTAAATCATTTAATCCAATGTGGACTTCATCAATGCCCTGAGCTTCCAATATTTCTTCTATATTCTCTGCAGCCTCTTTTGTTTCAAGTAAAAGTACAACTTTAGCACGACCATCCACATATTCAATAAACTGTTCTACTTCTTGTTTCGTTTTAAACATTGGTAACATAATTGCATCGGCACCATTTCTAACTACATTTTCAATCTCAATTTTTGAACCTTCAAAAATTGGATTGACGCGAACCAGAAGTTCTGAACTACTTAAAACCGATTTTATTAGACTAACATCATCAATTGAATGCTTTGATTTAACTGTATTCAATCCAGCCTGACGTTCTTCCTTTCCCATGTACTCTAAATCAACCCATATTCGATCAACACCTGCAGCCTCGGCTATTTTTGCTATATCTGGTTTGTTTGTTATATACATTAATGTTAATGGCATTATTTTTCTCCTCACAACTTTTTAAATAAATCTAATATTTAATATACTAAGTTCACTTTACTTGAAAATTATCCATTAATTCTATAATTTTTTTATACTTTTCGCCGGAACTCCAGCATAAGTTCCTTCCTCTGTTATATCCCTAACCACCGCAGCACCCGCACCAACTTTGCAGCCTCTGGTAATGTTTATGTTATTGCTTACTACGCTACCAATACCTAACCACGATCCATGGCCAACTTTCACTGTTCCAGCTAAATGTGCACCTGGTGATATATGGACATAATCTTCAATTACATTATCATGATCTATTGTAGAACCCGTATTAATGATGCAACCTTTCCCAATTGTAGTACAGCAGTTAATCACAGCTCCAGCCATGACCACAGTACCTTCTCCCAATTCAACTTGTTCTCCAATAACAGCACTCGGATGAATTAAAGTAGGTAAGCTTACACCTTCAGCTTCAAGCTTACTCTGTATTTTTTCTCGTATAGAATTATTACCAATACCTACAAAAAAGTCATAGTCATCTATATAGTTAAAAGCATCAGCTGATTTACCAATTACTTCCATGCTCATTGGTGATTTGACACTTTCACTATCATCTAGAAAAGCAATGCTCTGCCATTTATTTATTTTTAACGCAATATCAGCAACGACTTTTCCATGGCCACTGGCACCTATTATAAGAAGTCTATTTTTCATAGCTCTACGCTTCCTTCTTTATTTCCTCTAAACGGTTCCATAGTTGCAGCGGTATCTGAATTAATACCTTCTCTAACAAAAACCTTTTTTATAGTTAGAAGGATAATCTTCCAATCTCCAATGAAGCTTACATTATCCACATATTCTACATCTCGATTGAATTTTTCTTCCCAACTAATAGCGTTTCTACCACTAACTTGAGCTAGACCAGATAATCCAGGGCGAACCTCATGACGACGCTTTTGATGCTCATTATATAGTGGCAGATACTGAACTAGCAAAGGTCTAGGTCCAATAATTGACATATCACCTTTAAGAATATTAAAAAGCTCAGGTAACTCATCCAGTGAAGTAGATCTCAAAAATTTACCGAACTTCGTAAGTCGCACACTATCTGGAAGTAATTCCCTATTATCATTTCTTTCATCTGTCATTGTCCGAAACTTATACATCAAAAAAACTTTCTCATTTAACCCTGGTCTTTCTTGTTTAAATAACACTGGGCTACCTAACTTAAATCTTACAAGGACAGCAACTATCAAAAGAACTGGACTGAGAATTAGAATAGCAATTAAAGATAATGTAAAATCCATCAATCTTTTTACAAAGCTTCTATAGATGCCATCTTTAGAATTTTTCATTATTTCAACCACAATCCTTTAATAATTTCTACTACTCTAGCCAAATCTTCATCTGTCATTTTTGTATCACTTGGTAAACAAACACCATTCTCAAATAGTTTTTCCGATACATCCGTACCAATAAAATTATACTTCTTAAAAAATGGCTGCATATGCATTGGCTTCCAAACTGGTCTTGATTCAATATTCTCGTTCTCAAGAGCTACCATAACATCAAAAGGCCTTATTCTCCCATTCAACGTCATACTACTTAACCAATAATTAGGTTCATTCCACTCATTACTTGGCATAAACTTGACACCATCCAGTGAACCTAATTCCCTTTTATAGAATTCAAAAATATGATTCTTCTTTGCAACTCTCTGATCTAATACCTTAAGCTGCCCTCTACCAATTCCAGCAACAACATTGCTCATACGATAATTAAAACCTAATTCGCTATGTTGATAATGTCTCGCTTGATCTCTACTCTGAGTAGCCCAGAATCTTACCTTTCCAACACACTCTTCATTATCCGAAACTAACATACCACCGCCAGAAGTAGTGATAATTTTATTTCCATTAAAAGAAAAAATGCCATAATCTCCAAAAGTACCAGTATGCTTACCTTTGTAATAAGTTCCTAAAGATTCAGCAGCATCTTCTATTAAAGTAACATTATGTTTCTTACAAATTTCAACGATTCTATCCATATCTGCAGAAAGACCATAAAGGTGTACTACTATTACTGCCTTTACATTTGGATATTTCTCAAAAGCTTCTTCCAATGCTTTAGGGCACATATTCCAAGTCTCATAATCACTATCTATAAAAACAGGAATAGCATTTTGATAAATTATCGGATTAGCCGTAGCTGAGAAAGTAAGTGTTGGACAAAAAACAATATCGCCTTCCCCTACTCCTGCTGCTCTAAGGGCCATATGAATTGCAGCTGTTCCAGATGATAATGCCGCTGCAGCTTTGGAACCAACCTTCGTAGCTAATTCTTTTTCAAAACCATTCACATTTTCCCCAAGAGGCGCAATCCAGTTTGTATCAAATGCTTCCTTAACATATTGCATTTCATAGCCCTCATCACTCATATGTGGTGATGAAAGGAATATTCTTTCTCCCATTTTCAAAGACTTCCTTCCTTTGAATTAATTTTTAATACCAACTTTATTATTTGCAATCTCTAATAATCTTTCTCTTATTTCTTCCTTACCCATTTTCCCAAAATCATTTATAAATTTTCTTAAGATTTCTTGATCCATTAAGACAGCTTTACCAATATGAATTTTTGGGAATATCTGTTCAGGATGAATTTCACCTTCATTTAAGAGCTCTTCGTACATTTTTTCTCCTGGTCTTAATCCAGTAAACTCAATTCCGATTTCTTCAATAGAATAACCTGAAAGGGTAATAAGATTTTTTGCTAGATCAACAATCTTCACTGGATCACCCATATCGAGTACAAATAATTCTCCACCCTTAGCTAAGGTACCCGCTTGAATAACTAATCTTGAAGCTTCTGGTATTGTCATAAAGTAACGAATCATGTCAGGATGGGTAACTGTTACAGGTCCGCCTTTTTGAATTTGTTTCTTAAATAGTGGTATTACACTTCCTCTACTTCCAAGAACGTTTCCAAATCTAACAGCAACGAAACGTGTACTATTACTTGTCGCTGCCATATGCTGGACAATCATTTCCGCAAGGCGTTTTGTTGCCCCCATTACATTCGTAGGATTTACCGCCTTATCAGTGGAGACCATTACAAACGTATTTACTTTAAATGTATCAGCTGCTTCCGCAACATTTTTTGTACCAAAAATATTATTCTTTACAGCCTCTTCAGGATTTCGTTCCATTAAAGGTACATGTTTATGGGCTGCTGCATGGTACACAATATAAGGATGGTGCTTCTCCATTATTTCAAATATTTTATGTCTATCCTGTATATCAGCAATTTCTGTCGTAATTTCAACCGTCTCTTTATAAGTAACTCTCATTTCCATTTCAATATTATAAATACTGTTCTCACCATGTCCTAAGAGAACTATTTTTGCTGGCTTGTATTTCATTACCTGACGACAAATCTCTGAACCAATTGATCCACCAGCACCAGTTACTAAAATTGTTTTCCCTGTAATCTTTTCACCAATACCAGTATCATCTAACTTTATAGGTTCACGCCCTAATAAGTCTTCCACCTGTACATCACGAAATTCATTCACAGAAACTTTCCCATCCAGAATATCTTCTAGCATTGGTATAATTTGCGTCTTTACTTTCGTTTTTGTACACCTTTCAAAGACTTCATTTACTTCTTTACGACTTAGTGAAGGAATAGCAATAATAATATGTTCAATTTGAAGCTTATCGACGACTTGCTGAATATCTTCCGTTGTCCCTACAACAGGAACATTATACATTTCTAATCTTTGTTTCTTTAGATTATCATCAACAAATGCTACCGCTTCTAAATGCGCCTCATGATTTTTTTGAAGTTGACGTACAACCATCGCTCCAGCTGAACCAGCTCCTACAATTAATGTACGGGCTTTATTTGTTTTCTTTGAAATATATGTATCACGAAAAATACGCCATACAAAGCGTGAACCACCAATTAATAGCATATGGAACATCCATGCAATCGCTAAAATACGAACATAGATATCCTGATTGATAACTTGCTGAACAATTGCAGTAACAATGATTGAAAATGTAACTGCTTTAAGAATAATTTCCAATTCCCCTATACTTGCATATTCCCATGCTTTTTTATAGAGCTTATAAATTGCTGCAAAAATATGATGACTAATAAGCAATGTAATCGAACTAATAACAAGTGCCATTGGAATATTATGCAATGCATCTGGATGGATAAACCAATAACTTAAATAAACAGAAGTTAAAACAATAAAAGAATCTAATAATACTAAAAATGCGAGCCTTTTTTGGTAACTCAAGACACATGTTCCTCTCTTTTATATAACTTTAAGATGAAGATTCTTCCCACATCTGAAATTTTATAAACCGTCCTCAATATTTTCTTATAAAATAATTAGTGCAATTTTCAAGGGTGTGAACTAGGTTTATACGTTTAAAAGCTCCTTCTGTACAAGCTCATTCATATACTTCACAAGTTCATCCTTCAATTCATCATGCTGAAGCGCCATCTCAATCGTCGTCTGAATAAACCCTAATTTCTCCCCAACGTCATAACGTTTACCCTCAAAGTCATACGCAAATACACGTTGAATTTCATTTAATCGTTGAATCGCATCCGTTAACTGAATTTCCCCACCCGCACCTGTTTGTTGGTCTTCTAGGAACATAAAGATTTCTGGTGTTAATACGTAACGGCCCATAATTGCTAAGTTTGATGGTGCTGTTCCTTGTTCTGGTTTTTCAACAAACCTGCTCACCTGATAACTGCGTCCATTTTGTGCTAGTGGATCAATAATTCCATAGCGATGCGTTTCATTTTCTGGTACTGTTTGCACACCGATTACTGATGATTTTTTTGTGTCATATTGATTCATTAATTGGCGTAGACAAGGCGTGTCTGCTTGAACAATATCATCACCAAGCAATACAGCAAACGGTTCGTTCCCAATGAATTTACGTGCGCACCATACAGCATGTCCGAGTCCTTTTGGTTCTTTTTGTCTTATGTAGTGAATGTTAATTTTGGAAGATGCTTGTACTTTTTCAAGCATTTCGTACTTCCCTTTTTCTAGTAGGTTTTGTTCTAATTCAAATGAATGATCAAAATGATCTTCAATCGCACGTTTTCCTTTACCCGTTACGATGATGATGTCTTCAATTCCAGATGCAATTGCCTCTTCGACAATGTATTGAATCGTCGGTTTATCAACGATTGGTAACATTTCTTTCGGCATTGCTTTTGTCACTGGTAAAAATCTTGTCCCCATTCCAGCTGCTGGAATAATCGCTTTTTTTACTTGTTTCAACTTTTATAACCCCCTAATTAACTTTATATTTATATATGAACATAATAAAAGTTCTAACCATATCTTCTGCATGCATAAAAGACATGGTTAGAACTTCTAATAAATTTATAATAATAACGGGCATCTAACCCGACCTCACACCACGCTTTTGACGACAGGCGTCTAAGGTAGAGATTTCTCTACCCACAGCGTAACCGAGTGTCTCCGTTGATATTGGTTAGGAGGCATCACCAACATGTTTCTTATTTAAAAAAGACCAAATATTTTTTTACGTCTTATTTTCTCTGGCTCTTCTCGATAAATCATTTTTCCACTTATTAGTGAGTATGTATTTTCCTTGAAGTAGTAAAGTGTAGAACTCCCAAATGTTTTTTCTACTGTTTCATACGCCGATTGTAAGTGAAAGGAGCGCGTCGTTGTGTTATGAGCATCTGATGATATGACATGTGTTAAATGGTGTTCCATGAGTTGTAATGTGAATTTTTTTATTTTCTTTCCGAATCTTCCTGTTACACTTCCTGCAGTAATTTGTGTTAATGCGCCTTGATTGACGAGCTTATACAACACCTCGGGGCGTTCAATAATCTCTGCATTTCGCTCTGGATGTACAATAATCGGCGTGATTCCTTTTACACGCAGTTCGTATAACATTTTTTCTGCATAGCGCGGGACATGGTTTGCTGGGAATTCAATTAATATGTATTTATCCGTACGATTCAATGTAACGATTTGTCCCAATTCGTAGTCTTCTAACAATTCTCCGTATAACCTGATTTCTTGACCAGGTAAAATGGTTAAATTAATGTCTTCTTCTTTCAATCTATCATTTAACAGCTTTACCTGATGAAGAATGCTTTCTGCTGGATTAATATAAATACCATTTTGATGATGCGGAGTGGCAACGATGGTATGAATGCCTTCTTTACATGCCGCCTTTGCCATTTCAATACTATCCTCGATTGATTGTGCCCCGTCATCAACACCCGGTAAAATATGACAATGCAAATCGATCATTCTCATACATCCCCTCTTCATCTATTTTTTTGTTTTTTACGTTATAAGAATAAGAAGAAAAGACGAATCCCCATCTTTTCTTCTTACATATTTAGTTAGATCCGTAATAGTAATACTCTGATCCATTTTGTTCTTTATCATTTAAAACAACACCAAGAAGTGTACCCTTCGCGCTATCTAATGCTTGTTTTGCTTTTAGTGCTACTTCTTTTTCTGTTGAACCGCTTCGAATCACAAGTACAGAAGCATCGCATTGGTTTGCCATAATTTGTGCATCCGTAACTGGTAAAATCGGTGATGTATCAAAAATAACGAAATCATACATACCGTACGCTTCTGAAAGTAACTCTTTCATTGAGCTTGCTCCAAGTAATTCAGCTGGGTTTGGCGGGATTGGGCCACATGGTAAAAAGTCTAAACTTCCAATCTGCGTCTTTTTCACACATGTCTCAAGTGTTTTACTACGTGTTAATACACTTGTTAAGCCAAAAACATTCTCAACTTGTAGCATTTGGTGTAATGCTGGTTTACGTAAGTCCGAGTCAACAAGTAATACTTTTTTACCTTGTTGTGCAAAGACAACTGCAAGGTTAGCAGCTGTTGTTGTCTTTCCTTCACTTGAATTAGCAGACGTTACGATAAGAGAGCGTATCTTCTTATCGACAGATGCAAATTCAATATTTGTTCGAATGTTACGATACTGCTCTGAAACAGATGATTTCGGTTGTTCATAAGCAATAAGCTGACGACGTCCACGGATTGCTTTTTTCTTAAGAACCAATTGTATGCCCTCCTACTCCTTTTGCCGGTGATAAACTACCACTATTTGAACTCGTTTCTTCCATACGAGAAACAACCCCAAGAACCGGTACTCCAAGCAACTTTTCAATATCTTCCTCTTTTTTCAATGTGTTATCTAAATACTCTAGTAGGAATACAAGTCCGACAGAAGCCATTAATCCAATAACGAAGGCAATTGCTACGTTTAGCAATTTATTAGGCTTAATTGGAGCTTGTCCTTCTATTCCTTCTGCTTTTGATAAAATTGTTACGTTATCAACACTCATAATCTTTGGAATTTCACTTTTAAATACTTCCGCTGTTGTGTTTGCAATATCACGAGCTAAATTTGCGTCTTTATCTTGTACTGTAACTGTCATAACCTGTGATTCTTTTTCATTTACTACATTAATTTTGTCATTTAATGCTCCAGTTGACACGTTCAGTTTTAGCTTTTCTTTTACCTGATCTAAAATAACAGGGCTTTTAACGATGACTTTATATGTATTTGTTAATTGAAGGCTTGTTTGCACTTCGCCTGGTTGGAAAACACCTTCTTGCTTCTTTTGGTTAACAAGAATTTGTGTCGAAGATTGATAAATGGGTGTCATAAAGTAGAAACTTACGATCGCGCTTACAAGTGTTGCTCCAATCGTTATTGCGAGGATCATAATCAAACGTTTTCTTAAAATAGTAAATAGTTCTTTCAAACTTATTGTTTCTTCCATGCCTTCCTCCAGCTTTCAATAATTTGTCATAAAAACTTTCAAATATAAACAAAATGTCAGATTTTAATCTGACACTAAAAAATCTATGCCCTATTCCTTATAATGTTTAGGTATAGGGAATCATTTATTATATTACATAACTTACATTAGTATAGCAATAAACTTGAGAAAATTATTTATACAATTGACAAATATAATAATACTAGATTCGACATATCTCGATTTTTTTCGGCATGTATAGACTTTTATTCACAATAAATCATTATATCGATATATTTGTTTATAAATAATAGATAAATATATTTTACGATTATAATACCTTTCAAAAAAGATATTTACAATTTTTTTTTGCATCTTCTTATCTTTTTTCATACACCTTAAAAATCATACTTATACAATTTCTAGTCAAATATTTATCAAAAAAAAGAGAATCCATCTCGCCGACAAATTCTCTTACTCTCCTTCTATTTCGTAACGCTAAGCTCATGTTCTACAAGTTTCTGCATATAATTCAGAAGATCTTCTTTTAATTCTTTGTGTTGCATCGCCATTTCGATTGTTGTTTGAATAAATCCTAGTTTTTCCCCAACGTCATAGCGTTTACCTTCAAAGTCATATGCGAATACACGCTGCATTTCATTTAATCGTTGAATAGCATCGGTTAATTGAATTTCGCCACCTGCTCCAATTTGTTGTTCTTCTAGTAACTCAAAAATTTCTGGTGTTAAAATGTAACGCCCCATAATTGCTAGATTTGATGGTGCTGTTCCTTGTGCTGGCTTCTCCACAAATGTTCTTACTTGGTAACGGCGATCCTTTTGCTCTAACGGATCAATAACACCGTAACGATGCGTTTCATTTTCTGGTACCGTTTGAACACCAATTACAGATGCTTTCGTTTTATCATACTCATCCATTAATTGACGCAAACAAGGCTTGTCCGCTTGTACAATATCATCGCCTAGTAAAACGGCAAATGGTTCGTTACCAATAAATTTACGAGCACACCAAACAGCATGCCCTAGGCCTTTTGGTTCTTTTTGACGAATATAATGTATGTTAATTTTTGATGATTCTTGTACTTTTGCAAGGAGCTCAAATTTCTCTTTTGCTAGCAAGTTTTCTTCTAGTTCAAAGGAATGATCGAAATGATCTTCAATCGCACGTTTCCCTTTTCCTGTGACAATAATAATATCTTCTATTCCAGATGCGATTGCCTCTTCGACAATATACTGAATCGTTGGTTTATCAACAATCGGTAGCATTTCTTTTGGCATCGCCTTTGTTGCAGGTAAGAATCGTGTACCTAGACCTGCAGCTGGAATAATCGCTTTTCTGACCTTTTTCAAAAATAATCACCCTACCCTAAATTATAAAATTCATTTCTAATTATGCATCTGTTACAAACTCAACATCTTAATAGTATAATAATAAAATTTTAATTACTCAAGTTACAAATAAGCTCACCCTTTGTTCATTAGAAAAGGAGACAAATGAGGGTAGTCCTTTTCATTCATCTCCTAGAATAAATAATATCTATTCTTTTTTATCACCAAGCGCGAATGTAACCTCAGCTTCACAAGCAATTTCACCATTTACAGTTGCAACTGCTTTCCCTTTTCCAATTGGTCCACGTACACGTGTCATTTCCACTTCTAAACGAAGTTGGTCACCCGGACGTACTTGACGCTTGAAGCGGCAGTTATCAATACCAGCGAAGAATGCGAGGCGTCCACGATTCTCCTCTTTTTTTAATACCGCAACAGCACCTACCTGCGCTAATGCTTCTACAATTAGAACACCTGGCATCACAGGATAATCTGGAAAGTGTCCATTAAAGTATTCCTCATTTGCCGTTACATTTTTAATTCCAACCGCACGCTTTCCTTCTTCTACTTCTAGAATTTGATCGACAAGTAGGAATGGATAACGATGTGGAATAATTTCTTTAATCTGCCCTATATCTAGCATATTACTCTCTCCTCATATATCAAATTGGTCATACCACCAGCATACTATCCTTATTATCCCATTCTCTATTGTTTTTGTCACGAAAAACAAGAAATGCTTTCTATCAAAAGTATCTATTAGAACGATTCATACAAAAAAAGATACACCCTTTTCCCTTCGCTAAAATCGGTATAACAAAATAATAGCAATTAACACGGAGGTTGGAAAAAAGGTGTATATCCAAGTTAGGGAGAGGCAAAATACATTATTTGCCTCATGTGTCGTATTCATAGCTCATTATAAAGGACAAAAATAAGAAAGAAAAATTTAATATTTACTGATTTTTACCATTATGACCTTAATTTTCTACAAATTTCTACAAATTTCTTCATTTTTCTTATATTATCTTAAATGACATATCTAGAAATTAGGATTCTTAATCCAGAACACTATACTTTATAAAAAATAAATCTTTGTGGATTAGCCTTTAATAAGAGTTCTATAAAATAGCATCACAAAAGGTATATCTGCATTTTATGGAAATATCCAATGTTGCATATACATTCTTTTAAATCTATTTAATAAAATACATAAAAATAAAGTATAACTAATAAGAAATTGTTGCTTTTCCTTGTTTATCTCTTAAATAAGGCATCCTGAAGGATTTGAGAGATAAACTCAAATGAAATAAAAAAGAATCCCTTATGCCTTTGGGATTCTTTTTTATTTTCTACACATTACTCATATAGATAATTGTATAAGTATTAGTTACAAAATCAATACATTACATTACCGCTTTTACAAGCCCCTGTACTAATGGGATTACGCCACCTACAAATTTTAAGGTTGCCATTGCGATTTCCACGATATCCTTTTTTGTATATTAAAATATTATTGATATATACCTTTGTAGTAGCAATACCTATTTCACTATTACCCTTTAGTTGATTCTGATTTCCACTATTGTTATTATAATAAACCTTTGTCCCATTAAAAACAGTATTCCAACCATTACGTTTAATCATAATCGCCGGACAGCCTTTTCCACTCCAATATTGGTGTTTTTTCGCATGATCTAGAGGTGTATTCAATTCTTTCATTTAAACAGATTATAATGAAGATTCTTATGTAATTTTACATAAAAATAAAATCTAGTTATCCTTAAAAGAGAATTATATAGAAAAGACCCCTAGTCCTAAAAACGAGGGGTCACGCTGCTTTTTATTATATGGTATAAATAAAATCGGGTTCCATGTTAAATTATAACATGGATATTTATACATGTATATAGACGGTATATTAATAAGTTTCAAAGAGTATTTCTCATTTTTTACTGACCACACAATTGAAGTTACCAGCCCAGGCAGTGTATTCCTTAAATTTATAAAAAATAATTGTAACTGGTCATATTTAAATGTTTACCTTAGCCTGTTGACCAAGTAGGCTACTAAACAACCCACTTTTATCTTTTGCTAATTGAGTAAAACCACCACTTTGAATAATTTGCCCTTGATCCATTACAATTACTTGATCAGCTTTACGTATAGTAGATAATCTATGTGCAATAACAATAATTATCATGCTCCCTTTCAATCTTTCCAATGCTTCTTGTATTTTCGCTTCATTTTCAGCATCCAACGCACTTGTTGCCTCATCTAATACTAAAATAGAAGGTTTCCGAAGTATCGCTCTCGCAAGAACGAGTCGTTGTCGTTCCCCTCCTGAGAGTTTAACTCCCCTATCGCCGATAAGTGTATCCAATCCCTGTGGAAGCCTGCTGACAAACTCAGCGGAAGCGGAAAAATCCAATGCCTCCCAAATTTGCTCTTCACTCGCATCTGGCTCAACCATTCTCAAATTATCCCTTATACTAGCATTAAATAGAAATGGATCTTGAGGAACATAGCTAATGGACTTCCTCAATGACAATAGATTCTTACTTGTTAAAGGTTTATTATCTATTAATAACTCGCCACTTTCTGGCTGCATAAGTCCCATTACAATATCAATTAATGTACTCTTTCCAGCACCAGAACGTCCTGAGATAGCCGTCATACAATTGGATGGAATACTCAAATTGATATTTTTCAGGGCATATATAGAATCCTGTTTATTGTAACGGAAAGAAATATTGCGGCACTCAATAGATTGTTCTATCTGAATAGGCTTCACAAAATTATAATTTTGTTCTACATCTTGCAATTCCACGCTTTTCTTACATTCTTCCTGTAATTCTAGCAAAGCTTTAAAAGCAGGCAGATTCGCTGCAATTTGTTCCATATTTGATTGTATACCTGCAAATCGCGGCCACAATCGAGAAAATATAAGAATAATTAATAATAATTGCTCAGTTTGTGTCTGAAACAACTTAACCGATAGCAGAATTAGAAAGGCTATGCAAACCGCTGATGCAATTTTATAAAAAAGCTGGGAATTATTTCTCACCTTAATATATGCAAACTGTTCACGTTCCACATCTTCCGCCCAATTACGTAGCCACATATAACGAGATTGTTCTAGGAGATTACTCTTTATATCCTTAATCCCATTAAAATGGTCTGTTATGCCTGCAAGATAAGCTTTTGAATTCTCTGAGGTACGGCCACCTAACCGTTTCGATTTCTTAATAAATCTTCGGGAAAAAAAGGCAAGTACTACACCGCAACATAGTACAAAGAGTGTTATATCTGCGGATAACCAAAAAGCAAAACCAATCTGTATGAATGTGAAAACCAATGAAGTAAGCAATTGTAAAAATAAGTTAGTACCTGCACTAACACGCCCTAATTCCGTTGTTAAAGAGTTAATAAGGTCCGACTTTCTCTTTTTCACAAAAAAACTCCAATTGGCCTGCAACAATCCGCGATACGTTTCCAACCTCAAGTGATTAATAAAACGTATCTGAATTTTCGCATTGCGAATCGTTATATTTCTTTGCAAAACAGCTTGTCCCACAACCAATACAATATAGATCCCTAATACAAGTGGTAACCCTAAAGTTGTCGGAAAATCACTTAAAAATCCCAAAATCCCTGAAAGTGGGCTTGCTTTTTCGTTCATATTTGCAATCCCGCTAATACTCAGCATAGGAATTAATAATAAAATACCGATTCCTTCTACAAGACTGACAGATACCATTCCCAAGAGATTAATAATGAGAATGTTTCCAGTAAAAGAGTATAACTGCTTTGTAAAGTATAAAATATTTCTCATTTTTACATCTCCTTATGGTATCTCATTTTCCTCCAAGCCCATAAAACTGGCCGCAAAGGAAAATACAAAATATGCAATTGTTTTGGTAGTGGTAAAGTTTCCACATCCTGAGGATAAGGATACAACCAGCTAAGATGAAACAGCAACTTTTGTGGGATTGTCTTTAACGAATATAAATACCGTTCATGATATTCTGAAACCTCTTCGGGAACGGGATCTGTATGCAAATTAATCATACTTTCCAAATAATAGATCGCAAGCTGCGCTAATTGTGTTAACTGTTTCTCTGACGTTAATACTCTTGTTTCTTCCGTTATCGGAGTATCTAACAGCTGGGAGGATAAAATAAGGGCCTGGCCCACCAAATGTTTACATTGATATTTTTTCAATAGAACATTAAGCTCTTCCCAATTTACCTCTTGCCTTACAATACGATCGATATCTGTTATCCATCGAAGCCTTGACCATCCATGTCTAGCCCCATGGCAAACAAGAAACATAAGTAAATCCTCTCTACCTAGAAAATAGACAGGATAATTTGTAATAGGGCTTATTCTTTTTCGTCCCCACAACTCATCAAAGTTTGGTTCCTTTCCAGGGCCTGGGTGTAGTCGCCAATGAATCTCCAATTTCACCTTACTCATTGGATGCATATAAGTTGTATGGTGACGTCTCCACTTCCATTCATTCATAACTGTTGGAAAGTCTTCCTCTTTGACATAACCATTCTTTACAAGTAATTCGTTTACTTTTTCAAGATCATCTATAGGAACAAGAGCATCCAGATCCCCAGATGTTCTAAGAGAAATATCTCCATACAAATCTACCCCAAGAATAGGTCCCTTCAAGAATAGGAGCCGGAGCTGATTTTCGGCAAATAATTTGCTTATCTTTCCCATTTCTCCACTTAAATGAAGCATATGGAATGTATTCCTTTTAAAATATGTACTTAACACTTGTACAACATGTGAAGGAATGAGTTGTTTATCGATGTTCTTCATTTTTGTATAAATGAAGGCATACATGCGATGATGCAGTGCCAATTTCAAAAATTTGTTCCAATCAATATCGATAAACCAATCTTTCGAGATTGTTTGTATCTCTTTATCTTCCTTCTTTATAATTTCAAGTAACAGTTTCAGTTCTTTAGGTAAATGGCTCAAATCAAGATTACAACCGGTATCCATCTCATTCTCCTTCAAGATTTTTTTACCCTATCCTTTTTTGCAAATTTACCAACAACAGTGAATCTCTTCATTTCCTCTGCACCGGTAATGTAAAAGGGCCCGCTGCGTAACCACGCATGGGCAATCATGTTTCCTGTCTCATCTTTCGCAGTTCCTAAATAAAGTGTACTCTCGATACGACGCTTTTCCAGCATTTTCATTGCAGCAATAGCTTTAACAAGACATTGGCTCTCCCAAAATGTATAACGACTCATCATATGTACTGCTTGGGAAATTTTCCTTAACATGATTTTTTCCGATTCATCATAGCTTAAAGACGTTTCATCCATGTGAATTCCTAATATAGGAGCAGCTTTAGAAAACGGTATACTTTTAAGAATACGAGCCCAGCCTAAATAAAAGAAAGCTTCTACTAGTAACAATTTTGTTCTCGTATCGAACGATAAGAAAGCTTTTGCTTTATTTATGATATTCATCGATCCTACTCCTAATCTATTAAATCTGAAACATTCAGCTATAAATCAATTTTTATCATCGACCAAGATTAATCCTTCTGCATGCAAGTGGTTCAAGAAAGACAGTACTTGCTCTTTACACTCTGCCTCTTCAATCGTATATCGGGACATTAATATATCGACCAACTGATTAACTGATATCAATTCATTTATTAACTCCCAAATTTCACCGCCTATTCCGCCTAAATTGTAGTATTTCCCATTATGGATACTCATCATCACTTTCTCTCCATCCATATCACTCACTACATTTTCTTGACCCTGTACGATAAAACTGTTTAATGAAATTTTTTTGTTAATAATCATTATTTTTCCTCCTCTTTTAAAGACTCTAAAACTGTGGATACTAAATCATGCGCCGTAAACTTTGAAATAGGACGCATTAATTGAAACATCTCCACCTTATTTACGATATTTGTAGAGTTCATAAAATGCCATTCCATCATTCCCAACCGTGGGATTAATGAATTTCGATATGTATGACGTAGCAATGTACGTAACCTTTCTAGTCCTTCAATACGTTGAATTTCAACATTCTCATTTTCCGTTTTCACCAATTCAAATACACCTGCGAGCGGTAATGGCTCATTGAAAAAGTTTGACGACACCGGTACAGCATATTTGGTCTCTCTTTCAAATAAAGGCTGATAATGCGTTGTTTCCATTCCAAATTGATCAAGGCTCTCTTTCCATAACTTTTGTTGTGGATAAGAGGGAGTAACAAAAGGAATATTATCCTCAGAAAGAGATACCGCAATTACATCATCACTTAAAAGTTGATATCCCTTGCTCAAGAGAGCTGATGCAAGAGTTGACTTTCCAGCTCCCGATCTTCCTACAAAAGCATATGCCTTCCCATTGATAGCTATTGCACTTCCATGCAAGGGAAGTATTTTTCTTTGCATCAATAATGCACCCATACAAGTTCCAAGAATATACAGCCTAATCTTATCTTGGTCAGATCCTTCCATAGGTGAAACGATAATTTTTTCTCCATTTTGAATACAAAACGTGGCAGTTTCGGGGATTTGAAACATAATTAATTCTTCTTCGACTACGAATACTGATTTTGGAGAGGACAACTCCCCCCATAACTTAGACAAGTCTGCAGTTTCGATTCTAACGTCTACTTCATTTTCATAATTGCTTACTAGAGGCAATTCCGGCAGAGGAATCTCACTTAATAGGGTTAATCCGAAGGCTTTGTAAACCACTTTCTTTACAGTATGTATCATCTTTCTCACTCCAAATAGTTGAAAAATTGATTAGAAAAAACCCTTATACCGTTGTTAAACTATATAAGGGCTGTAAAGCATATAAATCTCATTTAAATATTATTAGTGCATTAGCTGTGGTGAAGTGCGCCTTGCTCATCCTCATCTTCAAACACTTGGTCAACAAGTCGTTTTCCAGGTCCAGCCATTGTCATATTGATATCAAGCACTTCTAATACTGGTGATTGCCATTCTTGTTTCATAGTTTCACCTCCCTTCAAATAAATTTCTTGATAAATCGATAAACGATAAGACTGCGCATTAAAATTCTAAAATCAGGATCAAACACGTATTCTGGCTGTGGTTCCCCTTGAATTTTCAAAATCGCATTCTTAATGATTTCCATATTAAAAAAGTTAGAAGCTACAGGATCTGTGCTAAGATGTTTTAGTTCCTCGATAAACATTTTCCATGAAGGAATCATGCGATGAACCACATCGGCAGCCTGTATCCCTCGCACACGTTGATTCAACCTTACTTTATCAGGAAGCAATCCCTTTGTAGATCTTCGGATAAGTGCCCGATTTAAGCCATTTTGAACAAATTGTTCGAGTGGTAGAGATAAACAAAATCGAATTACCCGTAAGTCATTCGTCGGATCATGCCCCTGCAAGCCATAGCGCAAGGAAAGTTTTGTACCACTTGTACCAGTGGTATTCCATAAATTTAACTGCTCAAAATGTTTCTGTCTTATTTCATATATGTTAGGTATAGAAGCCCCCGTTACTTTAACACCATGTTCCTCAAGTTTGTTGAATACATCAGTACGTTTTGCAAGTTCTGGATTGACTAACGTCGGCAACTCATATTGCTGTTGTGGAGAGAACATGTTGTTTATAGATGGGTACGCCTTCTTTCCTACAACTTTCAGTATTCGCGACTTTTTGACTCCAACATTTTTACCGTATAAGTCGATTTCATGATAAAGTTGGAACCATTTGAACTTTTTAAGTAAAGTTGCATAATAATCTAAAGCTGGTCCCCAAGAGATGGTAAAATTCCCCCTCGCCCCATTTAAGAGCACTCCAACTCCTTGTTGCTGGGCTTTTTCATAAATTCCCTTTACCCAAATAGAGTTTTCAAAGAATTTATAGGGCATTTCCATAATATCAAGCCAGTCATCAATTTCGGAGTATGAATTTTCCCCCGGAAAATTTAAATAATGGTCTGTAATATTTCCTACATGCTGTACTGTAGATTGGATAAACGGCTTCTCATCCGCAATCGTATGACTACGAGTCCAATCAATAAATCCTTCTGCAGGTACAGAGCTGTATGTATATAATTTTTTATCTTCCTTTTGCAAGGCCCTTGCAGCAAAGCTAGCAACAGCACCTGAATCTAATCCCCCACTTAAATGGGAACCAACATTACGGTGAGTACGCAATCTTGATGTTACTGCACTTTTAAATACGTCTTGAAATGCCTCTTCATACTCTTGATTTGATTTGAGCTGCAACTTCTCTCCTACAAATAACGCGTCGTATTTCGAAATGCTAACTTTTCCATCAATTACAGAGATAGTATGAGAAGAAGGTACTTGTTCTATATTTTTATGGACTGTAGAAAATGCATCTATCGTATCAAGCATATTAGGTATCGCTAAATATTCAGCTAACCACTGCTCATTTAAATCCTTTCCGACGTAAGGTAAGGAAAATAGTGGTCCTATGCTCGTACAAAAGGCAAATTGATTTTGATTATGGAAAAAGTAAAACGTTCGGCTTCCCGAAAAATCACGCGCCCCAAAAAGTAAACGTTTTCTTTCATCCCAAATCATAAAAGCAAAATCGCCAATCAAATACTTCGGCGCATCTTCTCCCCACTTTTGATAAGCCAATAAAATTAGCTTACTGTCAGGCATTTCTCTTCTAAATTCCTGTTCCACTTGTAATCTATCAAATAATTCATCGCGATTATCAATAATAGCATCAGCCGTTATGACCAATTGCTTTTCATAATCATAATAAGGTAATTGTTCGTTGATAGATTGGGATGTTATCCATTTCATATGGGCACCAAAAAAAACATTTTCCTTGTGCCACGTATTGGTACTATCGGCTGGATAACGAGATAAAGCTGACATGATTCCAATGCTATGCTCCAACGGTATGGGTTCCCTATTTAAATGATAAATTCCAGTTATTGCGCTCATTTCTTTCCTCCCGCTACGAAACAAGTAAGGGCAAACCCGATGAATAAGATAATTACCAGATATATCAATAAAACGTTATTTATATACCAGAAAAATCCTTTCTCAAACTACCGTGTTTCCGCATAACAGATTTTAAAGTTGAAATTTTCAGGCTATCTATCCTATAAGTAAACCCTCGCATTCTAATTTTGATATTCAAAAAAGAACAAGGGTGTAATTTCCTTATTTTCAATAAAAATTATTATGTATTTGTTTGTTGATTCAACTAAAAATAGATAAATTTAATATATTAATAAAACGTTTATATTCTTTATAAAGAATATAAACTCAGATTATCATTTCACTATTACATTGTCAAGTATCTATATACTCTAAATAACAAATATTAACTCCTCTTTTTTGGATAACCAAAAATAAATAATAAAATTATATCTTACAAATAAATGGTTTTATTTCCATGTTTTTTCATATCTTTGAAATTAAAATATTTTTTGTGCTATGATATTTTATATAGTTTATTATAAACATACTAATTAAAAACCATATTTTATATTCCCCTGCCACTTTAATAGCAGCAGCCATGTTATTTAACATAGCTGCTCCTTTATAATTGAACAAAAGGCAAGTAACTTTTTATAGTTATACCATTTTTACTAAGGAGGTCATATAATATGCGTTCACCGTTGATAATGCTAGCCAAAAACATAATTCGCATTCACCACAAAATTATGTACGCTTACTATTTCGCTCTCTATAGGGATTGCCTTGACTTTCATTCAAAAGAGATTTATTTCCAAAAAATGAAATTTCACAAAAACCGAACTGAATTAGATATTGAATCCTCCTAGTCCATTAACATATATTCTATTAAAATTCTCTTATTTTTTCTCTTTATATACCAATATTTGCTGTCAACGTATTTTTGATACATGTAATAACTCTTGTCTGATCTTGTTCTGTCATACCTGATCCAGATGGAAGACACATGCCCGTTTCAAATAAGTTTCTAGCAATATCTTCGCCATCACTATGAGAGTAATAAGCTATTCCCTTAAATAGGGGTTGCATGTGAAGAGGCTTCCAAACAGGTCGTGCCTCAATATTTTCATTTTCCAGGTGTTTCAGTAATTCCTGAATCGATACTCCTGTTTTTTCTTCATCTATAGTAAGAACTGTAAGCCATCGATTCGAATATGTATCCTCTAACTCAGGCATAAACTGTATACCTGGAATATGGGATAATTCTTGATAGTATCTATCAAATATTTTTCTTCTTGCCTGTACCCTATCTTGGAGGATTTGTAACTGTGCTCTACCTATACCTGCCAAAACATTACTCATTCGATAGTTATATCCTATTACACTGTGTTGATAATGTGGAGCAGGATCTCTTGCCTGAGTAGCTAAAAATCTTGCTCTTCTTAATGCCTCAATATCATTAGATACAAGCATTCCTCCACTTGAGGTTGTAATGATTTTATTTCCATTAAACGAATAAATCCCAAACTTCCCAAATGTTCCGCTCGCTTTACCTTTGTAGTAAGAACCAAGTGATTCTGCTGCATCCTCAATTACTGGAACTTCATATTTATTACATAATGATAGAATTTCATCCATTTTAGCACTTTGTCCATATAGATTTACAACAATTACTGCTTTTGGCAGCATTCCCTTTTCGTCTGCATCATGCAATGCACATTCTAAAGCTTGTGGTGACATATTCCATGTTTCAGGCTCTGAATCAATGAACACCGGTGTAGCCCCTAAATATAAAATTGGATTTGCGCTTGCTATAAAAGTAAGACTTGAACAAAATACCGTATCGCCATCTTTTACATCCAGTAAACTCAGCGCTAAATGAATAGCAGAGGTTCCTGAACTAACTGCAGCTGCATCACGAACTCCCACGTGGGATGAAATCTCGCTTTCAAATGCATCCACATTCGGACCAAGTGGAGCGATCCAATTCATATCAAATGCTTCTTTTATATATTTTTGTTCATTACCGCTCATATGTGGGGCGGAGAGATAGATTCTTGTTTTTCCCTGTGAATATACCACTTTAAACACCATCCTACATTTCTTTTTTTATTACTCTGGCTGGAACGCCCACTGCTGTACAATTTGCTGCAATATCACCGATCACTGTTGCTCCGGCACCGATAACGGACCAAGCACCAATTGTAATATTGGGAATTACATTAGCTCCTGCTCCTATATGTACGCCTGGCCCCACAGTAACAGATCCCGTAAGCACAGCATTGGGGGAAATATGTGCAAAATCTTTTACCTTATTATCATGTTCAATAATAGCACCTGAATTGACAATAACGTGATTCCCAATTTCAACATCTGCATTAACAATTGCACCTGGCATAATAACCGTACCAGTTCCAATCTTTGCACTTAAACTAACGATAGCTTGTTTATGTATAAGCGTTACATAACGATGACTGGGAATCTCTAACTGCTCCATAATTAGTTTTCGTGTTCTGTTATTTCCTATAGCTACCACGAACCTTACATCTGTATGTTCACTCATTAACTTTTCAGCTGCAGAAATAGGTCCAAAATAAACGCCATCCTCAACTCTTAATTGTTCATACATATCATCTAATCGACCTATAATTTCATAATCCCCATATGATGATAGTATAATATCGCGGATAACCTTACTATGGCCACCTGCCCCAATCATGATTATTTGCATTCATTTCACCTCCTCAAAAGCCCTTGGTACCAGTAAATTTCTCAATAGTTGCATGCCCAACTTGGTTAATGCCTTCCGATTTAAATACTTTCTTCACTGTCAATAACAAAATTTTCATATCAAGAAAAAAAGTCCGATTTTTCACATACCACACATCAAAATCGAATTTTTCTTCCCATGAGATTGCGTTTCTTCCATTCACTTGAGCCCACCCTGTAATTCCTGGTCTTACATTGTGCCGCTTAGCCTGTTCTTCTGTATATAACTCCAAATATTCCATCAATAATGGTCTAGGACCCACCAAACTTAAATCCCCTTTTATAACATTAACTAACTGTGGCAATTCATCCAAACTATATTTTCTAAGAAATTTACCGAACTTAGTAAGTCTTACATTATCAGGAAGCATATTCCCCTCGCTATCTGTCTCATCAGTCATAGTTCTAAACTTATATAGAAAAAAAGGTTTACCATGTAATCCTGGACGTTGCTGCTTAAATAGGATAGGGGAACCTAACTTAAATCTAACTAAAACTGCTACTATTATAATAAGAAATGAAAACAACACCGATAATGACAAAGAAATGAACAAATCAAAAAGCCTTTTCATAAGTAATTATACTCCAATCGAAAATTTTTTGAGGCGCTTCCCACAGAACGAGGTTATAATCTTCCAACCACCTTTAGGGGGGTTCCAATTCAACCATACTCTCGCATAAAATGAAATCAATTCGCAACTTACATTCTGCTATAAATTTCATTCAGTATGTTATAAATACATTTCCTCGTTCCCTGAAGATCAGGCGCCTAAACTCAATAATAAAACCGCTATATTTTTATAAAAATATAGCGGTTTTTTCTTTCCATATTCAGTTAATGATAGTATTATCTATCAATCTAGTGGCTGTGCTTATATCAGTAGATACATTATTGAATACACATTTGACTACAGTCATCGCCTTTTCCCTAGTTAACCAATGTAAACTAAGAAGAGTGTCTTCTAAATAGCTGTGCGTAATGATAGAAACAGCAGGATTATCCGTCTTCCTAATAATAGAATTTAGGAATGTGTTACAACTATGAACAATATTCCCTTCGAAATTTATACCAACATTTTGAAACAAACAATTATCCGCATTAATTTTTCTCGTATATTGGGTGTTATTGGAACCAAAAGATATATCCCCACCTATTCTGCTTGTTTTTGCTCTTATAAATTTACTGTTACTAAGGTTACAACATTCCAAATCTGCGGCCCCCTCTATTAAAATGAGGCCTTCTATAGCAATGGGGCGACCACCATAATTAGCAGGTGGCTTAATATTAATATCATAATTCTTGACGGTAATATTCTTAATGACTCCACCTGTTAAAAGCACTGAAAAGTTTTGTGTTACCGTATTATCACTTCGCCACTCTCTTTCAACTGTGATGTCCGAAATATAGCATCTGCCATAATCATACCTGCTTATATTAAATCCGACTTTTCCAGCGTCAGTTATCACCACTGGTGGTCCATTCAATGTTTCAGATACTCGAAAACTTGTTGCCGTTACGTTAATCGTATAGTAGAGTTTATCCACACTAATTCCAGTAGGCACTTTGCCAACCCATTGTTCAAAACATATTTTCGCACCATTTCCCATTCCATGTGGAGTACTATAGGAAAACATTCCACTGGCGACATTTACAGTAGGGCTGCCAAAGTATCCATAGATGCTCGAACCGTAAAATAAACCATTTTTTATCTGGCAATTTTGAATGACAGCCCCTCGGATATCCTGCAGTTTGATATTACCGTTATTACATATTGCCCCGTTGACAAAATTGTCTCCTTTAACAACGAGTTCACATCCAATGAAAGTGTTGTTAATGTATTTGACATACCAGTTATTCTGATAAGAACTAATTCCCCCTATGTTATATCCTTCAAATATATTATTTTCCAAAACTATATGAATGCCGTCTGCATTTACAAAATGTCCGCGAGCATTATTAGAAATATAGTTATTATATATATAAATTCTAGTATTCAGTTCAAACCCCGATTGATTCAGTTCAGGTCGCCATGTCGGTATGTTACTTTCAGACCACATGGATTCGATGTCTATTCCGAACATCGGGGCGATGCCATCGGTTGTAACGCCGTCATCAGCTTTACCAATCGAATAAATTTTATTTTCAAAAATATAAGTGTCATTTGAACTACCGAGAGTAATCCCTTGCCTTCTGCAGTGATGAATATCACAGTTATGAATGTAAATATGCGATCCCATCTGTTCCTGTGTATAATCAGCTGGATTAATCTTATATTCTAACCAACCTGTTGAAATAGCATCCCCTGTACAATTGCTTATTTCTACACAATCTATCTCCACAAAGTTTGAGCCCCTTATTTCTATTCCTTGTCCCCACTCATGGGTGTAATTCTGGCTGTCCACTTTTGCATTTATTTTTGCAATTTGGGCATCACTTAAAGGCGAAGACGTAATATCAATAACAAAAATCATTTTATTAGCATCTTCTATTGGCGCGAACCAACCCCTTCCAGTCGAAGACGCCGGAGCAAATTGACCATTTGTTCTAGAACCGACTAGCGTGCCAACTGCAACAGTATCTTTATATTGATAAAAACTGTATGCTGTGGTGTTTATTCCAGGAATAGACCACAGTCTAAAAGCTTTAAGGAGCCCAGGATTCTCATATCTGTCTACTATTTCACTACGGATAAAATTAGGATTATTATTCAATGAACCGTCAGTATTGACTCCTCCTCTTACAAACTTCACACCTATTTCGTAAATATGTGTTTTTTTATCTCCGACTATTTTCCCACCAGAAATTTTCACATTTTTGACTCCCTTAATATCAAATACTCGATACCAAGGTGACGAATTAGTTTCCAGTTGTAAGACACACTCCCCTGACATTTCAAAATGTAGGCCGCTTGGTATGGCAATACATGAAAACGATGTATTGTCAATTTTCAACTTATATATGCCGCTCGGTAGTATAACATGATTGTATCCTTGGGACTTAGCCCAAACTAAAGCATCACTTATCCCCTTTGTAGTAGCAACAGAATTGGTACCATCATTTTTAATATTCCATCTAACCAATTCTAATATATATGAATTTGAAACGTCCTTTACATTTGAAACCGGCACCTTTTTTGGAGACCAGTGCGCTGTGGGGCCATCATAAGTTAATACATCACCATGAGTAGGTGATGCTGTTGTTACATCCACATCATTAAGGTCCCCAAGATTCGCATTTAAGTTTACGTCCATATTCCCACTTCCTTTTTTTCTATATATTATGCTTCTATAGATTGAATAGATTGGGTATATGAACTCTAACAATAAAACGGAGTCTTTCATTCCATAGCTTATAGCTCTTGAATTTTTTCCTTAAAACACGTGTTATTAGCATGTAACAACACTTTGATTCGAATTAGTAGGGAATCCCCTTATTTAACTTAAATTTTTTTAATAACTTTTGTGAAATCCCTCTAATAATCCCAAATAAATATTTAAATTCAGTTGTTTTATGGAAAATCAATATATAAATCACATTAGGAACTATGATACATATGATTCCCTTTAATAATAACTCCAAGAAATTACTTGATAACGTGAAATTGCTCACAAAACTTGTAATAAAATACGTTCCTATACCTATTGCTGCGTAGTAGGAGTATTTTAAGAAATAATCCATTACAGGCCTATTAAATACATTTTTGTATACTAAATAAGGAGTAAGCCAGAAAGGAACAGTAATCACACTTACAAGGGTACCAAGAAATACACCCATTATCCCCATATATTTAACTAGCACAATAGAAACAGCTAGGTTGACAGCAGCTTGAACCAAAGGTGCATATCTATCCTCATGGAAAACACCCGCTGTAGTTTTCACAGTTGTTATGGAGTTCCTCATACCTCTTTCATAAAAAATAATTACTAATACAAACAACACACTTTTACTCATAAGATAATCTGATCCAATCCATAAAGTGATAAAGGGCTCCATTATAATACATAACAATATAGAGAAGAATGAGTATAACCAAAAATTCAAAAGCATATAGACTTTATACACACTATAAACCCTCTCTATACTTTCTTCTGCTACTAAATTCCCTACACTATGGTATGTATTATTAAAAATTTGATAAGTAAAATTCCTACAAATGTCTATTAACATATTGTAGTTAGAATACAGTCCAACTGCCGCTACACTAATAAATGAAGATATGATAATGTTATCGGTACCTAATACTAGGTAATTTCCTATGTTTTGCAACACAATTGCTTTCACATTCTTAACAATTTTCTCTTTAGTTTCAGCATCTAATACACCCGAAACTTTATTTTTTAAAAACGGGTACATCCTGTTGACTATGATTGCCAAAGCAATGCTAGTCGTAACTGTTATCATACTGTCGATAACTAAATATAAAATATAATTTTTTGTAAAGTGAAGTATTCCAATTTTGAGACAAGTAGATGTAATTGAAGATATGGAATATATTCCCGTTACGATATAACCCTTCTGAGAAACACTTAAAAACGAATTCTTATGCATGTACAAATAGGGTGCAACTGTATTGAATAAAAATATAAGGTAAATCCAATGAATATTTTCAACATTTGAATCTTTAATAAAGTATCCAAGAAATGGCATCAAGGATAACCCGAGTAACAAAACAATCAAGGCGATTACCATATATGCTTTCCGATACAATCTCATAAGTATGTTAATTTTTTCTTGATCATTTTCTGCGACTGGCTTATAAAGACTGTACATTATACTAGCGCCTATTCCTGCCTCCGCTAACGAAAGCATAGACAATATATTAGTAAGAAATCCATTTATACCTAGATATTCAATGCCCAGAGTATTGATAAATACGGTTCGTGAAATAAAGCTTAAAGATGTGACAATGATTTGATTTCCGATTCCAGCAGATATATTAATTATGGAATTTTTTACTCTCATATTAAAACCTTCTTGATATAAATTTTTTACATGTAGCCAACAAGATAGCTGATATTAAAGTAAACGAATGAATCCCCAAATACTCTGCGGCTTTCTTTACATTTAAATTAGACTTAACAAAATCATAATATAAATTATAATAGGATAATTTCCCTTTCAGGCCACACTTATAAAATTCAATTTGCTGATTTATGTAATATGCTGTACCTTTCGGACTTTTGGAAAATATATCCCTCATATTTTTTGTTAAACCATCTTCTAAATAATTACATATATATATTGTCTTGTTAAACCATCTTATTTTATAACCTTCATAAGCCATCCGGTTCCATACCGTATCCTCTGTCATAAATTTTTCCCCTTCAAACTCATGAAACTTGTATTTCCTTAGTATATCGGTATAAAAGACTTCAGCTTTATCTCCTGTTATATTGTATTTATTCCTTTCAAGTGAAGTTGCATCAACATATTCACCTTTAAACGTTGTTCCTAAAAAATCCTTACTGCTCCCTCCCCTATTACCAGAAACACCACAAAATAATTTTTTATTCTCCAAACTATTTTCCCATTCTACTATACTTTCTAATGCATCCTCTGTAATGTGATCATCGGAATCTACTATAAAAAACATTTCTCCCTCAGCCAAATCAACACCCTTGTTAATTGCCCTATGTTTCCCTCCATTTTCAACTTTATAGTATCGTATGGAAAATGAATTCTCCTCTAATTTCCACAATTTAAATAATTCCTCTGTATTATCACTTGATCCATCATCAATGACTAACCATTCAAAATTTCTATATGTTTGCTCCTGTAATGATCTGTATAATTTCTCTATAATATATCCTCTGTTATACGTTGGGGTGAATACTGTTATTTTCATTTATAATCATCCTTTGTATGAACCTTGCTTACATCTCATATAATCTATTACTTTCACCTTTTTTATCCCATTTTCCCATAAAAAAAGCACCACAGATTTTACTCTACTGGCGGAAAATCATGACTTAATTTATTCAATCAAAATTATTAACTTCCTAACATATCCATCTGATTTGTAAAAACCTATCTTATACATTATTTATACTTAATTTTTATTTAAATATAAATTAATGCTCCTAATACAAAATCCTTGGGTAAAAGGAAGAATATTAAATAATGTAGAATATACTCCTATATCCTTTGTATCTCCTTGGGAAAATTCAACTGCCCCATCTTTTCTTGTAACTTGCATTAAATAATGCATGGCTCTCTCTACACTATCCATGCATTCACTTGAAATTCCATCTATCTTTGAAGCATTTAACATAAACCATCCAAGTGTAGCTGTAGCGGAAGAATCAGACCTACTCTCATTTCTAGTTACAGTCCAATTCCAACTTCCATTATCTTGTTGAAAACTCATTGCCGTTTTCGCAAACCTTTTAACACTTTCCTCAAATGATAATTTATATTTACTATCTTGAGGCAATTCATTCCAAGCATCTATAAGACCAATAGCAAACCAACCAAGACCTCTTCCCCATCCATATAATCCAAGAGGGACTTTATTCTCTATCTTGTAGACATGACACGGTAGCGAATGTTTATGTAACATTCCATACTTTTCATACTCCCTAATTTGTTTCACTGCCAAATCTATACACTCTTCCTCGTTATATCTAGTACCATAACAAACTAGAAAAGGGCATATAAACCCTATAGTATCTACATATCTGTAGCTTTTCATAAACTTCCTATATTCTACTGTGCCGTCCTCACCTATATGATCTTTAATCATTTCCCATGTATAATCTAATGCCTTTTTATATTTATTTATATCAATGCAATCCAACTTCATAATAGCGTAAGCGAGTATAGCTCCGTCTATATGCTTAGGTTTTTCTAGCCATTGACCACTACTATCAAATTTTGAATTCAAAAATTTTTCAATCTCATATTCCATTTCCTTATCATCATTATGTTTTAAATACTCAGATAAACCTAATACTAATGATGCTTCTTGCCAATGTTGAATCGTACTTTTCGTATAATTTCCTTTCAGCATATCTAATACAACTAATCTTGTATTGTCTGTTACTTTTATTTTTGGGGTGTTTAATAACCACTTAGACCCTTTTTTCGTTATAGTCTTGTTCCATATGGACTTATCCTTATACCTCCCCATATGAATTCTTAGTACCCAATCTTTTATTACAGGTACTAAGTCTATGGTAATAATCATAAAAATAATAAAAATTACAATACAGCTCAAAATTTGAAATATCATCTTTATATTGCCCTTTCAACGTGAAAATAATTTAAATACTTATTTAACATATCCAACAGTACTACCTAATTCTTCTGACATTTGAGTGCACATATCTGGTGTGATATTCTCACCTATTGTCCAGGTTTTATCATAACGATGTGCTGTCTTTAGATTTAATTGGTGCTTATTGATATAATCTTTTGTTTTCCCTATAATTTTCGCGGGATTTCCTCCAACTATGCATCCTTCCGGAACCGATTTTGTTACTATACTTCCCGCAGCCACAACAGCATTTTTCCCTATTGTAACCCCGGGCATAATTAAAGCCCTTGCTCCTATAAATGCATTGTCTTCTATTTTTATTTTCGCTATTTTTGTATAATCTAAATATCGTTTCGTACTGGCGTCATGTGCAAGGAGATATACTTGGGGTGCAAATGTAACATTATCACCTATTTCTATTAGCCAACAATGAGCATAGTCAATTGTACTTCCAGCTAATCCACTACAATTCCCCCCTACCTTCATACCTCTTTGTAAACACGCTTCTACTGTTAAATCTTCAAGAGATACCATTCCCAATTTTACCATTAATGATTTTTTTATCCGATTAAACATAATGGCCTCCAATGGATGTATTATTTAACTTATTTTTAAATGCTATATTTAACCATCTATTAAATTATACAAATGATCAACTTTATCTTCTGTCCCCAATTCTTCTTTCTTGAGATTATCGATAAACTCACTTCTTAATTTTTCTTCTTTTATTAATAACTCAAGATGATTTGCCACTGACATAGGGTTCATCTCTGCAATTACTCCATTGATATTATTCCTTATATGATTATTAGCTGTTTCAAAATTAGTAATTAATATTGGTTTTGCCAATATTTTTGCCTCATCTATAGAAATAGATTTACCTTCATATCTGGATGTCTGTATATATATATCTGCTTGCTTTATGTATGGATATGGATTCTCTTTTATACCTAATAACTTCACTCTTTTTTCCAGTTTTTCTTCCTTTATAATTCTTTCAAGTTCTTCTCTTACGTTACCTTCTCCGATCAAATACCATGTAAGATCGTACCCTTTTTTTACGAGTATATTAAATGCTTCTAAAGAGATATCTAATCCCTTTTCTTTAGCCAATCTTCCTACCGAAATTAATGATATACTTTTATCGTTCTCTTCTTTAAAATCAACTTTCTCTAATGACATTTTCCTTATCATTCTTGCAGAAACTATATTGTGTATACACCCAATTTTCTCCCCATATTCCGGGAAATTCTCCTTTAAAATATTTACTAGCTCTTCTGATACAGTCACTATATGATCTAGTTTCCCAAAATAAAATTTTTCTTTACTAAAATCAATCCCTAATTTATTATAATCCGTGTGTATCCATCCAATCTTTTTTTTCGCTTTTACCTTGTCTACACAGAAATATATAGGATTTTTTTCTTGAAACCCTATGGCTACATCATATTCCTTATCGATTTCATCTATCGAATTTGACATGTACTTCCATATTTTTTGTTCAATTATGGCTCCATTTGTTTCTGTCTTAGCCAGATAACCTAATACCCCTCTAGAAAATATTGTTTTAAAATCTCCTATTTTCATTAAGTCTGTCAAAGACCTTTTTATAGGCATATCAAAATATTTATATTTTATCGATTCCGGTAATACAGTGACTTCTTTTGGTAACTTATTTATAAATATTCCTTCATGCTTAAATAAGAATAAATCCACTTTGTATTTAGAATAATCTATAACTTCCAATAAAGAAATTAGGGCTTTTTCAGCCCCACCACAATTTAGATTATTCATTATAAATAATATATTTTTTTTCATGAACTTCACCCATTATAGAATTTCATATAACTTATATATTTCTTCTTCCGTTCCTAATTTCTCTTTCGAAAGATTACTTACTAATTTTTTCTTTAGTTCTTTATCTTTTATAAGTCTCTCAATTCCTTCTGCAATAGCCTCTGGTTTCATGTCTACAATTAATCCATTTATTTCATTGGCAATTTGATCTTTCGCAGTACTAAAATCAGTAACAAGTATAGGCTTATTCAATATTTTCGCCTCATCAATTGCTATAGATTTCCCTTCAAATTTAGATGTCTGTGCATAAATATCTGCTTGTTTTATATACGGGTAGGGATTAGATTTTAATCCTAACAATTTGAAATTGTTTTCTAATTTATTTGCTTTTATCAAATTAGTCAGTTGTTCTCTTTCTTCTCCCTCACCTATAATATTCCACTTTATTTTGTACCCTTTATCTATTAGTTTCTTACAGGATTCTATAGCCATTTCAAAGCCTTTTTGGTAGTGCAGCCTACCTATTGAAAGGATAATAATTTCATTATCTTTCTTAACATAAACATCCTTATTTTCCTGATTAGCCATTTTATGTATCATTGTCGGTGATACAATATTGTAAATAACACTTATCTCATCTTTTTGATTAGGAAATCTATTTTTTAGGATATTGGCACACTCTGCCGATACTGTAACTATATTGTTTAGCTTTTTGAAGTACAAAACATCAAAATTCGAATCCATTCCTAATTTATTATAGTCAATGTGTACCCATCCTATTTTTTTATGTGCTTTCACCTTATCTACACAAAAATATGTAGCGGTTTTTTCTAAGAATCCTATAGTAACATCATACTGTTTCTCAATTTTATTTAAAGACTTAGCAATATATTTCCAGCTATATTGTTCCTTTATTGATGTATTTTTTCCTGTTCTATTCTTCATGGTGAACATACACCTATTATAGGCTAACGATATTTCCCCTTTTAATAAAAATGCTTTGACCGATTTAAACAAAGGCAAAGTAAATGTCTTATATGCTTCTGGTATAGGTAAAATTTGTACATCTTTTGGCACAAATTCCATAAATATACCTTCATGGTTAAACAAAAATAAATCTACATTATATAATTGATAATCTATTTGAGATAGTAAGTTTACTAGACTCTTTTCCCCACCACCAGCAGATAGACTAGGCATAACAAATAATAATTTTTTTTTCATAATATACCTCGATTTACTTAGCTAATTCTTGTAAGTATTCTACCGCTTTATATGACATTCTCTTAATATTAGGCATAGTTTGCTCTAGTTTTCTCTTCAATTGATCTTCTTCTCTTACCATCTCATCGAATTTAGCTTTTAATTTATTACTATTAGATATTTCTTCTATATTTAAGACTAATTTCTCTTCTCCAAATAAGTCTTTAGCTATCCCCTTCGATTTTATACTGTATCCCAATACCATAGTTGGAACACAATTTGAGTAAGCTGCTATCGTAGCATGTGTTCTAGCTCCTATAAAGAATCGCATCCTAGCTATATACCCTTTATATTGTATTGCATTTAAATTGTTTGGTAATATAATTACCCTACCTGTATTTTTAAATTCCTCATAATATGTATACAGAACTTCATAATCGTTATTCCCATCCTGCATAACATGCGGTGTGAGAGCAATTATTGAATCTGTAGTATCTAGTATATGGTTAATTAAATCTCTTACCGCAACTTGTGAATCCTTGTTCCTGTTCCATACAAGTGGACTAAAATTAAGACCTATTGTATTCCCCTCTTGCCATCCTTTTGGTAATTCCAACTCTTCTTTCTCCATAGTAAATGCAGGATCTGCACACAATTTAACATTATTAAGCCCTTTATTTTTCAACATATTATAAGTAAGTGTTTCACGAGCTAATATTAAATCAAACTGTTTTAAGTCTCCTAACTTTCTCTCAGACATATCCTCTTCACCTATAGAACATCCCCATAACACTAACTTCTTTCCTGCTGCTTTTACTTTTTTATCTATTTCATACAATGCGGGCTGCTCCCCGTAACAATAATTATCTCCGCCTATAGATAAGCATACGTCCATATTCTTTATATGTTTAATTATATTATCTTCCATTTTAGCTATTGCATAAGATTCATCATTAAACAATTTTACTTTAAGTAAAGCCATCCACCACTCATATGAGTACTTTGCTATACTCTTAGTAGAACCATCATATATCCCATCTAACTTTGTTATAATCTTATCTGTTTCAGGCTTACTTGATACCAAATATATCTTTGCCTCATCTACCTTTTCTTTTATGATACTAGTAGAGGAACGAACAATAGCCTCACATCCCCTATTAAGACTGCCACCATGGGCAAACATCATAATTTTCATACTTAAACTCCCTCACTATTATTTATTTCTGAATCTACTGTAGGCTGTAGCGAAATACAGTCCAATAGTTGATTGTCTCTTTATTAAATTTATTATTAACCGCTCATATCTTCCTAGCTTGTTATAAATTTCACTATAATATATAGATAGTGCCTCTCTCACATGTTTATTTCGTATCATACTTTTTACATATTTATACCGCCTACTGAAACTTACATCTTTAGATGGTGTAAAATAAACATGTATATAGGACATTACACTATTCATAAACTTTATTGATTTTAATTGATTTATTTTTACTTTATTAAGTTTATCAGTATATATTTTAGGCAATTCCATAGTATATACTTCTACAGCCCTCTGAAAGTAATCTCTTTTCGATATATTTCTAGTAGCACTACCCGCTACTTCCCTATAGTGATAACCTGCATAATTGATATATTTCATACGGGTTGCAACACTAAAGAATTCAACGTTAAACATTCCATCTTCCCCCAATGCAATTCCATTTGGGAATTTAACGTCATTTTCTTTGATTACATTATTTCGATAAATCTTATTTACAACAGTATTCAAGTTATCCGCCTTAAGGAAATAAGGTAATAATTCTCGCTCTATATAATCCCTTTTGAGAACAATATCTATAGGAAATGGGTATTTTGTAGTTACCTTATGTCCTTCCGTTTCACTCTCGAAATTTGATATAACTACATCACAATTACTTTCTTTTACTGAATGATATAGCACCTCATACATATCTCTTTTTACACAATCATCAGCATCAACAAATCCAACATATTCCCCAGCCGCTAAATGCAGGCCCCTATTTCTAGCAATACTTACACCTTGATTTCTTTGGTTGATAAGTATAATCCGGTCATCTAATTTCTTATAATTCTCAATTATTTCCCTGCTGTCATCTGTTGAACCATCATTAACAAATATAAACTCACACTCTTGAAGTGTTTGATTTAAAAGTGACTCTATGCACTGAGTGATGTATTTTCCTGCATTATAAACTGGTATTATTACACTTACTTTTTGGTTCATGCCTAATCACACCTTTACGAGAAATCTCTTACGCTATTATCATAAATACACCTCTATTGTTGTCTCCTATACTTGATGTATGAATTGTTTAGGCACCTATAAAGTGAAACTTTAGTCATTGGGAGTTTTCTTCATCCCCCGCTAATTATTAGTTGAACGAATCGGACTTTTAAGGGCAACTGATCTCCCACCTAGCTTCTTTGTTTTTGCCGAATTTTGAGGTGAGGGTCTTACTGCCCATTAATGCGGGATAATTTTATATAGCTTATTCAACTCAGCGTTATTACTATAATCTCGATCTCGCAAATTATTGATTAATGTTTTCCTTAGCTCATCATCTCTATATAAATTTTCGATACCTTCGACTAACCCCTCTATACTTGAATCACATATAACGCCCTCAATTCCATCATCCAATTGACTGGCTGCGGTAGGATAATTAGTTATCAATATAGGCTTTTCAAGGATTTTAGCTTCCGTAACCGTAACTGCCTTTCCCTCATATCTAGACGGCTGAACATATAAATCACATAACTTCATATACGGATATGGATTGGTTTGTTTACCTAATAGTATAAAACTGTCTTCTAACTGTTGTTCCGTTATCAGTTCTTTAAGGATAGATTCATCCGATCCGTATCCTATCACATACCATTTTATATTGTTTAACCCCTTATTATGTAATGCTTTAAGAGCTTTTATAGCAACATCAAACCCTTTCGCATATGACAATCTTCCAACCGATAAAATATTAAAGGTGTCGTTACTTTGCTTATTAAAATTCACAGTGCTTTCAGCCATATTTCGGATAAATTGGGGTGAAGTAATATTTTCTATTTGTACAATTTTATTTTTTAGTGATGGATATACAGTTAAAAACGCCTTTGTACATTCGTCTGATATAGATGCTATGTGATCAAATTTATTCCACATAGCAAAATCAATTTTATTATCAATTTCTAGTGTGCTATAATCTGTATGAATCCAAGCAATCTTCCTATCAGCGCTGACATTATCAGCTAAAACATCGTGTGGCCATGCATAACTAATCGCAACGTCATACTTTTTTTTCTGTTTAGGCAAAAAATACGCTGCATACTTTGACACAAGCTGCATCTGAATATATCCTGAACCTTCCTTTAACTGTCTCTTTTTCGATATTCTGCCTGCCATATACTTACTTATTATTCTTGTGATTACTGCCCCAAAATATCCTCCACGTACACATTGCACAATTGACTTCCTAAAGACGGTATATCCACCTATCTGTGGTAGTACGTTAACTTTATTAGGTACTAGATTTAAGAACTCTCCGGTATGATTAAATATCAATAAATCTATGTTGTATGTATCATAGTCGAAGCTTTCCAACATATTAATTAGACTTCTTTCTATTCCACCAATTTCCATATCATAGATAGAAATTAAAACATTTTTTTTCATCCGCTTCCTCACGTTCATATTTTGTTTTAATGTAAGTAAATGAAAGCAATCGCAGTATGTGAATTCATATGGAATAAACTTTTCATTAGCTGCTTAAACTAGTGCGATCAATACACATATTCTCTCTTTTATTCACAAATAGCGTATTAGAAGGAATACGCCCTTTTACAACGCTCCCGGCGGCTATTACGGTATTATCGCCTATAACAGTATCCTTCAATATAACTACATTAGAACCAATCCAAACATTCTTCCCTATCTTTACTTCACCTTTTACCAGATGACCATCTGTAGGGTCTTTATAATTATGGTCGTGGTCATTAATGCTCACATTTGGTCCTATCTTTGTACCTCTTCCAATCGATATTCTCTTTACACAGTTGATATTACAGTTATCATTAATAAATACTTTTTCTTCTATATCTAATACTCCGTCAAAATCCAGTCTAATGCTGGCATTCTTTCTTACAAATACAAACTTTCCAATATTAACTTTTGAACGCTTATTAAAGATTTCAATCTTGCTATTTGCTTGGAGAAAAAAGATTGAACACTTTATATTACGAAAATATATTACCTTATAGAAGGCGCCTCTTAATGCACCAATTACATGTGAAACATTCATTAGTACAGTAAAGTACAGTCCTCTATTACGGCTTTCTGCAACTATTGTTTGAATAATTTTCTTGAATACCTTAATCATGTGTATTCTCCTTAAAACCTTGTTTTCCTATTATGTACCTTCTTAGCCTAGCAATATTATTTCCACCTATTATTTTCGCTAAGATTAACTTTATATTACCCTTGATTCTTACTTTGGGCGGCAACCAACTTTTATAAAAATGATGCATTGCATATGTATTTTCAGTTATAAATTTTCTGCAATTGATATAATCATATGGAGAAAAATACGTTTGTGGATAAAAGGCTCCCATACCGCTTATTTCTTGATATTCTCCATTTAATTTTAATCCTGCATTTTTTAGTATATTCGTTACAATAGCCACATTGGTTAATTCATCATGGTTTCCATCTTTTTTGATGAACTCTTTCCCTTCATATGAATCCAAAAATGTTTTAATTAACTTATTTCCTTTCATAGCTCCTATAGTACTTGTAGCTATATAATTTTCTTGTTCAAATCCCCAAAATGAATTATGATGGAGCATATTATCAAAAGGTTTGAATACCTCTACATCGGTATCTAAATAAATACCTCCAAACTTATAAAGAACATATACCCTTACATAATCACTTACAAATGCAAATTTTTTCGCATCATAGGCTTCTTTAACATATAAGTTACATTCTATGTCAAAATTTTTTTCATTCCATTCAATAATTTCATATTCTGGGATATTCTTCTTCCAGCTATCTATGCATTTTCGTACGATCTCAGGCTTCTCTCCACCACCAAACCAACAATAATGTATGATTGATGGAATTTTCCTCACGTTCTCCAATTGATACACTCTCCCCGATATGCTTAAATTTATACTTAAAAGTAGGGATTACTGAAAAATCTATAAAGATATATATTTACTTGTATAAATGATGCCTAAACTTATTACACTCTCGTAAAAATAATAAAAGAGATAACATAATAAGAGTCCGTAATATACGAAATTCCTATCCTTTTTAGAAAATAATACAACAATCCACGAAATTAAAATTAATTGATATAAACTGAAGTAAATGGTGAATCTTGCAAATATCCAATTTTGCGTTGAAATAATCATGAACACTAAACCAATTAAAGACATGTTTACAATGTAATCACTTTTCGGAAAGACTTCTCTTAATTTTTCTTTTCCAAGATATGCAATAACTACTGGCACAGCACTAACTGCAACACGTAATACATTTGCTCCTCCCTCTGCAAAGTCCTTGTAGTGTCCATACTGAGTTGATTCTAATGCCGAGAACAATGCTGCTGAGAATTGATTAAATCCAATTACTATAATGACCGAGAGGAACAGCAATACATACGTATCCCAAGCCCAAGCCTTTCTCCTAACCAAAAAATAAATTGGGATTAAGACAAGCGCTGACTTATGAATCAGAGATGCTAAAAGTACAATCAAAATATATTTTTTCCAATTTCCATTAAAAATATATTTCGTGGCCATAAAGACAATAGATGCTGCTAAAAACTGTCTGATTCCATTCATGGATACCAAATACATTCCACCTGTAATATATACAAATAAAGCTAATTCAAGCATTCGAGAGTATTTATAAAGAGTTATTACAATTAATACATTTGTCACTAAAGCGACAAAAAATATCATTATCTGCGGATCTTTTGAGAACTGTTGCAGAAACATCTGTAAAATATCAAATCCAAAATCCCCTGAGAAATCAATATTGCTCCAACTGAATTCATTGTGGGCATAGGAATACATGTAAAAATAAGTATCACCAATATTATTTCTAAGTCCCGATACAATAGCAAGAGATGCCATTGCCAAGAAACTAAGTAGTTTATTTGGTTGAACTGGAACGATCCCATTGCTCATGCTCTTTGCAGAATATCTTGCAAAAAAGGATAAAATGTAAACTACAGAAAGGTTTATCCATAATATAGTCATTCCATAACTCCTTCCACACAGCAAACAAGCAAGTAACTTAGACAAGCAAAGGCACTAGAAAAAATAGATATATTTATACATAAATATATTAAGCGATTAATCAACCAATTATTGCAACCTTAAACAGCAATTACCGGCATATCTTCACCTTCCTAATGGCGCTTCGAAACAGTTTTATTACTTGTATTCTGTATATAAAGATAAAGAAGAATCCCGAAAGGTATTGCTAAGAAAGTGGTACCCTTACATGGTGATTCTTTAAGAAAAGCATAATTTCTAATCATTAAATTACTTGATACATAATGTATGGATTCCCGAAATCTCTCCTTAAAAGAAGGAGCATACTTCATAGCAACCTTTCTGAAGAATAAAAAACCACGCGGGTTTTTCTTATATTGTTTAATCATGTTCATGCTTGAACCATCATCTAAATATTCCACATGGCATAAGACTTCGTTCATAATGAGTAAAGGACATTGTTGATCAATTAAAATATACTTATAACTGAGCGGACAGTACTTCTCTCCTGAAAATATAGGATATGGCAAAGAATTTCTTGTCAATTCCGAACGATAAACTAGTTTCTTATCGCCTCTAACCCCATGAAGACCATACAAACTTGACAGTGTGGAAGATTTAATATTAGATGGCATTTTAGTTCCAATGATCTCTCCATTCTGTTTCGCATCCAACCCGACTATTCCAGCAAACTTCTTACTTCCATGTGTCTTCCAAAATGAAGCAATCTTTTCAACAGCATCTTCAGCCATATAATCATCCGAGTCTATACAAACATTTAACTCTGTATCCATTAATTCATAAGCGGTATTGTGTGCCCCGTGCATACCTTGATTTTCTTGGTAATGATAACGAATGGGAACGACATCTTCTGCAATCCACGTATCTATAAGTTCCTTTGTGTTATCAGTAGAGCCATCATCAATGATTAACCAAATAAAATCTTTACATTTTTGCTTCTTTAAACTTTCGTAACATAAATGAAGGGTATATGCACGATTATATGTAGGTGTAAAAACGGTTAAGAGTGGTGTCATTGCAAACCCTCCTGCATCAAGTTTTTATTATTTATAGGCATGTGCATAATAGTAATCTGTTAGCCAGTTTGCCATAGTAGCTGTATCATAGCCCATATTTTGCATTACATTTGTTGTATCCTCATGCTCTAATGATGAGGAAAAAATTGCATCTGCCCATAATTCTGTTGAACTCTTTAAGCTCATAAATTTCATTCGGCCAGTCAAGTTAGATTCACTAGTAATTGCATCAGACACCACACAATTTAGACCAGCAGCCTGTGCTTCCACTAGTACAACTGGTAAGCCTTCAAAAAGCGAAGGAAAAAGAAAAATGTCAAATCCTTGCATCAATTGCGGGATATCGGCTCTAGTTCCTAGAAATCTGACTTTAGAAGACAACCCTAAGTCAGCGACTTTTTTTTCAATGCTTGCACGTAGGGTACCTTCCCCTATGAGAACCAGTATGGATTCTGGGTTCTTTTTATGTACAGCATGGAAAATATCTATTAAAAATTCATGATTTTTTTGCTTATTGAATCTTCCTACATGCCCGATAACTAACGTATTATCGTTTGCTCCAATTTCTTCTCTTACTTTATTTCTGTTACTTTCGTTATATTTAAATTCTGCAGCATTCACTGCGTTATTTAGAACTTTTACTTCATTACAGCTTGCCCTTTTCTTCCCAAACAACCATTCCCCTGCTTTTTTTGAACATGCAAAATATGCAGTCGGATTTTCTTTCATTGTGAATCTTGCATATAATCGAAAAGGAAGTTTTATATCGATACCTAAATCACTTAAATGACTGTGAGCAATACGGCACGGAACACCTGCATTTTTTGCTGCTCTTAATACAAAACTACTGTTCTCATTGATATGGGAATGTACTACTTTATACTCAGGATTAGTAGCAAAGAACTCATTGAGTAATTTAAAATAACGGCGATAATTTCCAGGTCGTATCTGTGGCATTCGATAAATTTTCCCACCAAGCCTCTCAATTTCATCATCATAATGTCCCTTATCTGTTCTATGTACCATAAAATCAAATTGAATCTTGCTACGATCTATTCTTCGGTAATAATTCATCAACATAGTTTCAAGCCCGCCACGATTCATAACGGTAACTACTTGAAGTATACGAATAGGTTTCAAGAGTACCACTCCTATCTAATCATCTTTCTGAGTGAATCTATTGCCACTAACATGAAATAATATCCTGCAGTAAACCTGTATTTTACACAAAAGTAAAACGCCTTCCAAACAATCGGAAAGTAATTCATTTCTAATTGCTTAAAAGAACGTTTTATACGATTATCATTCAGTATTTTACTTAATATATTAAATTTCGTTAATGGAGATACACGATTACTTTTACTGATTGTATTCAGGCCAAGTCCGAGCGTATTAAGACAAATACGATTATTTAAAGCTAATTGGAAATTCCCTGATAGCCCCTTATCTTTTAAAAATCTCTCGATGATGTTATACAGGTTAAACCATTGGTTCATCAATTCCGATTTGTAATTAGATGTCACCGAAGCCGCATTTGTTTTCCAATAATGATAAAATGGCTCGTTTAAGAAAACAAAATTATCTATATAATAAAACGCCTGTATATTAAATAATGAATCCTCATTTGTACCAATATAACTCAAATCCACAAACTGAATAGCATTTTCTTTAATAACCGCAGAACGATAAAGCTTTGACCAAACAGTGCCCCAAGCATCTAAGAACTCTGGGTTTCCCATCTCTTCATTTATAGGACCTATTAAACGTCTCATTACATTTTCTTTAATTTCTTCACCTTTATAACAAACTTTTTCAGGCAGATTAAATTTCTTCTCTTTTGAATGGCTCCCAAATTCACGGATATATGTACACATAACAATGTCTGCTCCACTCTGAACAGCTTCCTTATACATAGTGTCATACATTTCTACATCAATCCAATCGTCTGGATCAACAAACCCAATATATTCTCCGCTTGCAATTTGTATGCCTTTGTTTCTTGCTGAAGAAACACCACCGTTTTCTTTTTCAATCACTATAATTCTGTTATCTTTCTTTGCATATTCATTAAGTATCTCTGCACTCCGATCTGTTGAACCATCGTTTATCATAATGATCTCAATATCTTCAAGTGTTTGTGACATTAAGCTGTTTAAACATCTTCCTAATAAATTCTCAACATTGTAGACCGGAATTATTATACTGACTTTTGGTTTCATCCAATTCCTCCAGAATGTATTTCCTATAAATAGAACTCATTTCAGATTCAACTTGAACAATTGAATATTTATTCATTTTCCGTTTACTTTCAGTACCCATTTTTACTAGTAATGCTTTTGACTTGTTCAACTCTACTATTTTTAAAGCAAAAAGTTGAGCATCTTGATTGGGAATGATATAGCCATTTGCACTATCTTCTACAAGCTCCAAATGCCCCCTGTTCTCACTTGCAATTATGGGCAAACCACAAGCCATCGCTTCCATAATATTAACTGGCAGACCTTCGCGGAGACTCGATCCAACTGCAATATCGCAGATAGGTAAAATCTTTACGATATCATTTCGATAACCGAGGAAATCGATCATTTCAAACACTCCCATTTGTTTAGCTAACCTTTTACAGTCATTTATTAAGGGACCGTTCCCAGCTAATAACAGCCTTGCATTTGGAACATTATCTTTTATTAAAGCTAATGATTGAATCAAAAGCTGTTGATTTTTATTTTTATTAAACTCAGCCGCATAAAACATTAAAAAATCGTCCTGCTTATAACCCATCTCGATCCTTAGACAATTTTTTTGTACCACATCAACTGGTTTAAAATATCCTGTGTCTACTCCCACTCCATGAACTTGTTCAATTTTAGCCGCTTTGAATTGCCGATGAACAGCTAAATTATAGTCCTCCTGATTAATTGTGATAAGGCAGTCTGTGTAATTTGCAAGCATCTTTTCAATTGGATAATATAACAACCAATTTATAAGTGGCGCACCTTTACAAAAATGGAATCCATGAGCAGTATATAAAACTTTTGTTCCATGTTTTCTAGAATTTTTTGCCGCCAAACGTGCAATTGCTCCTCCCATCGGTGTATGGCAATGGATAATTTTATATCTATTTTTATCAATGATAGCTTTTAACTCTTTATAAGCCTTAATATTTTTAAGATGCAGAGGCGATCTTTGAATAGTAATTTCATACTTCTTATCCACGTATGGAAGTTCCATGTTACCGGCAGCAGCAACATGAACTTCCCAACCTTGATCTTTAAACCATTTCATATATGGCAAGTGAAATGCTTTAAAATGAAAGTCTACCGTTGCACAGAATAATACTTTATTTTCCACCTCTATCACCCTACACTTGTTGTTATAGTCTTTCTTATCACTTGTACATACTTCGTTTTTCTACATCATAAACATGAGTTTAAACATATGTATGCAAGCTTATATTCACGTTATATTTTGCGGAACTATATGACTATTTGCCAATGCCAATACATATTTTCGTAATTCTGCCTTCTCAAGATTGTCATAAGTTTGGATAACTGTTTCAATTTCATTTATACAAAGATTTGATGTTTTACCTATATAAATTTTAGGATGGATTTGTTGCTCATGTACTTCTTCTTTTTTCAATAACTCTTCAAAAAGCTTCTCTCCAGGTCTGATTCCAGTGAACTTTATTTGTATCTCTTCTAGCGAATTTCCCGATAATGTAATTAAATTTTTTGCAAGGTCTACTATTTTCACAGGATCTCCCATATCTAAAACAAATATTTCTCCACCTTTAGCCAATGCCCCCGCCTGTATTACAAGCTTGGATGCTTCTGGAATTGTCATAAAGTAACGAATCATTTCTGGATGTGTAACTGTAACTGGGCCACCTTGCTTAATTTGCTTTTTAAACAACGGTATAACACTACCACGGCTTCCTAGTACATTACCAAAGCGTACAGCCACAAATCTCGTTTTGCTTGTTTTGTCCAAATTCTGAATTACCATTTCAGCCAACCTTTTTGTTGCACCCATTACACTTGTCGGATTCACAGCTTTATCTGTAGAAATCATTACAAACGTCTCGACCCCATGCCAGCTCGCTGCTTTTGCAACATTTGTTGTTCCAATTAAATTATTTTTTATAGCTTCTTCAGGGTTGCGTTCCATCAACGGTACATGTTTATGTGCAGCAGCATGATAAACAACTTGAGGCTGATATCGACCCATTACTGACATCATTTTCATATCATCCTGTACATCAGCAATTTCTGTAGTGAAGACAATATCTGTGTTACCGTATAACTCTTTTAACTCCATTTCAATGGAATAAATACTATTTTCCCCATGGCCTAATAAAACCAATTGTTTTGGATTGAATTTTGCGATTTGACGACAAATTTCAGATCCAATTGAACCACCGGCACCAGTTACCAAAATAACTTTATCAGTAATGAATCCTGAAATACTTTCAATATCTAATTCAACAGGTTCACGCCCTAATAAATCTTCTACCTGAACATCACGAAATTCATTTACTGAAACCTTCCCAGTCATTAAATCCTCTAACATCGGAAGAATTTGTGTTTTTATTTTTGTCTTGGAACATTCTTGGAAAATCGTATTTAATGCTTTCTTGCTAAGCGACGGAATTGCTATTATGATATTATCAATATCCAATTGCTGAACAGCAGATTCAATACGATTAACTCCTCCGATTACTGGTATCCCAAGGATATCCAATCCATGTTTCTTTATATTGTCATCGATGAAGGCAACAGGTAGTAATTCTGTTTCATTATTATTCAAAAGCTGTCGCACAACCATTGTTCCCGCAGAACCTGCGCCAATAATCATTGTTCTTTTTTTGTCGTCACCATTTTTAATATATGCATCTCTGAACATTCGCCATAGAAAGCGTGATCCCCCAATCAGTAAAACATGAATCATCCACGTTACAACAAGCAGACGGAAGTAAATGTCTTGGAGCAATACCTGTTGTACTACTGCTGTTGTGATAATAGAAAGTGTAACTGCCTTCACAATAATTAACAATTCCCCTATACTTGCATACTCCCATGCTTTTTTGTAAAGCTTATAAATAAAGGAAAAAATATGATGGCTAAATAGCAATGTCATTGCACTTACTACGATTGGCAACTTTATGACATTGAAATCCGCACTTACTAAAAAGCGGCTAAAGAAAATTGTGGTTAATACAATTAAGGAATCTATTAAAATTAATAAAAATAATCTTTGATGGTATGTCATAATAGGCCCCCTCTCTCAATTTTTTTAACAAAAAGAAATTCTTATAACTTGTATCTCAAGATTAACGGATTCATATTTTACGTATGTCTAACTGAATATATAAACAAGGAAAGCATTCAATGCCTACTAACGTGAAGTCCCTATCTACAAAATCCTTTTAAAAGACTTTCTAGACAAAAACTTCAAATAAATTTGGGCATTTAACCCTCCCTCACATCACACTCTTGACGACTGACGTCTAAGGCTTTTAACCCACAGCATGACCGAGTGCCTCCATTGATATTGGTAAGGAGGCATCACCGAATCCTATAGGCTTTTCAATCTTATGTATAGATTAGAAAAATACTGCATCAGCATTGTTTGGACATTTTATTATGGTAAATTCCTTATACCTTTTTATTCAAAATAGCACCAAGTAGCTTTCCTTTTGTTAATCCTAACGCCCTTTCTACCTCAATTACTGCTTCACTAGCAGTTTGATTGCAGCTTAATACCACCAATACTCCATCGCATTGGTTGACTAATATATTCGTGTCAGCTACCTCCAGAAGAGGCGGTGAGTCAAATAATATCGCGTCATATTGCTCTATTGCTTTGCTAATTAAAAATTGCATGATAGGCAGGTTGAGCGTCTCAGCTGGATTATTGATTTCCGGACCACTTGTCAATACATGGATATTTTGGATTTCTGTCTGAGTTACTACTTTTTCTAATGTTGCTTTCTCAGTGAGGATACTTGTTAATCCAAATTTATTTTCCAGCCCGAAGATGGCATGGAGAGCAGGATTTCTCAAATCTGCATCAATAACTAATATTTTTTCTCCCTGCTGAGCAATGGAGACCGCTAAGTTTGCTACAGTGGTAGTTTTCCCTTCTCCATACCCCGGAGAAGTAATAACTATAGTTCTCTTTTTATTGACTTTAGATGAGAGCTGAAGATTAGTACGAATTGTTCGATATTCCTCAGAAACCTTCGAGTTTGGGGCAATATGGGCAATTAAATGACTTTTATCGAGTACGCGTTTTCGTTTTCTGTTATAAATCAACTGTTTCACCTCTCGCTGTTACACTGTTCTTATTACTTTTTTTATCCACCATATTATTTTTCTTCATTTGAGAAACAGTACCTAGAACGGGAACATGTAATAGTTGCTCAATGTTTCGTTCCGATTTAATCGTTTCATCAAGAGAATCTAATAGGAAAACCAATCCTATGCTCAATATGAATCCAACAGCCAAGGCCATCCCTATCGCACTTGTATGATTTTGATTTATTGGTGAAGGATTTCCTTGTACGTTTGCCTCTGTTAAGATACGAACACTTCCAAAATTCATGATAGCACTTACTTCTTTTTTATAAACATTTGCTGTAGCATTAGCAATTTGAGCAGCCTGAGCCGGATTAGTATCTACAGCTGTGATGACGACAACCTGTGACTCTTCCACCTTTCCTACACTTATCTGTCCGCTTAATGCACTTGCTGATTTTTGCAGATTTAGCTGCTGAGCCACTTTCTCTAAAACAATAGGTTCTTTTATCATTACTTTAAGTGTACTCATTGCTTCAGCATTTGCCGGAATAAGAATTCTTGCAGAGGACGCATATAAAGGCGCTTTCATGAAAAAGCTGTATATGCCACCAGCAAATGCAGCCAATATCGTGATTACTACAATAATCCAAAATCTTCTTCTTATAACATTAAACAAGCTTTTTAAATTTATTTCCTTCTCCATATTTCTCCTCCACTACTGTTTGATTTATCTTTAACTTAGTAAAAAGGCTTCCATATGCAAATTACAGATAAACCAAATGCTATTACCAAAGTAAAATTTACTTACATCTCAAATTATTTACTTAAAGATAAGCCAAATGAATTTTTCAAGTATATATTTTAAAAATACGTAACTTATTTTAATAATCATAATATATTCATGTAATATTCATTTTAGTTCTTGATAATGAACCCGTCAATATAAATTTACACCCCAAACTCAATGGTTATCTCGTTATATTAAGTTATTATTATGTAATTTTATACTTAAGCTATGTAACAATGTTTTAACCATAGAATATAGATTTTTAAAGAAAATAAAAAAGTGCAAAGAAAATATTTCTTCTCATTTTTTCAGAGTGTTGGGAAACCCTTTAGGGTTTCTCACACTCTAGAAGAATTGAAGTTTTTATCTATAAAAAATATAAAAAATGATAAAAATAAGAAAAATAGCCCTTCACCTGACCTTTTTGGTCAAAGGACGTAACTTTTCCTCAATAAAATCAAAATTAATAGTCGCTTCAATTGTACGAAGAAAGTGATCTTGTGGAACTAACTCTTCAACAGAAACTGATACACGCTCATCACGATGATTTTTTAATGCACCCATCATAATAAACCACTCCTTTTCTTCTTTTTATCATTGTTGACAGATGAAAAGAGGTTCAGACACAAAACAGGCTGTGGAGAAGACTTTCTCCACAGCCTGAAAAAATACACCAGTAACATACTGGTGTATTTTTTATATCATTGCGTTATACAACAAACTATATTCTCACTTCATTCGCTTCTATTTCGGATAATGTATGCATTTGTTCTCCAACATCAATACTCAAGTTTCCATATGGTGATGTAAAGTATGGAAAAATTGTTGCTTGTTTATGGTGAATATAAGATTGGAACTGTTCTACTTCTTTTGATTTTCTCTTTCCTAGGCGAATAAACTCATGGAAATTACGAACAGAGTAACTCATATAAACATCCCAAATCCCTTTAGAAATCCAATCCCCCTCGCAGAAGTAACCTAAAACAACTTCTGTGGTAAATATAACTGTCTCTTTGTCTTTCCATGAGTACGTAACTGGGCTATATCCATCAATAACTTCCTCACGATGACGGACGTAAAGAGATAATTTTAAATCATCTTTATATTCTTTCGAAACTTGAATTGTTCCTTCTATTTTTAATGTTCCTGTTTCTTTATGGCTCCATTGTAATGAAGTTAAGCGGCATCTTGGTTTCTTCATCACAACTCGTTTCGTTTTTTGTTCTGTTACAGCTTTAAATAAGTCTGTCCATTGCTGTAAGAATTTTTGATCGCTAAGTTCTTCAACAATTTTCACTGCCTCTCGGCTCATTTGCTTGCGCATCTTTCTATTTTTGAACATAAAGATCATTGCTTCTTCTAACGCATGCTCATCGTTTTCCTGTACAAGAATGCCATTTTCATAATCACGAATCATATCACGCGGACCATATTTAATATCGTAAGAAATAACCGGCGTTCCAACAGACATACTTTCAGAAATAACCATACCAAATCCTTCTGATTTCGATGTCATAATAGAGAATGCTGCGCTTTGGAATACTTCAGCTGCATTCGTTGTAAATCCTTTGATTGCAACTGATTTTTCTAATCCTTGGTCGATAATTAATTGCTGTAACTTCTCTTCTTCAGGACCGAAACCCCATATTTCTAATTTCGCCTTCGGTAATTGTTGTACAACCCCTTTAAATGCTCGTATTGTATGATCAATATTCTTTAAGCTAGTAAAACGAGATACTACAACAGCTTTCCAATCATCCTTTTTAATTTGTTTATTTAGCTCTACTTTTGATGCACTATGAGATATCGCATAGTATGTGGAACGACTTCCGAATCTATTTGTAATATCTTGCTTTTGTTCTTGCGTTAAGAAGACTGCTGCATCAAATTCATTTAACATCTCTAATGTTCTACTATTCTTCGCAACAAGCGGTGATCCGTATTTATATGGGTGATTCAAATGAGAACTATGAATAACAACTACTTTCCCGACATTTTCATCTGTAATGGATTGTAATAACTCATCGGTACTACGAGAATCTGAAATAATAATTGGATTTTCATCATTTTCTACCATCTTCTCAATCCAATATTTCTTCAGCTCGTCCTCATTTAAAAGTAATTTCTCTTTTTTACCTTCTTCAAATAAGAAAATACGCTCAACATCCTCTGTTTTACGATTTATCCACTTTGTAATATAAGCACGGCCATTCTCATTATAAAAGACAGCTTGTTTTTCTTTATTTGTGATGAGGTCCATATATGCAGCCTTCACCATTTTTCCATATCTATTATAATCTTCACGTTTTACACGTTCTGCTCTTTCATTAAAATAGTCTATAAATAGGAGAGATTTATCCCTACGATACGCTTTATAGTTCTGATATAAACCATTATCAAACTCTCGTACACCTTTATGTTTCTTATTCTCTACGATTTTCCCATCTTCATATAGATTCCACATACAAGTTCTTTTATCACTAAATGATTCATACATGTTGTGTAAGATAACATTCAGTTTTAATAAATTTAAGTGGTATAACTGTTGGCGAATTTGATCATAATTCGTATTATAATTAAAAGTTAAGATGTTTACTTTATCATATTGCTCTGCTAGTATGTTTGCTCTTTTTAGTAAGGCTTTCGTCATTCCACCGCGAACTACATCCACGGAGCCCATCATTAAATAAATCTCATAACTCACGCTCTCACCTACTAATCTTCATTTTTTCTGCATGAACTGTATCATTGCAGAATGTACATTTTAATCTATATAAAAAAAGCACCTGCTACTCATCCTACCAGCCGAGTAGCAGGTACCTTTCTGATCTATTTTGCAGCCATCTCCTCCGCTGAAATCACCTTCATTTGGCTTATTGAGATGCCGTTTGGTGTCGTAAATATGAAATCATATTTGTTTGTACGATAGATATACGTACTTTCATCATTACTTTGTATGTGCGGCGTCCCTAATATTTGAAGTAATATTTCTACTGGAATAGATAGTTTCTGCACTGTAACACTAATTGCTTTTCCAGCTGGGTTTAATTCCACTGCTAGCTTTTGATAGTACACGGTCTTATACAAAGCATCTACTGTTTCATCGATTGCTGGTCCTTGGAATTCATTGATTTGACTTTTTGTTTTTCCGAATACAGCAGTAGTCTGTTGCAATATGTCTGGTTGATTGATAAGCTGATCGATCTTTGGCTGTATATCATCATAGGATAATAATTGATCAAATGGCACAGCCGTTGTAACTGATTCACCTACAAAGCCTTCTGTTCCATCTGCCCGGTCGAATTTCAGCCAGTTTCCTTCGCCACTCTCATCTTGTTTTACTTCTTTCACAATAAAAGGCTGGCCAAATTCCATCATCGCAATATTGGAACTGCTAACAGATGGACCAGTACGAACGCGAGCTTTGGCTGAGGATATATATCTTATATCAATATTTTGCAGTGGATGTTCTTGCTTTGGCTCTGGCTTGGCCTGTACGTCTTCTCGTTTCTCTGAAGAAGCGAACCATTGATCACGTTTTGCATACGTAATTCCGCCAGCTGTTAAGAGGAGCACGACTGCTAGGGCAACCCCAATCCATCTGAACGGTAACTTCTTCTTTGGCATAAACATTTCAGCTGATTCATTATATTGAACTGCATTTTGTTCTTGCTTAGAAGCTACTGATTCTGGTTTCACATCGTTCTCGCCCTGCTTTTCTTCTACAAGCTCTTTTCCCGATTGTTTTTGTTCGGCTTTTTCTTTAAATTGTTTCTGCTCTTCTTTACTCATTGCTTTATATTCTTTTAAGAACGCTTCATACTGTGGCATCATTTCTTCTATCGGGCCAAATCCTCGAACTTCACCGTACTGAAGCCATAATGCTTTCGTACAAAAACGTTTTACTTGTCCCATAGAATGGCTAACAAAGAAGATTGTTTTTCCTTGCTCTTTAAATTCATTCATACGCTGTAAGCATTTGTCTGCAAAAGTTTGATCCCCAACGGATAACGCTTCGTCAATGACGAGAATATCTGGATTAATGCTGACAGAGATTGCAAAACCAAGACGTGATTTCATACCGCTTGAATACTTCTTTACCGGCATATCAATAAATGAACCAATATCAGCGAAATCGATAATTTCTGGTGTCATTTGTTCAATTTCTTTTTTTGTAAAACCGAGCATTAAACATTTCAGCTCAATATTTTCACGACCTGTTAGTTGATTATTGAGCCCAGCTGCAATTGCAATTAATGAAACTTGTCCATTTGTTGTAATCTCGCCGTTTGTTGGTAATGTAATGCCGGCAATTAAATTAGAAAGTGTCGATTTCCCAGATCCATTTACACCGATTACACCGATAACGTCTCCTTGCTGCGCTTCAAACGTTATGTTTTGCAAAGCATAGAAATCTTCACCGAAGCCACCTGGATATAACATATCCTTTAACTTATCGGCATTTTTACTATGCATTTTATATTTTTTTGTTACATTATGAAACTTTACTGGATTGTTCATTATTTACAGTCCTCATCATAAATAATCTACAAAATACTTTCTGAATTTAACATGCAGTGCTGCCCCGATTATAAATAACCCGAGAACAACACCCCAAAAATAACCTGTGTATGCCATCCGTTCATAAAACCATCCTGTACCTAAAAACACCTCTCGGTACCCTTCCACAACATAAGCAAATGGATTAAATTTCATCACTGTTTGTAGCGCAGGTGGCAGTTTTTCTGGCGTCCATAAGATTGGTGTAATATATAACATCATACGCATGATTGCTTGAACAATAATTTGAACATCACGCACAATTGTTGCTAATGTTGATGTAATTAACACGATAGCAAATACTAACATAATAGCTGAAATCATATAGTAAGGGAGTTGCAAATAATGTAGTGATACACCTTGTCCAGAAAGGAGAAAGGCAAGCGTCACAATTCCCACTAATATAATATGCTGATAAAAAACTGATAAAATAACATAACTTGGGATAACGCTTAGCGGAAAACTCATCTTTGAAACCATATTCAAACGTTTATATACGGATTTCGTGCCTTGCATAACCGCAGGATGGAAGAAAAACCAAACGACAAGACCAGCTGATAACCAAAATACAAATGGTACACCGTCAACGCCTTGTCCTCCTCGTATTCCGAGTCCAAATACAAACCAGTAAATACTCATTTGAATGAGAGGATTCAATACTTCCCAAACCATTCCCAAGTAGTTATTGTTATTCGTGCTTTTCAACTCATAAATAGACAAGCGCTTCATTAAATAGAAGTTGTTCACTTGTTCCTTTATGACCATGAACGTTGCATTCATATGAATTATGCCTCTCTATAAAAAATTTTCTCTACGACTCGTTTAGATGATTGTCCATCTTCTGTATAGCAGTAGCGATTATAAAAATCTTCATACGTTGCTGCAAACTGTTTCGTTAAGCAGTCTTGTTCAATCGCCCGAACGGCCGCGACCACTTCTTCTGTCGTCATAACAAGTGGTCCTGGGGCTTCTTCTCCAAATTGAAAATAGAAACCACGCAGCTTATCGCGATATGAAGCAAGATCATACGTATAAAAAATGATCGGTTTACGCAAATTCGCGTAATCAAAGAAAACGGAGGAGTAATCGGTAATTAACATATCTGCAAGTAAATATAATTCGTTAATGTCAATATGCTTGGAAACGTCGTATGCGAACTGCTCATATTTTGATAAATGAAAGTCACTCATCACTAAGTAGTGCATACGTAATAAAACGATATAATCCTTACCGAGATTTTCTTGTAAGTACGATAAATCTAATTGCAGGTCAAAAGTATACTTACCCGTTTCATCAAATTGATCATCTCGCCACGTTGGAGCATATAAAATCACTTTTTTATCTAGTGGCAAGTTAAGCTTCTTCTTTACCTCTTTAATATAAGCAGAATGATTATGCGTATATAAATAGTCATTCCGCGGATAGCCAACCTCAACAATTTCTTTTTCAAACTGAAATGCGCTTTTAAATTTCTCTGTTGCATACGCACTTGGTGATAATAAGTAATCCCAATTACGAGATTCATGATAGAAATTATTTTTATACTTTTTCGTTGTCGTTCCTGGCATATGCACTTCTTCCATATCTTGCGCTAATTTCTTTAACGGTGTACCATGCCAAGTTTGAACGTATGTCGTATGCTTTGGCTTTGACATCCAAAGCGGCATCCGGCTGTTTGTAACCCAGTAAGAAGCTTTCGCCATGTAAAAAAACCATGGAATTGATAGCCGCTTTACATATGGGATTCCATACGCTTCAAACTGTTTGGCATACCGTTTATCAACGCTCCATATCATATGATAATTAGCATTGCGCCCTTTCAAATATTCATAAATTGCTTTTGGATTACAGCTATACTGTCTTCCTAAATAGCTTTCAAATATAATACAATTCTTTCGATATGGGATCTTACTACAAATTGTAAAAACAAACTTACAAGCTGTGGTGACAATCGATGTTTTTTTTAACTTCTTCCAAATTCTCATCTCAGTCTGATCACTTCGGCGCTATGTCTCGTTCGTCTTTACCCATGCGATTCATTAAAGTATCTACCGCATTTTTTGCATCTTCACCAGCAAATAGTACGTCGTAAATCGCGGATGTGATTGGCATATCAATATTTTTCTCTTTAGCTAGATGATAAGCTGCTTCTGCTGTACGTACACCTTCCACAACCATCCCCATGCTATTTAACACATCTTCTAAATTTTTGCCTTTACCAATCATGTTACCAGCGCGCCAATTGCGGCTATGCACACTCGTACACGTTACAATTAAATCGCCAACGCCCGTAAGACCAGCAAATGTTAGCGGTGTTGCTCCCATCGCGCAGCCAAGGCGAGCAATTTCTGTTAGGCCACGTGTGATAAGGGCAGCTTTTGCATTATCACCGTAACCAAGTCCATCACTAATACCTGCACCAAGAGCGATAATATTCTTTAAAGCGCCGCCTAACTCTACACCTAATACATCACGGTTTGTATACACACGGAAATATTGATTCATAAATAAATCTTGAATCATTTCTGCTGCTTGTAAGTTATGAGATGCCGAAGTAACAGTCGTCGGATGACGTAAACTTACTTCTTCTGCATGACTTGGGCCAGATAATACAACAACCGCCTCTAATAATTCTGCTGGCATCTCTTCTTCAATCATTTCTGAAATACGTTTATATGTCCCTGGCTCAATTCCTTTACTTGCATGAACGATTGTAATAGGCTGATTGATAACTTTACGAAGCTCTGCTAATACAGGGCGGATTGCTTTCGTTGGAACAACGAGAAGAACCTTATCTACGCCTTGCATTGCTTCTTGTAAGTCTTCATAGCCACGAATTGTTTCAGGTAATTGAATATCTGGTAAATATGTTTTATTCGTATGATGTTCATTAATTTCTCGTAATTGTTCGGCATTATTTCCCCAAATACGAACTGCATGGCCGTTGTCAGCTAATACCATTGATAATGCTGTTCCCCAACTTCCAGCCCCGATGACTGTAACTGTATGATTCATAACATTTCCTCAACTTTCTCTGTTGTTCTAAGATCTACATGATGCCTTGTAAAGAAAGACAGGATACCATTCAAAATAATATGAAGAGGTATCCTGTTTATAAAATAGACAGTAAAGAATTATATCCCTTACTAATCATGATTATTTGGCATCAAATGCTACGCTTGAAACACTTTCTGTACAATCTTTTTCGCTGCATTTCCATCATCAAGATGACAGAACATATTATAGAAACGATCAAAGTTTTCCTGGTATTGCTTTTCAACCTCTTCTATATTCTCAATTGCATCAATAACTTCATCAGATGTTTTTAGCAATGGACCCGGTGCTTCTTCTGCAAAATTAAAATAGAAGCCTCGCAGTGTATCACGATATTTATCAATGTCATACGTAAAGAATAAAATCGGTTTACGTAAGTTTCCATAATCGAAAAATACAGACGAGTAATCCGTAATTAAAATGTCCGAGATAACGTATAGCTCAGCAATATCTTCATAGTTTGATAAGTTATAAACAAAACCTTCCAGTCCTGAAACATCAATATGCTCAGCAATTAAATAATGCATACGTAATGCCACAACATATTCGTCCCCAAGACGGTTTTGCATCTCTTGTAAATCTAACTTCAAGTTAAATTTATACTTACCTTTTTCATAAAACTCATCATCACGCCATGTTGGTGCGTATAAAACAACCTTCTTATCTGCTGGTATTCCAATCCTTTGCTTAATATCTTTCACAATTTGCACTTGTTCTTCTTTTGGATGATATAACAAATCATTACGCGGATATCCAACATCTAACGTTTCTTTTCCAAATTTAAAAGCACGCTCAAAAATTTCTGTTGAGTAATCATTTGGTGAAACGAGATAGTCCCATTTCTGAGATTCATTGTAAAAATTACGCTTGTATTTTTCAGTTGTCGTCCCTGGCATATGAACTTCCTTCATATCCGAAGCCAGTTTTTTAAGGGGTGTACCGTGCCACGTTTGCAAATAAATCGTTTCCGGACGTTTTTCTAAAAAGGCAGGCATACGCGCATTCGTTACCCAATATTTAGAAGTTGCCATATAATAATAATATTTCCAGCTTAATCGTTTCACTTTCTTCGCTGACCCTGTAATATCTTTCTTTGTATCATTAAACATCCAAACGAATTTCATATCTGGATGTTGCTTTAGCATTTCTTCATAAATATACCGTGGGTTACAAGAATAACTTTTCCCAGCAAAACTTTCAAAAACAACTCGATTCCGCTTGAGTGGTAAATTTGTAAGGAATGAACGATATACTTCTTTATAAAGGCCTTGTCTTGTTTTCGTAGCCTTTCTCCAGCGTATATACGTACCTTTACGCTCCATCCATTTTTGTGCTGCGGTTGCTTTACCTTTTTGAATAGCGGCAATTTCTTTCTTTTCAAAGAAGTTACGTTTTTCAACTAATACAGGCTCAAGTCTTTTCATACTTTGGCTTAACTCATTAAACCACTGTGTCCAAATATCAGGAGAGGCTGCAACACTTTTGCTTATATTTTTGAAATAAAAAGTCATCAATTGTCTGTCAAGGTAACGTGAAATACTCACATATTTCCCTTGTTCATCCTTCATTTTGTTATAAACATAAAGGAAATCACCAATTTTTTCACGGTCATCTAACAGTGTTAATGTCGGATTCTCAATTGGCTCATAACAATCCCCTTTTATATAAGTGGGAATATCAATCATTGGCAATGTTTTCACCTTTACAATAGCTGGGATTGAAAAAGTGATATCGGAGAAGAAATCTACGTTTTCATCAAATCGGAGACTATGCTTTTTAATAAAGCTACGTTTTATTAGAATATTTACAGATGTTCTTCCGCGCAATGCTTTCGTTTTCTGACCCTTCTTATAAAGATGAACCTGTACATCTTCGAGTGAGTCTGGAACTTGCACGTTACTTCTGCATATTTTTCCTGCCATCGTATTGTACGTTCCAATATGATTCAGAAATAGTTCTAATGTATAGGGGGTAATAGAATCATCTGCATCTAAAAAGTAAACGTAATCTCCTGTCGCCTTACTAAGACCAAAGTTACGTGCTTTTGCAACACCTGATTTTTTTTTCAGTCGATACATATAAACGTTGGCATACTTTTTAGTAAAACGCTCAATAATCATCTTACTGTTATCAGTAGAGGCGTCATTTACAACAATAATTTCTAAGTTCTGATGGGTTTGCTGCACAACAGATTCCAAGCATCTTTCGAGATAGTCTTCTTTGTTATGCACTGGAATTATAACACTAACACATTTCATTCCGCTTCCTTCACACTCCTTTTCCTTCGTTATTCACTAAATAGTTGTTTCACTAGCTGTTTACTTGCATCTCCCTTAGAGTATTGGTTCCATTTTCTTGCAAAAGAATCAATTTTCCCTAAATCAAAATCACCTTTTTTTATATACCGAATCATATCTTGTGCATTATGAGCAATGTATCCTGGTACGAGAGATTCATATTCAAACCAAAAATCTCTCTCTTTCACATACATTTCTAAATCGTATGGATAAAAAATCATTGGCCTTCTCAATAATGAAAATTCAAATGGTATAGAAGAATAATCTGTAATTAAAATATCTGTAATAAGTAACAAATCATTAATATTTGGATACGTAGAATAGTCATACATAAACTCTTGATATTTCTCTTGAATATTCACAGTTTTTTTCACAGCGGGATGTAGCCGCAATAACAAAATATATTCATCTTTAAGGTTTTCATATAAAGCGCCAATATCTAGCTCAATATGAGCATTTGTTAATTCATGCTCTCGGAATGTCGGAGCATATAAAATAACCTTTTTCTCCCTAAGCTTCTCATTTTGGATCCTTAATTTCCTAATAATCTCTTGCTGTTGGTCCAGCTGAAAAAACAAATCGGTACGAGGGATACCTGTCCGTATCATATTTTCTTCGGAAAGCTGAAATGCCTGCTTATAGATATCAGCTAACGAATCCGATCCAACTACTATCTTGTGGAACTGTTTATATACTTTCAAAAAACGCTCTTGCGCCCTTCTTGTTCGCTCTTTCACACTCGGCATCTCAGCTCCAAATTTCTTAATTGCTCCCGCCGCATGCCAAACCTGTATACATTGCACTTCATGTTTAAACTCCACAGCTGATAGAAAACCAAAATAGTTATCTACCAAAACATATCTCGAGGTTGCTAAATGGTATGTAGATAGAACCGTATCATACATACGCATCGACTCAAAACGGTATTTTCTACCACTGTACTTTCCCACATCATATTTACATGTGGATTTGTAAAGCACTACAATTTTATCCTCTACTTGTTGCCGTTTCATCTCTTCATGTATATAAAATAAGTTTTCACCATAAGAAATGATAAAAGTTACTTTTTTCTGCAACGGAAATAGCTTACATATACGAAATAGCATTTTAAATAAAAATAAATATATGGAAACAATTATTTCACGTATTGCCCCCATCATCATTGAGCAACTTGTAACAACTCTTTCTTAATCTTCGTTGTAGAAATCCCGGCTGTACGTGGTAAATATACAACTTCGCAATGCTCCTCTAAGAAATCAAACTCACCTTTCCAGTCATCACCCATTACGAAAACATCTACATCACGTTTTTGTACGTCTTTTACTTTTTGTTCCCAATCATTCTCAGGGATTACTTCGTCCACATAGCGAACTGCTTCTAGAATCATTTTACGATTCTCGTAGCTATGATAAGATTTCTTATCTTTTAATTTATTAAATTCATCTGAGGAAACCGCAACGATTAAATAATCTCCTAAATCTTTCGCTCTCTTCAATAAGTTAATATGTCCCCAGTGTAATAAATCGAAAGTTCCGTACGTAATTACTTTTTTCATCATTTTTTCCTCCAATATTTCATATAATATCAATATATCTATACATCTATACATCTATACATCTAATTTATTGAAGGTAATTAAAAATAAGACATATGATGCTTTACATTAAATTTACATTAAGTTCACACAAAATTCACATTAGTGATTATAACATGGTTTTTCTTGACGAACTATGACAATACGCTAACAATCCTGTCACATTTATTACCAGAAAATACTTACTTTACTGGTTTTAAATGGATATATAGTTAAAAAAAGCGACAAAAAAAGCGCGAAGGAAAATATTTCCCTTCGCACCTTTTGCTACCTTTTATATAACTATTTCAATAGACGTTTCGGCAACTTATCAATATTCTCTAACATAATGCCTGTACCAACAGCAACACAGTGCATTGGGTTCTCAGCAATTAAAACAGGCAATTTCAATTCTTCTGCTAGAAGCATGTCAATACCGTGTAGTAATGCGCCGCCTCCTGTTAGAATAACGCCGCGGTCAATGATGTCTGCAGATAGTTCTGGTGGCGTACGCTCTAATACACCTTTTGCAGCTTGTACAATGATAGAAGCGTTTTCTTTTAGTGCTTCTGTAATTTCTTCTGAACATACTGTAATTGTACGTGGTAAACCTGTTACCATGTCACGTCCGCGAATTTCAAGTTCTTCACTACGTGCACCTGGGAATACTGTACCGACTTTAATTTTAATGTCTTCTGATGTACGTTCCCCGATTAATAGCTTGTACTTGCGTTTAATATAGTTTAAGATTTCCATATCAAACTTGTCGCCAGCCATTTTGATAGAGGAGGAGGTAACAATATCACCCATTGAAAGTACGGCAATATCTGTTGTACCTCCACCAATATCAACAACCATATTTCCACTTGGTTGGAAGATTTCCATACCAGCACCAACAGCAGCTACTTTTGGTTCTTCTTCTAAGAATACTGTTTTACCACCTGAGCGTTCAGCAGCTTCACGAATTGCTTTCTGTTCGACAGATGTGATGTTTGTTGGACAACAAATTAAAATACGAGGTTTTGAAAAGAAACTCTTCACGTCCAGTTTGTTAATGAAATACTTTAACATTGCCTCTGTAATTTCGAAATCTGCAATTACACCATCTTTAAGCGGACGAATCGCTACAATATTACCAGGTGTACGTCCTACCATACTTCTTGCTTCTTCACCTACCGCTAATACTTTTCCCGTATTGCGATCAATTGCTACAACAGACGGTTCGTTTAAAACGATCCCCTTACCCTTTACATGAATTAATACATTAGCCGTGCCTAGGTCAATTCCGATATCTCTCGCAAACATTCCTGTTTTTTCCTCCTTGATATTCAAAATCAGGTTGCACCCGAATTCTTTTACATCTAATTCCTGATTTTATCATAATTTTAACGGAAACGTAATATTTGAAAAGATAATTCTTCTGAAAAGTGTTCCGTAATGATCAAGGAATGTTTGCCGTATAATCAATTATTGCCGCACGGTTTTTTCTGTATCTTCTTTTCGATACTTCTGCTTCGTCGCTTCTCCGCCCCTTAGGTGACGAATCGACTTATGATAATCAAGAATTTCTTTCACTTCATTTGCGAGCTCTGGATTAATTTCTGGTAAACGTTCTGTCAAATCTTTATGAACTGTACTCTTTGATACCCCAAACTCTTTCGCAATTACACGAACTGTTTTTCTTGTCTCCACGATATACTTGCCAATCTTGATAGTTCTCTCTTTGATGTAATCGTGCACACCACTCGCCTCCCTAAATTGGATGTGAGAAGTGTGAAATGAGACTCGCTGCATATGACTAAGAAGTAAATTCGAGTGCTGTTTGTAAGCGTTAAACATTCTGGAATTTATAATGAAATGATTCACGATTTCTCACCTCAAACACTCTCTTTGCATTGGTTTATACCATTGTATTGCCCACATTACTGATATATGCTACAAGTTCGGTATTTTTGCGGACTAAGTTAAGAAAAATTACAATTTTGTGTGAGAAATACGTTAACAATGACAATTTTCACTTGATAAATAAAGAATGACGCCCCTTGTCAAAGGCGTCATTCTTCCTGATCACATTCTTCTTCTAACAATTGATGGTGGGGAACTTCTTTCTTACTGGCAATGTAATAATATAAAGTAAATAAAATAAACAACAAAATAAGAGCAATCGACAGAACAAATAAAAATGACACAGCATCCCCTCCTTTTCTTAATATATATTCGAGAATTCTGTCCAATTTCCTTGTTATTGCTATCTTTCTCTCGAAATGAACCATTTTTATATAAAAATAAAAAAATCAGCTCTCCTAATGAGAACTGATTTTTTCACTTTACTATTCTTGTGTAGAAGAAGGATCGCTAGATGATTCCGTAGAACCATTTGTTGATTTTTCTTCTTTTTGTTGTTTTTCATCAGCTGAACCACTTGTTGATTTTTCTTCTTTCTGCTGCTTTTCATCAGTTGAGCTGTTTGTTGATTTCTCTTCTTTTTGCTGCTTTTCGTCAGTTGAAGTTGATTTCTCTTCTTTTTGTGATTTTTCGTCCGTTGAAGTTGATTTCTCTTCTTTTTGTGATTTTTCGTCCGTTTTACCATTTGTTGCTTTTTCATCAGCGGAGCCATTTGTCGCTTTTGCTGCTCCTGCCTCTGCTTTTACGTCTGTTGCAAGTTTGTTAAGGTAACGCTCTGGATTGACAGCTACATTATCCTTACGTACTTCAAAGTGTACATGTGGACCTGCTTCCTTATTCATTGCGCTTAAACCGGATTTCCCTAATACTTCACCTTGTGCAACTTTTGCACCTTTTTCTACTTTTACACTGCCTAAGCTTTGATAAGATGTTGCAAGACCATTTCCGTTATCCACCGTTACAACATAACCGAGAAGCGAATCTTTTTCCGCTTTTGTTACTGTACCGCTTAAAGCAGCTGTAACATCGAATTCCTTCCCATTTTTCGTAGCAATATCAATTCCTTTATTAGGAGAATATGTGTTGTTATAAAAGACAAGTGCTTGTTCTTGCTCCTCTTCCGCTGCTCCATCCTCATAAAACTTCTTTTTCACAACAACATCTACATTCTTTGCAACTGGCATTTTCACAACTTCTGAAGATTTTGTTACGGGTACTGCTGGATTGTCCGTTTGACCATACGGCGTTGCTTGCTCTTTATTAGGCGCTTTCTTTGGATTAGCTGCCTGGAACCATAGAGCAACTGACAAGATTACCGCTGCACATGCAATGTATAGTGCAGGAAACACCCACCGTTTTTGAAATAAATGAACTACCTTCCGCGACTTTTTATTATTCCTTCCTCGCATTCTATCATCACCTCAGCAATCATTTTGAACAATATTCATTCATCCTATACAACCTATAACTAATTACTTTTCGACAAAATCTGTAAAAATATGTATAGGAATTGCAAAATTTCCGAGGAAATGATAGAAAAAAGAAAAAACTGAGCGGATTGACTCAGTTTTTAGTCTAGTTGTTTCTTTTTGTATACAATTAAGCTAACAATTAAAGTGATTGCAAACCAAATACCGATGTTTAAAAAATCGCCATTCATGTCTGTAATTGGTTTCCCGTTTAATAATTTAACAATCGCTTCACTAATATGATAACTTGGAAGAGCTTCCACTATTTGCTTAACCGTTTCATTTTTAATAAATGATAACATCATCGGTCCCATAAATAGAACCATTAATACAGGCATTCCAATCAATGATGTTTGTGCTACTGTTCCAGAAAATAGTCCAATGACTGTTCCTATCATAATAAATAGGAATGCTGAAACTACTATTAAGAGAATTAGTACCCCAATATTTCCTTTCACTACATCTAGAATAAATAGATTTGCAACCGAAACAACAATTGTAAGCAAAGCGGTAATTACACCCTTACCGAATAATACATCAAGAGAAGAAGCAGGTGACAACATTAATACACGCAAAGTATGTTTTTCCTTCTCTTCTGCAATTACCATTGCTTGCACAAAACCACCCGTAAAGATAAGTGCTGCTAAAATGGTTAAATTCGCTAACTGCTCTTTATTTTGACTATCCATTTGTCCATAAATTAAAGCTAACGCTAATGGTATTGCAGCCATCATTAAAACTTGTGAGTTTTTGCCGGCATCCTGCATTTCTTTCCTTACAATCGCCGAAAACCTCTTCATAGAAAATGTCATCATTATAATCCCCTCCCCGTTACTTCAATAAAGATATCGCCCAAAGTTGGCTCATACGAATGGATTGATAATAATTCACCCTTTTTCATCCATTCTGAAATACGTTTTGCCCCTAATTCATCTTTTTGCACTGTTTCTTTTTTCTTATCTTTTAAAACAACTTCAATTTTGTCTTTTGCGTATTGTAAACGGAGATTTTCTGGAGTATCGAGTGCTACAATTTCACCGCCACATAAGAAGGCAATGCGATTACAAAGCGTTTCCGCTTCATCCATGTTGTGCGTTGTTAAGAAGATTGTTGTTCCTTCTTTATTTAAGTCTTTTAAGATGTTATGAATGTTTTGGACGTTTACTGGATCAAGTGCTGATGTTGGTTCATCTAAGAAGAGGATATCCGGTTTATGCAGAATTGCTCGCGCTAAAGTTACACGCTGCTTCATCCCTTTTGATAATTTTTTGATTGGTGTTTTTTTATCTTCTAATAAATTCACCTGCGATAGCACTTCATCGATTCGTTCTTTTTTACAATCGTATAAGTCGCAAAATAATAATAAATTATCATAAATGCTAAGTCTTTCGTATAAGCCACTATTATCTGTTAAAATGCCAATTCGTTTATAATCAATACTGCCTGGTCCTGCAATATCTTTTCCTAGTACTCTCACTGTTCCAACACTATGAAGCAATTGGGAAGTTAAAATTTTCACTGTTGTTGTTTTTCCTGATCCACTCGGTCCAAGAAATCCGAAGATCTCTCCTTGCTTCACTTCAATATTTACATTTCGAAGTGCTGTTTTTTCATTAAAGGTTTTCATTACATCCTTCATTTCAATTGCCAATGTCATTTCGTCATCCCCTTTGTTTTTCTTTTATAGATAATTTCGCTTCAGCGGCTCGTTTGCCACCTCCGCTTGTTGTGTTCGCTTTTCTTGACCTAATCATATGAAAAACAAAGGGGCCCTGCAGTAAAATACCGGTAAAAGGAGTATTTTTACCGGTGAATGAACCCTATTTTTAGCTCATTGGAGCATTATTTATAGTCCAATTACACCTTTTAACTCATCCATTCTTCCTTTAGAAAGTGGAATTGAGCTTTTTCGTTCATCATCCAAAATTAAGCTAAAGCTATTACGAGTCCAAGTGATCACTTCTCGTACTCGTTGTAAGTTAACAAGGTAAGAACGATGACATCTGAAGAATCCGAACCCTTTTAATCTTTCTTCTAACTCACTTAATGTTAACGCACATACAAAGTCCCCTTCGCGAACATGAATATGCGTTGTTCCATTTTGCGTTTCAATAAAATGAATTTCCATTGGATCAAGCAAAATGATTTTATCGTTCACCTTCGCTGGAATTCTTTCGAGCTTCATTTGCGGAATCATTTGCACGACGTTTTCTGGATCTATCTCTTCCTCTTCTTCCTGCTCGATTTCTATTTTTTTAACGCCATCTGGATTTAATATATACACATCTTCTGTTAGAGAAAGTGCATCCGATAGAAAGGATGATGTAATAAAGATGGCCTTTCCTTGTTCTTTCATCTTCATAATTGCTTTTCGAATCATAATTGTGCTCTCTATATCTACATTTTGTTCTGGCTCTTCAAAAATAATTAAATCTGGATTATGAATCATGACCCGGCCAATATGAAGACGGCGTTTTTCAGAAAATGATAGCTTTTCGATTTTGACGTTCATTTTATCTAGTAAACCAACATACTGGACAACTTCTTCCATGCTAATATTCGATTCATACAATCCAGATAAAAAAGCGAAATATTCTTTCACTTTCAAGCGGTTATATGCTTCATCTTTTAAAAAGCAAAAACCAATGCGCGAGTACGCTTGCCTTTGAATCGGCTTCCCATCAAATAAAACGCTCCCTGTCGATGCCTCTTCTTCACCAATTATAATGCGGTGCAAAACCTTCGCCGTATGATTGTTACATTGCAGCACAACACATTGCCCTTTTTCAATTTCAAGCTGAATCGCCTGCAACTGGTTCGTCTTACCCAACTGTTTTAGCTCCAGTAACGCCATGTTTTCTCCCCCATATTGTTTTTATCTTATTATATCAAACAATTAATGGAAAATTATGATATTTTTCCCGAAAATAAAAAGGAGCTAGTTTAGCCCCTTTTGATTATTTTTTGTATGATGTATTTTATCGCAGCATCGATATATTGCACCAAACGAGCGATTACTTCTGCTTCACCATATAACTCTTCAACTGATCGCGAAGCGCTCTTTTCAGGAATTTCCCGACGGATGTTTTCGGGATTTCCTCGACAAATAAAATATCATCTGGCATCCACCATTTCGGGAACTGATCTTCTAATAATGCATAGAGCTCTTCTTGTTCTACCGCTTGTCCTTCTTTTAAGACAACACAGGCAACAGGGCGTTCTTGCCATTTTTCATGCGGAACGGCAACGACGGATGCCTCTAGTACTTTATCATGTGCCATTAAAGCATTTTCTAAGTCAACGGAGGAAATCCATTCACCGCCGCTTTTAATTAAGTCTTTCGTCCGGTCAGCAATTTTGATAAACCCTTCAGGATCGACTGTGACAATATCCCCTGTATGTAGCCAACCGTCTTTCATCGATTCTTCTGTACGTTCGTCTTTATAATAGCTACCAGCAATCCATGGTCCGCGGAGGCAAAGTTCACCCATTTCTTCCCCGTCCCACTTGATCTCCCCTTCTTGACCAATCACTTTCATTTCAAGGCCAGGGAATAAATAACCTTGGCGGGAGCGTAATTCGTAATATTCTTCTTTTGGTAAATCACGCTGATATGATTTTGGACAGTTAATGACAACAGCTGGACTGGTTTCGGTCATTCCATATATTTGCCTAAAAGCAATTCCGTAGTTCTCTTCATATGTGCGAATCATACTTCTCGGCGCCGCTGATCCACCCGACCAAATCGTACGAATACTACTAATATCATACGGGTATTTTTCAAGTTCTTGTAATAGACCAATCCAGATCGTTGGCACACCAGCAGTAATTGTCACTTTCTCACGTTCAATAAGCTGCGCCAAAACTTCTGGTGTAAAGTGCGGTCCTGGTAAAACAAGCTTTGTACCGAACCATGTACCAGCAAAGGGAAGTCCCCACGCATTCACATGGAACATCGGAACAACTGGCATACAAGTGTCTACTTCTGATATATTCCCGCCGTCTACAAGGCCGAGCGTATAACTATGAAGTGCAATACTACGATGTGTATACACAACGCCTTTCGGTTTTCCTGTCGTTGCGGAAGTGTAGCACATACCCGCAGGTTCTTTTTCATCTAAGTCTGTTAGGAATGGGAATGTTTCGTCGCCATCTTCAAGTAGTTTGTCGTAATGATATGCTGGTGATAATGTTGTGTGAGGTAGTTCGTGATCATCTGTCATAATAATAAATGCTTTCACATGAGGAATTTCGTGTTGAATACTTTCTAATACGGGAACCATATCTTCATCAACAAGAATGATTTTATCTTCGGCGTGGTTAATGATATAAGAAATGTGATCTGCGGAAAGCCTTAAGTTAATCGTATGTAACACCGCTCCAAGTCCTGGAATCGCAAAATATGCTTCCAAATGGCGGTGATGGTTCCAAGCAATTGTTCCGACTTTATCTCCCTTTTCAATTCCCATTTTATTTAATACACTAGCAAGCCGTTTTGTCCGCTTCGCAACCATTCCATATGTTAATGTTTGAATACGCGATGCAGTGCGCGAGACAACTTCCTTTTTTGAAAAATATTTCTCCGCTCGTTCCATCATTGCTGGAATGAGGAGTGGTACATCCATCATCATATTTTATTCCCCCTGTTATTATTTTATATATATACACACACCTGTATTATAACACAGCATAACTAGACAAAAGCCGTTAACATTTCTTTCGTTTTCTACAAATAATGACAAAAGGAGCTCATAGGGATGAGCTCCTTTTTTGCCGAATGATCTCTTGACTTTGTCGAATGGTCGATATATTTGAAAAATCACCGATATATTTTGCGAACGGGCTACACTTTTTAAAAAGAACCGATTTTTTCGCCTCCGAGCGAGCTACTTTTTTCGAATATGCGCTGTTTTTTCTCTCCAAACAGGTCCATTTTTCGAAAAATGCGCCATTCCCCTCTCCGAAACAGCTACACTTTCAAAAACGCACCAGTTTCCCCTTTAAACTCGCACCCCTGCCACCTAGTTCTTCGCCATTAACTTTCCTTCATAGTCATTTAGTGTTTTAATTTCGATACCTTTATAGTAATGAGCAACAATGTCTGTGTAGGCTTTCCCCTCTTTCGCCATACCATTTGCACCATACTGACTCATGCCAACGCCATGACCGAAACCTTTCGTTGTGACGACAATATTGCTCCCTTGTTGTTTCCACGTAAAGTCAGAAGAGCGTAAATCTAGTTTCGTTCGCACTTCTTTTCCTGTTAATGTTTTCCCTTGAAACTCTACATCCTTCACCCGTTTTCCTTCTGTGCGGTCTTTAATAGTACCGACTTTTCCATTTGCTAGTACCTTTACACCAAGACGCTTTTGAAACTCAGCTACCGTAAAGGTTTGCTCACTTGCAAATTTCGGAGAAGCTTGATCCCACGGACTGTCTACGCTTTTCAAATAGGGCAAGTCACCTCCCCAGTAATCTGCCGCATTTTCTGTATAGCCATTACTTGTTGAGAAGAAAGACGCTGTAATGGGAGTACCTTCATAAGTTAAAACTTGTCCGGCTGTTTTAGACACAGCTTCTTCAATTTTCTTCAAGTTTTTCTCATAGTTTTTACCCCATGTCTTCTTTAAATCATCTTTACTTTGATACACTTGATCACCCACCGTATCTGTTACATCCGCATTATTTTTCTTACTTCCACTTAGCATACGCTGTACAATAAATGTCCTTGCTGCTAATGACTGCGCCTTTAGTGCCTCTACTTCAAAGCTAGCATTCATCTCAGAAGCTACTACACCTGTAACATACTCTTCCATTGGCACTGTTTCTACCTTCTTTTGCTGACTGCGATACACAGCAACTTGCACAGCAGTATTTACCTTTTCAGGAGCTGGCACATTTTGTACGGCTGGAGGATTTTTGGGCGGCTGACTGACCTTCTCTTTCGTAAACGGAATGACAAGTACGGTCGGTACAATAATGACGAGCGCTACTAAGAACGCCATTGTAATGAAAAGTGGCTTTGAAATTTTCATCTTTTTCCCCCGATATAAAATTGGATTCATTTCATTCTTATGGAGCATGGCAAGCTTTTAGAACATATCGGGAGAAAGTTCTTCTATTAGGAGGCTTCCTTTCAAACGAATGAATTTTCCAAATATTTTTAATGGACCATGCATAAGTCAGGAATTTCTTGACTATAACAGTAATAGAAAAAAAAATCGCCCCTATGTCAAAAGACATAGAGACGACTTCAATTAAGCGTGAAGGTCAGAAACTTGTTGCTTCGTCACTTCTTCTACTTTTTCGTTTACACGTTCAATTGTTGCACCGAGTGCAGCTAGTTTCTCATGGAAGTTTACATATCCACGATCAAGGTGTTTTAATTCTGTTACACGTGTGTAACCGTCTGATACTAAACCAGCTAGAATTAATGCCGCTGCAGCGCGTAAATCAGTTGCTGCTACTTCTGCACCTTGTAAGTTGTTAGGTCCATTCATAATAACAGAACGGCCTTCAATTTTGATGTCTGCATTCATACGACGGAATTCTTCAACATGCATGAAGCGGTTTTCAAATACCGTTTCTGTGATCATGCTCGTTCCATCAGCATGTAATAACAATGCCATCATTTGTGATTGCATGTCTGTTGGGAAACCTGGATGAGGCATTGTTTTAATATCAACGGCTTTTAATTTACTTGGGCCGATAACACGTACGCCTTCATTTTCCTCAATAACTTTAACACCCATTTCTTCCATTTTCGCTGTGATAGAACGTAAATGTTCTGGTACAGCATTTTCAATTAAGATGTCTCCACCAGTAATTGCTGCTGCAACCATAAACGTTCCTGCTTCAATACGGTCAGGAATAATAGAATGGTGTCCACCATATAATTTATCAACGCCTTCGATACGAATCGTTCCAGTTCCAGCTCCGCGTACTTTTGCTCCCATTGCATTTAAGAAGTTAGCTAAGTCAACGATTTCTGGTTCTTTCGCTGCGTTTTCAAGTACTGTTGTCCCTTTTGCTAATGTAGCAGCAGACATAATGTTTTCTGTCGCACCTACGCTTGGGAAGTCTAAGTAAATTTTCGCGCCTTGTAGTTGTCCATCTACATAAGCTTCAACAAATCCATTCCCAACTTTTACTTTTGCTCCCATTGCTTCAAAGCCTTTTAAATGTTGGTCAATTGGACGTGAACCAATTGCACATCCACCAGGAAGTGCAATACGAGCACGGCCATTACGTGCTAATAGTGGTCCCATTACTTGAACGGACGCACGCATTTTACGTACATATTCAAATGGTGCTTCAATATTTAAATCCTTTGAAGCATCAATTGTTACTTGGTTATTTTCGAATACGACTTCAGCATTTAAATGACGTAATACCTCATTAATCGTGTATACATCAGACAAAACTGGTACTTCAGATAGTACATTCTTTCCATCACTCGCTAATAGGGCTGCAGCGATTATTGGTAATACAGCATTTTTCGCGCCCTCAACACGCACTGTGCCGTTCAACCGCTTTCCGCCACGGACGATGATTTTTTCCAATTTATTCCCCTCCGTGTCCTTTTTTCAATATCTATTCAATACTCAGAAGTTATGATCGGTGTGCCAACCACAATTGTATCTTTGTTGTCTGTAGAACGTATTGCTATTTGCACATTGATTTTCTCTCTATTTGTTGAAAGAGCGTCATTCCACTTTTTATTATATGCGGAGACTGACACAAATGCTCTTTCTTCTATCTCTTCGATCGCTCTTGCTGAAAGATCTTTCAAAACCTGATTGGTTTTATTTTGCAAAACACCTTCAATCTTATCATTCAGTACACCTTGAACACAAGTGTAAATTTTAGGTTTTGTACTAAAAATTTTATCCATTTTTTGAATATTTTTAGGGTCCCATTTTGACCCGCTCACTTCAAGGATAATAAAAGTGTTTTCTTTAGTATTTTCCTTACTCCAAGTTACTACTATTCGCTCTTCATGAGAAGAAAATTTTTTGTATGCTGTTGCTTTATATCCGTCATGAGATTGTTCCAACTCCCATTTTTGAATATTCGCTTTTTCTTTCACTTCATTTAACAATCTTTGAAACGTATGTATATTAGAAATGGTTTTTGTTTCTCGTGCTAACCATGACCAGCGCTCTATCTCTGTTCCGTTCTTTTCAAGGGCAGCGATCATACTCTCCATTTTCTCTTCGTCACTTACGGGCTTTATCTCTTTATACCCGACCAAGAATACGACAATACTTACGACAACAATAAGAATTGTTTTTAAGTTTTTCAAGTTTCATCCCCTCCTACCCCCATTGTTAACGGAGATATGAGGTTCTATACACTTACTTTACTAAATACGTTAAACTCTTCGAATACCCTAAATAATCAAGGAAAAAGTTGCTGACAGATGTCCCGATTGCAATCGTAACAAGAATGAGCAAAATCCTCGTCTGCAATACCTTTCCAGATTTCATCAGGCGTTCGATATGGATACCTTGTAAGGCCCACCATGTAATGGTAATAAACAATAAATGCGAAACAATCGCAATCAGTGCTTGTTGCCCTAAAAGTTGCGCCAAAAAAATCGACTCCTTTTGTTTGGCTCACCACCACTTAGGATGCAAAACGATCCCATATAAATGGAAACCATACTTTTCCCCGCCTAAAATAGGCAGCATAAAGTTCTCCCTTCAAAAGATGCTGAAGGGGACACTACCACGGCAACATCTCCGTCTTACTAGACGTTTCTGCTCCACAATAAAAAGCGTAGAGTGGTGACCCTACACTTTTTATTTTCACTATTGTACCACGTTCCCCGTAAAGAAGAAATCTTTCATGAGTGGAAAATATTCATAAAAGAAATTGTAGCCAACTGCCGGTAGAATCCCGAGTAATACAGTTGCAATTGCGCAAAAACTAATGACGACTTTCAAGTTGATTGGTACGTGCACTGGATCTTCTTCACTACTCTTTCGAAAAAACATTTGCTGCAAAATACGGAAATAATACACAAATGAGATAACCGTTGTACCCATCATGACTGATGCTAACACGTAATGAGCTGGACTAGCTGTAAAGGCACTTAAAAAAATGTTAACCTTTCCGATAAAACCAGCTGTTCCTGGAATTCCTGCTAAAGATAGAATAAAAATGGTCATCGCCGCCGAGGTGAACGGAGAGCGTTTGTATAAACCTGAGAAAATCGTTAAATTTTCCTTTCCACTTTGTAAGATTAATCCGTGAATGACTGCAAAAGCTCCTATATTCATCAGCACGTATGCCAACATATAAAACCACATACTATCCATCGTAAATGGCGATAATGCTACAAGCGGAACGAGTAAATACCCCGCATGCGCTATGCCAGAATAGGCAAACAGACGTTTCACGCTGTATTGCTTTAGTGCTACAACATTACCGATAATCATTGTAATTCCAGCTAAAACCGCAATATATATGCTCATATTACCAAATACAGATTGCTCACTTCCATGAACCGGTATAGCCCCGAATACCATAAGGAACAATCTTATCATCATAATAAAGCCCGCGATTTTAGAGATTGTCCCGAGGAAAGCTGTAACAGGTGCTACTGCTCCTTCATATACATCCGGCGCCCACATATGAAACGGAACTGTCGCAATTTTAAAAGATAACCCTACAAACAGAAGCAAGAAAGCAAGTGATAACAAAAGATGAATGCTCCCATCCACGCCTTGCATAAGAACTTCCTGCATAGCAACTATATTAGTCGATCCCGTAATACCATATAAATAGCTCATTCCAAAGAGCGTAATGGCCGTCCCAATTCCGCCATTAATGACATATTTCATCGCTGCTTCATTCGAAGCACGATTTTTCTTTCGAATTCCCACTAAAATGTACGAAGACAGCGATAACAACTCTAGACCAATAAAGAGCGTAATAAAATCGACGCTAGACGCCATGAACATCGCCCCGAGAACTGCCATTAAAAATAAGTAATAGTATTCTCCTTTATCTTGAATCGGCTCTTTTTTATCATCGCTCATCGCCATACAGAAAACGAGGATCGCTCCAATTAATAGTAACGTTTTAAATCCTTTTGAAAATCCATCTAATACAAATGAACCGCTTAAAATATCACCAGCTGGTTCACCATATAGCATAATTAACGCAATAAGTGATAGCACCGCACTACCAATCGCACCAATCCCTAAATACTTACGATCAAACTTCAAAAATAAATCAAGAAGCGAGAGAAGGATGGCCGCCCCAAGAATGATGAACTCCGGTACCATTAAGTGCCAAGATAAGCTAAGTAATGTATTCATATCCATCCTATCTCACCCCCAATATTTTCACTGTGTATTGTAGTGGTGCTCCGAGCAACTCTGGCATAATACCGATTGCGATAATACAAGTAAAGAGGAGTACAATCGGAATGTATTCCCAACCACGGACATCGGGCCTCGCTTCCAATTCCTTCTTTCCAAATGTCACTTGAAGCGTCGCCCTTAGGACATATACCGCTGTTAAAATGATGCCGAGCGCACCAACTGCTGCGATGATTGGCTTCCCTTGAAATAGCCCGAGAAATGCGAGGAACTCACTAACAAATCCAGACATTCCCGGGAGGCCAAGCGAAGCCATACCTCCTGCCAATAAGAAACCACTTAACACTGGAACTTGTTTTGCGAGGCCACCAAGCTTCGTAATATCAGAAGTGCCGAAGCGCCGCTCAATCATGCCGAGCAAGAAGAATAGTAACGCTGCGATTAAGCCGTGAGATACGACTTGAAATAGCGCTCCCTTCATGCCGGGGGCGTTAAGTGCTGCAAGCCCCATTAGCACGATTCCCATATGCGAAATACTGGAATAAGCGAGAACCTTTCGGAAGTCAGTTTGAATCATCGCTAGAAAAGCACCGTATAGTAAGTTGATTACTCCTAAAATCGCTATAAGCGTTGCAAAGTCATGAAACTGCTCCGGGAATAGCCCTTTTCCAAAGCGAACGATGCCGTATGCCCCGATTTTGAGCAGAACACCTGCATGGAGCATCACTGCTGCAGGATGGGCCTCGACATGTACACTCACCATCCAGCGATGCAAAGGAAATACAGGTAACTTAATCGCAAAGGCAATCATAAGAGCAATGAATAATCCAAGTTGCAATGAATTTGAAATATCGCCTAGAAGCGATGTTTCCGCCCCCGTCAAAATATCTTTTAACGCTGTAATATTGGTTGTACCCGTTTTTGCAAAGAGGATAGAGAAAACGATGAGTAAAATTGCTGATCCAATTCCGTTATAAATCAAATAACTATAGGACGCTTTTTCACTGTTCAATTTCCCCCACTTTCCGATAAGCAAAAACATCGGTGGTAATGTAATTTCAAAGAAGACAAAGAATAGAAGTAAATTTTCTGCTGCAAAGACACCAAGCATCCCAATTTCAAGTATTAATAAAAGCATGTAAAAACCTTTTATATTTTTTTGAATGGAAAAGGCGGCAATCGCCGCAAGTGTTGCTAAAAGGGCCGTGAGTATCATCATTACAAGAGAGAGACCATCGATGCCAAGCTCATAATAAATAGAAAACAACTTTTCATCTACGTTCAAAAAGCTTCCAAATTGAATCCATTTCACCTTTTCAGCAAAGATTGTTAAACTCTTTCCGGAAGCGTATGTACCAGCTAAAACAATCGCGATACCAAGCGGAAGAATTGTTCCGAATAAACCAAGGCCTCGCACTGCACGCACTTCCGTTTTCGGTGTTAACGTAAGTAAGAGAATCCCTAGAAGCGGGGAGAAAATAAAGAACGATAATAAGAATGCATTCATTGCCAATACCCCCCTGTATATAACAGAATGACAACTAATGCTGCCAAAGAAACAGCCACCGCGGTTCCGTATACTTGTACGTTTCCGTTTTGAAGTTTAGAACCAGCAGTGCTTGCTCCTCTCACAATCCACGCAATTAGCTGGGCGATTCCTTCCACAATATATACTTCACATAAGCGAAGCACATAAGCGATTCCTTTTATGAGCGGGAGCACAGTCACATTATATATTTCATCTACATAATATTTTTCCTTAAGGAGGCTGTATAGAACTGTTTCTTTTCCGCCAGCCCATTCTCTAGAGACGGAGCGTTTGCCATAGATGAGATATGCCAAGAAAATGCCCGCAAATGAAACGAGTGTCGCAATAATCATAATCCACACAGGACCGTGACTTTGCTCCACTTGAAACGGGACATCCTTTGTGAGCCAGTCCCCAAGAAATGTTCCAAACCACGGCGTATTGATGTAACCTGCTAAAACTGCGAGAATACCAAGGACAATCATCGGAAATGTCATAACGCGAGGAGATTCATGCACATCCTCTTCTTTCTTCGCTTCGCCTGTAAAAACGAGAAAATATAAACGGAACATGTAGAACGCCGTTAAGAATGCCGCGAGAACCGCGAGGACAAACAAAACATAATTGCCGTGCATCCACGCTCTAGCCAAAATTTCATCCTTACTAAAAAAACCTGAGAAAAGCGGAACACCACTAATTGCTAGCGTGCCGATTAAGAAGAGGACCCCCGTCACTTTCATTTTCCTCTGCAGTCCGCCCATTTCATTAATGTTTTGCGTATGCACCGCATGAATGACGCTTCCTGCTGCTAAGAAAAGTAGCGCTTTAAAGAAAGCATGTGTCGTTAAATGAAAGACGCCGGCCACGTACCCTGCCGAGCCAAGCGCGAGCATCATATAACCGAGCTGGCTGACTGTTGAATAGGCGAGGACTCTTTTTATATCCGTTTGTACAAGGCCAATAGAGGCAGCAAAGATTGCGGTAAATGCACCGACAATCGCGACTGTTTGCATCGCCACAGGACTTGCCGAGAATAGCGGAAACATCGTTGCTACTAAATACACACCTGCCGCGACCATCGTTGCCGCGTGAATAAGTGCCGATACAGGCGTTGGTCCTTCCATCGCATCTGGTAGCCACGTATGAAGCGGAAACTGACCTGATTTCCCCATGGCACCAATAAAGATTAAAATTGCCGTGAGCGTTATCATGGTAGGTGATATGTCTCCCATCTTCATCGCTTTAAAAATAACTTCATATTCAAAGCTACCAGCCTGCCAGAAGAGTAAAATCATCCCGATAAATAAACCTACATCTCCAATACGTGTCATAATAAACGCTTTTTTCGCTGCAGCCTTTGCTTCTGCTTTAAAGAAATAAAACCCAATGAGTAAAAACGAACCAAGTCCAACTAATTCCCAAAATATATAGAGTTGTAATAAATTCGTTGAGATGACAAGCCCCAGCATCGCAAATGTAAAGAGCCCTAAATATGCATAAAAGATGTGCAATCTCTCATCACCATGCATATACCCTTTTGAATACACATGCACAAGGAAACTAACGAGCGTCACAATAAAAAGCATCAAAGCATTTAATGCGTTAATCTCAAAACCAAACGAAAGATCTACATCACCAATTCGGAGCCATAACCACTGATGCTTTACTGTTTCTGATGAAAACCGTTCTATTAATACTACCGCCGCACCCACAAAGGAAAGAAATGTGAGAAAGATACCAAGTAAGCTGCTTCCTTCTCTCAACTTCCCCCCAAACATAACGAGCAAAAAGAACGAGGCAAGCGGGAAAAGTGGTATGAGCCATGCATAATCGATCATTGTTTCCTTCCCCCTTTCCGGTCACAATTAACCTTTCAGCGAATCCATTTCATCTACGTTAACTGTTGCATGCTTACGATATAATGCAATTAAGATTGCAAGTCCAACTGCCGCTTCAGCTGCCGCAACAGACATCGTAAACAGTGAAAAGATTTGTCCTGTTAAATTCGGAAAAAATCCTAATTTACTAAAAGCGACTAAGTTTAAGTTCGCCGCATTTAACATCAGTTCGATACAAACTAAGACAATGACCGTATTCCGTTTTGTTAAAGCCCCGAATAAACCGATGCAAAACAGAATAATGGCAAGAGCTAAGTAGGCGGAAGCTGGAACACTACTCATTGGAATCCCCCTCTTTCTCATCTTTCTTCGCAAGTACAATCGCTCCAACAAGTGCAACAAGTAAAATAACCGACGTTAATTCAAATGGAATAACATATTTTGAATACAAGAGTGTGCCAATTTGAAGTGTATTTTGTTCATGAAGCGGTAAGCTTCCTTGTACATTTCGATTTGTAAAGTCTATGTTGTTAACAGCAAAGTACATCACTGCGCCAAAAGCTACTACCGCGAGAAAGATGAGCCATTTCCGAAAACTAAAACTAGATTCACTTTCGGCGTCATGCTTCGTTAGCATAATGCCGAAAATCATAATAATCGTAATGGCACCGGAATAAATTAAAATTTGCGCGACTCCAACAAACTCTGCCGATAAGAGAAAGTACAATCCAGCAATGCTAAGAAACGTAAACACAAGAGCGAGCATCATGTGCATGACTTTCGTTAAGTTCAGCATAAGAATACCGCCGATAATCGCCGTTAGAGACAAAACAAAAAACGCTATCAACTCGCCGTTCATGCTTTATTCTCCTTTCTGACGTTCTCATCATTTTCATCTAACCACTGCAAATTTTTAAATAAATCATCACGCGTATACTCCGCTAACTCAAAATTATTTGTCATAACGATTGCCTCTGTTGGACAAACCTCTGTACATAAATCACAAAGAATACAAATTTCAAAGTTAATATCATACGTATCAATGATTTTCCCCTTTTTTGCCGGATCCGGATGCTTCTTCCCTGTTAGTTGAATACAATCAGTGGGGCAAATGTTGGCACATTGGTTACAAACAATACATTTTTCTGGATAAAATTTTTGAATCCCGCGAAAGCGATCTGGTAGTGGCAATGGTTGATTGGGATAATCGTAGGTTACTTTTTTCTTACTCAAGTTACTAAGCGTATACTTTAACCCTTTAAATAGTCCTTTCATATCTTAGTGGCACCCCCCGTTTAGATTAGAAGAACAACTCCTTAATCAATGCCGTTAAGAAAATATTCGCAAGTGCGATTGGCAATAATACCTTCCAGCCAAACTCCATCAATTGATCGCCCCTGATACGTGGAAACGTAACGCGGAACCAAATTAAGAGAAAGACTACTGCGCTAAATTTCAAGGCAAACCATACAGCTCCAGGAATAAAACCAAGGAACATAACTGGATGCCATCCCCCTAGGAAGAGCACCGTAATGAGCGAAGCCATCCCAAAGAAGTACACGTATTCAGAAAGCATAAAGAATGCCCAGCGAAACCCTGAATATTCCGTATGATATCCCGAAACAAGTTCTGATTCTGCTTCCGGTAAGTCAAATGGCGTCCGATTTAACTCTGCAACCGCTGCGATTAAGAAAATCACAAAACCAATGGGCTGCGCGAAAATGTACCAAACCTTCTCCTGCGCCGCTACAATTTCATTTAAATTCAGACTGCCCGCTAATAAAACAACGCCAATCACACTCATTACAAGCGGAATTTCATAGGAAATCATTTGCGCCGCCGCACGCATCCCACCTAAAAGTGAATATTTATTGTTTGATGCCCATCCTCCGGTCACAACACCAATCGTTGTAATTCCTGATACAGCAATATAATAAAGCAACCCCACTCCGATATCCGCAAACTGAAATTTATCCGTAAACGGAATGACCGCAAGCACCATAAAAGCTGGTGCAAATGCAATAACAGGTGCTAATATAAACAGCGGCTTATCTGCAGCTTTTGGAATGCTATCTTCTTTTAATAAAAGTTTTAAAACGTCAGCAACTGTTTGCAGTAAACCGAATCTGCCGCCAACCTGATTCGGACCAATCCGTCCTTGCATAAATCCCATCACTTTTCGCTCTGCTAAAATTCCATATGTAACAAATCCAAGGACGGCAAATAGTAGAAGGACCGCTAATCCGAAAAAAATGAAAAAGTTCGTCCAACTCGCCGATGACTCTATGAGATGCTCTATCATCATCCATCAACCTCCCCAAGCACAATATCAACGCCACCTAAAATCGTAATTAAGTTCGCGATATTTTCGCCCTTCAAAAGCTTCGGTAAAATTTGAAGGTTGTAGAAAGATGGTCTGCGGAACTTTAAGCGATACGGCTCTTTCTTCCCTTCACTCGCGATATAGCAGCCAATTTCCCCGCGCGGCGACTCGATTCGGACAAACGCTTCGCCCTTTGGCGCCTTAATAATCTTCGGCACTTTTGCCATCACTTGCCCTTCTGATGGAATTTGCTCAGCCGCCTGCTCAATAATTTTGAGGGATTCCTCAATTTCCTCCATCCTGCAAACGTAACGGTCCCAAGCATCCCCCACGCTCCCTACCGGAACATCAAAATCAAAGCGATTATAAATAGAGTATGGTTCATCCTTACGAAGATCCCATTTCACACCCACGCACCGTAAATTTGCTCCGCTTAGTGAATAAGAAAGTGCATCTTCCGCACTATATATGCCAACACCCTTTACACGATTCAAGAAAATTTCATTCCCGCTCACAAGGTCGTGATAACCTTTCAATTGTTCTCTCATATACGGAACAAACTCACGCACTTTTAGGATCCAACCATCTGGGGCATCCCACTTTACACCGCCCACTCGCATGTAGTTAAACGTTAGCCGCGCACCACAGAGTTCATTTAAGAGATTAATAATCATCTCTCGCTCCCGAAATGCATATAGGAACGGGCTAACTGCTCCAATGTCCAGTAGGTTTGTTCCCCACCAAACGAGGTGACTCGCAACGCGGCCAAGTTCCATCGCCAGTACGCGCAAATATTCGGCCCGCTCTGGAATTTCAAGGTCCATCATTGTTTCAACAGCGTGACAGATCACATAGTTATTCGTCATCGCTGATAAATAATCCATTCGATCTGTATACGGGATAATTTGTGTATACTGCAAGCTCTCGGCGATTTTCTCTGTTCCGCGGTGTAAATAACCAATGACAGGTGTAGCTTCCTTAATAATTTCTCCATCAATTTTAATAACGAGCCTAAATACACCGTGCGTACTCGGATGCTGCGGTCCTACATTTAAAAGCATTTCTTCTGTACGAATCATAATGTTACACCTCCACATCAAGTGGCTCATAATCCTTGCGAAGCGGATGACCAGCCCAATCATCCGGCATTAAAATACGCGTTAAATTTGGATGCCCTTCAAAAACAACACCAAGCAAATCATAAGCCTCTCGCTCCGGCCAATTCGCCCCGTTCCATAGCGGCGCAATTGACGCTACCCGCGGCGCTTCCCTGGCTAGCTTCACCTTCACCGCTGCAGACTGTTTCTTACCATATGAAAACAAATGAACGTACACTTCCATATGCGTAACAAAATCCGTCGCATGCAACTCCGACATATAATCGAAGGCAAGTCCTTCATGGCACTTTAATAATTCCATCACTTCGTAATAACTTTCTAACCTAATAACAAGTGTTGGCACATCCTTGGAAAGTTTATTAATATAGTAATCTTCTAATGAATGCCCACCCATTTTCTCCTGAATAATCTCTACATAAGCATCCAAATACGGCTGATTCGGTGATGATTCTTCCGGCTTCGGCTTTTCTTCTTTCTTGCTTGCAACACCTTTTGCCTTAGCAGCTGCCGCCGCTTTCGCTTTGGCCACTGCAATCACCTTCGCCTTTTCCTCTTCCGATATTGCCTCGCCTTCTGCTCCTTTTCGCTTCGCTAATGCTGCCGCCTTTGCTTTCGCCGCCGCGACTGCTTTTGCCTTCGCTTTTGCTTTTTCCTCTTCCGATATCGCTCCGCCTTCTGCTCTTTTCTGCTTCGCTAACGCTGCCGCCTTTGCTTTTTCCTCTTCCGATATCGTTCCGCCTTCTGCCTCTTTCTGCTTCGCTAACGCTGCCGCTTTTGCCTTTGCTGCTGCCGCGGCTTTTGCCTTCGCTTTTGCTTTTTCCTCTTCCGATATCGTTCCGCCTTCTGCCTCTTTCTGCTTCGCTAACGCTGCCGCCTTTGCTTTTGCTGCTGCCGCGGCTTTTGCTTTTTCCTCTTCCGATATCGCTCCGCCTTCTGCCCTTTGCTGCTTCGCTAACGCTACCGCTTTTGCCTTTGCCGCCGCGACTGCTTTTGCCTTCGCTTTCGCCTTTTCCTCTTCAGATGGTGCTTCGCCTTCTGCCCTTTGCTGCTTCGCTAACGCTGCCGCTTTTGCCTTTGCCGCCGCCGCGGCTTTTGCCTTCGCTTTTGCTTTTTCCTCTTCCGATATCGCTCCGCCTTCTGCCTCTTTCTGCTTTGCTAACGCTGCCGCTTTTGCCTTTGCTGCTGCCGCGGCTTTCGCCTTCGCTTTTGCTTTTTCCTCTTCCGATATTCCTTCTCCTTCTGTCATTTTTTGTTTTGCTAGCGCGGCCGCTTTTGCTTTCGCTGCCTCTGCGGCGAGGCGTTTTGCTTCCTCTATATTTATCTCCGCACCTTTTGGTAGCGCTTTCTCTTCTTCTTGTGCCCCACTAGACAATTCCGCTTCATGTTTAGCAGCAAGTTTTTTCCGTGCCTCTTCTCTTGCATGTCTTGCGGCCTCTTTTTTCATATCCTCTATCTCTTTATTTGGATCGCTCATCTATTCGTCACCTGCTTTCCAGTCTTTGCTTCGTAACGAATCTTCTCTTTTAACTTATTAATCCCATAAATTAAAGCCGCCGGATTCGGGGGACACCCTGGAATGTACACATCTACCGGTACGATTTGATCCACTCCCTTCACAACAGCATACGAGTTCACATACGGACCACCAGCTGTTGCACAGGATCCCATCGCAATAACCCACTTCGGTTCTGGCATTTGATCGTATAAACGACGCACGATCGGTGCCATTTTCTTTGTCACTGTTCCTGAAACAATCATGACATCTGATTGCCTCGGCGATGTCCGAAAAAATGACCCAAATCGGTCTAAATCATAATGAGATGAGCCAACTCCCATCATTTCAATCGCGCAGCATGCAAGTCCAAATGTCATCGGCCATAAAGAATTACTACGCGCCCATCCCTTCACCTGCTCTAATGTTGTAAAGAAGATATTTCTCTCTAATTCCGCCCGTTCCTGTGGATGTAACTCTTCGAAATTTATAGCCATTGTAACACCTTCTTTTTCCAAGCATACGCCAAACCAACGAGCAACATAATGACAAAGATTAACATTTCAACAAGTGCGAACAAACCAAGCTTGTCATACGCAACGGCCCACGGATATAAAAATACGGTTTCCACATCAAAAATGACAAACAATAATGCAAAAATATAGTAACGAGCATGAAAACGGACATTTGCATCATGATAAGGTTCAATTCCGCTTTCGTACGTCGTTGCCTTCGCTGCACTTGGTTTATGTGGGCGCAGCAACTTTCCTAACGTAAGAGCCACTATCGGCAGTAATATGCCTAATAGTAAAAAGATAGCAACAATCATATAACTATTTTCATATACATTTGCCACCTTGAAACCCTCCCCCCTAAATTAACAACAAGTTCACTTAGTAAACAATATGTCTCACCTGCATTATTTATTATTTTTAAATTTTTCTAAATAATGCAACTATTTCTTCCATTATAACAAACTTCAAATTCCTATGTCGATATATTGGGAAAAAGAAAAACCAAGTAACATAAGGTTAGTTTTCCCCTCATACTACTTGGTTTACAGTCATTTTAACCAGTTTAATAACCACTCAATTCTCCCCTCATTTTTAAAATTTGTCATAAATGTGTAAAATAAAATATGGAAACTGCATATGCGTATCACGCAATTCCCCAAGAAAACAGAAAAGGACGATTTATATTCGTCTATATCGCAGGTGACTTCAGTGAAAATAAAGAAACAAACACATGTAACTATCCTTATAAGCTCTTTATTACTATATTTTACGATTCACTATACAGCTTTACTCTTTTTTTCTGGATACTCAGTTTCGTTCCAAATCATAGTGGGTACCACTACCATTTTTCTCAACATAATGATGGGTAGTTACTTATTTTATTTTTCATCAAATACAGATAAACCGTCCTATACATTTTGGATATTACTAACAGCAGGTACAATATTTTATGGTATCGGTGATATGATTGTTTTCTATCAAAGACTCATTCTGGATGACTATTATACATTTGTTGATCCATCTGATATTTTTTATTTACTATTTATAATAAGTTTCGTATCTGCCTTTTTATACAAGATGATTTATAACAAAAATATATGGGAGAAACTCTTTACACTATGTGACATTTGTATCATTGTGACTGCCCAATTCACTTTAAGTTATTACCTTCTCATTGAACAAGCCATTCATATATTCACCTTATCTCTCATCAATATGACTGTTCAACTTATGTATCCGATGGCAAATTTATTGTTTCTATTAATAGGAATTCAATTATTATTTCGGCCGCTATCACTTATTTCAAAACAGGTTGCCGCACTCCTTGGAAGTTCTCTTGTTTTGTATGCAGGTACAGATTTTATCTATATGTACATCAAATACTCAGCACCAGAATATTCCATGTTTACGGTCGCACCAATTTATCAAGCCATACTAATGATGATTACGATTGCATGCGTACTTCACACAAAAAAGACTAAGAAACATGAGCAAGTACTTTTAACACCACAAGCTGGTGAAGCAATTCGTTTATCATTACCATATATATCTGTGATTGTACTTAGTATCTTTATATTGGTGGAGCACGTTTTTGCGCCTGTTTTAGTAACCGGATTTATTATCACATTTTTCTTCTTATTGATTCGTCATATGTTAGTACGAAGACAAAATAAAATGCTTTTACTACAACAACTGCATTTCAGTCTAGAACTAGAAAAACAAATTGAATTACGCACAGAAGATTTAGTAGATCAAAAAAATAAATTATTTCAAAGCAAGCAAATGTTTAAATCTTTATATGAGCATCATCCAGATCCAATTTTCACATTAGATTTATATGGGAATTTTTTAAATGTTAATAATGCCGGAACTACATTACTTGGCTATCAAACAAACGAGTTGTTACAAAAACCTTGCCATTCCCTCATTTACGAAAAAGATTTGCAAAAGATAATAGATACATTCCGCCATGTAAAACAAGGACACTCTATTTCTTTAGACATACGAGCATATCATAAAAACAGAGACATTTATTATTTACACGTTACAGCTGTTCCTATTATTTTAAAAGAACATATTACAGGAATTTATCTGATGATCAAAGACATTACAGAAAGTAAACAACAACAAAAACAAATTAACTTCCTAGCATATCATGATACATTAACTGAACTAGCAAACCGCCGCGCTTTCCAGGAACACCTTGAATCTGCCGTTATAAAGGCGAAAAAAGAACAAGGATCCTTTGCAGTTATGTTTCTTGACTTAGACCGCTTTAAAATTATAAATGATACTCTTGGACATCGTGTAGGAGACCTTCTCTTAATTGCTGTAGCAAAACGATTGCAGCAAATTTCGAAATCCAATGTAAAGATCGCACGACTTGCTGGAGATGAATTTACACTTCTTATAGAAGATTATAAGGAAGACTCTGAAGTACAAAGAGTTGCAGACAACATTTTATCGTCAATGAATAAACCATTTGAAATTGAAAATCATCTACTACAAATCTCACCGAGCATCGGTATTTCCATCTATCCAGAAGATGGTGAAGATGCGATGTCTATTTTGCAGCATGCTGATATGGCGATGTATGAAACAAAACATAAAGGAAAAAATGGTAGTTCTTTTTATACAAAGGAACTGTATGAGAAGATGGAACGAAGAGCTAGAATTGAGAAAGACTTACCGCTTGCCTTAGCAAATCATGAATTCTCTATCGTCTACCAACCACAAATCGATGTTTTCACAAGAAAAATAATTGGTGCAGAGGCATTAATTCGTTGGCAACACCCCGACCTAGGAATGATCTCTCCGTGCGAGTTCATTCCTATAGCGGAAGAAACGATACAAATGATTCCACTCAGTCACTGGATGTTAAAACAAGCTTGTCAACAACTACAAACATGGCATAGATTCGGCTATTGCGATTTAAACATGAGCGTTAATTTATCAGCAAAAGAATTTCAGCAGGATAACTTAATCGATGTAATTCTAAATATACTGCAAGAAACAAACTTAGAGCCCAAATTTTTAACACTCGAATTAACGGAACGAATCGCAATGATAGATGAAGAAGAAACTTTATTAAAGCTGAGACAATTAAAAGAATGTGGAATTCAAACATCAATTGATGATTTTGGTACAGGCTACTCATCACTTGCCTATCTATCTCTTTATCCAATTGATACATTAAAAGTACCAAGAGAATTTATACAAATGGCTGAACATCGCGAAGAAGAAAAAGCGATTGTATCAACAATTCTTTCACTTGCCAATACATTAAAACTCTCCGTTGTTGCAGAAGGAATTGAAACAGAAGAACAACTCCAATTCTTACAAAACAATGGCTGTAAATATATGCAAGGTTATTATTTTAGCAAGCCACTAAGCGGTAAAGAATTTATGAAATTCCTACAAAAAACCCCAAGCATGAACAATTAATGTTTATGCTTGGGGTTTTTTTAGAAAGTAGTATTCTCTTTTTTATAATCATTATTTGAGATTTTCTCGTAAAATACCGCTGTTGTTGTACAGATATAAGGCATGAGCCATAGAATTCCAAATATAAATAACAATCCAATTCCAAATAAGAATACTGTAAGTAAAAGTACTGAGAAGAACAGTAATATCCCCCAACCAATGAAGCTAAGCCATAAAAGAAATAAGTCCATTTTATGTCCTTTCATCATCCTCTTGCTTTCTTTCATTGCTTGTAAAGCAGAATACTCTGGATAATCTATCATGATGAAGTACGTCATCGCATATGAAAAATATCTGATAGCGACGAAAACACATGATGCCAATAATAAAATAGTATATAAGCTTAGAATTCCAAAATTATCAGTTTCTTCTAAAAACGAAGAAAAGCCCATTATTATACTAGGAATCCAACTACCCGTATATAAGAAAATGAAAAACATCGCTTTCGTAGCATGAAGCATTCTTCTAAATCCACGAAACCCTTCAAATAGAGAATCTATCGTTGCATTGCCTCTACGCAATCGCAAAATCGTATTACTATACCCATACAGAGTAATACCAGTAGATATACAATTAACAACATTTACTAAAATTACTAGTATGATAGCCAAAACAATAGAAATCGTAGAAAGACTTTCACTTTGAAAAGGATTAACCGATTCTTTTATGAAATCACTCAAGAATGCAAATGGCATTATTATAATAACCATTAACAAAAATCCTAAAATCCAATTTAAAATTAGATATAAAGAGGTTGCTCCAACACCAAGCCCCCATTTCCCCTTTAATGATTGTAAAGCTTCTCGTTTCATTTCACTAATCAATTTCTCATCCCCTTGTTCAATCAAAGTTGTAACATTATCGTATTTATTACCACCTATAAGATTACTATTTTTCAGCATTCTCTCTAAGCAGAAACATAGTAATTATACCATTTTTGGAAAAATTTTAGGATGCGTAATTTTCAGTTCTCTTCTAAGAATACAATGAACTTTAAGCTGGGATATTACTACCCGAAAATATCCCGGATACAATAGAAAATCCGTAAAGGAATGAACCTTTACGGATTTTCTTATTTCATATCGGAAACGTTCAAACGGTTCACTGCACGCTGCAGCGCCAGCTCGGCACGCTTGAAGTCAACATGTACTTGCTTATCTTGCATACGTTGCTCAGCACGGCGCTTCGCTTCGTTTGCACGATGAAGATCAATATGGTTTGCTTCTTCAGCAGATGGTGCTAATACTGTTACTTTATCTGGACGAACTTCGATAAAGCCACCGCTTACTGCTACATAATCAGTGTGACCGCCATTTTTCAAACGAACCGCACTAATTTTCAGCGGTGCAACAGTTGGAATGTGACCTGGTAAGATCCCCATTTCCCCGCTCTCTGCTTTTACACTTACCATTTCTACTTCTTTTTCGTAAACCGGTCCATCAGGAGTTACAATACTGACTGGAAATGTCTTCATAATTCGTCCCTCCTAAGGCCTTACGCCATCATTTTCTTCGCGTTTTCAATAACTTCTTCAATACTACCAACAAGACGGAATGCATCTTCTGGAAGGTCATCATATTTTCCTTCTAGAATTTCTTTGAAACCACGAACTGTTTCTTTTACAGGTACATAAGAACCTTTTTGACCTGTAAATTGCTCCGCTACGTGGAAGTTTTGTGATAAGAAGAACTGAATGCGACGAGCACGTTGTACAACTAACTTATCTTCTTCAGAGATCTCATCCATACCTAAGATAGCGATGATATCTTGAAGTTCTTTATAGCGTTGAAGAGTTTGCTGTACTTGACGAGCTACTTCATAATGCTCTTCTCCTACGATTTCTGGAGAAAGTGCACGAGATGTAGATGCCAATGGATCTACCGCTGGGTAAATACCCATTTGTGTTAAACGACGCTCTAAGTTTGTAGTTGCATCTAAGTGAGCGAACGTTGTAGCTGGTGCTGGGTCAGTATAGTCATCGGCTGGTACATATACCGCTTGGATAGACGTGATAGACCCTTTATTTGTAGATGTAATACGCTCTTGTAATTGACCCATTTCTGTTGCAAGTGTTGGTTGGTAACCTACCGCAGATGGCATACGACCAAGAAGGGCAGATACTTCAGAACCCGCTTGCGTGAAACGGAAGATGTTATCGATGAACAATAGTACGTCTTGTCCTTGCTCATCACGGAAATGTTCAGCCATTGTTAATCCTGTTAATGCAACACGTTGACGTGCGCCAGGTGGCTCGTTCATTTGTCCGAATACCATCGCTGTTTTCTTGATTACGCCAGAATCGCTCATTTCGTGGTATAAGTCGTTACCTTCACGAGTACGCTCACCTACACCAGCGAATACAGAAATACCACCGTGCTCTTGTGCGATGTTGTTAATTAACTCCTGAATTAATACTGTTTTACCTACACCGGCACCACCGAATAGACCGATTTTACCACCTTTAATGTAAGGAGCAAGTAAGTCTACTACTTTAATACCAGTTTCAAGAATTTCTACTTTCGTAGATAACTCTTCGAATGCAGGTGCTTGACGGTGAATTGGATCACGGCGTACATCCGCTGCAACTTCACCATCTAAGTCAATTGCATCACCTAATACGTTAAATACACGACCAAGTGTTGCATCACCAACCGGAACAGAGATTGGTTTACCAGTATCTTCTACTTCTGTACCACGAACAAGTCCGTCTGTGGAAGACATCGCAACTGTACGAACTGTGTCATCACCTAAGTGAAGTGCAACTTCTAAAGTTAAGTTAACTTCATCTTTTTTAATTCTAAGGGCATTGTAGATTTCAGGTAGCTTTCCGCCGTCAAACTTAACGTCTACAACCGGACCCATGATTTGCGTAACGCGCCCTTTATTCATCGGGTTCCCTCCTAGCTTTCTTTAAATTAGCCAGCTTTCTATGAGAGTCGGCTTTCATTTTTTATTAGTGTAGCTTGGGCGACTCTTTCGAAAGAGCCGCTTCCGCTTTTTATTAATCTAGCTTCGCCTCCTAGCCCCTTCCGTCTAAGAACCTTCCCCATAAGAAGGTAAAAAACACCTTCTATGGGAAAGAACCTTAGTCGACGGGGCTAAACAGTCGGCTCCGCTTTTTATTACTATTCTAACGCTGCTGCTCCACCAACGATTTCTGTAATTTCTTGCGTAATCGCTGCTTGACGAGCACGGTTGAATGAAAGTGTAAGTGAGTCGATAACTTCCATCGCGTTGTCTGTAGCACTCTTCATTGCTGTCATACGCGCTGCGTGTTCACTTGCTTTACCATCTAGTAATGCACCGTACACTAAGCTTTCTGCGTATTGTGGCAATAATACTTTTAAAATATCTTCTTCAGAAGGTTCGAATTCATAAGCTGTCGTCGGTTTGTCAGACGTCACTTCCGTAAGCGGTAAAATTTTATTTTCCGTTACTTCTTGTGAAATTTTACTTACAAAATGGTTGTAGTAAATATATAGCTCATCATAAGCACCATCTGCGAACATCGCGATTGCTCGAGAAGCAAGGTCTTTAATATCTGTAAATGATGGATGGTCAGATAATCCAACTACTTCATCAATAATGTTAAAGCCGCGACGTTTTAAATAATCACGTCCTAGTCGTCCAAGCACAATAATTGAATATTGGTTTGAATCCATATTATGACGTTCACGAATTACGTTACTTACCGTACGTAATACGTTACTGTTATAACCACCTGCTAGTCCGCGATCAGATGTAATAACGATGTATCCTGTACGTTTTACAGGACGCGCTGTTAACATTGGATGATTGATTCCTTTGCTACCTTGCGCAATGCTCGCTACTACTTCTTGAATCTTTTCCATATACGGAACGAAAGATTTAGCATTTTGCTCTGCACGACTTAACTTCGATGCAGATACCATCTCCATCGCTTTCGTAATTTGACTCGTTTTCTTAGTCGAGTTAATTTTCGCTTTTATATCGCGTAAAGATGCCACAGGTTTTCACCACCTTTTTCCGGAAGTTGGCACGATTAGTAAGAATCCTTTTGGTTCATCTTCCTAATCTACGTTGCAAGATATTCTTGCTCATGATTGAAGGAAAAGAATAGGTGCACCTACTCTTTTCCTCTACATTACCGTCAGCAATTCCTGTAAGAGTTGCCTTTTTATATAATCTAGTTTCAGTGGCACGAGCCACCTCCGCTTTTTATTAATCTAGCTGCGGTGGCTAGAAGGGTCGGTCATTTCACCCCTTCCTGCGAGGCAAAAAGCGCCTCTTCGTCAGGAGTTCCAATGCCCTCCCCTTCTGGACAAGCCACCTCCGCTTTTTATTCAATCTAGCTTTGCCTCCTAGCCTCTTTCGCCTAAGAACCTTCCCCACAAGAAGGTAAAGAGCACCTTCTGTGGGAAAGAACCTTAGCCGGCGGGGCTAAACAGTCGGCTCCGCTTTTTATGCTTCAGAAGCTACGAATACTTTTTTAAATCCGTTAATTGCTGCTGCAAATTTTTCGTCATCCGCAAGTTTCTTTGTTGTGCGAATTTCACTTAATAGTTCAGCTGCATTTGAATCTAACCAAGCATGGAATTCTTCTTCAAAACGAGTGATATCTGCTACTGGGATATCATCTAGGAATCCACGTGTTAGGGCGTAAAGAATGATAACTTGTTTCTCTACTCGTAACGGTTTGTGTAATCCTTGTTTTAATACTTCAACTGTGCGAGCACCACGGTTTAATTTCGCTTGTGTTGCTTTATCAAGGTCAGAACCGAACTGAGCGAACGCTTCTAACTCACGATAAGATGCAAGGTCAAGACGAAGTGTACCTGATACTTTACTCATCGCTTTAATCTGAGCAGATCCACCAACACGAGATACTGAAGTACCTGCATCGATTGCTGGACGTACACCAGAGAAGAATAAATCAGATTGTAAGAAGATTTGTCCATCTGTGATAGAAATTACGTTTGTTGGGATGTAAGCTGATACGTCCCCTGCTTGTGTTTCGATGAAAGGTAGAGCTGTTAAAGAACCGCCGCCTTTTGCATCGCTTAATTTTGCCGCACGTTCTAGTAAGCGAGAATGTAAGTAGAATACATCCCCTGGATACGCTTCACGACCTGGAGGACGACGTAATAGTAATGACAGCTCACGGTAAGCAGCTGCTTGTTTTGATAAGTCATCATATACTACTAATACGTGTTTTCCGTTGTACATAAACTCTTCACCCATTGTTACACCCGCGTAAGCAGCTAAGTATAATAATGGAGCTGGTTGAGAAGCTGATGCTGTTACAACAATTGTGTACTCTAATGCACCATGCTTACGTAGTGTTTCTACTACGTTACGTACTGTAGATTCTTTTTGTCCAATTGCAACGTAGATACAAATCATATCTTCATCTTTTTGATTCAAGATTGTATCAAGTGCAACTGCTGTTTTACCAGTTTGACGGTCACCGATGATTAACTCACGTTGACCACGACCAATTGGTACAAGTGCATCGATCGCTTTAATACCTGTTTGAAGTGGCTCATGAACAGATTTACGATCCATTACACCTGGTGCTGGACTTTCGATTGGACGAGTGCTTGTTGTATTAATTGGGCCTAAACCATCTACTGGTTGACCTAATGGATTTACAACACGACCGATTAGTTCTTTTCCTACTGGTACTTGCATGATGCGACCAGTACGACGAACTTCGTCACCTTCACGGATTTCTGTGTAAGGTCCTAAAATAATGATACCTACGTTATTTTCCTCTAAATTTTGTGCTAGTCCCATAACGCCGTTAGAGAACTCTACAAGTTCACCAGCCATAACGTTATCAAGACCATGAGCACGCGCGATACCGTCACCAACTTGGATAACTGTACCAACATCACTAACTTCGATTTCAGACTGATAGTTCTCGATTTGTTGCTTTATCAGTGCGCTAATTTCTTCAGCTCTGATGCTCATGTGCTTCACCCCTATCTATTCTTCATAAGTTCACGCTGAATACGTGCTAACTTTCCTTGTAAACTACCATCATAAATGCGATTTCCGATGCGTACTTTAATGCCGCCTAGTAAATCTTCATCTACAACATTTTTAATACGAATTGCATCTTTTCCTGTTCTCTTTGCAAATGATTCTGCAATGTTAAGCTTTTCTTCTTCTGATAGAAGACGAACTGAATATACAGTTGCATCAGCTACGTTACGTTCTTCATTAGCAAGAACGACATATTCATTTGCAATTTCAGGTAGGACTTCAATGCGTTTATTATCAATTAAAATATATAACGTATTTAAAATTGATTCAGAAATAGAAGAGAATACGTTAGAAAGGAACGTTTTTTTCTGTTCCTTTGAAATGTTTGGTTGTGTTAAAAAGCTATGTAGTTCTCCGTTCTTTGCAAAAACGTTTTGTACAAGGCGTAATTCCTCTTCAAACATTTCTAATACGTGTTTTTCTTTTGCAATTTTAAAAAGAGCGACAGCATAACGTTTTGCTACAATCCCATTGCTCATCGCGCTTCTCCTACTTCTTTAATATAATCGCGAATTAATTTCACTTGGTCTTCTTCTTTTAATTCTTTTTCAATTACTTTAGAAGCAATTTGAACAGATAAAGAAGCGACTTGCTCTTGCAATGCAGCAATTGCTTGCTCTTTTTCGCGTTGAATTTCTTGTACAGCAGATGCTTTAATAGATTCTGCTTCTTCTTTTGCAGCAGCAACAATAACATCTTTTTGATCTTCTGCTTGCTTTTTCGCTCTTTCGATTAACTCTTGTGCTTCAACACGTGATTGTTTTAACATTTCACGTTGTTCTTCTACTAACTTTTTCGCCTCTGCATTATTTTGTTCTGCAGCGTCGATTTCATTAGCAACATGCTCTTCACGTTCCTTCATAATTCCCATTAAAGGACCCCAAGCAAATTTACGTAGCATTACTAATAAAATTAGGAAAACTAGCAATGTATAAGCGATTGTTCCAAATGGAATGGCAGCTCCTAAGATTAAAGTTGGCACAAGGATTCACTCCCTTCGAGATATCTAATTTGACCATATGAAAAAAAAAAGACATACATTTCGTTCATAAAGCAATGGCGAAGAAAGTCCAAAAACACTCTTCGCCATCTATGTAAGGGGAGTCTCCCTTATTTGTTCATTACGATGAATGCAATAACTACACCGATGATTGGAAGTGCCTCAACTAATGCAACCCCGATGAACATAATTGTTTGAAGTGCGCCTTTTAATTCTGGTTGACGAGCAACACCTTCGATTGTACGTGATACGATAAGACCGTTACCAATACCTGCACCTAATGCTGATAAACCAATTGCAATTGCAGCTGCGATTACACCTAAACTCATTTAATTTGTCCTCCTTTGTATTATAAAAAAAATAGATTTTTTTACTTACTTATTAAAGTATATTAATGGTCATGACTTACTTTATGAGCCATATAAACCATCGTTAACATTGTAAAGATAAACGCTTGGATTGAACCAACGAATACACTGAATCCCATCCACGCTAACATTGGTACAATCGCACCTAATGCTCCCAGTACTGTAGCTCCACCTAATTTAGCAAGTAATCCTAATAAAATCTCACCGGCATAGATGTTACCGAATAGACGAAGACCTAACGTTAGTGTGTTAGCAAATTCTTCAATAACCTTTAATGGAAATAAGAACTTCATAGGTTGGAAAAACCCTTTTAAGTATTCTTTCGTACCCTTCATCTTAATTCCATAATAATGGGTGAGGGTAACTACCATCACGGCTAATGTTAATGTAACTGCTGGGTCAGACGTTGGCGATCTCCACCATGCAATGTGTTCGCCAGCCTCAGTTGTTGAATACATGAATGGTAGACCGAGCATGTTTGATACGAAGATAAACATCATAAGCGTAACGCCAAGTGTTAAGAAGCGTCCACCTGTTTTCCAGTCCATCGTACTGTTAATGATCCCTTTCACGAAGTCTAAAATCCATTCAAAGAAGTTTTGCATTCCTGTTGGACGAAGAGCTAAGCTACGAGTCCCGATAACAGCGATTATGAAAACAATAAGTGCTGCAACAGTAACCATCATGACTGAGGATACATCGAACGTTAAACCTAGAAATTCAACTAATTTACCGTGTTCCACTAGTAATTCACCTCTCTTCCCTGCTCTTATACTCTAAATAAAGAAAATCTATGATCATGACAAGGTATCCTGTCAGCAATCCAACACCTAAGCTCCACATCGCAATTAAATGCTGATATTTCGCTGCAAATAAAATTAATAACCCAATCGTAGCAAATCTCGAATATGTACTAACAGCCGTCGCTTTAAATTTCACGTTTTCTCCATTAGTAACGCGATCTAATAGCTTGTCTGTTCTACGTGCAATGATGCGCAAACTAAGAAAACTGAAAATCGTTCCGATAATCAGTCCAAGAAATACATCCTTGTAAGAGGTAAAGCCCCATCCTAGTACAAAAAGCGCAAGCAAGTAGTACATATATTTCTTTTGTCTTTGGACAAGTCCATGTACGTCTATCATCATTGCTCTCCCGAATAATAATGTCGAATGAGTCGAATCATTGCGTAAATCCCTGTTCCTAATCCAAGCAATAAGCCTATAATAAGAAACAACGGAAACGTTCCAACCTTACTATCAATCCATTGCCCGCCAAAGATTCCAACAAGAATGGAACCGACTAATTGAGCAAGAATTCCTGACATTAAAGCATAAGCTTTTACCGGGTTGCGATCGTTTTTTTGCAAGGATTCATCCCTCCAATATGTAACCCTCATTCACGATGTGTTAATAATAACTCATTTTTCTGCATAAATCCTATACAAAATAAAAAGTTTACTTTTTCGTCACGGAATAGATGCAATTTTGTCACTGAAAGCCCTACCATCTATCCCCGTTGTTAGCATACAATAGGGTATTAGCACTGTCAACGAGAAATCGTAAAAAATCAAAAAATTTGAGTATTAGTCATTTCTTGCCAAAAATGAAAACGTTCCCCTTCTAAATACTGGTGAAAGATATGTAATTTCTAGAAGTTTTCTCCTTATAATAGAAGGAAAAGTTCACAAGTTTGTCACTATTATATTTTTACGATATAGCGTTTTCCTTCTATAATATAGTGTTCCTCAGACGTTAGACTTCTATAGTATATGTGATGTATATGCAAGTTATGTTGCATATACAAAAAATACCATTTGCATACACATTCATCTTCCCCTCTCCTACTCTCCTTATCTACATATAAAAAAGACGAGTAGGGAAATCCCTCTCGTCTGTTGTCTTACTTCGTTCCAAATAAACGGTCACCAGCATCGCCAAGACCTGGAACAACATAACCATGGTCATTTAATTTCTCATCTAATGCCGCTACATAAATATCAACATCAGGATGTTCTTCTTGTACTACTTTTACTCCTTCTGGTGCAGCTACGATACACATTAATTTAATTTGCTTCGCACCGCGCTTTTTCAGAGAGTTAATTGCTTCTGCAGCAGAACCACCTGTCGCTAACATCGGATCAAGTACGATAAAGTCACGTTCTTCTACATCCGTTGGAAGTTTCACATAGTATTCTACCGGTTGCAATGTTTTCGGATCACGGTATAAACCAACGTGCCCTACTTTTGCTGCTGGAATTAATTTCAGAATTCCGTCTACCATTCCTAAACCTGCACGTAAAATTGGAATTAGACCAAGCTTTTTACCAGCGATCACTTTTGTTTTCGCTTTGCTTACAGGTGTTTCAATTTCGATTTCTTCAAGTGGAAGGTCGCGTGTAATTTCAAATGCCATTAAGCTCGCTACCTCATCCACTAACTCACGAAATTCTTTTGTACCTGTATTTTTATCGCGAATATATGTAATCTTATGTTGAATTAACGGGTGATCAAATACATACAGTTTTCCCATGTGAATCTCTCCTTCAGATGATATTCATGCGTGCGTACACGCCGTTTTGCACTATTTACGATTGTAAAGAAAACGCTACTAATATTCAAGGGCAAATTTGGAAAAATATTAAATTCATCATGAACCTATCTAATATCTTTACCAATTATGGAAGTCATATCCTTCATTATATATCCAAAATTTATTCATCGTTTGTATACATACTTCAGAAGCTATATATGCCCTCGCTTATCTGCCGTACTCTTCTATGTGAGAATCCAAAAAACTTACTATCTTAATGCTCCTTTTAAACTATTTACCCCGCTGTTCGCAGGCAGAATAAACTCCAGTTCCATATCTTCCACGTTAATGACTATAACTTATAGAAAGTATTCTAAAAAACTATCTATTAAGAATTTTTGTTTCAAATAAAAAAAGACTGCTGAAACAATATATGCTTCAGCAGTCTTCATCTAATCTATTATAGATCTGTATACATTGGGAATTTACTTGTTAATGCTTCTACACGCTTACGTGCTTCTTCTAGCGCAGCTTCATTTTCATGATTTTTTAACGTATGAGCAATGATTGCTGCAATTTCATCCATTTCTTCTAAATCGAAGCCACGAGATGTTACTGCTGCTGTACCAATACGTACACCACTTGTTACAAATGGGCTTGCTGTTTCAAATGGAATTGTGTTCTTGTTCACTGTAATACCAACTTCATCTAATACATGCTCTGCAACTTTACCTGTAATATCTAGATTACGAACATCAATTAAGATAAGATGGTTGTCCGTTCCACCAGAAACAAGTGTAAGTCCTTCTTTTTGAAGACCTTCCGCTAAGCGGTTTGCATTATTAATAATGTTTTGTGCATATGTTTTAAAGTCTTCCTGCAGTGCCTCACCGAATGCAACAGCTTTCGCAGCAATTACGTGCATAAGTGGTCCACCTTGAATACCAGGGAAGATTGATTTATCAATTTGCTTCGCAAATTTTTCTTCACATAAAATCATACCACCGCGTGGACCGCGTAATGTTTTATGTGTTGTTGTTGTAACGAAATGTGCATGTGGCACTGGGTTTGGATGTAAGCCTGCTGCAACTAAACCTGCAATATGTGCCATATCTACCATTAAGTATGCGCCAACTTCGTCTGCGATTTCACGGAATCTCTTGAAATCGATAACACGAGGGTACGCACTTGCACCTGCAACGATTAGTTTCGGCTTATGTTCTTTTGCTTTTGCTAACACATCATCATAATTAATGCGGTGTGATTCAGCATCTACGCCATATTCTACGAAATTATATTGTACTCCACTGAAGTTAACAGGGCTTCCGTGTGTTAAGTGACCACCGTGGGATAAGTTCATACCAAGTACTGTATCGCCTTGCTCTAAAATCGTGAAGTATACAGCCATGTTCGCTTGTGCACCAGAGTGTGGTTGAACGTTCACATGCTCTGCGCCAAAGATTTCTTTTACGCGATCACGTGCAATATCCTCTACTACGTCTACATGCTCACAACCGCCATAGTAACGTTTACCAGGATATCCTTCTGCATACTTGTTTGTTAAAACAGAACCCTGCGCTTCCATTACAGCTTCACTTACGAAGTTTTCTGAAGCAATTAATTCAATTTTTGAACGCTGTCTTCCTAGTTCTGCCTCAATTGCAGCAAATACCTTTTCATCTTGACGTTTTAAATGATCCACCAAAATCCCCCTTTTCTGAACGAATTACACCGATTCCCGATAGTTTTTTCTTATTTATTGAGAAAAAAACGAAAATTCAAGTTGTAATTCTTTAGAACCTTCATGTTTTCAACTACATTCTAACATGACTTTCTATATCATAAAAGAAAAAAAAGACCGAGTTCGGTCTTTTCTTTTATGATATAGAAAGTCAGACTACATACCTCTTTATATGAGATATGGTATTTCTGTTTCTTCTTTAATTTTAATTAGCTACAAGTAACTGTTTCTTCTACCGCTGCATATACAGCACGTGCCCCACCAATAAGTTTCGCACGTGTTTTAGCCATCGTTACGTGTGCACTTCCAATCTCTTTTACACGTGTACGAATTGGAACCGCAACATTTTTTAGATGCATACCAATAAATGTATCACCGATATCCATACCTGCATCTGCTTTAATAAATTCCACCACTACAGGATCCTTAAGATTATGGTAGGCATATGTTGCTAATGCGCCACCTGCTGATCTAACAGGCGTAACGGTTACAATTTCAAATTGATATTTCATTGCTACTTCTCTTTCTACCACTAGAGCACGATTTAAATGCTCACAGCATTGGAATGCCAATTCTATACCCGTTTGTTTTTGAAATTGTTTTAGCTCAGAAAAAATTGCTTCTGCCACTTCCATCGTTCCTGATGTCCCAATTCTCTCTCCTAGCACTTCACTCGTGCTACAGCCCACTACAAAAATTTGCCCGCTTTGCAGTGAAGCTTGCTTTTGAAAATCAGAAAGCGATGTTTGTAGCTGCTCTTTCACTTTTACTATTTCCGTCATAACGCCTCTTCCTTTCACAGATTGGTTCAATAAATTAGTATGCCCAATAGAAAATTACTTCGCTTCGTATGTTTTAATTTTTCCTACGCGGTTTTCGTGACGTCCACCTTCATAATCAGTTGTTAGCCAAATTTTTACGATATCACGTGCTAAACCTGCACCAATTACACGTTCACCCATCGCTAACATATTTGTATCATTATGTTCTCTTGTTGCTCTTGCACTAAATGTATCGTGAACTAAAGCACAACGAATACCGTGTACTTTATTTGCTGCAATTGACATACCGATGCCTGTTCCGCAAATTAAAATACCACGGTCTACTTCACCGTTTGCAACCATTTCTGCCGCTGGAAATGCAAAGTCAGGATAATCAACAGAACCCGCTTCACATTCACATCCTAAATCAACATATTCAATATTCAGTTCCTCTAATAAACTTACGATTTCTTTACGGATATTCATTCCACCGTGATCAGATGCTACTACTACTTTCATTATTTACCCCTCCAAAATTTTAGTAAAACTTCTATCGAGTGAGGTTCTTCATCCCCACTGATGAATGATTGCAAAAACCTAATACTCACTTGCTCATACCAAGCAAGATCATCTCCAATATCGTATTATACACGAATCATTAACCTTCTGAATGTTTTTTCAATAAAGTTTGTACAAGTTTTTCCATCTCTACTAATGTTGCTTGATAAATAGCGAGAGAACCGCCAAACGGGTCTGAAATATCCTTACTTGTACCCTCTACAAATTCATAAAATGTATACACCTTTTTTCCAGCACTCGGATAGTACCCAAGCACAAGTTGTTTATGACTTTCCGTCATCGCGAGTACCATATCCGCCCACTCAAGTAATTCTTTCGTTATTTGCTGCGAAGCATGTGCTATCTTAATTCCCTTTTCTGCTAATGCATCCTTTGCATGTAAAGATGCATCACTTCCAGAATTGGCAAAAACACCAGCAGACTTCGCCTCAAATTCCCCTTCCCCATAGTGACGAAGCAACGCCTCTGCCATTGGGCTACGACATGTATTTCCAGTGCAAACAAACAATACTCGCTTCATCTATATCCACTCCTTATAGTGAATGTCCTACACTCATCATAACGTACATTACAATGGAACAAAAGAGATGTGAACATACAAAAGGCATATTTCTCCTTTATTTTTCTAAGAGAAATACGCCTTATCCACATATAGGTGAAACCCTAGTTCCAAGCACCTTCAATATAGTACCCTACATCACTAGAACGTCCCACGAAAAAAAATTATGATTAAATAAAATAAGGAATCCATTTCATATAGAATGGATTCCTTACAAAAATCATTACTTCATTGTAACTTTCATTACTTCTGTTGAACCTTTTGTAGCTGAAACGCCTACAGTTGTATGAATAGATTCAGCTGCATCTGTGTTTGTAATAACAATTGGTGTAATTGTGCTTTTTGCTTTTTCGCGAATTAATTCTAAATCGAAAGAAATTAATTTGTCGCCAGCCTTCACAGCTTGTCCTTCAGATACGTGAGCTTCGAAACCTTCGCCTTCCATTTTTACAGTTTCTAAACCAACGTGGATTAAAATTTCTGTACCGTTTTTCGCTTTAATTCCAACAGCATGTTTTGTATGGAATAATTGTACGATTTCACCGTCTACTGGTGATACAACTACACCTTCAGTTGGAACGATTGCAACACCGTCACCCATCATACGACCAGCGAATACTGGATCTGGTACTTCTTCAATATTTTTCACTTCTCCAGTTAATGGAGCTACGATTGTTTCTGCATTTGTTTTTGAACCAAGACCAAATAATTTTTTAAACATAGGATAGTCCTCCTTATAATTAGGTTGAAAATGTATAGGGCAATCCCTAGTAAAGATTGAGATACATGTAAGACTTCATACTGCAAATATTATATTGTAAAAACGCTTTCGATAAGAATCGCGTCATTATCAATAGACTCTTATTGTATCGCTTAGTAAAATTCCAGTCAATTCAGATTGTCTGAATAACAATAATGAGAATTAACCTCTTACTTATATTTTCTCCTTTTTCTCTCAACTTGTCTAGAGGTCCTCACAACATATTTGTTTTTTATTGTTCATTTGTAAAATTTTCTTCAAATTTTATAAGAAAGTTACTTGACTAAAGTAAGTAACTGATTTATTATAACTTACATAAGGTAAGTAAATAACTTTTTGGAGGTTTTATAAATGATGGACATCGGTCTTCTTATTATTCGTCTTATTATCGGAATTACATTCATGGGTCATGGTACTCAAAAATTATTCGGTTGGTTTGGTGGTCACGGCCTAAAAGGAACAGGTGGCTGGATGGAATCAATCGGCTTACGCCCTGGCGTATTTATGGCATTTATGGCTGGTGCAACTGAGCTGTTAGGTGGATTTTTATTCGCAGCAGGTATCTTCACTTGGGTTGGCTCATTATTTATCGTAGGTACAATGCTAGTTGCAATCTTTACAGTCCATGGAAAAAATGGCTACTGGGTAACACAAAACGGATTTGAATATAACATGATCTTAATCGCAGTTGCAGTTGGTGTTGCATTAACTGGCCCTGGTGCTTACGTTTTACTTTAATTAACTATCTCAGTTTCAAGATATTTGTTGAACCACAAATAATTAAGTGCTTTTAAAGCTCAAATACCTAAAAGACCATCAATTTTTTTACTTGATGGTCTTTTAGTGTTCTTGCAGCTTTGATCTATGTAACACCTTCTTTAAATTTTGTTTTATGCTAAACATATATAATTTTTTATGCACTCATATAAAAAGATATTCTGTAAAATATGTAAGCCTTTTCTATTGTTTGCATAGTTTTGAATAGATTTTTGACCGCTATTTTCGAATCTCTAGTCCTTGTATAAACTAAGCAAGTTACTTTATTTTTTCAAAAAAGGAATTAGTTACTGTTCCTACCTGTTCGATTTCTCCTTGTATATATAGATTAACGGGCACGTTCTCGAAATTTTCATTCCAATCTTTTTTGAGTTTTTTCCAAGCTTTAGGATCAGCTCGATGAATCGCTTCTCCAAATCCAAATATATCTATTTTATATTTTTCCTGTACTTCTTTTATTGCCTTTTTAAAGAATTCCACCGATTCTTTTTCATAAATCTCCTCTAATTTTTCAATCGATCCCGTTTTTTTTAAATCGATATCGCATGCTACTTCACTGACATTACCTTTCACACGAATATTTAGATCTATCTCAGGCTTTCCATTCTTTATCTTACCCTTCATTTCCGTGTTTGAGTTCATCACTTGATAAACAAATTTCCCTCCTTTTGGACACGATACATTCACAACTGTACTTAACTCATTGTTCGTAATAACATTATACGTCTTGCTTTGTTTCTCATTTAACCAACCAACTAATTTATCTTTTTTAAACACTGCTAATTTTTGAAAGAATAATCGGGCAGGAGTATCGATTACTTCTACATTTTGTTTACTGAAAGCTGTTTCTTCATCATCTTTTACACGTAAGGAGATTCCTGTTAACACTGGTTGTTTTCCATCGCTAACTAAGTCTGCAATCAGATCATCTAATGTAACGAAACTTGTCGCTGACCACGCTTTTGCTGAGCTTTCAAGAGTGTTAAACAATTTATTAGCAGGTATTTTTTCTAATGTTGTGGGCACCTTCAAAATATCTGCTGCGTTCACTCCCTTAGCTATAGTGATATAAAAATCTGATCGTAGTTCCCAGTCCCTTGAGAGAAGATCTAACGATTTTCCGATTCCTTTTTTTGCTAACTCTTCACCGAGCACGAGCATTCGAAGATGTGAAGGATAAATTTTCCTTGGGGAGTCCTTTGTCATCTTTCGGATCGCCTCAAATATAGTTTGCCCTTTTTCCTGATAAATGACTACCGATGAACGGCCAGCACCTCCACCACCTTTTGCCGTAGCTACTTCCCCTGGATTTACCACCTGGGCGGTTACAAGATATTGACCATCCATTGTACGATCTATCCCTAAAGCCAATGTGATGGCCAATTCATTTAATTCACGACGATTCCAGCAACCTGTAGTAAATAATAGAAATACAAGCAGTATGATAAGCATTGTACAGTAGCGTTTCATAGATTAAACACCTTTCGAATTTATTGATACATGCTTATATCTAAGGAGAATACTCCATTTATTCTTTCTTGAGTGGTATTTCTTAAAAACTTTAATCAGCCCTTACCAATCAGGCTTTTACGGGCAGTTGATCGCCCACCTATCTTCCTCGTTTCTCTCTGAATCTTGATGTAGGGGTCTTACTGCCCGAAAATAGCGGGATAAAATCATTTTCACCTTAATAATTCATCAATAACGTAATAAAGTGGCTTATAAATGGCTGTAATCCAATCTAACGGATTGGGAATCTTAATATTAAAAGCTTGGGCAACGCTTAACGTAGTTCCGAATAATAGGAGAATAGAAAATACCCATAGCTCTCCTTTTAATTTTTCTTTTAATAGAAAAGGAACATCGATCGCAATAATGACAGCAACAATGACAAAGATTCCAGCAACAGCCATCACTTTTGTGTACCCCTTTCTTCCTTTGATTTATTAGAGAATAGGGATATAGAGGCATCTAGTCTTCAAGTCTTTATACCTATCTATACTTATCCCTTTTTGCAAGCTTGAAATTGGTATCACTACTGACGTTACCAATTCCAAATAGACAGGTTTTGCATTTTTAGAATTGATAACTTTTATGCTCATTTAAACTTTACTTCGAGGCGGTTTCGGAGCTGAATTTTGTTCACGTCTAACATTTTTTTGACTAATTAAACGCGGGCGAGAGAACATCCCCCATAGAGGTACCCGAATAAACGTATCTTTAATGTCCTCACGGATAAAAGGCCCAAAAGGGCTCATATAAGGAATCCCAAAAGAACGCAAGCTGCACAAGTGAAGAACAAGCGCAATAAATCCAATGAATATCCCGAATAGGCCAAAAGAGGCGGCAAGCACCATCATTGGGAAACGGAGTATCCTAATAGACATAGAAAAGGTAGATGCAGGGAGCACAAAACCTGAAATCGCCGTCACTGCAACAACGATTACCATAGCAACCGATACAATCCCCGCATCAACTGCTGCAGTACCAATCACTAGTGTTCCTACAATAGATATAGCTTGACCGATAGCCTTTGGCATTCGTAAACCGGCTTCTCGCAAAATTTCAAATGCCACTTCCATCATGAGAGCTTCAATGAATGCAGGAAAGGGAACTCCTTCCCGTTGAGCTGCTAAACCGATTAACAAAGGAGTTGGTAACATTTCTTGATGAAACGTGGTGATGGCAATATATAGAGATGGTCCTAGCAGTGCAGTAAAAATACTAAAAAAACGAAGCAAACGAATAAGTGTACTAATGTCTGCACGTTGATAATAATCTTCCGCAGCCTGTACGAAGGAAACAAACAGTGTCGGGACAACTAGAACAATTGGCGTTCCATCCACTACGATAGCAATTCTTCCTTCTAAAAGCTCTGCAGCAATCACATCAGGTCGTTCCGAATGAAATACAGTCGGAAAAGGACTAAACGGTTCATCTTCAATCAATGCCTCAATATAACCACTCTCTAGAACTCCATCGATATCAATTTTATTTAGACGCCTATGCACTTCTTCGACAACTTTATCATTCGCAATCCCATCAATGTACATGATCGCGACATCAGTTTGGGTCACTCTTCCAATTTTTTTTGATTCAAGCCAAAGATTAGGGGATTTTATTTTTCGGCGAATTAACGCCGTATTGGTACGTAAACTCTCCGTAAAACTTTCTTTAGGCCCCCGAACAACCGTTTCTGTGCTGGATTCCATAACGCCACGGTCTCTCCAACCACGCATACAGATTATAAAACCTTGTGTATATCCATCCAATAAAAAGATAACATCCCCTGATAACAAAGAATTGAATAAAGAACTGAATTCAGTAACATCTTTTATGTCTCCAACCGTAAGAATACGTTCTTTTAATATTTGCAAAACGTTCTGTTGAGATGATATGTTTTGATCCGGTTCGATATGGATATCTAACATGAGCGATTCCAAAATAAAGTTCTGAATGGAATTCGTATCCACCAATCCATCCGTATAGAAAATGCCTGCTTTAATTAACCCGTCTTTACCAATTTGTATTTCTCTAATCACTATATCGTTACTATTTCCAAGCATTTTCTTTACATATTGAATGTTTCCTTCCATGCTTGTTTTTAATAGGACTTGGTTCTCTTCCTTACCTTCATCTTCTTGCTCAAATGAGGAGTACATTACACTGTTTTTTCTTTGTTTCTTAAAAAAACGCATACAATTTATCCTCTCTCATAATGTTGATTCATTGCTTATATAAAGTGAAACTTTAATCAGTGGGAGGTTTCTTCATCCCCCCACCTATCTTCCTCGTTTCTCCCTGAATCTTGAGGTGGGGATCTTACTGCCCGAAAATAGCGGGATAAATTTTGAAGTCTATTTCACTTCATAACCGTTATTTGTAATCGAAGGATTTAAAAACATGTTAGTGAATACCTACGAAAACAATCTCTTGATTTACAGTGATTTTTTGCATAAATATTACTCGACCTTATTCTTTCAAGTTCATTTTTACCAATTAAACTTGAATTATACTTGAACTTCCAATAAGTACGGTATAGCAGCCCCATTATCAAAATCCAACAAAATAATCCCCCTCGAATATCTTCTACTGGATACGGAAATTGTTATGGAACTGTTAAAACCTGACCATACTTATGAAATAACAAAACCTCACCGGATCATATAAAGTGAAACTTTTACTCAAGACTATTGCATAGGTACAAACTAATAAAAAATGAGGTAGGTTCCTATTGTGAAAAATGAAAAGATCAATTCACATCAATTTTTAACTTTAGTAACTTTATTTACAATTGGTACGACTATCTTAATTATTCCAGGAGGATTAGCAGTCGAAGCAAAACAAGACGCTTGGATTGTATCTCTAGTGGGTACAGGGATAGGAGTTTTTGTAATATGGATATTTAACACTTTAGTTCGTAATTTTCCTAACATGACTATTGTACAAATCAATGAACAGTTATTTGGAAAATGGTTAGGGAAAACAGTATCTCTTTTCTTTGTTTCTATGCCATTACTTTATACTTCTATTCTTTTGATTTATAATGGTAGCTTTTTAAACACACATATGATGCCTGATACACCCGCTCTGGCCCTTAACCTATTGATGATACTCATTTTGGTAATGGGAGTACGTCTTGGACTCGAAACAATCGCTCGCTCCGCAGAAATATTCATGCCAATTTTCTTTATTCTTTTTATCATTTTAGTCGTCTTTCTTATTCCACAAATCAAGTTTGAAAATATTCAGCCTGTATTTGAGGTAGAGACAAAAACGATATTACGAGCATCCTTACACGTAATTACTACATCTTCTGTAAACTCTGTGATTTTATTAATGATTTTTCCTGCCTTAGTTAATCAACCGAAAGAAGCCAGAAAATCCTTTTATATCGGAAATATAATCGGAGGACTTGTCATTATTATCATCACAACCTTGACTATTTTGGTTTTGGGTGCCGAAACTACTGCGAGGCAGGCATATCCAAGCTTTATATTAGCAAGAAAAATAAACATAGGTAATTTTATCCAACGTATCGAAGGAACAATAGCGATCATGTGGTTTATTACGATCTATTTTAAGATGGCTCTTTATTTTTACGCTTCTGTTTTAAGTATTACACAAATTTTTAATTTAAAATATTATCGCCCATTAGTATTACCTTTAGCGATGATTGTAGGTGTTCTTTCTATCATTATGTATGAAGACGTCATAAAACAACAAAACTTCGACGCTACAGTGACTATAGCCTATTCGTTGTCAGTTGGGCTTTTTTTACCTCTAATCATGTTAATAGTCATTCTATTTAGGAGAAAGGGAAAAAACGAACAAAGAAAATAGTTATTTTCTTTGAAGAGCATCGCTGACAAATCGTGGAAAATGCACATTATGGTCTTGTTATTGAAGCTTGTTTACCGAAGTGTAAAGTTTTCTTCGTGAATTTTACAAAAACCGCCAAAAAATATTTTTTAGCAGGAATTTCCCCTCTTCATCTTGTAAACAAACAAAGAAGTATTCATATCGAGGAAGGGAGATTACAATTATGCTTTCGATTAATCCAAATGAACAAACAGAAAAAGATAATTACAAATTATTAACAGGGAGTATTATTCCGCGCCCTGTGGCATTCGTGACTTCTATAACAAAAGATGGGATTTTAAACGGAGCTCCATATAGCTATTTTAATATCGTTGCTGCTAATCCGCCGCTCATCTCTGTTTCCGTGCAACGTAAAGGAGGAGAACGGAAAGATACTTCTCGAAACGCCATTGAAAAAGGTGAATTTGTTGTACATATTTCCGATGAATCTTATGTGGAGGCCATCAACGAAACCGCTGCAAACCTCCCTCCAAATCAAAGTGAAATTGAATTAGCGAAACTAACCCCTATCGAAAGCGATGTCATCTCAGTACCAGGCGTAAAAGAAGCGAATATTCGAATGGAATGCATATTAGAACGCGCCATTCCATTAGGCGGAACAGAAGATTCGCCAGCATGTGACTTACTAATCGGCCGCGTCGTCCGCTTCCATGTCGCAGAACATTTATATGAAAACGGACGTATTCACGCAGAAGGACTAAAACCAGTAAGCAGACTCGCAGGTCACAACTACGCGAAATTAGGAGAACAATTCGAGCTTGTAAGGCCTATTTAAAAGCGGAGACGGCTTGCTCAGAATCGTAGGTCATTGGAGCTCCCGACAGAGAAGCACTTTTTGCTTCGACCGAGGGGGCGAAATGGCCGGAGACTCTAGCCGTCGGAACTGGATACAACTAAAAGTGGAAGCGGCTCGCTCAGAATGGGAGGGGGATGGAGCTTCTGACGTAGAGGCGCTTTTTGCCTCGTAGGAAGACGCGAAGCCACCGACCGTTCTTGCCGCTGGAACTGGATACAACTAAAAGTGGAAGCGGCTCGCTCAGAATGGGAGGGGGATGGAGCTTCTGACGTAGAGGCGCTTTTTGCCTCGTAGGAAGACGCGAAGCCACCGACCATTCTTGCCGCTGGAACTGGATACATTTAAAAGCGTGACCAACTTGTTCATTTAACAACATAAAAAGGCCAGCTTAAGCATCGCCCAAGCTGGCCCTTTTCATTCGAAACTTATAAATCTTCTCGCTTCTCTTCTAACGCAGGTACATTCTCTTTCTTCGGCCTTCCAAGTTTCACAACAAAGAAATATAAAGAAAGCAATGTAATAAGAAAAACAATTAGAAATGGATAAGGAGAATAAAACGTACGCGCTGCCTCTGTTTTCCCCTCAATAAATTTTAAAGAATTTATATCTAGAAACTCAGCAAACATTTGTACACCGAGCATACTAAACCAAAATACGAAAAAGCTAATAATAATGCCAAAAATTTGTTTTATTCTTGTCATTCCTATCATCCTTTCTACTATTATAAGATTTTTCATTATAACGAAGACTGTTAGAAAAAATGTTTTGTACAGAAAGGAATTTATATTTACCATTCACGAATTAACTTAATCCAGCCGAGAATTGCAATTTGTAGAATAATGCCCCAAACAACAAGTCTCCGTAGCCATCTTGGAAAAAATGTTAAAAACCAAGTGTACCATTCCAGTAACTTCCCCATACTTCTCATCCTCTGACGTTTTCTTATATGATAGCAAGATTATATTGGAAAAAGAAGGGTGAGTCCAAAACCAATAAGAATAACACCACCAAGCACTTCACCATACATACCAAGCAAACGCTTTGCATGTCTCCCAATCAGCAAACCGCCCCATGCTAGTACCATGCTGACCAATCCAAATAACAAGATCGTTACAATCATTTGTGCTCCGTAAATCCCTAGGCTAAGCCCAACTGAAAAACTATCAACACTCACACTAAACGCAAATACGAGTAAGCTGATCCCTACAGGTGCAGATCTTGTCTCTTCTCCTTCTAAAATTGCAGAGTACACAATATAAAATCCTAATCCAATTAACAAAATAGCTCCGGCAACAGTCGCAATATGGCCAAATTTCTCTGATAAAAAACGACCTAGTATCATACCGAGAAACGGCATAACAATATGAAACAGCCCTATTGTCATACCGATATAAATGATTTGTCGCATTCTGAGCGTTACCATACCCATGCCGAGGCTCACAGAAAATGCATCCATCCCTAAGGCAAATGCCATTATAATTAAAGGTACTAGCTGTTCAACCGTCATTTTGTCCCTCCTCGGACTTGCTACTTCACAATATGCTCATCCGAGGAAAAATAGAATCTATGCAAGTTTTCTATATAAAGTGAAACTTTAATTAGTGGATGTTTTCTCCTTCTTGTTTCACTCCGCCTGGAGATAAAAAAGGAACTGACCGCTTCTACGTATGGCCAGATCCTCTCTTCCACCTTAAAAAGTGAGTTTTAACTCGCCTCGCCTACTCTTCAATAATGATATGATGCCCTGCCGCTTTCGTTAAACGGTTCATAATCGCATTTCCAATTCCTTCATTTGGAAATGACTCACTAAAAATTACATCTACCTCACTTGCATCAAACGTACGCAATACATCATATAATTTCGTCGCAACGCTTGCTAAATCACTTCGCATACCACAAGATAGCACAACATCCGCTTTATACACATGTTGATACTCTTCTGTTGTTAATACACCTACCGTATATCCTTCTTCTTTCTTTTTATCCACAAGTTGTTGAATGAATTCTCGAGACCCTTCAACGATACTAAGTGGTGCCTTCGGTGCATAATGCGTATATTTCATTCCTGGTGCCTTTGGTTTTTCTTTTTCATCTTTTAGTGCAGGATCCAAAGAAACTGTTCCGATTACTTCTTCTAATTGTTCCTTTGTAATACCGCCTGGACGTAAAATCGTTGGCACTTCACTTGTACAATCTACTACTGTTGATTCAACACCAACACCCGTTGCACCACCATCAACAATACCAGCAATCTTCTCATTTAAATCCTCATATACGTGATGCGCAAGTGTTGGACTTGGACGTCCAGAACGATTAGCACTTGGTGCCGCAACCGGTACATTCGCTGCTTCAATAAGAGCAAGTGCCACTGGATGATCCGGCATTCTCACTCCAACCGTATCTAATCCTGCTGTAACCTTCTCTGAAATCCCATCTTTTTTAGGCAAAATAATTGTTAACGGTCCCGGCCAAAAATGCTTCATTAATTCTTCTGCAACTGGCGTAATCTCTCTAACAATTTCCCCTAGTTGTGATTTTGCACCAATGTGGACAATAAGTGGATTATCACTCGGTCTGCCTTTCGCTTCGAAAATTTTCGCAATCGCTTCATCATTCATTGCATTTGCCCCTAGTCCATACACCGTTTCAGTTGGAAAGGCAATCGCTTCATTTTCTCTTAATAATCTTGCTGCTTCTTGTAGTTGTGGATAATCTTTTTTTATTTCCACAACATTATCCACAACCCACATATTTGTATGCATTTTTTCACACGTCCTTTTCTTCCATGAAATACTTGTCTATTATTAGTTTACTATGACATTTATCCAAAAGACAAACAAGGTTTATCCACAAAATGTGGATAAACCTGATTAATCAGTGGATAACTTTGTGAATAGCTGACAATTTAGTATTATTACATTCTGCTGTTTTATATTTCCACAAAAATGTTCTAGTTGCTGAATATCATCTGGAACTTCATCCTTTTCCACAGGTGTAAAGTGAAAAAACTGAAATATCGTCACAGATTGTGGATGATTTGTGAGTAAATATACCTGCCAAATACTTTTCTCTTTCATATACTGCAAAAACATTTCAAAAAAATATAAGAAAGTCTTGTTATCCACAGCAGGTGTGAACAAACAAGAACGAATGAGTGCATTCTCTCCTTCTTGTTCATAACCAATTACAGCTTGAATTTCTCCGTTATCTTCCAATATCATAAATTGTTTATATAACTCATTTATTTTATCATCTTTCTTATTAGCTTGTCCGAAAAAAGAATGTAATCTTTCAACATCACCTTTTGTAGCAAAATAAGTCTTTTTCACGATAAATCCCTCCTCATTTCTATATATGAGAAGGGATTTAAAAGTAGTACTTATTTAGAAAATAACGAGGAGAACGCTTCTACAATAAACAATTTAACTTCTGGTTCCTCCTGCTCTTCTACTTCTACTGTTTCAATCTTTTGCTTCTTTTCCGCAGGTTGTTCTGTTTTCTCCACAAGTTGTTTTTCCTCTTGTTTTACGCTTTTTTCCTGTACAACTTTTTCGTTCGATTCTTTCACAGTAGTCTCTACTTTTGAATCGACCTCTTTTTTCAATGAATCTCGTTCTGATTTTTGTTTCGATACAACTTCTTTATTTTGCTTTTTCGATACTTCTTCTTTTTCTTCCTCTATTTCTACCGGCTGTTCTTCCGTATCAATTGATTCCGCTTTTGCAACATGCTCTTCTTTTTTTACAGCTGAGCCACTAGAGAAATCTAGAAAACACATTGGCGGGAATAACACGCACCACCAATTCGCTCCTTCACCTTTACCGATTGAAATAAGTACTGCTTCATATTCCCCTGCTGGATAAATAAAATTCCCATATACTTTTGTAGGAAATTTAATATTTTTACCAAATGTAACTTGAAACGATTCTTTACTTCCTTCTCTCTTTAATGTTTTCGCAACTGTTTTTTCAATTTCTGGGATGTGACTTTGAATGACACGACGTGCATCTTCAAACGATTTCAAATCTGCTACCCAGCCATCAATTTGCGCCTTTACTTCATCGCGCACTTTCCGCTTTAGCTCTTGATCTTTATCTGAATCACTATTTGCTAAAATACGTAATCGAACAGCTTCTTTCGGAATAACTGTAGGTCCCTTCGCATCAGCTTTCATATATCCAAACTGCACAAGTAACTGTGCACCAATTAATAATAAAAGAAAATAGGCAATCGCTTGTTTTTTCATCTCTTTGCACCGTCCCTTCTGTCAACAGTGTAGACATACTTGTCTTTTTCTAAACTATTAAATTCTAAATCTATAGAAAAAAATTTAAGTATAAAAAAGATTTAAAACCTTTCTTTTTGGATAGAAGAGAGCAGCTAGCCATGCATAGATGCGGTCAGGGCCTTTTTTAGCCCCATGCTATATGAAAACAGAGGGCGAAAATGAGGAGAGGTCTTCTTTTGTTTTCATAACCGCGACTTACATACAGCAAATCAACATGAATTTATATAGAAAAATGGAGTAAGGTTCTCCCTTACTCCATCTCCGCAAATACCATACGATCTTTTCTGTTAATATCAAAAACAACTTCTACATGAGCATGTGGAAATGTCTGTTGCAATAGTCCTTTCACATCTTCGCCTTGCCCTATGCCTACTTCAAAAGCAACAATTGCCTTTCTTTGCAAGACGTTTGGCAATTCCTCCATGAAACGGCGATAAAAATCAAGTCCATCTTCCCCGCCAACAAGGGCACGCTTTGGTTCATGCTCTTTTACAACCGGAGAAAGACCTCTCCAGTCTTCTTCTGGAATATACGGCGGATTAGAAACAACAACATCTAACTTTTGCCCCGTTTCATAAAATGGTGACAACAAATCACCATGATAGAATGTTACATTAGCACCTAATGTATTCGCATTTTCTTTCGCAACCTCAATCGATTCTTGCGCAATATCTACTGTATATACATGAAGATTTTTGTTTTCTAAAGCAAGTGTAATTGAAATGGCCCCACTTCCCGTGCCAATATCAGCTACATGAAGTTCCTGTTTCCCAAACATACTCTGGATTCTATTTAACACACCTACTATAAGCTCTTCTGTTTCTGGCCTTGGTATTAACACTTCTTCATTTACAAAAAAAGAACGACCATAAAACATTTCATATCCAATCATATATTGAACAGGAATCCCATCAACGTGTTTGTGGATAAATCCCATAAAAGTCTTCTCTTGTTCCTCAGATATTTCTTCACGCATGTTCATCATTAAACCTGTTCGGTTCGTCTTTAATACATGACAAAGGACGATTTCTCCCGCATTTTCATCTCGTCCATTTTCCTGTAAAAAAGAAGAAGCCCATTTCAGGGCTTCATAGACACGCATTACTCAGCTGCCTCCATCTTTTGCGCTTGATCTTCCATCACTAAGGCATTGATGAAATCATCTAACTTACCTTGTAAGATTTGATCTAGCTTTTGAATCGTTAAACCGATTCGATGATCTGTAACACGGTTTTGCGGGAAGTTATACGTACGAATACGCTCTGAACGGTCTCCCGTACCAACAGCTTGTTTACGGTTTTGATCGTACTCAGCTTGCGCCTCTTGTCTAAATTTATCATAAACACGTGCACGTAATACTTTCATTGCTTTTTCTTTGTTCTTAATTTGTGATTTTTCATCCTGGCAAGATACAACTACACCAGTCGGTAAATGCGTTAAACGTACCGCTGACATCGTTGTATTAACACTTTGTCCACCAGGACCACTAGAAGCGAAAGTATCAACACGAACATCTTTTTCATGAATATCGATTTCTACTTCTTCCGCTTCCGGTAATACAGCTACAGTTGCTGTAGAAGTATGGATACGTCCTCCAGATTCTGTTTCTGGAACACGTTGTACACGGTGTGCACCATTTTCAAATTTCAATTTTGCGAAAGCGCCTTTACCGTTAATCATAAAGATAATTTCTTTATATCCACCTAATTCTGTATAGCTTGCTTCGATAATTTCGGTTTTCCAACCTTGCACCTCAGCATAACGGCTATACATACGGTATAAATCACCAGCAAATAAAGCAGCCTCATCGCCACCAGCAGCACCACGCACCTCCACGATAACGTTTTTATCATCGTTCGGGTCTTTTGGAACAAGTAAAATTTTCAGGCGCTCTGATAATTCCTTATCTTTCCCCTCTAACTCAGAAACTTCTTCCTTTACCATTTCACGCATGTCAGCATCTAACTTATCTTCTAACATTGCTTTTGCATCTCGCAATTGCTCACGAACATCTTTATACTCACGGTACACCTCTACCGTCTCTTGCATATCAGATTGTTCCTTTGAGTATTCACGAAGCTTATTCGAATCACTAATAACCTCTGGATCACTTAATAATTCATTTAACTTCTCATAACGATCTTCTACAGCTTGCAAACGATCTAACACATCATTCACCTCAACATCCTAGTATCTAATACAAATAGTATATGGTACTTAATCAAAAAAACGCAAATTATATTTAAAAGTGAAGGTGGCTCGCTCAGCTCTGACCAGCTAAGGTTCTCTCGCACAAAAGGTGTTTTTTACCTTCTCGTGGGGAAGGTTCTTAGACGCAAGGGCCTAGGAGGCGCAGCTAGATATACTTAAAAACGCAAGCGGCTCGCTCAGAATGGGAGGAAGAAGCGAAGCCACCGACCATTCTGAACGTCTAGCTAAATTTTCACTTAACAGTGCGAGGACTCAGTCCCACTCTTCATCTATTTTCGAAAAAAACCCGCTCTATGTAGCGAGTTTTACTTATCTTTGTTTTGTAGGTACAGCATGACAATGACGACAACGTGGTTCATATGACTCCGAAGCTCCAACTAAAATAATTGGATCATCAAAAGAAGCTGGTTCATCATCAATTAAACGCTGTGTACGACTTGCTGGAGATCCGCATACAGAGCAAACTGCTTGCAGCTTCGTTACATACTCGGCAATCGCCATCAGCTGAGGAACTTGTCCAAATGGTAGACCACGGAAATCTTGGTCTAAACCGGCTACAATGACGCGATAGCCACGATTTGCCAATATTTGCACCACTTCCACAATGTCCCCATCAAAGAATTGCACCTCATCAATTGCAATAACGTCCATTTCTTCTGTTATATGATTAAATATATCTTTTGAAGCTGAAACAGGAACTGCCCTTACCTTTAAGCCATTATGTGATACAACATCTTCTTCACTATAACGGTTATCAATACATGGTTTAAATACAATTGCATGTTGCTTTGCAAATTGTGTACGGCGTACGCGGCGGATGAGCTCTTCCGATTTTCCAGAAAACATACTCCCGCAAATCACTTCAATCCAACCGTTTTGATTTATTAAGTACATGGAGCTCTCCTTTCGTCTACTTTTTATCCAAAGTAGGGTAAAGGTTTAATATTTTCGCAAAAAAAACAGACAAGCGAATAGATACACTTGCCTGTTTTATGTTTTTTATTACTTAAGACCGTATTTCTTGTTGAAGCGGTCAACACGTCCGTCTGCAGTAGCAAACTTCTGACGTCCAGTGTAGAATGGGTGAGAATCAGAACTGATCTCAATTTTTAGTAATGGATAAGTGTTTCCATCTTCCCACTCAACCGTTTCGCTAGATCCTTTAGTAGATCCGCTTAAGAATTTGAAGCCTGTGTTTGTGTCCATGAATACAACTTTCTTGTAATCCGGATGAATTCCTGCTTTCATTCTTTTCATCTCCTTCCGCCCTGAATCATTTTCGAAACAGAGTTTTTCATCTTTAGCTGCAAATACAACTATAATGATGAAACACATATGATGAAATTATAACAAGGCTAACTTCATTTTGCAACTACCTGTTTTTGTCTTTTATAAATAAAAAGCGGAGGTGGCTCATTTAGAAGGGGAGGACATTGGAACTCCTGACGAAGAGGCGTTCTTTGCCTCGCAGGAAGGGGTGAAATGACCGACCCTTCTAGCCACCAGAGCTGGATTAATTTAAAAGTGGAAGCGGCGGAGGGGGATGGAGCTTCTGACGTAGAGGCGCTTTTTGCCTCGCAGGAAGACGCGAAGCCACCGACCATTCTTGCCGCTGAAACTGGATATATTTAAAAGTGGAGACGGCTCGTTTAGCTCTGATCAACGAAACTCCTCCTACAAAAAACATGAAAAAACTCGCTTAATACAATAATAAGCGAGTCATCACCATTTCCCTTTACTTCGTTGTTACATATCTTTTAGAATCTGCAACAATGTTTTGTAAAAACTCTTCATTTGTTTTCGTTTGACGAAGTTTACGTAAGAAACCTTCAACAAAGTCTGGTGTATCACGCATTGTTTTGCGAATACCCCATAGCTTGTCTAAATGTTCTTTCGGAATTAATAGATCTTCTTTACGCGTACCAGAACGACGAATATCAATCGCTGGGAAGATACGGCGCTCAGCTAACGAGCGATCTAAATGAAGCTCCATATTTCCTGTTCCTTTAAATTCTTCGTAAATCACATCGTCCATGCGAGATCCTGTATCAACGAGTGCCGTCGCTAAAATTGTTAAGCTACCGCCCTCTTCGATATTACGAGCTGCCCCAAAGAATCGCTTTGGTCTATGGAATGCAGCTGGATCAATACCACCTGACAATGTACGTCCACTTGGTGGAATAACAAGGTTGTAAGCACGCGCTAAACGGGTAATACTATCCATTAAAATGATAACGTCTTTTTTATGTTCCACAAGACGCATCGCACGTTCTAATACAAGCTCAGCTACTTTAATATGATTTTCTGGAACTTCATCGAAAGTAGAGCTTACAACATCACCTTTAACAGAACGTTCGATATCAGTTACTTCCTCTGGACGTTCGTCGATTAAAAGTACGATTAATTCTGCTTCTGGGTGGTTCGTTGTGACACTATGAGCAATTTCTTTTAATAGTATCGTTTTACCAGCCTTTGGAGGCGCAACAATTAAACCACGTTGTCCAAAACCAACTGGTGCAATTAAATCCATGATGCGTGTTGACAGCTTCTTCGGCTCCGTCTCCAATTTCATTTGACGATCTGGATATAATGGCGTTAATGCGGGGAAATGCACACGCTCTTTTGCAGATTCTGGGTCATCCCCATTTACTGCTTCGACCTGTAGCAATCCAAAATAGCGTTCGTTTTCTTTCGGCGGGCGTACTTTACCAGAAACCTTATCTCCATTACGCAAATCAAAACGACGAATTTGCGAAGCTGAAATATAAATATCTTCTGAGCTTGGAGAGTAGTTGATTGGACGTAGGAACCCAAATCCTTCTGATTGAATAATTTCGAGTACACCTTCCATAAAGAAGAAACCTTCTTTTTCTGCACGAGCTTTTAATATAGCAAAAATTAACTCTTTCTTTGTTAATTTGCTGTAATACGAAATCTTAAACTCTTTCGCAAGCTCATATAACTCTTTTAATTTCATGTTTTCTAATGCTGCAATTGACAAATTCATTCAGACACCACACTTTAACATTATTCTCTTTTCACATGGGTAAAGGGAAAATATACGGAAGGCAAATACATAAAAATGAAAGGCAATAAGTTCAAGTAGGGTAATATTCACTATTGTAACCCTTTTATCTAGTTTTAATCAATACGTTGTAACACAAATACAAGAAGCGAAGACAAGAAAAGTTGTCTCCGCTTTTATACCGCTTCCGTTTTTCTCTATTTATAGCATTTGGATAATGGCTAGATTAGAGCTGAACGAGCTGCTTCCGCTTTTATTTAATCCAGCTCCGGCGGCTAGAAGGATCGGTCATTTCACCCCTTCCTACGAGGCAAAGAACGCCTCTTCGTCAGGAGTTCCAATGCCCTCACCTTCTAAACAAGCCAGCTCCGCTTTTTATTGTAATCCAGTTCCAATGGCTAGCTCTTCGTGTCTAAGAACCTTCCGCACTAAAGGCAAAAAGCGCCTTTTGTACGAAAGAACCTTAGCCATTCAGAGTTGGACAAGCCATTTCCACTTTTTATTTAATTACCAAGTTTGGTTTTTTATTTAAGCTATGACGTCCATCGACGAAGCGAACCGTTCCGGATTTCGCACGCATAACAAGGGATTCTGTTGTACCAACGCTGCCTTTAAATTGAACACCACGTAATAATTCTCCATCTGTTACGCCTGTTGCCGCAAAGATTGCATCGTCACCTTTTACTAAGTCTTCCATGCGAAGAATACGATTGATATCTTCAATGCCCATTTTTTTGCAACGAGCTAATTCTGTTTCGTTTTGAGGAAGAAGCTTCCCGTGAATTTCTCCACCTAAACATTTTAATGCAACTGCTGCAAGAACGCCTTCAGGTGCACCACCAGAACCGAATAAAATATCAACGCCTGTACGATCAAATGCTGTATTAATCGCTCCAGCTACATCGCCATCATTAATTAATTTAATACGAGCGCCAGCTTTACGAATTTCTTCAATAATTGCTTGATGACGTGGGCGGTTTAGAACTGTTGCCACAACATCTTCAATATCTTTATTTTTTGCCTTTGCAACGGCACGTAAGTTATCGATAATAGGTGCGTCAATATCAACTGCACCAACCGCTTCTGGGCCAACCGCAATTTTATCCATGTACATGTCAGGAGCATGTAACAAATTACCATGATCCGCAATCGCAATAACAGCAAGTGCATTCCAGCCTCCAGCTGCCACGATATTTGTTCCTTCTAACGGATCAACTGCAACATCGACACGCGGGCCATATCCTGTACCTAATTTCTCCCCGATGTATAGCATTGGCGCTTCATCCATTTCTCCTTCGCCAATTACAACTGTACCTTTCATCGGAATTGTATCGAACACATCGCGCATTGCCGATGTTGCTGCACCATCTGCTTCATCTTTTTTTCCGCGTCCCATCCAACGCGCTGATGATAATGCTGCAGCCTCTGTTACACGTACTAACTCCATAGATAAACTTCTTTCCACAATAATCCCTCTCCTTTAAGTCTTAATATTTATGCCGTATTTTGTGAACTGTTTTCTTTCTATAAAGTGTAGCTTCCGTCAGCAGTGATTCTTCGTTCCCCATTAACGGAAGCATCACCACTTTATTCGCATATTTTACCAACTAGTAAAATATACAATATTATGCATTTTTCATTTCTTCAATCTCTTGGTGCGTCATTTGTTCTCGCCAAATATTTGCACCAAGACCTTTAAGCTTGTCTACTATATTTTCATAGCCTCGATCAATATGTTCGAGCCCTGTTACTTCTGTAATTCCTTCAGCCATTAATCCCGCAATTATAAGTGCAGCTCCCGCTCGTAAGTCGCTCGCTTTTACCTTTGCTCCCTGCAGCGAGACAGGTCCTGTCACAATCGCTGAACGACCTTCCACCTTAATTTGCGCATTCATCCGGCGCAATTCATCAATATGTTTAAAACGAGCTCCGTAAATCGTATCCGTTACAACTCCTGTTCCATGCGCCTTTGTTAAAAGAGTTGTAAAAGGTTGCTGCAGGTCCGTTGGGAAACCCGGATACACGAGTGTTTTTATATCAACTGTCTTTAACTTACGATTCCCATTTACTCTAATTTGATCATCGTTCGTCTCAACTTGTACACCAGCTTCTCGTAATTTTGCAGTGATTGATTCTAAATGTTGCGGGATTACATTATCAACTGTTACTTCTCCACCGGAAGCTGCTCCTAAAATCATGTACGTACCCGCTTCAATTCGGTCTGGAATAATAGAATGGTGACAGCCATGCAGAGAATTCACACCATCAATACGAATCACATCTGTACCAGCACCTTTAATTCGCGCCCCCATACTTGTTAGTAATGTCGCTACATCAATAATTTCTGGTTCCTTCGCAGCATTTTCAATCACTGTTCTACCTTTTGCACGCACAGCTGCTAGCATAATGTTAATTGTTGCTCCCACACTAACAACATCTAAATAAATACGAGCTCCTCGTAATTCATCCGCTCTTAAATAGATTGCACCTTGTTCATTTGTCACATGTGCGCCTAATGCTTCAAACCCTTTAATGTGCTGATCGATTGGTCTTGGTCCTAAGTGACATCCACCAGGAAGCCCAATTACAGCTTTTTTAAAACGGCCAAGCATAGCGCCCATCAAGTAATAAGAAGCACGTAATTTTTTCACCTTCCCATTTGGCAAGGGCATAGCAACCATTTTGGAAGGATCAACTGTCATCTCTTCCTCTTGACCATACGTTACAACCCCTCCAATTTCCTCTAATAGGTCTCCTAACATCTTCACATCTGAAATATTAGGTACGCCACCAATGGTCACTGGAGTATCAGCTAAAATCGTCGCTGGAATTAGAGCAACAGCACTGTTCTTTGCACCGCTTACGCGAATTGATCCGTTTAAAGGTCGTCCACCTTCAATCAGCAACTTTTCCATGTTGAGCTCCCTTCTTGTGAATGTATTTACTTTCAGTTTCCCCTTTTCTTAAAGAAAACAGAAAGCCTTTCCTTAAGAATCTCATTCGTTCAGCAAACTATCAATCAAAATATTCTTTTCTCTCTTCTTCGGCCTGAACTTAACAAGCAGTAAGACCTCACCTGAAAATAGTTATACCTTAAATGAGTAGATGAAGACTCACTGCCTGTCAAGATTTGTTCACCGATTTCTTTAGATACGTTATTACATTTATTAACAGGACTATGCACATTAAGTTCCACTTTTATATTGAAAAGAAGTAGAAAATCCCCTTCATATATTGGTAATACGAAGAAATGTAGAAATTTAATTAATCTTAAGATTTGTTCACGCTTTCATTATACAACGAAAGGAAACCGTCTAAAAGAGTAGACGGTTTCCAAAACGGAATTTTATTCTTACGCTTTACCGTTAGAACCGAATTCGCGAATTTTACCAATAACAGTTGCTTTGATAGCGTCGCGGCCAGGTCCGATAAATTTACGAGGATCGTAAACTTCTTGGTCTTTGTTTAATACTTCACGAACAGCTTTTGTAAACTCGATTTGGTTCTCAGTGTTTACGTTGATTTTTGAAGTACCTAAAGAAATAGCTTTTTCGATATCAGCAGTTGGGATACCAGTACCACCGTGAAGTACTAAAGGTACACCAGTGAAGTCACGAACTTCTTCCATTTCTTTGAATCCTAAGTTAGGCTCACCTTTGTAAGGACCATGTACAGAACCTAAAGCTGGAGCTAGGCAGTCGATACCAGTTGCTTCAACTAGGTGCTTACATTCTGCAGGATCAGCGTAGATAACGCCTTCAGCGATTACGTCGTCTTCTTGTCCGCCAACTGTACCAAGCTCAGCTTCTACAGATACGTTACGAGCGTGTGCGTATTCTACTACTTTTTTAGTAGTTTCAACGTTTTCTTCGAATGGGTGGTGAGAAGCGTCAATCATTACAGATGTGAAACCTGCATCGATTGCTTCTTTACATTTTTCAAAGCTTGAACCATGGTCAAGGTGAATCGCTACAGGAACAGTAATGTTCATTTCTTCGATTAAAGCTTTAACCATAGCTACAACTGTTTTGAAACCAGTCATATGACGAGCTGCACCCTCAGATACACCTAGGATTACAGGAGATTTTTCTTCTTCCGCAGCAGCTAAGATAGCTTGAGTCCACTCTAAGTTGTTCATGTTGAATTGACCAACTGCGTATTTTCCTTCTAGTGCTGTGTTTAGCATTTCTTTCATGGAAACTAAAGGCATGGTGAATCCTCCTAAAAAACGTTTTTTGTATCCGATAAATTCTTATCGCTGGTAGTATGACCAGGATAAGGTAAAATATGTATATTTACATACCGGACTTTTTTCTACACTCAATAGGATAACAACTTGTACTCAAAAACTCAACTGTATTCACCTGCTCATCAGTCCATGTAAACGCTTTTTTCCATATTTTTTATAAAAAATTCATTTTTTAAGCCTCTACAGCTATTTCATTTCGTACAGCTTGGCGAATTTCATCGATATCAAACGGCTTAGCAAAGTGCATTAAAGCTCCTAAATCCTTCGCTTCCTGGATCATATCAAGCTCTCCATAAGCAGTCATTAAAATAACTTTAATATCTTCATTAATTTCTTTTACATGTTTTAAAATCTCTATACCATCCATACCTGGAATTTTCATATCTAAGATAACTAAATCTGGATTATCCTTTTTCACGATATCTAAAGCTTGAAATCCATTTGCTGCTTGAAACGTTTGATAACCTTCTTTTTGGAACACTTCATGCAATAAAACACGAATGCCATATTGATCATCAACGATTAAAATTTTCCCTTCCATAATCCCCAACCTTTCTGTGTAAATACAAGATTAAAAGCTTCTTATATCTATATCGATTTTATTTTCGCTATTGATTACCAAATTCCTTCCTATTCTTTCTCATTTTACCGCCTACCATTTTGTTATGCTACCCCTATTACTTCGCCTTTCTGAAAAAATAGGCTATAATAAAAGCCGCCCTAACACGTTAGAAAGGAGTATCACGATGTTAAAAATTTTTTCTACTCAACTGAGCAGTTATTTTACAAGAATTTCTCAAAAAGAAGAGATGAACATAGAAGATAGTGCCCGTCTACTTGCTCAAGCATTAGTTGGTGATGGCATCGTCTATTTACACGGTACACAAGAAATGGAAGGCGTGGTTTCAGAAGCATTGCACGGTGCAGAGCCATTAAAACAAGCAAAACGCTTAATAGAAAATGGTAACCAAGCAGATGTGACATCCGCAGACCGCGTACTTCTTATCAGTCGTTTTTCGACAGATGAACAAATTGTTTCAATTGCAAAGAGGCTGCAAGAAGAGGGCCAATCCCTTGTTGGCATTTCAGCCGTTCAAGAAGGCACTGAATCATTAGAACAATTCACAGATGTACATATTGATACAAAATTGCTAAAAGGGTTAATCCCTGATGATGAAGGCAACCGTTATGGGTTCCCAAGTTTAATCTTATCTCTATTTGCTTATCACGGATTAAAATTTACAATCGATGAAATGATAAACGAATATGAGTAAAGGAAAAAGGCGTCCAAATTTGGACGCCTTTTTTTATTACTTGCTTTCTTTATTCGTAATAGAAGCTTTTACGAAATCATGGAACAACGGTTGTGGACGGTTTGGACGAGATACAAGTTCTGGGTGGAACTGTGCTGCCACGAACCAAGGATGTTCTTTTAATTCGATAATTTCTACTAAGCGACCATCTGGGCTTGTACCAGAGAAGATGAAGCCTGCGTTTTCCATGTCTTGACGGAATTGATTGTTGAACTCATAACGATGACGATGACGCTCATATACAACCGGTTCATTATACGCATTGTAAGCATTTGTTTCTGATGACAACTTACATGGGTATAGGCCAAGACGAAGTGTACCACCTAAGTCTTCTACATCTTTTTGTTCTGGTAATAAATCGATAATTGCGTACGGCGTGTCAGGATTAATTTCAGAAGAGTTAGCACCTTCTAATCCTAATACGTTACGTGCAAATTCGATTGATGCAAGTTGCATTCCTAAGCAAATCCCTAAGAATGGAACTTTATTTTCACGTGCATATTGAATTGCAACGATTTTTCCTTCTACACCGCGATCGCCGAAGCCACCTGGTACTAGGATACCGTCTGTGTCGCCAACTAATTCTTGTACGTTTTCTGCTGTTACGTGCTCAGCGTTTACCCATTTCACTTCTACATCTGTATCAAATGAATAACCTGCATGGCGAAGCGCTTCTACAACAGAGATGTATGCATCTTGAAGCTCTACATATTTACCAACAAGAGCGATTTTTGTTTTCTTAGATAGATTGCGTACTTTTTCAACTAATGCAGTCCACTCTGTCATATCTGCAGCTGGATTATCTAGTTTTAAGTGATCGCAAACGATTTGATCCATATTTTGCTCTTGAAGAGATAATGGAACTGCATATAACGTATCTGCATCACGCGCTTCGATAACTGCTTTTGTATCGATGTCACAGAATAAAGCAAGTTTGTCTTTCATATCTTGAGAAACAGGCAATTCTGTACGAACAACGATAATATTTGGCTGAATACCTAAGCTACGAAGTTCTTTAACGCTATGTTGCGTTGGTTTTGTTTTCATTTCACCCGCTGCTTTTAAGTACGGGATTAATGTACAGTGAATGTACATTACGTTGTCACGACCAATATCGCTCTTAATTTGGCGAATTGCTTCTAGGAATGGTAGAGACTCGATGTCACCAACAGTTCCCCCGATTTCTGTAATAACAACGTCCGCATTTGTTTCACGGCCTGAACGATATACACGCTCTTTAATTTCATTTGTAATGTGAGGAATAACCTGAACTGTTCCTCCTAAATATTCACCACGACGCTCTTTTTGAAGAACAGAAGAGTAAATTTTACCTGTTGTTACGTTGCTGTATTTGTTTAAGTTAATGTCAATGAAACGCTCATAGTGACCAAGGTCTAAGTCTGTTTCTGCGCCATCATCTGTTACGAATACCTCACCGTGTTGGTATGGGCTCATTGTCCCTGGGTCTACGTTAATATATGGATCAAACTTTTGAATTGTTACGTTTAAACCACGATTTTTTAAAAGTCTTCCAAGAGATGCTGCTGTAATCCCTTTTCCTAAAGAAGATACTACACCGCCTGTTACGAAAATATACTTAGTCATGAAAGTACTCCCTTCTACTTTGTTGTTATATAATCACCGTTGCAAAGCGCAACGTATGTAGATAACACCGTATCTATCTTATTGTTAGACTCTTTTTATTTTCTAAACAAAAAACAAAAAAGAAAATTGCTCCCCTCATCACGAAAAGTAATAAGTAGGGAGCAATTTTCTTTTATATTTACACTTTAAAAGTATTATCGTCCTGTTTTAAAGAGCCCAAAAATGATTCTACATGGACGATAATAAAAAGTCAAGAACTACAGTTCTTCCTCTTCTTTTTCTGTTTCATCATACTCAAGTTCTTCGTCAGCGAATTCTTCTTCATCATCGTCATCATCTAAATCATCAAGATCATCGTCTTCTTCAAGAACCTCGTCCAAATCTTCTACATCGTCATCGTCATCGTCATCGCTGTCGTCTTCACTATCGAAGTCGTCTTCGTCTTCTTCAATGTAGTCATCAAAATCTTCTTCCTCTTCAACCTTACGTTTTTTCTTAGGCTTTGGCTGAGGTAAGATTTCTTCATCAATTTGCTCGTATGGGTACCAACTGCGTATGCCCCAACGATTTTCTCCTAAATTGATGAAACGTCCATCGATATTTAAATCTGTATAAAATTGCGCAATCTTCGCAGCAACTTGTTCTTGAGTTAGTCCCAGCACTTGAGCGATTTCTTGAACTAAATCATTGAATGACGTTGCCTGTCTTTTATCCTCTAAAACACTATGTACAACTTCAATCATGGATAATTCTTTTAGCTCTTCTGGTGAATATTTCTTAAAATCCACTTATGCGGCACTTCCTTTCTTAAAATATAATCCTATATATAACGGCCTGTTTAAAAAAATCCATACTATTCATTATAAACAAAACTCCAACAAATATGCTACAAAAAAAACGGGAAACTTTCATAAGCAATCGATAAAAATGATTATAGACCATTATTTAAGAAATTCACTCGGCATGGGGACAAAAAAGGGCACTGACCGCTTCTATGCATGGCCGGATGCTCTCTTCCACCTGAAAATTAGATTTTCCATTCGTTTTTCAAGTTGTTTTCATCTATTTTTGATCTCCAACATATAAGTCACGGCTATGAATACAAAAACAGATTTCCTCTCTTTTTCTCCTTCTGGTTTCACTCGGCATGGGGCGAAAAAGGGCACTGACCGCCTCTATGCATGGCTGGACGCTCTCTCCCATCCAAAAGAATCGTTTTCTATCTATTTTCAATTTATATTTATATAACTTTTTATTTTGGAAGCATATGCGCCCCATGTAAGACATACCTAATCTGCATCTCTGTATATTCCTCTAAAGTATAAAGCTTTTGCAACGCCCAGCGTCTAAATCCCCACATTTGTCCTTGGATGAAAATGTTATGAGCCAGCAATTGTATTTCCTTTTTCGTTAATGTAAATGTACCATTTTCCGTGCATTGCTCTAAAATGTTTTCAAACATCCCCACCATTTGAAACTCTTTTTCTAGCACATACGGCAGAGACTCTTTCGGTAAAAAGCGAACTTCTTGATACATAATTAATACTTCTTCTTGCAACTCATCCATTACTTTAAAATAGTTCGTAATGGCTATTCTTAAACTTTCAATGCTGCCCTTCTCTGTACATACTACTTCTTCTAATCGCTCTTTTACATGTTCGTAAATACTATCACATACTAAATATAAAACATCATCTTTCGTACGGATATATTCGTACAGCGTCCCAATACTAAACCCGGCTGCTTTCGCAATTTCCCTCGTCGTTGTACGAGGAAATCCCTTTTGCTTAAAAAGCTGCACAGCCCCTTTAATCATCTGTTCCCGCCTTAGTGCAACTAACTTCTCATCTTTTACAGACGCATGCACATTGTGTTTAACCATCCCCTTCACCTCTCTCTAATATTTGGAAGGAAAAAGCGTAGGAAAATCCCTACGCTTTTTCTCTTATTTCGTTAACATACGAGAAATTACAAGTCTTTGAATTTCTTGTGTTCCCTCATAAATTTGCGTAATCTTTGCATCGCGCATGAATCGTTCTACTGGATAATCTTTTGTATACCCATATCCACCAAATACTTGCACTGCTTCCGTCGTTACTTTCATCGCTGTATCCCCAGCAAATACCTTCGACATCGCTGATTCTTTTCCATATGGAAGTCCTTCTGATTCTAGCCAAGCAGCTTGATATGTTAATAGACGCGATGCCTCTACATTTGTCGCCATATCTGCTAATTTAAAACCAATTCCTTGCTGCGCCGCGATTGGCTTCCCAAACTGATGTCTTTCTCTCGCATACTCTACCGAAGCATCTAAAGCTCCTTGTGCGATACCAACAGCCTGAGCAGCAATACCGTTACGTCCACCGTCTAGTGTTTGCATGGCAATTTTGAACCCTTGTCCTTCTTCACCAAGTAAGTTCTCAGCAGGAATGCGGCAGTCTTCAAACATAATTTCTGTTGTTGGTGAAGAGCGAATCCCAAGCTTGCTCTCTTTCTTACCAACTGAAAATCCTGGTGCATCACTTTCTACAATGAATGCACTTGTACCGCGCTGCTTTGATTCTGGATCAGTCAATGCAAAGACAACATAAATATCAGCTATACCACCGTTAGTAATAAAAATCTTGGAACCATTTAAAATGTAGTAATCGCCATCACGCTTCGCTATCGTTCTCATCCCGCCTGCATCTGAACCAGAACTTGGTTCAGTTAAGCCATATGCACCAATTTTCTTTCCTTCCGCCATCGGGCGTAAAAACTTTTGCTTTTGCTCTTCTGTTCCAAATTTAAAAACAGGCCAACCAGCAAGTGAAGTATGAGCAGATAATGTAACACCTGTAGAAGCACAAACACGGGATAACTCTTCTACAGCAATCACATAAGCTAAGTAATCGCTTCCAATTCCACCGTATTCTTCAGGCCATGGAATTCCTGTTAAGCCAAGCTCTGCCATTTGATCAAATAAAGCGCGGTCAAATCGTTCTTCTTCGTCTCGCTCGGCAGCTGTGGGTGCTACTTCATTTCTCGCAAAGTCCCGAACCATTTTCCTTATCATTTCATGTTCTTCTGATAATTTAAAATGCATGTTTCTTCCTCCCCGCTCTCGTTCCTCTATAGTGCACGACTAATAACAAGCCTTTGTATCTCACTCGTTCCTTCATAAATCTCACAAATTTTTGCATCACGGAAAAATCGCTCAACTGGATAATCTTTCGTATAACCGTAACCACCAAATACTTGCACCGCTTCAATTGCGACATCCACCGCTGTTTTCGAAGCAAATAGCTTTGCAATAGATGCTTCCTTTCCGCACGGAAGTCCCTGTGCTCTAAGCGATGCCGCTCTATATACAAGTAGCCTTGCAGCTTCTACACTCGTAGCCATATCCGCTAGTTTAAAACCAAGCCCTTGCTGCGCAGCAATTGGCTTCCCAAATTGCTGACGCTCCTTCGCATAATCCACTGCACATGCTAGCGCCGCCTCAGCGATTCCAAGTGCCTGCGCCCCAATACCAATACGGCCGACATCTAGATTCGCCATCGCTACTTTAAAACCTTGTCCTTCTTCACCAAGCAAGTTTTCTGCTGGCACCTTCATATCTTCAAATGTTAATTGCACTGTACGAGAGCCAAGCAGTCCCATCTTATGTTCGTCTTTCCCAACGATTAAACCTGGTGTATCTTTCTCTACAATAAACGCGGAAATCCCGCTTTTCCCTGCATCTGGATTCGTAGAAGCAAATACGATATATGTATCCGCCTCGCCGCCGTTTGTAATAAACACTTTTGATCCGTTAATGACATAATGGTCACCTTGCTTTACAGCCCTTGATTTTAAACTACCTGCATCTGAACCTGCATTCGGCTCCGTTAAAGCAAACGCCCCTAAATATTCACCCGTCGCTAGTTTGGAAACATATTTTTGTTTTTGTTCTTCTGTTCCAAAATATAAAATAGGGTTTGTTCCAACCGATGTATGTACCGCCAAAATAACACCAATTGTCGCACTCACCTTTGATAATTCTTCGATCGCTAAAATGTAAGAAATGAAGTCCATTTCTGCACCACCATATTTCGCTGGTGCTGGTATTCCCATGAGTCCAAGTTCACCCATCTTCGTCAAAATCGCTCTAGGAAACACCCCTTGTTCCATCTCTGGAACAAAGGGAGCAATTTCCTTCTGTGCAAAATCTCGAACCATTTTCCTCATCATTTGCTGTTCTTCTGTAAAATGAAAATTCATATGCCCCGCCTCCATTTGCTATATATCCTCTTTCAACCTTCTGGTAAGACCACTACTTTATAAAAAAGAGGGAGACCTACCTATCCTTGCTTTCTACTCGTACACATAGAAGCCGTGGCCTGTTTTTCTTCCTAGCCAGCCAGCATTTACATATTTACGTAATAATGGACATGGGCGATACTTACTATCCCCTAATCCTTCGTGCAGAACTTCCATAATGTATAAACATGTATCTAAACCGATAAAATCTGCTAATGTTAATGGTCCCATTGGATGATTCATGCCGAGCTTCATCACTTCATCGATCGCTTCTTTCGTCGCTACGCCTTCATATAACGTATAAATCGCTTCATTGATCATCGGTAATAAAATACGGTTGGAAACAAATCCAGGGAAGTCATTTACTTCAACAGGTACTTTTCCAATTTTCTTTGTAATATCTTCAATTGTTTCGTATACCGCATCATCTGTTACAAGTCCGCGGATGATTTCTACAAGCTTCATAACCGGAACCGGATTCATAAAGTGCATCCCAATTACTTTCTCTGGTCTTTTCGTTACCGCCGCGATTTCCGTAATTGGTAAAGAAGATGTATTTGTTGCCAAAATTGCATGTTCTGGTGCAATTTCATCTAAATTCGCGAAAATTTTCTTTTTAATATCCATTTTTTCAACAGCTGCCTCAATGACAAGATCCGCTTCTTTTACACAATCTAATTCAATCGTTACTGTAAGACGATTTAAAGTCGATTCTTTAACTTCTTCATCCATGCGCCCTTTTTCTACTTGTCTAGCTAAATTTTTTGTAATAATGGATAATCCCCGATCTAATTGCCCTTGTTTCAAGTCTTGCATATACACATCATATCCTGCCATCGCACATACTTGTGCAATACCTGAACCCATTTGTCCCGCACCGATTACAACTATTTTTTGTACACTCATTTTTTTCTCCCCCTTTTTATTAGTGAACCTCAATCATAATTGCGTCGCCTTGACCACCGCCGCTGCAAATCGATGCAATTCCAATTCCGCCGCCGCGCTGCTTTAGTGCATGAATAAGCGTTACAATAATCCGTGCCCCGCTCGCTCCAATTGGATGCCCCATCGCAACCGCGCCACCGTTTACGTTAATTTTCTCCGGATCAATTCCTGCAATATTAGCACTTGCAATCGCAACTGCTGCGAACGCTTCATTGATTTCGAATAAATCAATCTCATCCACCGTCTTACCTGCTTTCTTCAAAAGCTCATTAATCGCATAACCTGGCGTTCTTGGAAAGTCTTTCGATTCCACCGCAATTGCTGTATGCGCTAAAATTGTTGCCAACGGTTTTCTTCCTTCTTGCTGCGCTCTATCCTCGCTCATTAATACAAGCGCCGCGCCGCCGTCATTTAATCCCGGTGCATTCCCAGCTGTTACTGCTGCTTCCGGATCAAATACAGGTTTTAACTTTGCTAACTTTTCAACTGTTGTATCTTCACGCGGTGCTTCATCTTTTGTAACAACAATCGGATCTCCTTTTCGTTGCGGTACTGAAACAGGAACGATTTCCTCTTCAAATCTTCCTTCTTTTTGCGCAGCTACTGCGCGCTGATGACTGCGATACGCCCATTCATCCTGCGCTTCGCGAGAGATTCCGTCCTCCTTCGCGACTTCCCCGCCATACACGCCCATATGTATGCCAGAAAATGAACATGTTAAGCCATCTACTACATTTAAATCGGCAACTTGATTATGGCCCATCCGGTATCCCCAGCGTGCACCTTGTAAAATATAAGGGCTATTACTCATAGATTCCATTCCGCCCGCTACAATAAGCGTTTGATCCCCAGTGCGAATAATTTGGTCCGCTAACGTCACAGAGCGAAGCCCCGATGCACAAACTTTATTCACTGTTTCTGTACGAGTTTCCCAAGGAAGCCCTGCTTCTCTTGCTGCTTGTCGCGAAGGAATTTGCCCTTGTCCTCCTTGAACTACCGCTCCAAATATAACTTCTTCAACATCATCCTTAGAAACATTCGCTCGCTCAAGCGCAGCTTTAATCGCGATTCCTCCAAGTTCCGTCGCTTTAACATCCTTTAAAGATCCTCCAAACCTTCCAACCGGTGTTCTTGCAGCACTTAAAATAACTGTTCTTACCACTTTTATTTCCCCCATTTCTTTTTTTCGGCGCTGAGCGCCCGCTCGGTACTCTTACGCTGAGAAGAGGTGCAAATCTTGCACCTCTTTCTAAAGTTGTATGGATTCTTACGTATTACATAATTTCTTTCTTAGACCCGATTACAGAGCGTTCTAAAATCTCTGTTATATCAAGCGTTTGAACTTGTTCCTCTACCTCTTTTGCTTTCGTACCATCACTAATCATCGTTAAACAATACGGACACCCCGTACCAATGATTGACGGTGACGTTGCAAGTGCTTGCTCTGTACGCGCAACGTTAATACGCGAGCCTGTCGTTTCTTCCATCCACATAAGCCCGCCGCCCGCGCCGCAGCACATGCCCGTTTCACGGTTACGCTCCATTTCAACAACTTTTACACCTGGAATTGCTTTTAAAATATTGCGCGGTGCTTCATATACTTCGTTATATCTTCCTAAATAACAGGAATCATGATACGTAATCGTTTCTTCAATACTGTGAACTGGCTCTAATCGCCCTTCTTTCACCCACTGTGCTAATAATTCTGTATGGTGATAGACTTCTGCTTGTAAGCCAAAGTCTGGATACTCATTTTTAAATGTGTTATAGGCATGCGGATCAATCGTAACGATTTTCTTCACACCTGCTTTTTCAAACTCCTCAATATTTTTAGTTGCCATCTCCTGGAACACGAATTCATTTCCGAGGCGGCGCGGCGTATCTCCAGAGTTCTTTTCTTTGTTACCAAGAATCGCAAATGATATGCCTGCTTTATTCATCAGCTTCGCAAATGATATCGCAATTTTCTGACTGCGGTTATCATACGATCCCATAGAGCCAACCCAGAATAAATATTCAAATTCTTCGCCAGCTTTTGTTTTCTCCTTCACAGTCGGAACCGTTACTTCATCATCTCCTTGGCGCCATGTTTCACGCTCTTTACGATTCAGTCCCCATGGATTCCCTTGGCGTTCAATATTTGTCATTGCACGCTGCGCTTCTGCATCCATCTTTCCTTCTGTTAAAACAAGATAACGGCGTAAATCAATGATTTTATCAACGTGCTCATTCATAACTGGGCACTGATCTTCACAGTTACGGCACGTTGTACATGCCCAAATTTCTTCTTCTGTAATGACGTCCCCAATTAAACTTGGATCATAAGCAAGTGCCGCTGCCGATTCTTGTTGCCCTTGCCCCGCCGCCATCGCTAACTGATTTCCTTGCGTATTGTTAAACGCAACTGCCGGAACCCACGGTACCTTTGATGTCACCGCTGCCCCCTTATCTGTTAAATGATCGCGAAGCTTTATAATTAAATCCATTGGCGACAACATTTTGCCCGTCCCTGTTGCCGGGCACATACTTGTACAGCGGCCGCATTCTACACAAGCGTATAAATCAATGAGCTGCGTTTGTCTAAAGTCTTCAATTTTTCCAACACCAAATGTTTCTTGTGTTTCATCTTCAAAGTCAATTTTTTCAAGTTTTCCTGGATTAGAAAGACGAGTAAAGAATACATTAACTGGTCCGGCAATTAAATGTGCATGTTTTGACTGTGGTACATAAACTAAAAACGTTAACAAAATAAGTAGATGCACCCACCAAGAGAAATAGAACACAGAAATGGCTACGGTTTCATTTATTCCCGAGAAAACGTAAGCGATTCCAGAAGCAATAGGTTCACTCCATGAAAGTTCTTCACCGTGCCATATAATGCCCATACCGTTACCAAGTAGTACAGAAAGCATTAAGCCTCCGATAAAGATAAGAACAAGGCCGGATTTGAAATTACGTTTTAAACGAACAAGCTTTTCAACGTATCTTCTATGAAAAGCCCAAAAAACTGCGATTAAAATCATTAGTGTGACAATTTCCTGGAAGAATGTAAATGCAGGGTATAGTGGTCCAAGTGGAAGATGTGATCCTGGTGCTAGTCCTTTCCAAACGAAGTCAATTGCTCCAAATTGGACAAGAATAAATCCGTAAAAAAACATAACGTGCATGATGCCGCTTTTTTTATCTTTCAGCAATTTTTTTTGGCCGAAAACGTTGACCTTCAGAAGATCCCATCGTTCTTTAAAGCGGCGGTCAAATTCTACTTTTTTTCCTAATTGTATGTAGGTCATCCTCGTTCGTATAAGATATACAAACAAATATCCCGCATAAACAATAACAGCAATAGAAGCCAGCCAATTAATAATCAGTAAGCTATTCATTTTTATGCTACCCCTCTCTTTGTAAGCCCTCTTTCTTTTAGAATCTTCGAAAATAAATAATTTTCTGAATTATATCCCCTATTCCCATTATATAATGAGTGAGCATTCAGTCAACAGTTTTTTGTTATACAACAACACATTTTTTCATAAAGCTGTTTATTTAGGTAAAAATATAAAGTGAAATTTTAAACAGTAGAGGTCTTATTGCCCGTAAGTGGCAAGGTAAAAATGAATACGAAGGAGGGAGATCGGCAATGATCTTCTTATCTCTCTTACTAATATGTTTTGCCCTATGGGTCACCATAGACCTTTCATATGGAAGAAAGCTTCATTTAAAGCGCATAAAGCCGCGCTCGTTTCCTTTGCGGCAGAGCAACTTCAAACTTTATACATACGGGACAGCCTTATATGACGATTTATTTACTGATATTAAGGAGGCTCAGCACCACATTCATGTTTTATTTTTTATTGTTAAAAATGATAAAGTGAGTCACGAATTTTTACAGTTACTTATCGACAAAGCAAAACAAGGAGTCCAAGTACGGCTCCTTCTTGATCGCATAGGGAGTCACCAATTGCCTAAGGGGGTTATTCGCTCATTACAAAAACACGGTGTTTCTTTTTCATTTTGTCATAAATTTAAATTCCCGTTTCTCTTTTTTTCTGCAAATCAAAGAAATCATAGAAAAATTACAATTATTGATGGGAAGAGTGGCTATATTGGAGGCTTCAACATCGGAGAAGAATATTTAGGACACAATCCTGAGCTAGGCTTGTGGCGCGATTATCATTTGCGCCTAACCGGAGAAGGAGTGCAAGATTTACAAACTCAGTTTTTACATGATTGGCACGATGATACGAATGAAGATTTACTAGAAGAAGCAATTTTTTTTCCTAAACAGCCCTCAGGACCTATTCTACATCGCTTTATTCCAACAGACGGTGCTTATTTACAGGAAACATTTGTAGCGCTTATTGAAAGTGCAAAAGAAGAACTCTATATTGGCACACCCTATTTTATTCCGGGTAAAATAGTAATGGATGCATTATTACAAGCGAAAAAGCGAGGGGTTCGCATCACAATTCTCGTTCCGAAAAAGGCAGATCATCCACTCGTTCGAGAGGCTAAATTACCATATTGTCGGAAGCTAATGAAGGCGGGTTGTAACATTTATGAATTTCAGCAAGGGTTTTTTCACGCAAAAATTATTATGGTAGATGACCATACTTGTGATATTGGAACAGCTAATGTTGACATGAGAAGTTTATATATCAATCACGAAATAAATTGTCTCCTATATAATCAGGATTTTATAAAAGAAATTAAAGTGCAAATTAGCAAAGATATAGGAGGATCTACATTGCTTACGTGGAAAGACGTTTCCTCCCTCTCTTTTATCGATAGAGGAAAGGAATGGGTTGGAACATTGCTAGCGTTTTTCTTATAGAACAATTTACAAATTAACGAGGTGTTTCATACATGATCATACGCTTTGGATATGTCTCACATGCAACCTCTTTGTGGGACTGTTCTCCTGCAAAAACAATGACGTTTACAACGTGGAGCAAGCTAGAAAAACAAGAACGAGAAGAAAAATTATCTAACATTACAATGCAAAACCTTATGCATACATTACGTATCCTTCATTACAATATCGCACATGAAATTCCATTATACCGATTATCATCTTCTATCGTTCCGCTAGCAACTCATCCTGAAGTCGATTTTGATTATATCCATATATTCGCACCATTTTGGCATAAGATGGGGGAATTAATTCGAGAGCATAATTTACGGGTGAGCTTTCATCCAAATCAGTTCACATTGTTCACAAGTGAAAAACCTCATATTACAGACAATGCTGTTCTAGATATGACATATCACTATAACGTATTAGACGCAATGGGATTGGCGAATACTTCCTATATTAATATTCATGTCGGAGGCGCATATGGGAACAAAGAAAAAGCTATCCTACGCTTTCATGAGAACATAAAAAAGCTTCCGTCACATATCAAGCAGCAAATGACCCTTGAAAATGACGATAAAACATATACAGCTTCTGAAACATTAGCTATTTGCCGGAAAGAAAGAATCCCCTTCGTCTTTGATTATCATCATCACATAGCAAATCCTTGCGATGAACCGTTAGATGGTCTATTACCAGCCATTTTTAAAACGTGGAATCATACAAATACAATTCCTAAAGTCCATATTTCTTCACCGAAGTCAGCAAAGGAATTCAGAGCTCACGCTGACTATATTGATGCTGCATTTATAAAACCCTTTTTGCACATTGCCAAAGCAGTAAATCAAGATTTTGACATTATGATTGAGAGTAAACAAAAAGATTTAGCACTTTTCCAGTTAGTAGATGAACTTGCTTCTATAAGAGGAGTGAGACGAATAAGCGGTGCAACGCTACAATGGTAATCGTAACGCTGTTTCAAGATTCTCTTCTCTTCGGTGTGATTGCCGAAGGTGTTAAGGCCAAGAAATAATAGTCATTCTTACATACCTGAACCTTTGACTACATTCAAGAGCTTTGAGTTATCTAACACTTTTATCCCTAACAAAAATAAAGAACCCTCACTTGGGTTCTTTTTTATCTTAATGTTCAAATGGCAAACCTGCAGCTAATTGTACTTGTTCCTGTTGATTTGTTAATGCGTGATCTTGACTCACTCCGAATGCAACACCAGCTAGCATTGCCATTGCCATTAAACCGTATGCAAGAATTTTTTTCATCACTCATCACCCTATGCTCTATTTTCTTTAAATATATCATGAAATAATTTCTTTAAAAAATGCAATTATGCATATTCTCTTATGGTTTCATTACTTAAAAATATAGAATGAAACTTCCATCAGTGGGAGTAATCTTCATTCCACACTGATTGTTAGCCCTCACCGATTGGGCTTTTACGGGCAGTTAGCCTCCACCTACCTTTCTCTTTTCTCTCTTAATCTTGAAGTGGGGAATTACTGCCCACGAATAGCGGGATAAATTTAATTAGCTAGAGAATATTGTCTGTTCATTACGATCAGTTAATCCCTTTTCTGCTAATAATATCTCTTTGTGAGAATGTAAATCTAGTAAATCAAAAAATAATAAAGCCTTTTCATAAACAATTGTAATTTCACTTGGCGGATAAATTAATTTCTCTAAGCACTCTCCCTTTTGATAGTACAGTTGCCCAAGAAGCTTCATACTCCCAATAAGTCGCGACGTTTCAATTGCTTTGTCTACTTGCTGAAGCGATTTTTCATATTCGTCATTTAAATATAAAGACTTAGAATAATTATATCGAACCTTAACAACAAAATCTTGATCACTATGCAATGACTCCAGCTGTTGTAAAATATCTTGAAATAATGTAATAGCTTTTTCTAAATGGTTATTTTCTGCATAAATAATAGCAATCGAATTTTCGATATATAAATTTTGAAACACATCTACCCCACCATATTGCCGATGGATTATATTTTTCAGCTCTGAGATGCAGTATTCAAAATTAACTTTCTTTAAAGCATAAGAAGATAAATAATAATACCATAGAAGAAATTGCTTAAATTCAGGATGACATTCTTCTTTCTTTAACTCCTCTGAAACAATTTTATGAATTTCATCATACTGCTTCTTCTTACACAATAATTGAATTTGATTCTTAAACTTTTTCTTTCTTTCGAGGTCAGAATAAATAAGAACCTCATAAAAATGAATAATGGGAACCCTTAGCTTTGCTGCAATCCCTTGCAGTATATCCATACTTGGATATACCGCTCCTGACTCAATCCTGCTTACTTCTGATTGATGACATATATTCTCAGACAACTGCTTTTGTGTTAAACCTCTTAACATTCTAATTTTCTTTATTTCGGCTCCCAGCTTTTCTGCGTGCATAATAGCTCACCATCCCATTACAGAAATCTAACTTTTCAAGTTGTCATACCACTACAATAATAGTTTTTCGACACTTTTAGACATGAAATATTGCATAATATATATCATTTAGCACACTTTTCTTATAAATCATCTTATACAAATACTAGACTCCAAATGTTAGAGATAAATGATATAAAAAGTTGTTAGTATATTCCTTACTTCTGTTCTATTCTATCCCTTATCATGTAGCAGCAATTATCATGCTCCAAAAATTGATAACAATGAAGTGAATATTGAAGTTACTCAACCTAGTTTGATAATTAGTAAATAAACTGAACCACAAAACGTAACAATAGGAAATATTGCTAAAAATACTTAAAAGATGAAGTACAAGAGGTTAACGCGTAACAAAAACAAGTTACCACTGAAAAGATGTTGAATTTCAACCTACAAGAAAATCAAACCGAAGTATGTCTTTCCCAATCATATAAAAATGATGAAATATATGACCAAGACATCATTGCTCAAGTAGATAAACATGGGGTAATTAAGACAGTTAGTGATAAAGTTGCCCAAAATCTAGCACAGCTACCTAATCTTACTATAACAAATTTTTTGTCGAAAAATGAAGTAAAATCTATATTATGTCATACACTTTACATTCTAGTGATAGAGATTCAAAAAAAGAATAAAAAAGATGTTTACCACTATAACTGGTAAACATCTTTTTATATCCATCCCTTTTCTTCTGCAATCGAAATGGCTTCAATTCTATTTTTAGCATTTAATTTCGTTAGTACTTCTGAAATATAATTGCGTACTGTACCAGGAGAAAGATAAAGAGCCTTCGCAATTTCATTTGCTGTTTTCCCTTCTTTCGCCAATTGAAGCACTTCTTTCTCACGGTCTGATAATGGATTTTGCTCTTGCCATAGTCCAAACATCAATTCAGGGGAAATTTCTCTCTTACCCTGCATCACATTACGAATTGCAGCTGCTAAATCTTCACTAGGGCTATCCTTTAATAAATATCCATGAACCCCAGCTTTCATCGCTCTTTCAAAATAACCAGGACGTGCAAATGTTGTTAAAATCATTACCTTGCAGGATGATTTCTTTTTCTGCAAGATTTCAGCAACATCCAATCCGCTTTGAATCGGCATTTCAATATCCATAATACTGACATCTGGCTGCAGTTTTTCAATTAATTTTAAAGCTTCTTCTCCATTTTCCGCTTGCCCAACCACTTCAATATCGTCTTCTAAATCAAGAAGGGCTCCTAGCGCTCCGCGAAGCATTCGTTGATCCTCTGCAATAATAATTCGAATCATGCTCTCACCTCATCTTTTCCTGTTCTAATTACAATTGGAACTTTCACTGTTAACATCGTCCCAGGATGTATTTTATCTAGTTCAAGTGCTCCATCAATAAGCGTGAGCCGTTCTCTCATACCTAAGATGCCGTTTCCATCCTTACTTTGTCCTTGTAATCCCACTCCATCATCTTTCACCTGCAAAATGAGTTCCCCTTGCGTTTCAAATAAAGAAACCGTGCACGCTCTCGCCTGACTATGCTTTACAACATTTGTTACCGCTTCTCGCAAACACATCCCTAAAATATTTTGCTCAAGTGGTGATAATACATCAGAACTTGCTTTCTGCTCTACCTCTAGTGAAATATTAGCAGCTTGCAGAATCGCCTTTATTTGCTCAAGCTCTTCTTCAACTGTAATCATCCGCATATCAGAAATTAATTCCCTAAGCTGCTTTAAAGCCGTACGCGATGTTTGCGTAATTTCCTTCGCCTCTATACTTGCACGCTCTGGATTTTTCACAATCAACTTCTCAACAAGCTGACTTTTTAGAGTAATAAGAGATAATGTGTGTCCTAGCGTATCATGAAGATCCCTTGCAATTCGCTGACGTTCTTCTCGTTTTACTAAATCTTTAATTTGTTCATTTGCTTGACTTAACTGATGTTTTAATCTCTTTTTTTGATTGAAATTCCGCATAGCAAACGGAGTAATCAGCATTAAAATCCACATCGGAGCTGCCCCTAAGATAGATTTAAGGGTTAAATTATGCATGTATACTGCAATAAAAATTACAAGCATCATAATCAACAAAGAAAGTAAAAGACGAAATGATTTTTTTGTTGGTGCAAATCCAATTGCATTCGCTGCAAAGAATCCCAATAAAATGAGGTATGGATTATAAAATATCCCAAATATAAGCGTGATTAACATTTCAATGCATGCCCATAAAATAAATGTCCTTCCTACAAAATAAAGCTGACGATATGCAATAATAAAAACCAGTAGCATACCGACTCCTATTAGAAGTTTCCATCCTGACTCTTGCGTTAAATTGTAAATTGGAAATGCTAAATATACAAACCATATATACGGGAAAAAACCCATATGTTTCGGAAAAAGTTCAAACTGCTTCTTCTCAATCATTTATACCGCTTCCTGTCGTTTTCTTATATATATTGATATTACAACAAATATAAGGAAATAACCTCCTAAAATCGAGACATTCTCCCAGCCTATAGATTTACCAGCTACAATATCCCATGCACCGCTTCCAAAATGATATGTCGGTGTCCATTCCCCAATTGTTCTTAGCACCGTGGGAAAGACTTCAATTGGCATCCATAAACCACCTAATACTGCTAAACTCATATTTAAAATGTTAGCAAGCCCTGCAGCTGCGTCTGCTTTCTTAATGGAACCAATAACCGTTCCTAATGCTAAAAATGGTGTAACACCTAATAATAGCCACAATCCTGCACCAATCCATTGCCCAACTGTTAACGATACGTCATTAATTAATATCCCTGCAATAAAGATCACAAGTATTGAAAAAGCATTTACCACCGTTTGAGAAATAATTTTAGCCGTTAAATATGCACCCTCTGGAAGTGGTGTAATTTTTAAAAGATGTGTCCATCCTTGCCCTTTTTCTTGAGAAAGTCTCACACCAAAACTAAAGAGCGCTGTTCCTACAATACTGAAAGTCGCCATCGAAATTAAATAATGTGCTTTCCAAGCATCTCCGTTTTGCGGTACCTGAATCACGTTTGTAAAAATGTAATAAAACAGAACTGGCATTAATAATGAGAAAAAGATAAATAATTTATTGCGAAATGTACGTAAAATCTCTATTTTGCATTGCATCCATAATGCTTTCATGCGATTCCCTCCTTTTGATTTGCAACAAACTGTTCAAACGCTTCATCAAGACTTCCTCGTTCAACTGAAATATCTGTAACAGGTAAGCTCTTTTGATAAATTGCTTGCAACGTAGCATCCGTATCATCTGTTGTTAAAATCGTACGCTCATCATGGAACTTTACTCCCGTTACATGTGGTAATTCCTTCAGCAAACCAATAGGAATATCTTCTTTTGCATAAAACGAAATTGTTTTTTGCGAAATTGTTGCTTTCATTTCATCCGGCGTACCATCTGCAATGATTTTCCCGTTTGCAAATAATAAAATGCGATCTGCTAGCGCATTAGCTTCTTCTAAATAATGCGTTGTTAAAATAATCGTTTTCCCTTCACTTGCTAACTTTCGAATCGTTTCCCAGAAGGTCTTTCTAGATGTAATATCCATTCCTACAGTTGGTTCATCTAAAAATAATAAATCCGGGTTTCCAGCAAGTGCGAGTGCGAAGTTTAAACGTCTTTTCTGACCACCTGATAATTTTTCACATCGTTGCTTTATTTCTGATCCTAAGTTTGATAACTGAAGCAACGTTTCTTTTGCAACCGGATTCGTATAATAACTACGAAACAAATCAATTGCCTCTCCAACTGATATACTATCAATTACGCTCACTTCCTGTAACATTGCGCCAAGGCGATTGCGAACATCTCGATGTTTTGGACTCTTTCCAAATATAGAAATACTTCCTTCTGATGGATCTTTTAATCCTAGCATCATCGAAATCGCCGTTGTTTTTCCTGCACCATTTGGTCCAAGCAGTGCAACAATTTCTCCTTCCTCTACATGAAATGAAACGTTATTTACTGCCTCTTTATGTTTAAATGTTTTCGAAACATCATTTACTTCAATAACCTTTTTCATCTCTCCACCTCCGTCATTCCTTATATTTACATTGTATAAATTGGAAGACTTGGAAAACAGTAAAATACGTCATGACATGAATATGACAATTGTCATAAAATTCCTATGAGACCCGTCAGGGCATGCAAAAAAGCCTCTGACCGCACGCAAGTAGCAGGACAAAAACAAACATGATACAATCGTATAAGAGTTACAATCGAGGAAGGACAGTGGTTTTTTATGATTATTCGTAATGAACAAGATTTAGAAGGCTTACGAAAAATCGGCCGCGTTGTTGCGCTTGCACGTGAAGAAATGAAAAAACAAGCAAAGCCAGGTATGACAACGAAAGAGCTTGATTTGATCGGTAAAAAAGTATTAGATGAGCACGGTGCCATTTCTGCACCTGAAAAAGAATATGATTTCCCGGGCTTTACTTGTATTAGTGTAAATGAAGAAGTTGCCCACGGTATACCAAAAGATCAAGTATTAAAAGAAGGCGACTTAGTAAATGTGGATGTATCTGCGGCACTTGACGGTTACTATGCAGATACAGGTATTTCTTTTGTTCTTGGGCAAGATGAAGAAAAAGAAAAGCTTTGTCAAGCTGCAGTAGACGCATTTTGGGCAGCAATGAAAAAAGTAAAGGCTGGTTCAAAACAAAATCAAATCGGTCGTGCGGTTTCCAATTTTGCACATAAAAATGGCTATGCAGTCATCCAAAACTTAACAGGACATGGCATTGGGCTTAGCTTACATGAAGCACCAAACCATATTTTAAGCTACTACGATCCAATGGATAATGCGCTGTTAAAAGACGGTCTTGTTATCGCTGTAGAACCTTTCATTTCTATGAAGGCCGACCACATTATCGAACGCGGTGATGATGGCTGGACATTTGTAACACCAGATAAAAGCCTTGTTGCACAATGTGAACATACAGTTGTCGTAACACGCGGTGAACCAATTATTTTAACTGAACTATAAAAAGAAAAGGAATGCAGATGGCATTCCTTTTTCCATACAAAAAAAGAAGAGAAATCAGCATTGATTTCTCCTCTTCGCATATGGATGCCTTACATATTTACTGATGGTAATCATGAAATGTGGCACATGATTACCATAGTTCAAAGGTTCAAGCACGAAAAACAGAAATCCCACCCTGAATTTCTGTTTCTCTACACAATCTAAAGTTTGGGTACACTAGACATGCATTTTAGGGGCTTTCAAACAAGAAAGCGAACCTTCTTTTCAAATAATAGCATATACACCTCCTCTAAAAATATGTAAATACGCATATACAAATTATTCTCACTTTTATTTCTCAACTTAAATTAATTGAAAATACAAAAAATAATAGATAGAATATAGTCGTTATCCGTCTTCTTTTGTCAGTCAGATAGAATAGAAGAATGGGAGAGGAACATATGAAGAGAACATTGAAACAAAAAATAGTAAGCTCTTTGCTCGCTGCGACACTCGCTATCAGCTTAGCTCCAATTGGACAAGCTAAAGCTGATTCTCCATCAGAAACTATCAAAACTCCATCTATTACAAAGCAAGTTGATGCGAATCGCGCAATCGAACATATCCGCTTTTTATCAGAAACCATCGGCCCACGCCCTGGTGGAACACAATCAGAAAAATGGGCTTCTCGTTACGTCGGAATGAAATTACAGTCAATGGGATATGAAGTAGAATATCAACCATTTGCTGTACCTGATCAATATGTGGGATTCATTGAATCACCGCTGTCCAAATCACGAAATTGGCAAACAGGTGCTGCTCCAAATTCTCTTATTTCAACTGAAGCAGTTACGGCCTCCCTCATTTTTGTGCCAAATGGGACAAAGTTAGACGAAATTCCAAATGAAGTTAATGGGAAAATTGTCTTATTTGAAAGAGGTGCAACAGTAGCAGATTACAACAAACAAGTAGAAAATGCCGTTGCAAAAGGTGCAAAAGGCGTCCTTTTATATAGTTTAATTGGTGGTCGTGGCAACTATGGACAAACGTTCAATCCAAGATTAACGAAAAAACAGTCAATCCCTGTATTTGGCCTTGCTTATGCACAAGGAAATGCCTTCAAGGAAGAATTAGCAAAAAAAGGAGACACAATTCTTTCTTTAAAAGCACGACATGAATCAAACTTACAATCACTAAACGTTATCGCGAAAAAGAAACCGAAAAACAGCACTGGAAATGAAAAAGCTGTTATCATAAGTTCCCACTATGACAGCGTCGCTGGGGCACCAGGTGCAAATGATAACGCCTCTGGAACAGGGTTAGTTTTAGAATTAGCTCGCGCATTTCAAAATGTAGAAACTGACAAAGAAATTCGGTTTATTGCTTTTGGATCAGAAGAAATGGGACTAATTGGCTCGGAGCACTATGTTGATAACTTATCACAAAAAGAACGCGATCGTATTTTAGGCGTGTTCAATGCTGATATGGTTGCGACAAACTATGATAAAGCAAAAAACCTATATGCAATGACACCAGATGGTTCTACAAATCTTGTAACGGATGCTACATTAAATGCTGCTAAACAATTAAATAATGATCTTGTTCTTCAAGGGAAATTCGGTTCTAGTGACCATGTACCATTTGCTTATGCTGGCATCCCTGCAGCTCTATTCATTTGGATGGGAGTAGATAGCTGGAATCCACTTATCTATCATATTGAAAAGGTATACCACACGCCGCAAGATAATGTTCTAGAAAACATTTCACCTGAGCGTATGAAAATGGCGTTAGATGTCATTGGTACTGGTGTTTATGATGTTCTTCAAAAACCAGTTGTACAAACAGAGGAAAAAGCAGCTTAATTATCACTAAAGCCACCCACTCCAAAATGGTGGCTTTTTTGTTGAAAAAAAAATAAATATGCATAAAAGCATATTTATTTCAAGGTATTATCATGTATAATACTAAATATAACAATAACTAAATATAAAAATAATGATTATACTTGATAAGAAGGCATTTCTATTATAAAAAGACAATTCTTGCAGGTGTATTAACTTTTGCTGGACAGGAGCTACTGCTGCAACCATCCAAGAACAAAGCTTTACAAAATACTATTTCTAATTTCGTCATAGAAAAACCCCCTTCAGGTTGCATTCTTCCCTTCACTTTATCGTGAATTTTTTTGAATATCTACCTAAAGGGAGTAATATCAATAGTAATTTTTTAATTTGTCTGCTACTCAGATTACAGTGTAATCAATAATCTAAAGCTTTTTTATTACTTTATTCGTTGTCGAGTGAATAGAATTCCACCTAAAACGAATAATATCATACCTGCAACGATTGAAATCATTTCTGCTGATGTTCCTCCTGTATTAGGAAGCATTGATGTCGGCTTATCATTTTCTTCAGTAGGTGGAACTTTTGAATCGTCATTTGTGTTTGGATTTGTACTTGGATCTTTTGGATTTGTACTTGGATCTTTTGGATCTGTACTTGGATCTTTTGGATCTGTACTTGGATCTTTTGGATCTGTACTTGGATCTTTTGGATCTGTACTTGGATCTTTTGGATCTGTACTTGGATCTTTTGGATCTGTACTTGGATCTTTTGGATCTGTACTTGGATCTTTTGGATCTGTACTTGGATCTTTTGGATCTGTACTTGGATCTTTTGGATCTGTACTTGGATCTTTTGGATCTGTACTTGGATCTTTTGGATCT